>JAEINR010000026.1 GCA_016342325.1 Desulfobacterium sp.
CTTTTACGTGCTTTCAAAAGCACCCAAAAAACACGTTTCATCTCTTGTTGTCACTAACCAGTTTTCAAAGATCAAAAAAATAAGATACCCTTGTGAGAAGAAAGAGCGTTTCACAAAAGCTTAACTAATATAAGTCTAATGCCGATAAATGTCAAACATTATTTTAATACAATCCAAACATTTTCTTAAAAACTGCCTTTGATACAGATCTACACCTTTAAAACAAGGCCCTGGGGCAGGCTTTCACCAAAGATAGCCGTTGTTTCGGTGTCTGCAATGGAGACCTTCTCCCTGACAATGGCGGAACAGTCATGGGCATTATTAGCCTCGAACCACTCAAGAAGATCGGATGTAACCCCAGGATCGAAATCCCGGGTTCTATCCCCTGTCTTTCTGGCGATCTGCGCCAGGGCAGTTGCCAGGGTACCGTTTGCCTTCTGCTGCTTGTTGATCATCTTCCTTATCCATACGGCAGCCTCCTTGGGGGGAACGACCCTGTCCACGGATCCGTAAAGAAGTTCCCTTGCTCCAATGCGTGAAAACGCCCAAAATAGCTGAGCCGGCGATTTTCCCGGTTTGAGCAGGTTGCCCATGGCCCTGCCGAGGGCAACCTTGTCCTTCACGAGGAGGCGCTCCATGTTTGCCGCAGCCATCCAGATTTCGGTCAACTCCTGGGGCGACACCCTCTTCTTAGAACTGTTGGTGGCAAGCAAATAAGGAGTGATGTCCTGGAAAAACTGGCGCTGCTGCCCGGCTTTCATCCCCCCTGCAATCCTGCGGCAGAAGACCCACCACTCGCTGATATTCTGTTTTGCCTTTGGAAAGGCAAGACCGGAAAGGTATATTTTCCAAAGCTTACGCATGCGCTCTTCATCAAAGGCATCTCCAAAACCGGGACGGGCACAGAACCCCGTCATGTTGAGCCAGCGCACCTCGTGTTCAGGGCTCAATTTCCTAACAACGGCCCTGTCAAGGAGACGGTCCGCCATGGCCCTCAAGAGTGACAAGGGCCAGCGACTCTTCTGCCTTTCGACCAGCCGTTCAAGCTGTTTGACAAGCCCTGCCACCTCTTTTGCCCCGGACGTATCTGAAAAAGCCTTGTCGATCAGAAGGCAGGCCTCTTCAACCACCGAAGATTCAAACACCTCGGTCTCTGAACCGTTCAGGGGCTGTGCCTCGTCCCTGAGCTGGAACTCAAGCTTCCATCTATGGCTTGAAACACTGGAGCGACACCAGATGGCAAGGGAACCCATCTCGGTATATTCGGGCTCGATGGTCACGGGCACGCTTCGCTGCCCGCCTTTTTTGCCAAACTTGACAACGGTATGCATGGGTGTCATTGGTGACAACGAGTCATCAATAGGAATGACATCACCGCTTTTGTCCCCGGAACGAAAGCTTGAGCTGAACATATCAAAGGAGACCGGCTGATTTGTCAGCACCTCAAACTCCATCCTAGGAAGATCGATGGTCGACCCTTCATCAAGACCCCGCTCCACGACACAGAGCGCCTTTGCATCTCCGTTCTTACTGCCCTGCTGGGTCGCAACCCCCACATAATAACTCCTGGGACTGCCGCTGCCGACCCTCACACCAGTGCCCTGCTTCACAAGGCCGTAGTAGGATGCGCCCACGGCAACGGAGAGATCCGGGTTCCGATTTTCAAGAAGCGCGGGGAGTTCTGCTTTTTCCGAACCAAACCAGTGCCGGATGGAACTGCGGATCCTCTCCTGGAGAAGGGACGGCTTAAGGGAGCCCCCATTAAACAGGATATGGTCAGGCAAGGGCTCTTTTCCGAGGAGTTGTTTCACCTCGTCCCGATGTTTTTCCAGAAACCAACCGATATGCCGCGTAATGGCAGGCTCCTGCTCATAGGGAAGCCCAAACTCCGCAATGGCCTTGCCAGAGGGTTTTCGACGATTCTCTTCCGGTGCAACATCGGGAAAAAAGCCTTGGCAGAGGATGGTTTCAAGATCCTCCCGGGTAAGGTCTGCTGCAAGGGTTCCTGCGATAACGGACCGCCCCTGCCCCTTAAGGGTGATCCTTACGGAATCCCGGCCCTGTTCCAAAATCTTCTCTTTGGCATCCCGGCACTTATGACAGAGGGTCTTCCAGCGATCCTGGGAAAGGGTCTCCCGCTTCTTAAACTTTGACTCCACAAGGTTAGCCAGGGCAAGGTCGATATTGTCTCCCCCCAGGATCAGATGATCCCCAACGGCGAGCCGCTCGAACCTGGGACTCCCCTCGGACTCTTTCAGGGTTATCAGCGTAAAATCAGTGGTGCCGCCGCCCACATCACACACCAGGATGAGATCGTTGGGCCGAACATGGTTCTGCCAGTCTTTTTCATGGAGAACGAGCCATGCGTAGAACGCGGCCAGGGGCTCTTCCAGGAGGGTGACGTTCCCACCGAATCCGGCCTCTTTGGCGGCCTTCAGGGTAAACTCCCTGGCAGCCTCGTCAAAGGAGGCGGGCACGGTGATGACGACGAATTGGTTTTCGAGGAAAAGATCCTCGTCCCGCTTGTTGTGATTCCAGGCCTTTTTAATGTGCCTCAGATAGAGGGACGTTGCCGCAACCGGCGAGACCTTGTCCACCCCTTCGGCTCCCCAGGGAAGAATCTTCGCTTCCCTGTCGGCCCGTGCGTGGCAGAGCCAACTTTTAGCAGACGAGACAAGCCTGGACGGGACCTTTGCGCCGTGATCCCTGGCAAAGGCGCCGACAAACCTGTCATCCTCGGTTTTCCAGGGATGTTTTAACGCGGCTCCAGAGACATCGTAATCCCCAGGAATGTAGAGAAAAGACGGCAATACCGGACTCCCGGAAAACTCTCCGGCTCCGGTGAGCTGGGGCACGTTAAATGTTTTGATGGGGTTCTTACCGCCCAGATCGTTTATAGTGGTGAGGTCGACGTAGGAAACAGCACAATTGGTTGTGCCAAGATCGATGCCAACTACAAAATGTTTATCCTGGAAATCCAAACCAAACTCCTTTAGCGGGGTCGTTCATAATGGGGGACACTCCCCCTATAGATGTTCGCACTTGAGCTGATACTCGCTTTACCGTTTTGGTAAAAAACGATATCAATTCATATGCGAAGACCTATAAGTGTTTATAGAGAGAAGCGTCCCCTAATTTTGTGAAGAGATACGCGCCCTTTCTTTTTACTATTTTACCTGTTTTATTCTGATTTCGGCCGTACATTGAACTCAAGCTTCCAGCGCCGGTCATCGTCCCGTGAACAAGCCCAGAATTCAAGGGTGCCAATTTCGGTGAGTCTCACCTCAAAGGTCACCGGGATAACCGTATTAGCTTCCCCCTCAAGAATGGTCTCGATGGTGGATAGCTCCCGGATCTCCTCATGCTCCCAGTTGTCGACGATGTTACCAACCATATCCTGGTGACGGATGGTTGACGTCATGATATCGAATCGAACGACATCCCCCACAACCAGGTTGAAGAGCCGGCCTTCGTTCACCGCGCCAGTCCCCTCTTCCATGCCGAATGGGGCGATGCACAGCGCCCGGGTTGGCAGGACGATGCCGGGGACTGCCGGCATGGAAGCCTCCACCGCCAGATAGTAGGAACAACCGAGGCCGCCCCGAATTCGAATGCCGTCACCCTTGGCGGCACGGCCATAGTACGCTGCCCCCCGTGCAACACTCAAATCAAAATCACCGGTATCGATCACCCGGATCGGCCCCTGGCCCTCACCTTCGCTCCAGAAGGCGAGGGTCTCCATGACCCGCTCCCGCAGGGCCGGGGATTTCATCACACCGCCATTGAACACAACGGCCGTTGGCAGGCGAACCTGGCCCTGGGCGTCCCTGTGGGCCGAAACAAACTTGGCCAGGTGGCGGGTGATGCCGGGATCGGACGCATAGCCCAGGCCAAACTCCCTGATTCCGGACACATTGTTTTGGGCAGGTTTCTGATCAAGGCCCCCTTCCGGAAAGAAACCGTCCAGGACGATCTTCTCCACATCAGCGTACTCAAGCGTTGACTTGATGGTTCCCTTGATAAGTCCGGACCCCCTCCCCAGGATCGTCACAGGATACTCTCCCCGACTATCCCCGGTGAATAGAGATTCCTTTGCTTTTCTGCAGGAGTGGACAAGCCCCCTCATCTGCCAGGCATCCAGTTTTTTCCCTTTTTCCCGTAGCTTTGATGCAAGAAAATAGCCCAGGGCAAGATCGATGTTATCGCCACCCACAAGGAGATGGTCTCCCACGGCAAGCCGCTCAAGGGCAAGAGCACCCCCCTCTTCTTCCTGAACCTCGATGAGACTGAAATCACTGGTTCCGCCCCCGATATCGCAGACAAGAACGAGGTCACCTTTTTCAACCTTGTCCCGCCAGTCATCCCCGGACCTGTCGATCCAGGAATAGAACGCCGCCTGGGGTTCCTCGATAAGGGTGATATCGGTCAGGCCCGCCATGTGGGCAGCCTGGACGGTGAGCTCCCTTGCCACGGCGTCAAAGGATGCCGGGACCGTCAAATAGATTTCCTGATTCTCAAGAAAAAGAGCGTCATCGTTTCCGGCCATCTCAAAATTCCATGCCTGCCGGATGTGGGAAAGGATACTGCTTGAAGCCCGCACAGGAGATATCTTTTCAACATTATCCGGACTTCCCCAGGGAAGGACAGCATCCTCCCGGTCAACCTGGCCATTACAGAGCCAGGACTTTGATGAGCTGACAAGCTTATGGGGCACTTCGGCTCCCCGATCCCTGGCAAATGCTCCCGCGGTCATGGTATTTTGATCGCTCCACGGCAGGGCAAGGGAGGCGTCCGAAACCTCACCCCCCTCCAGCAGATAGAGGAAGGATGGAAGGGTCTCCCGCGCTTCAAGGACACCAGCCCCTGTGAGTTGGGGTATTTTAAAAACCTTTATTTCGGACTCATCGGTTGTTACGGCATCGGTGTAGGCCACAACGCTGTTGGTTGTTCCAAGGTCGATACCGACAATGTAGCGGGCATTTTTCACGAAAGCACTCCGTATGTTTTATAGCCATTCACACTTGAATTAATACCGGTTTACCCTAGGGATAAGAAATGGGATCTATTCATATGCGATAAGCTATAAACCTGTCAATAATATAAAAAGTTACGTTTAACGTTTAGGGGTCAGGCTTAGCTTATTGCGAACAAACTCAAAGTAACAAACAATTTACACCAATAAGCTAAGCCTGACCCCGGCATATCATTAGCTTATTGCGATTAGACCCAAAGAGACAAGCGGTTTACACCAATAAGCTAAGCCTGACCCCGGTATATCATTCCATCTCAACTTCCGCAGGAACGATAATAGTGGAATCAAGCACGTCGGAGAGTTTTGGAATCTCCCTTTTGCCGGCCTTCCACCCCCGGTGTCTCAGCACGCCTTTAAAGGGCGGGGTTCCTGTCACGTTGCCGGTGAGTTTGATGGCGTCAGGATCAAATCCCAGCTCCACCACCACCTCGTCCCCCTCTTCCCTGTCGATCACGGGTTTGGGTGAAAGATACTTACCAATGGTCTTTTTGCAATCCTCTTGAATGCTTCTGACGGCTGCCCCAATCTGATCATCGTCATACAAAGAGAGATCCTCGTCAAAAAAGTCGAGAAGCCTGCCTTCACGCTGGAGCACCGAAAGCACATGCAAAAAGACCCGTCGTCGTCTCTCCTGCTCGAGTCTTTGGTCGGCCGCATCCTTTTTGCCTTGCTTTTTAAGGGGCGGTTCAACCGCTTGGGTTCTGAAAAGCGATGCAACCCCGACCCTGACAACAAGCCACAGGATAATACCACACAGGAGAAAAACAGCCGCGGAAGCCGGCAGAAACCAATCGAAAAAGTGCACTGACACAAGCTTCGATATTTTGACGGCCGTCCAGGTATCCGAGGCGAGAAGCTGTAACAATCTTTCCATCCCGAAATAGACGCCTGCATCCAAACACAGCATCAACATCACCATAAAACCCATGATCACAAGAAATGATCTTTTTGCAAAAGCCTTTGATATCTCCAAATTTTATACTCTCCTAGTGTCTATTCAGCCCCGTTAAAAATAAAAAACCACACCGACAAGTCAGCATGGTTCTAAATAGTAATACAAAACCACCGATTTTCAAGTGGCGGTTGCACCTTTTGGAAAATCGAAGCCTGAACCTCTTAGTGTTAATCGCCATCCTTGACAACGATGAATGCCTTATTCGCCTCAAAGGTCTTGGGCCCTATTCCCTTTACCTTGATAATATCCTTGGGGGTATTAAACGCCCCCTCCTTGTTGCGGTGCTCAATGATCCGTTTTGCATACTTCGGCCCCACCCGCTTCAGGGTGCACAACTCTTTTTCGGTTGCCGTGTTGATGTTGACCTTTCCGTCGGATGCCATTGCAGGCAACGTGAAGACAAAAAGAGCGATTACTGCAACCAGCAAAGCCAAACATCTCTTCTTTTGTTCCATGCTATCCTCCTGTTAAGTTGGAATACTATTGCTTCGATTTCCCAAAAGGAAACGGATTGTCAATGGTCTATTCCATAGGAGCAAGCGATCGAAGGGTTCCGCGAATCATCACCAAGTTGTTAATAAGCAGGGTTGCCGTATGGGCGCTCAGGAAGTACTGCCCTGTATTGTGACAACCCCACGAAAAATGTCAAGGTAAAAAACAGTTAGCGACCGATGCCGTGATAGTCAAACCCGGACTCCCGGACATCTTCGGGATCGTACTGATTCCTGCCGTCAAAGATCACCCGCTTTGCCATACGCTCCTTCATCTCGTTGAAGTCGGGCTGGCGGAAGGTTTTCCATTCGGTAACAAGAACCAATGCATCGGCATTGTCCAGGGTATCATAGGGCTGTTCGACCAGGACGATCCTGTTGTCGTCAAACCACTCTTGTGGGAACTCCCGCCGGGCCTCGTTCATGGCAACCGGATCATAGGCGCGCACCTTTGCCCCGGCCTTCACAAGGTCGTTGATCAGCACAACGGACGGTGCCTCCCTCATGTCGTCGGTCCCCGGCTTAAAGGCAAGCCCCCACACCGCAAACGAAAATCCGGAAAGATCGTTTCCAAACCGAGCCACGATCTTCTGGAACAGTCGTTGTTTCTGGAGCTGATTCCGGCTTTCCACGGCAGACAAAAGTTGGGGCTCAAACCCGTTTTCCATGCTTGTCCGGATCAACGCCTTGACATCTTTTGGAAAACAGGAGCCGCCGTAACCGCACCCGGGATAGATAAAAGAGTAGCCGATCCTTGAATCAGACCCAATCCCCTTTCTCACGTTTTCCACATCCACCCCAAGGCGCTCACAGATGTTGGCCACCTCGTTCATGAAGGAGATCTTGGTTGCCAGCATGGAGTTTGCCGCATACTTGGTCATCTCGGCGTCCCTGACGCTCATGAAGATGATCTTGTCCCGATTCCTTGAAAACGGCGCGTAGAGCCGTTTCATCTCCTTGCGGGCCCTGGCCGTATCAGCCCCGACAATGATCCTGTCCGGTTTCATGAAATCGTTTAACGCTGCTCCCTCCTTGAGGAACTCCGGGTTGCTCACAACATCAAACTCGACCTCAACCCCGCGACGGTCAAGCTCTTTTTGAACGGTGGCCCTGACCTTGTCCGCTGTTCCCACGGGGACAGTCGATTTATCAACGATCACGGCATAGGACTCGATATTTTTTCCAATTTCGGAGGCAACGCTTAGGACATAGCGAAGATCTGCAGAACCGTCCTCACCCGGCGGCGTGCCAACGGCAATAAAGTAGAGGCTTGACTTCTTCATGGCATGGGCAAGGGAGGTGGAAAAAACCAGCAAACCATCTGCTTGATTTTGACACACCATGGCCTCGAGACCGGGTTCGTAAATGGGAAGAATCCCCTTTTGCAAATTCTCTATCTTCTGTTCATCCACATCGACACAGGTCACACGACTTCCCATTTCAGAGAAGCATGCCCCTGATACAAGGCCCACATATCCGGTTCCGATCATTGTAATATTCAAAAAAAACTCCTAAAAAAGTATTATCGCTCTGGTCAGACCAATTGATACCGCTACTTGTTAATGAGGGTGGGTTGGTATCACGTCATTTGACCGGCACCATAGACCCGTTTAGCCGTAGAATTCACGATACCAATCCACGAAACGCCCCAGTCCCTCGTCAATAGAAGTTTGGGGTTTAAAGCCTGTATCGGCTGCCAGGCTGTCGATGTCGGCATAGGTGGCAGGCACATCCCCCGGCTGCATGGGCAACATGTTTTTCACAGCCTTTTGCCCAAGATGCCTTTCCAGGACCTCGATAAAACAACCCAGCTCAACGGGTTCGTTATTCCCTATGTTATAAAGCCGATAGGGAGCCGAGCTCCCACTGTCGTTGTTTTTTTCACCTGCAACCGGCGGCCTCTCCATCACTTTCACCACGCCCTTTACGATATCATCGATATAGGTGAAATCCCGGCGCATGTTGCCGTGGTTGTAGACATCAATGGATTTTCCTTCCAGGATGGCCTTGGTAAACTTGAAGTAGGCCATATCCGGACGCCCCCAGGGACCGTACACCGTGAAAAACCGCAATCCCGTCACGGGAATGGAATAGAGATGGGCGTAGGCATGGGCCATGAGTTCGTTGGATTTCTTTGTGGCAGCATACAAGGAGACGGGATGATCCACAGCATCGGTGACGGAAAAAGGCATTTTCCTGTTTTGACCGTAGACAGAACTGGAGGACGCATAGACAAGATGACCCACCTTGCCGTTGCGGCACCCCTCAAGGACGTTGGCAAATCCCGTAAGATTCGAATCCACATAGGCATCGGGATTATCAATACTGTAACGGACGCCTGCCTGGGCCGCAAGGTTGACCACAACATCAAACCGTTGGCTTTGGAAAAGAGCCCTCATCCTTTCCCTGTCGGCCAGATCAAGGAGGTCAAACGTAAAATGATCGTATTTTTCAAGTTGTTTTAACCGGGCTTTTTTAAGCCGGGGATCATAATAGTCATTAAGATTGTCAATGCCGGTCACCTGGGCCCCTTGCCGAAGAAGTGCCTGGGCCAAATGAAATCCGATAAAACCTGCTGCGCCGGTGATTAAATAGTTCATTGTATTGCCTTTCCAGTGGGTTAATTGGGGGGATAGGCAGATTCGTAGTTCACATAGGGACGATACCCTGGAATGATATCGCCAAACAGATCCAATATCATCCCACAATCCTGGTCCAGGGCATGGCGTTCCAGTTGATCGATCTTGCCGTTGAGTTTTACCATGTTGCACCCGGCACCATTAAGCACGGTTATCTTACCATGCCCTGTCGGGAGCGTGACTTCGTTGTCTGCAACGAGTTCTTCAAATAATTTTTCCCCGGGCCTCAGTCCGATATACTTTATGGCAATGTCCTTTCCGGGCCGATATCCGCTGAGACGAATCATATCCGCTGCCATATCTGCTATCTTTACGGGGCGCCCCATATCCAGGATGAAAATCTCACCCCCCTTTCCCATGGCGCCCGCCTGCAATATCAGCTGACTGGCCTCGGGAATCGTCATAAAAAACCGAGTGACATCCGGATGGGTTACGGTGACAGGTCCGCCGGCCCGTATCTGTTTTTTAAAGAGGGGGACAACGCTGCCGGCGCTGCCGGCAACATTCCCGAATCGAACGATCATAAACTTTGTTTGATGGTCAGAGTAGGTCTTCTGATTCTGCACGATAATCTCAGCAATACGTTTTGAGGCCCCCATCACACTCGACGGCCGGACCGCTTTGTCCGTTGACATGAGAACAAACCGCTTCACCTTAAACCGCTTGCAGCACTCGACCACATTCACCGTTCCCAGGATATTATTCAAAACAGCCTTCCATGGGTGCATCTCCATCATGGGAACATGCTTGTATGCTGCGGCATGGAAAACAGAACTCGGCGCGTACTCCTCCAAGGCCCTTGCGAATTGACTCTTATCCGTTATGTCGCCCAGAACAGGAACAATGTTAACCTGTTGAAAATATTTATTCAATTCATGATCAATCTCATAAAGTGGTGTTTCGGCATTATCAAAGAGAATCAGTGTTGCAGGATTAAAACGGCATATTTGTCTGCATAGCTCTGATCCGATGGAACCACCGGCTCCGGTCACAAGAACAGTCTGCTTCTCCAGATAACCACCAATTTTTCCCTGATCAAGTTTTACAGGCTCCCTGCCCAACAGATCCCTGAACGAGAGTTCTCTAATGGCACTCACCGTCACATTACCGTTAATCAGTTCACCCATGTCAGGGATAATCTTGAATTTCAAACCGCTGTCCTTACAGATATCAACGATTCTTCTCATCTGAGAAGCCTCGGCCGTTGGAATGGCGATCAGAATTTCGGTGGCCCCGACTTTTCCAGCCACCTTTTCCAGGGTTTCGATGAAATTCAACACCGTGATCCCATGGATCATTTTTCCGATTTTTTTTGGATTATCGTCCAGGAACCCAACGACCTTGTATTTTAGCATGGAATTCTTGATGATTTCCCGCGCAATTTGCTCACCACAATCCCCAGCGCCAATGATCAATAACTTGGTAAACCCGTTCTCCCGGAAAAACATCCCCTTGACAACGGTTCCAATGGTGGCAGGCATGGTAAAACGGTTTCCGACGCTGATCTCAAAACATCTCTTAACGCAGAGCCGGAACCCGGACAGCAAAAAAATCGTGAGCCAAAGATCGATGGCAAACACAGACCGGGAAAAACCACCAAAATTATTAACAAAAAGGATTATCGCGGTTATCAGGAGGGAGGATAGAATTGAGGCTTTGATAACGCTGATCACATCAGAGCTACTGGTATACCGCCACATACCCCTGTACATTTTGAATGCATAAAATACAGGCATTTTAACGATGATTACAAGAGCGATACTCTGTTCCAACCCAGTCCGCATAAGATCCGGAACATTGAAGTCAAATCGAATCATGTAGGCCAGAACAATTGCACCGACAATCAAACAGAGATCCACCAAAAAAACAAGGATCAGATTTCTATAAAAACCACGTGGTTCAGGATTCTTCATAATATTTTTTTCTAACCAAACAACTGAAAGACAGAAACAGTACAAAGGACAGCACCAGGAATGAAAAAAGCACTGGGACAGGCAGTTTGCGCATTAGAATCATCAGCGTGCCGACCCCCACTTGAATGGTTACATAGAGCATTGCCACGGAAACATGGGAGCACCCACCCTGGTTTGCAAGGAGCTGGTACACATGTTTCCTGTGGGGTTCAAGCAAGTTCTCTCTATTTTTCAGCCTGACAGTCATTGTGATCAATTCGTCGCAATAAAAAGGAAATAAAAAGGACACCATAATCAGAAATTCATGAAAGTTTCCAGAAAATCTGCACACCATTGCACCAAACAAAAAGCCTAACAGGATACTTCCCGTATCACCCATAAAAACCCTTGCCCTTGGCAAATTATAGGGAAGAAACCCTATACAGGCAGCACCAGCACACACACAGACCCTGACATAGTCATCCACAGAGCCGATAAGGTGAAGATAGCAGGCAACCATGGCAAACCCGGCAACAGCAGTCAAGCCCGCAATCCCGTCAATCCCGTCCATGAAATTATAGCAATTCGCTGTTCCGGTCATGAAAACAGCCCACAAGAGGACACTCCACGAGCCTATATAGCAAGTACTGACGCCAAAAACAAGAAGATATCCCGCGACCAAGTGGATTATCAACCTGAGAAGAGCAGGCAACCCCCTCCTGTCATCAATAAACCCAATGAGCGAAACCAGCCCCAGAGGAAACCAAAACAGCAGATCCATTTCCAACCAGCAGGAGGCAACAACCAGCGCAGCCAGAAATCCCAAACCGGCCCCTTTGGGTGTTGCCACCCGATGGGAACTCCGGTGATTTGGGTTGTCCTGAAATCCTGCGGCTACACCTTTATGAAAGAAAAGAGTCCCACCTGCGATTCCAAGCAACAGCGCTAGGGCATACAAGAATATCACTTTCTACCCAGCGCCTCTGTCAACGCAAGCCTCATTCCCCGGTCCAGGCCCCATTGGGGCACAAACCCCAGATCTTGCTGGATTTTTCCGCCATTAACGGCAACATGCTCATTCATTTTATCAATCATATATCCTAATTTCTCGATTCTTGGCAAACGGCGAAACAAGGGCGATCCCAGCAAGCATACAATTGCCCGGATAAGGGTGTCATGAATGTGGATCTCCAGGGGCTGTTTTCCAAGGGCGCGGGCAATCGCCGTTACGATGTCTTGGACCGTATGGGTGGTTCCGTCCGTCACATTAAAGGTTCTGCCTTTGGCTAAAGGATGTTCAGCGGCAAGTATTGCAGCTGAGGCAACATCCTCTTCATGGACAAGGGTTCGGCGATTGTCACCATTGCCGGGAAAGACAAATCCCCCTTTTTCCACGGCATGGATCATCAACTTATAATTGCCTTTTACCCGTCTTCCATAAACCGAGGCAAGACGAAGAACCGTAACTTCGGGCGCATCTAAACGATTTCGGCAGAACGCGTCAATCAGGAACTCTGCTTTCAATTTGGTACCGGCATACAGGGTATCAGGGGCAGTTGCCGACCCTTCGTCCACAACCTGGTTGCTTTTGCCAGCGCCATAGACTGAAATAGTACTGAAAAATATAATACGGTCAGCCTTAGCGTAACTGGCGGCCTCAAGCACATTTAAGGTTCCTGCTACATTGACGCTATGGTACTCATCCTTCAAGGCGGGCGACGGATTATTCACATGGAGGCGGGCGGCAAGATGAAACACAAAGCATACACCTGCCACTGCAGAACAGACACTTGCAGCATCTGTGATATCTCCTGTTACCTGCTCAACCCGGGAAGGCAGGATGTCACAGCCCACTTTTTTCCGAACCAGCGCCCTGACACAATACCCTTTTTTGAGAAGGGCAGTGACAAGGAAGCGCCCGACCACGCCAGTTGCCCCTGTGACAAGCACCCATTTCAATAGAACCTGTACCCCCATTTATTAAAATAACGCACAGCACTCTGAAGAAAAACCACAAACCACTTGAACTTCTTGTGGGCAGAACGTTCCCACCGATGAACGACCTTGGCTTCCGGACAACTCACTGTTGTGGCAAACTTCTGGACTTTCCGACACAGGTCCGCATCTTCAAAATACAGAAAATACCGCTCGTCAAATCCCTTTACCTGATGAACCACACCTGTTCTGCAAAACATGAAGCAACCCGAGACAAACGGTACCGACACAGATTCCCCGTACCCCGTTTCCCTAAGTTCATAGGCATCCATTCGCCTTTTAAAGACCGACTTCACAGGACCTTTTGCAAACCGGCGAAGCATAAGGTCAAAAAGATTGGGATATTTTTTATTCAGATATTGCAACGAGCCATCCGGGTTCAATACATTGGGACAACAGATTCCAACGGTTTTATTACTGTCCATGAACCCACATAGGAGATCCATGGCATCGGGCAATATTTCCATATCGGAATTCATAAAAAGAACATATTTTCCCCGTACCCGATCCAAATTTTTGTTATGATTTGCTCCATACCCTCGGCGAACTGAATTCTCCGTAATTTTCACCTCGGGATAATTCGCCCGAATAAAATCAGCAGAGCCGTCAATGGAACGATTATCCACAAGAAGAATTTCACTGGAAATCGCTGCTAACGCCTTTTTCAAAGAGGGCATCAACAACTCCAGGTCTTCCCTGCTGTTGTGGGACACAATGGAAACAGACAGATCAATCATATTTTTTTTACACTTTTCTGCTTACTCTTAAACAGATAAAAACACTGGTGAACCAGACTGTTCTGTAACCAAAAGCCTTTAAACCGTTTACCCATGGCAGAAGACTGTTTTTCCCGAACAATATTGCTCGTCAGGCCTTCCTTCACCGCTTTAACGAAGCATCTGTATTCCCTGGCTTGCAACGCACGGAACAGCCCGATACCCATACGGGAGAGGATAAAATAGATGGAGAAAGGAAACCATGCATACTTTCGTATCAACCAGAGTGTATTTCGGGTAGGAAAAAAGACCTGGCGCCAACCCGTGCGGCCCTTTGGTGCCTCACGGTGCACAACCCTGCACTCTGGGTCATAGAGAATACGCCACCCTGATTTTGCAACTTGAAACGCCACTTCAATTTCATTTTGATAGAGAAAAAAGTGTCCGGGGTACCAACCAATGCTTTCAAATAGCGTCCTTCTGATGGCAAACCCACACCCCACAAAAGCCATTGACTCCTGGGGGCTATCCGTCAAGGGGAGATGCCATGGGCGAACAGTGTCCCCCAAGGGATTTTCGATCCTGCATGCCACAATTCCAACATCTTTGTTGGTATCCAAGCAGTGAATCAATAGATCCAGGCAAGCGGAATCCACAGGGTATGAATCGTCATCCAGAACAAGAATATAGTCCCCACAGGCCAGTTCAAACCCTTTATTCAGTCCTGCAATACCCGTATTCTCTTCCAGTTCAAGCACCCGAATACGATCTGACCACGAGTTGAGATATTCCCGGGTTCCGTCGCTGGAAGCATTATCAACACCTATTATTTCGATATCATCGCGATTTTCACATAACCGCCAAACCCGTTCCAGGGTATGCCTTGTTTCTTCCAACCGATTAAAATTCAGAAAAACAATACTCAACCGGGGTGACGTCATATCATCATCCCTTTCTTCCCGAAGGATGTAAATTGTTAACGATTTCCGGATACCACAGCGTCAATTCCTCCCCAGAAGCGATAAGATGGTTAACAAACTCAACCCCCTGCATAAAGGAATGATCCATATTTCCGACCTCATATTTCCATGCACCCAATCGCCCCCTCGAATAAACCCCATTCTTTTCAAGGTAAACCTGCAACGGAGTGGAATTCCTGTCCCTGTTAACCGAGGGGGTGGGATAGCCTTTTCGTTCAAACCGGTACCAGGTATGGTCAAGACTGGCACGATCTGATATCAATCCGGTGTTTAATGCTCCCTGAATGACATCTTCAATAACAGCAGAGGAATCAACCCTCTTTTCATCGCTTTCACTCACTTCAAACATGAGTGACCATTGGGTGTCGCCATGGGGAACATTATTGGGCGAATAGTTACTGAACACTGTACACCTGTAGAAAGGACAACTTCCTTCGGGAAAATAGATCCAACACTTTGAAGCAAGTTCTTCAGGAGGGTTCCCTTTAAGTGCCAGCCCCACGACATGGGTGGATGAATACTTTAAACTGGGCGGTTTTGCAAACGGCTCATCAAGCTCTGCCATTTTGACAAAATCGGTTAAAGGCATTGTATTCAGCAAAGCATCATACGTTTCGCTCTCTCCAGTTGAAAACGTTACAACCCGCTTATGAATATCAACCGCCACAGCCCTTTTATTCAAATGCAGCTTTTCAGAAGGAAGTTGTGCAGCAAGGCTATTCCAGATGGCCCCTGTCCCCCCATTTTTAGGAAATCTGAATGTTGAATTCGGCCCCCAGAGCGTATCTTCATTCTGAAAAACAGCATTATGGAGCACCTGTTTTAAATCAACAGGAGCAACTCTCTCCCCGACCCAGGAGATACCCATCTGTTCCAAAGGATAAGCCCAGACTTTAAAGTTGTAGGGATTAAAAAAACAACGGGCAAGGCCTTTGCCAAAAGTTTTATTCACCCATTCAGCAAAATTTTCCGGCTTTGTCTGCTTGGATTGATTTTGAATATCAATGATGCCATTTAAGCACTCCCAATAAACGTTTTTGGGAAGTTTATGAATATTGTTCTGAAGGGGGTACGGGACAAAACGCTCCTGCATCCAGACCCAAGCCTCACGGTTATGCACAAGCCAGCCACCTGAATCCTTCAGCAAACTGTTCATAACATTATCGAAATACGTGTAATGGCTGAAAAGGACATGTCCCCCAAAATCCCAGACAAAACCATCCGTATCCTGAAAAGATGCGGACAGTCCGCCGAAATGATCATCGGCTTCGCAAAGCAGCCAATCCTCATTCCCCTGTTCCGCTAAACGCCAGGCAGCCCCCAACCCTGCAGGACCGCCTCCCAAAATCAAAATTCTCATTACAGCAAGAACTCCCAACCGTCTTAAACAATATATTTATAGTGTATCAAAAAAACGAACCAAAGGGTTCTTACCACAGTTTATAACATTGGGCAAATCAGACGATGTACTATTCTGCAAACAAATTTTTTTCTTATACAGTGCTTGACAAGAAGCAACTTCCTATCCTAAAAGTGTGAGTTGATTTTGGCAAAGGGGTTCCCTTTGCTCAGACTACTCTCCCCTCCCCTCTGCAAAATACAGTGGAGGGAAAAATTAGCGTGAAGATTTTTATACAGTTGAATCGACCCAGATAAAACTGCAACCAAGTCCCAAACGCAATGGCACGTGGTTTAAATAATTAGCAGTCGGAGTATTATGCGAATTTTATATGTTAATTGGGCGCCGGTAAAATATGGTGCAGAGGTCGGCGGCGGTGTAAACATTTATTCTCAATCCATGGCTGTGGAGCTTGCGAGACAGGGGCATTTTGTTTATACAATCTCTTCCGGATTTGTTTATAATTACAGGGTGGCCCCGGATATTAAGAAATCCGATGATTTTAACGGCGTGGAAACCTACGAAATTGTCAACTCACCTGTCATGGCGCCGGCCATATTCAGCTTCAGGTCTCCTGAAACCGACGTAAGCTGCCCCGGGGTGGAACAACTTTTTAAAGAGTTCCTTTCCGAGACCAGGCCTGATGTGGTGCATTTTCACAATATCGAGGGTTTTTCGGCAGAGTGTATAAAGATTGCAAAAGAGATGGGTGCAAAGGTTATTTATTCCCTGCACAATTACCATCCGATCTGCTCACAGGTGGGCCTGCTCTACCATGGAAAGACCATCTGCGAAGATTTTGAAAAAGGCAATAAATGTTTTAGTTGCCTCTCTCCCCGACCACGGAAGATTGAACTCGCAAAACGCCAGGTCTCTTTTATTTTCAACAACAATCTCCCGGCAGGGCGCTTGATCTGGCCCAGACTGCGCATGGCCGCCGGTACTGCCGCAACCCTTGTCCGCAGAGGGAAATCCCTTCTTAGGGAAAAAAGCGCTGAGGCCCTTGCCCCCCCAGAAGGAAACAGATTAAACAGCGCTGCAGTGAATCCGCATGGTCCTTTATATGCCCGCAGACGGCAGAAGATGATCGATGCGCTCAACCGTTGTGACCAGGTTCTGGCTGTGTCGAGCTTTGTCAAGTCTGTCTTTGTCGACATGGGGGTAAATCCAGACCTGATCGAGGTCAATCATATCGGCAACAGGATTTCCGAGATCGGACTTAATACCGATTTTGTTTCAAGCGGTTCAAAAAAAACCGGAGATCCAGTGAAATTGATTTTTCTCGGGGTTGCGGACGAGCTTAAAGGGTTACCTTTTGTTCTAAGAACCCTTGCCGGAATGGACGACCGGACACTATCCGGCATCAAGCTTTACCTTTATGCCAGGCACATCAAGCTGCGGTCCGATGCAGATGAAACCCTTCGTAACGACCTGAACTATATAAAAGAAAAAGCGGCAGGGGTTTTAATCCAGGACGGATACCTGTTTAAAGATTTACCAGAGATTCTTTCCGGCATGGACCTGGGTATTGTTCCACCTATCTGGTACGATAATGCGCCACAGGTCGTGTTCGAAATGCTTGCCATGAAAGTCCCAGTCCTGGGGGCCCGCATCGGAGGCATTCCTGATTTCGTAAGACACAGGGAAAACGGCATCCTCTTTGAACCGGGCAACCGGAGCGATCTGAAAGAAAAGCTTATGGATCTTGTATCTGATCCGGTACAAATCGAGGGGCTTAAGCACAGGATTCAGCCGATGAAGACAATTTCCCAGCATGTGGCCGAGCTTGAACTCTTTTATGGCGCGGCACAGTTAGATACCCCCCCCGGCATGGACCTGGGGCGGTTACATTATGTTCCATCCGGCTGTTCGATTCATGACTTGCCCCGGAAAACAATTGACCTGCTGCTTCATTTTGGCGCCTCGATCAAGGACCGCCTGATCGTGTATCTTTTCCCGATTGTGAAAAACCATGGAATGAAGCTAAAGGATTATATAGCCAGCAAGACCCATCAGGCAGCCTATTACCAATGGCTTAAGAGAATCGCACCTGATCCTGAAAAAAGAACTGAACGTATTAACGCAATCAAGAGTCGTCCATTTTTTTCCATAATCCTGCCGACGTACAATAGCGAACTTTCGTTATTGAAAAAACTGATCCATGCCATTTCAAGCCAGACCTATGGTGATTTCGAGGTGTGTATCAGCGATGACGGATCCACCGACCCTTCACTTTTGAGTTACCTTCAATCCCTGGCTGATGGGAACCCCAAATTCAAACTGAACCTGGGAGATAAAAATAGAGGGATTGCCTTGAACTCCAACCAGGCGATGGATATGGCGTCCGGTGATTATGTAATTTTCTGTGATCACGATGATATGATTGAAACCTTTGCACTGGAAATGTTTGCCATCTATATCAACAAATTTGCCGATGCGGAACTTCTGTACAGCGATGAAGATATGATGGATTACAACGGGCGCAGACATTCTCCAAGGTTGCAGTCGGATTGGAACCCGGATATGTTTACAAGTCATATGTACTTTATGCATATGATCTGCTGTAAAAAAAGTGTTATTGACCGGGTAGGTCGTATGAATCCTGAATTTGACGGCGCACAGGATTATGATTTTTTCTTGAGAATTACGGAAAAGGCAAAACAAATTGTACATATTCCCATGATTCTTTACTCATGGAGAATTGTGCCGGAATCCCTGGCTTCCGACCCCACGGCAAAAATGTATGCCTATGATTCGGGCACCAGGGCACTTGAAGAAGCCCTCGAAAGAAGGGGGGAGGATGCTGTTGTCGTTAAGGGACAGGGCGCCGGCATGGGGGTTTACCGCGTAAAAAGAAAGGTGGCGGATAGATCTGTTTCTCATGTGGTTGCGGGAAAATCTAAAAATATCATCACGGCGGTCAAGAGTATTTTTACCACCTCACCTGTCCCGGTGGAGATTATCGTTGTCATGGATGAATCTGTAATTGGGACGGTAAAAACCGGATTAGAAAAATTTCACTCCGTAAAAATAGTGAGCGTGCCTGACAATACGGGAAGAGCTGCAAAGTACAATAGGGGAGCAAAGCATGCCGCACATGAAAATCTTATTTTTTCAACCGAAGATGTGGAGGTGCTGGACAGCGATTATCCATTTGCAGCCCTGGAGCATACACAGCGCTCCGAGATAGGAGCCGTAGGCGTAAAACTCATCTATCCCAATGGGAATTATTACCATACAGGGATGACCCTCGGCGTCAATGGCGTGGCCGGCTATGGGCACCGCGATTGTTGCCGGGAACCGGGTTACTGGAGATATGGTATCATAATCAGGAACTATTCTGCTGTCTCCTGGGATTTTATGGCAGTTGCAAGGGAAAAATTCAATTCGGTTGGTGGCTTTGATGAAACCCTCGGATTTTATGAGGATGTTGATTTTTGTTTAAAATTGATGCAAAAGGGTTACAGGAATATATACACGCCTTATGCAGCCGGAGTATTGAAGCGGAAGCCCCACACAATGGAGGAGCTTCGCAACCGCAATGTTGAGGCCGTCATTATGGATCGCCACGAAGGGTTAATCCTGAACGATCCATATTATCACCCGCTTCACACCAAGGTCCTCGAGGATTTTTCAGTGGACCGGTTTGCGAAAATGCGCCTGAGCGCAGCGAGTATCGGAGAGTAAAGCATATGCGATGCAGGCTGGAATCATCGGAGCCCTTGTCCGTAAAATTCCAGGACAGGCAACTCATCATTTCCGCAGTAAGTATCCTCAACAGACAACGCATCGCTCAGGGTACCGATATCAAGTACCCTGTGGACAACCAGGGCCAATAGATCCGGAATTCGGTCGGTATCCCAGGTCTCCTGATAAAAACGGGGACCTGCGACATCGATCACGTGGGAAATGAAATCAGACGAGCCCTGATGAATTTTTTCTATGGTGTCAAAATGCAGTTGTGAGACACCCCCTGGTTTGAATTTGGGTATAACGGAACCCTCCGATGTTCTTTCCAGGCGTTTTAACTGTCCCTGGGGAGACGTGAGAACCGCCTCCAGAAGCAATGCATACTTATTGATGGGAAGTGTATTCATCTGCTCCTCCGAGAGCAAAGACCCAAAGCAGGCGTCAACTTGTCCACCTGCATCCAGCACCTGCTGGGAGGCATTGTTGGTAACGAGATAGTAACCGGAAAGGGGCCGGTTCAATACCCGCATCAATGCTTTCTGTATGGTTCCGGAATAACCGATATCCACGATTGCCGGATGTGTTGTTTCACCCACCTGCCCCCGCCAGTACTCCCCAAAAGCCTGCTTATATTCAAGTGCCTGCCGTTTGACTAATGGCAGGCACTGTTCGAGGTAGCCATGGATCTCATCATAATCCTTTGGCAAATCGACCTGCCGGTTTAAGACCTGCTCCCCCAGACAGTCTTTAAGTTCAATTGAATTTTCGATGCCGAAACGTCCGGTAACAAGCTGCAGCACAGAGCCGTGATATTGTCCGCTCAACAGGATTTTGAAGTCTTCCGGAGTTTCGACAGCTGCCAGCCCGGAAAAACTCCTGGAACAATAGAAATAGCTGCCAGGGGGTAATTTCTCTTTTTCCTGTTCCATCAAAGGGTGATTGAGTATGCGGTCATACAGTTGCTCAAACAGCCAACCTTCCCGGCTTAAGAATAACAGTGCCGTCACATTGTCGGCAATGGCGGCTTTGATGAGCCAAGAGACAAAACAAAGGAGAATGGGACCAATAACAGTGTACCCGAAGATCTCAGGCTGTGCAAAAGCCTTTGCAAATTCAGACGGTCTCCGGTCAACATGATCAGAAACCCGGTTGGCAATCAAACCAAGCAGCAATTCATTTTGCCAGCATTTCTGTTTACGGAATAACCGGATCACCTCCCTGCCCCCCTGGAGTTCGGCCAAAAGGGAAATGGGCCGCATGACATGGACAGGGGAAAGGAAATTATTATCGACCAGCACTTGTATGTCTGACTGCTCATTGTCTCCTACATGCAACAATTCATTTTTAGAAATTCCCTCGGAGGACAGTATGTGCTGCCAGATATTCCCCTGATCCTTGCGTAGGCCAACCTCGCTGGAGACGTAAATTTCGTCGAAAAAATCCATGTCATTGGCTGCCAGGACAGCCTGAATATGGCGGGTCTCCAGATACATGTCTGAAACCAGGATGACTCGTTTACCGTTGTGTTTCAATCTCCTTGCCGTGCCGACCAGGCTGGATCTGGGCTTAAGAACAGCAGATTCTGCTGCCAGTTCGAGTTTTTTCAGCTCCTGGCAAATATCAGGGGTAAGATTATGCCTTTGTCCAAATTCCTGATAAATGGCAGTTATGGAAACATCTTTTCCCGGGGACAGCCCCTCTCTCAAATAATTCTCGGCACCCTTGCGCTTATTGGTAAAATCAGCAATACCGAATAGGCTTTCGACCCTAGCATCCAGCATCCAGAAGACCGCATCCGGATTGGCAAAGGGGCGTATAAGCAAGGTATCAAAAATGTCAAACGAAATGACCTCCCCAAGCTCAGCGGCATTAAAAACCCGTTCAGGGACAGCAGCAGCGCAGTACTGGTTTAAAACGAACGGACTCCTGGCGATAAAGAGATGCCGATCATCCCTGAAATACTGCAACCGGTGCTGCATACCGGCAGCATTGGCAGAAAGCACCAGGCATCGTTCGATGGCATGGTGCAGCGTATTGTCTGTCTGCCCTTGTTCTTCCGGGAAATCATTATAATCAAGATCTAAGCCCAATAAGGGTTCCAAGGCCTTGGTTCGAGCCCAGAACATTGAGCCGGCCGGGTAATCCACATAGAGATTATAGTCCAGGTCTGCAATACCAAGACGTTGCACCAGGGGAATCGCCTGACAGCGGTTTGACAACCATGTATGCGCCCAATAGGGCAGCCCTGGAAAAGTTTCAGGATAAATAATACCGACCCGATCATTTGCCGCAAACTGGGCAAGTGCGGCCCTGACCTTCTGTTCGCTGCCAAACAAGGATTCCAAAAGATGATGCCGCCATCGATTGCCAAAACTGGATAAAGAGGCATAGCTGGATTTTTTGGTATGGATATGGGCCAAGATATCCAACTGGCGGAGTTCCGACCGGAAAGCGACCAGCATCGGGGCAATATCCCGGCCCCGGTTGGGAACCTGCTTGATGATCAGACGGGCATTACCATTGAGCCGTTTTGCTGCCAGGTTTTCAATTGTGTCAATGTGCTCTGGCGAAGTCACAGAAACCATCAGAGAATATTGAACTGGAATATTGTTCAGATACCTGCAAAGCTCCTCAAACAGATCCACATAAAAAATGTGAGCCATTATGCCGATTTTAAACTGCGGCAATTGTGCAAGCTGATAATCCTCGGGACAGAAGGGATGGTTCAGCGTCTGGTCGTAAGCTTCATGCTCCCTTTGATTGGCAAGCTGTATGCGCAAAAGAAGTTTCACCCGTCTAAGGGCCCCGGACGGACCATCTTTACCCAGGCGACGGATGATTTTCGCCATAAGCTCAAGCCAGCTTCCGCTAATTTCATGGGCAGACCGAACACTGCGGGAAACGGCTCTTAATTTGTTCAAGCCGGAATGCCTGGCCAAGAGCACCGTTTTGACCTTTCCGCCAAAATAACGCCAGACCCGGGTCATGCGCCAACTGGTTGAACTGAGAACAGCCTGATGGGCCAGTTGCAGATGCCGGTATTCCCCATTAAGCGCCCCAAGGGCCTGTTCTATTTTTCCATATTCCTGTTTTAACGTCTTATGTTCGAGATTCAGGGCGGCATGGGTCCCTTCCAGCATTTTGTATGCCTGGATGGCATCATCCAGCCGTTGCCGGCAGGACTGCAAATCGACCAGCCATGTCTTCCTGGACCAGCGAAAGGCCTTATCCAATCTTTCCCCATCCCATTTCAAACGCCACTTATCAAGCAACTGCCGACGAAATTGGGCGACCCGTTCAGGGCTAAGCCCCCAGCCCGCCTCGGAGCCACCGCCACTTCGATACCCCGCACTGACCTGATCAACATGATGAAAACCTGTATACTGGGCAAACTGAAGCCACAAATCCCAGTCTTCGAACACCTCCAACGATTCATCCAGCCGGCACCCCTTGGTGATGAGCATTCTGCTGAACAAGAGGGCATGGATGGGTATTGTGTTTTCCAGCATCAAATAGACAGGATCAAAGCCTGAATTAAACACATGCTGAATTTCGAGCGTTTCCGGAGAGGTGCAATATTTTACACCGGCATAGGCGGCCATGGATTCGGGATGACTTCTTAATGCCCCAACCAAGGCAGAGATATGATCCGGCTCAAACCAGTCATCGTCATCCAGAAAAATCAAATAATCACCGGAAGCCTTATCAATACCGGCATTTCCAGCCTTGGCTCGCCCCAGGTTCTGTTCGTTGACAACCAGTCGAACCCCCATGTCAGCCAGGGACAAAGAACCCAAAACAGGGCTGATATCAGCACCGCCGTCATTGATAACGACCAGTTCCAAAGGACGGTAGTCCTGATTTTCTACGGACTTTAAGGCAAATGCCAAGGTTTCAGGCCGGTCTTTTGTACGTATGATAACGGAGACCAAAAGATTTGACCCGGATTCTTCCTTTACAGGCCCAAGCAATTGTTTCTCTTCTGTCCCATGCAGGTCAACACTATTCAGGGTTGTTTTCAATTTCATATGGGTTCGTAACCTTTATACTTAATGGATAGTTTCATCGGCACGGTTTTTTTACCAAAACTTGGGATATATAGCCAGCTCCTTTTAGGGATGCCCCCTGTTTTTTCTTGACTTCACCGATTCCTGTGGTAAAAAATCGACTAATCTTTAGTAGGGACCTGGATGATAGAATATATTTATTTTACCGTTGGCCAAGTCAAATTTTCGGAGATTCTGAATGTTTAAGTTCATAAATCGGCTGAGATCCGTATTCAAGACGACCAATGCCTCCTACAGTTTAGGCGGCCAGCTGCATATTCCTGCTGTGGATATCATGGTTGGCGGACGTAAAAAGACATGCGAAGTGACCATGAGAATCATCTCAGAGGAGCCATTGCAATTTGAGGTAGAGAGTATCATCCCTCCGCTATCGGACAATGGGTCACCATCTTCAACGGCAGCCGCGCAGCCCCGGACAGCTTCCTTCATCTGCAATGTCTGTGGCAAAAAGAACAAGGATGTGGCCCTTGAAACCGTCAGGGACCGGGAGGCCCCCTCCTGTAGCTCCTGCGGTTCCAGCTTACGTATGCGCTCACTTATCCATGCCCTTTCCCAGGCGCTGTTTGATAAGGACTTATCCCTGCCGGATTTTCCGGAGGACAAGGGCATCTGCGGCATTGGTATGAGCGACTGGAACGGCTATGCCATCCCCCTTGCAGAAAAGCTTGGATATACCAACACCTTCTACCATACGGAACCCCATCTTGACATAATGAACATAACGCATGACCAAGAGGGCAAATTTGACTTTATCATCTCAAGTGATGTGTTTGAGCATATTCTCCCCCCTGTTTCCATTGCCTTTGAGAATACGTTCAAACTATTAAAGCCTGGTGGGGCTTTTATCCTGACAGTGCCGTTCACCCAGGTGGGACAGACAGTTGAGCACTTTCCGAATCTCCATGATTATCGCATAGAGGATAAAAAAAAATGGTTCCCATGTTTAGTCAACACCACTGAAACCGGGGATAAGGAACAGTTCAAGGATCTCATATTTCATGGCGGAGACGGTTTCACCTTGGAGATGAGGATGTTTTCAGAACAGGGACTGATGGATGAATTAACAGCGGCAGGGTTCACGGAGATTCACGTACAGCAGGAAAATCATCCTGAATCAAGCATTATCTGGCCCATCACCTGGGCTGTGCCGATCATTGCCAAAAGGCCTTGCTGACCTTTTTTTTCTCAAGGGACGGCTTCTTACAGACCAAGATCATTTCAAAGCCGCCATCCTCAGTTTCCCCATATTCATTCCCGGCAGGAAACTGCCCGTTTCAACCTTGCGACGATTCCCACGATTGAGTCAAACACCCTGAATACCGGTTTTTTGTTTTCATTCCCAGGCGATACAGCCCCCCTGCCCCCCTGGTTCAGATGATATTTAAGGATATGATCAGAATAGGCCTGTTCCGGGGATTCGTTTTCAGGTGAAAATCCATGGCGCCAAAACCCTTCGGCATAATCGCTCCCTTGACCGAGGGTAACCCCCCTTGTGAAATCCAGGCACAGGGCATTGGATTTATAATCGAGTTGCTCAAGCTGACTTTGAAAACAGACTATGGCCTGCTCCTTCTTATCCACAACATGGGTTATGTCGATCAACCTGTTTATCTCCCCATGGCGATTGATTTCATAGAGCCATAGGTCATAAACATATTGTTTTCTTTTAGAAAAAGACAAGACCTTGTGGGTCATGGCCCTGTGATCCGGATGGATCTCCTGGAGTGAGGGAAGGAATACGGTTGAGGGGGTTACCTCTTCCATAATTTGAGCAACCCGTTCTTCCGGAAACGGAGTACTGAAGATTTCACGGTCCGGCAGGTTCAGATAAAACAGTTTTTTCACCCCAAGCACTTTAACAGCCGCTTCAGCCTCTTTTTTCCTTACATCCGGATCCCCCCCCTTTTCTCCGTTGGTTGCAAAGACAACGGAAACATCTATTCCCTTTTCAACGGCAAGGGCAATGGTGCCGCCCATTCCCAGGGTTTCATCGTCAGGGTGGGGAGCAAAAACAAGGTAGGGCCCGTGGGGAAGGTCATGGGGCGCATAGGGGACAAGTTCATGCTCATATATGATTGTATTTTCCATATGTAATCACTCAGTTTCATCTATATTTACGGTTTGTTCAATCAGATATCCGGGTCTTCTTTTCACTTCATGGTAAATCATTGAGATATATTGACCGATTATGCCAAGGCTGATCATGATGACACTTCCCACAAACAGGAGGAGAAGAATAACCGTGGCAAACCCTTCCACCGCCTGGCCGGTGAGTTTCATTCCAATCGTATGAATACCCATCACAATGCTTGCCAGGAACGTGGCACAGCCAAGCAAGGTAACGCCCTGCATGGGCAGGGATGAAAAGGAACAGATGGCCATTATCCCCATTTTAGCAAGCCCTGGCAGGGACCACCCCGTTGTGCCGGCATTTCTCTGGTCCGGGGAGAAATAGACATTTTCCGAAGAATACCCCAGCCAGGGGATGAGCCCCCTGAAAAATCTCCGATTTTCAGGCAGTTCAACATACCTGTCAACAACTTCCCTGTCCATGAGTTTGAAGTCTGTCTGGTTTTTCAAATCAGAACCGGTCAGGGTTTTCATCAATGCGTAGAAGGAGGCAGCTGACACACGCTTGAAAAAGCCCTCCTGCTGCCTCTCTTTTTTGACACCGTTTACAACCTTGACCCCCCTGGTTTTCCAAATTTGATACATGTCGAGGATCAAGGAGGGTGGATGCTGGAGATCGGAATCCAGAACCACAACGACCTGCCCCCGGCTCTTGCGAAGCCCAGCGACCAGGGCGGCCTCCTTGCCGAAGTTTTTTGTCAGCTTAATGAGTTTTATGCTGGGGTTTTTGCAGGCCAGTTCCCGGATCTTTTCACAGGTGTCATCTTTGGAGCCGTCATCAACCACCAGGATTTCATACCCTTCAAACTCGTTTGCAACAATCTCGTCGACCGTGCCAATGGCGGCCTGTATTCCCCTTGCCTCGTTGAATGCCGGGATAACAATGGAGATCAACGGATCGCCCAATTTATGTTTTCTTTTCAAACGATCACCTTTTATAAACAGCTGTCAGCATCACTGAGGGCAAAAGAATAGATCGCCTGCCCACGGGGGATTTCATAACTGCCCGGGGACAGATCCCAAGTTTGTCCAACACCACAGACACAGGAAAATAGTGATGATAGGGAATAAATTCCACCAACTCAAGCCCCGATCTTTCTCCCAGCATGCCCAGGCTCTTTTTCTCGTAATAGGCAAGGTGCTCGGGAATTTTGAACGATGTCCAGAACCGCCCCATGAGCTTGCGCCAGGGACTTGCAAAATGGGGAACCGAAAGAACGATGTTGCCCCCCGGTCTGACAAGGTTACTGCACTGGCGCATAAACGCCACAGGATCGTAGAGATGCTCAAGCACAGACACGGCTGTCACGAGATCGAATCCTGAAAGGCCGGCCTTGAGAATCTCTTCCGGGCCTCCGCACACAGCCTTGTCACACACAAGCGATGCCTGCTCAACGGCTGCATCACTCATATCCGAACCCACACGGAATGAGAAATAGGGCCGGGCCTCTTTCAGGAGATACCCATTACCGCACCCGATATCTGCCATGGTTCCTGAAGCCATATTTCTTTGACAAAGATTTTTCAAAAAAAGCCGAAAGGTATCCCCAAGGGACCTCTCCTGAATTTCATAATCTGAATAGCCGGTCTCGGCGTCACACCCGAAATATTGATCGGACGCGTAGAGCCGCTCCATGGAATCCCGGGTGGGCCGGTCTTCCAGGTAAACAAGGGAACAGTTCATGCAGCGAACAAGGCCGATGCCTTCACCGGTAAGATTTCCGGGCATTTTAACGGTGCTGACGCCGGGATCAAACCTGAACAGGGGCAATGCTTTGTTCCCCTGGCACAATGGACATGGGCTTTTTTCCCATATTGCGTTCTCTGTCATATCAGTTTTTCCCCCTCTGCCATGCAAGCCGCGCATTCCCGCCTTTGCATTTAAACTCAAGCACAGGAGAGGAAGTCACCCATCCCCTGGTTGACCTGTATTGTAATCTCACGCAGACATCCTCATTAAATTTCAATGGGAACCGCCCTGTTTTGGGAAGTGGTATGCGCTTTGGATAATACCCCTCAAAGATCAATGTATACTCCCCGTCATCCCAGGGACCGAATTTCCATTCCACCAGGGGTTCCTCATAACTCAACTCAATCCCCAAGGCCTTCTCCATATCAAGGGTTCTGGCAAATTGCTCCATCTGCCGATCAAATCCATCTACCGGGACAATTTTTTTTAAATCTTCATGGTATGCAAGGACATTGTAATCGTTCTCCTGCAACAACTGAAATCTGTCAAACAGGGGGCGCGGACCTTTTTCAAGGCCAAGGACCTCTGTCCTCAACCACCCCAGGCCATTAAAAAACACGGGAGCATTGACAATTCCCCACATGAAATCCTTGTCATCCCCATGGCTCAAAAGATAATCCCCTTCGACCATGGACTTGTGATGAAAGGCCCTGAAACCGGGAAACCAGCCCACCATATTGATGGTCAACATCATGCCGGTGCAGGCGACCAACGCCCCCATGGAGCAGGCTTTGAGTCTCCCCGTTTTTTTATTGAGCTTGCCGGTGCCACACCCCGTACAAAACCGATGGACACACCACCCTGACAAAACACCCACAACAAGGGCGGGCAGCAGGGCGTATCGGATCTCTTTCAGAGCGATCACCGGAAGAATCGGTAAAACTACCACAAAGGCAAGAATAATGGCAAAGAGTTTTTCCCCGGGCCGGGCGACCGTAAAGAAAACAGCGGCCATCAGAAAAACAGCAACAACAAATCCCGGCTGAGCCCCCCCGATAAGGGCCAGAAGATCACCCGGGAGAGCGAAGATCTGCCCGACGCCAAGGGTGAGGCCATACCCGCCTGTTCCGGCCAGCATCACTTTTCGCCATATGAAATAAACCCCAAGGGAAAAGAAAAGGGGAATCAGCCCCGGCACCCGCTGCCTGAAGGTTTTCTCAGGCAAAAAGAGGAGCAGAACCGGAAGGGGGACAAAGATTTCCTTGGCCAGGGCGGAGACAAGGTAAGCCATGGCAGCGGCAAACGCCCAGGGTTTTCCGCCGGTCTCAAGGTATCGGTAAAAGAGATAAAATGCCCCCAGGACAAAAAAGAGCCCCTCGGTGTAATGGCGCTGCATGAGAAACTCTCCGGACTGAAGAAATGGAAGCGTCAGCATGAATATGAGGACGGCCGCAAAGGAGCCGGCCGGGGAAAACCGTGTTACGCACACCTTGAAAAACAGAACAAGGGTCAGATAGAGCATTGAATAGTGGTGCAGGTAAAAACAGAAGGGCGAGATGCCAAAGAGAAGATAATCAAGCCTGTACAGGGCGAAGGCCATGGGGGTGAAATTGGATGCTGTCATCTCCCGGTAGGCAGAGGGGGAAAAAAACATATCAAAGAAATCATAATTAACGGCGATTCTCAACAACGCCGGATCATCCCCATACCACCATCTTACTCCGTCTTTGAACAGCAGGATCTCCACGGCCAGTATGGCTATAAACGGCAAAAAAACGGCTGCCCGGGATTTTATGGTTTGTTCGAACATATTTGAAATTTTAACGTCCCATTTAGGTTTACAATTGTCCCTATCCATGGAGGGGCCTTCGGGCAGGCAAAAACCGTTTCCTTGTTTTAAGAATCCCTAGAACCAGGCAGATAAGCGTAACGACCAGGCCGCCGAGGGAGAGGCCTATTCCGGTCCTGACCACTGAAGAATCATAAAAGAACTCAAGCCGCTGGGCTCCCGGAGGAACAACGGCCCCCATGAACGCATAATCCGCCCTGAACAGATTGGATTCCCTACCATCGATCATCAGGTGCCACCCCGGATAGAACTGCATGCCCAGGACAAGGTAACGCCGTGCCCGGGATGGCTCAACCCTCAAGGTCACCTTTTTACTCCCGGTTTCAAGGATCTCAGGCTCCTGATCATGGCCGGCAACATCATCCGGATCGATTTCACCTTTGACCGGGATAGAATATTTTTTTACGGTGTCATCCCCAGGTTCAAACACTGCAACCGTATCAAGCATGTCCTCATGGTCAAGGGTGATGGCAAATGCCTTTTCATGGGAATCTTCCAGAATCACCCTGTCCACCCAGAAAGCCCTTGAGAAGGCGTTCCCGGCCCGAAAAACCGTTGCCCCCGGCCCTTGAAAGGCAAGAAAAAGGTCTTCACGCCCAAACTCCCGGCCCGAAGATGACGGGCCGGCCACATAATATTTTACATTGAGAAAATCCAGCCATGGGGAATCAAAGGCATTGAGCTCAAAGGTATTTATGGCGCTGTAGCGTCCACTGACCCTTGACATGATCTTCTCGAAGTTTGCTGTTTTCATGGGATCCATTCCCGTTGGAGAATCAAACCCAAAGACAAGCTCACTTCCCTTCATGAGCACCCCGGGCAAGGAGACCACACGGGATCGCCCGGTTTTGGATTTCAAGAAATCGGTCACAGGGGTGGTGGGAAAGATGGCATCCCGCCGGATAAAGGTGTTGTAATCCGAGGCCCAGGCAAATATCTCGATCACCACCAGACCACAAAAAAGCATGGGAGCGACGCCCTTGACACTCCTGAATTTGGCCCCGGCCACAAAGACAAGGAGTCCTGCGCCAAGATAGATGAGAAACAAGCACAGCTTTGAGACACGGTAGATCATCTGGTCGTTGGTAAGGTGAGCGGATGTTGAGAAATGAAAGCCGACCGCCATCAGGACCATGAGCAATGCCCCGGCCAGGACAGGCCCCGGGGCAACGCCTTTGTCCTCCTTGATGTCTGAAACGGAGAATGCGGCAAGGATGGACAGAAAAAACGAGACAAAAAATATCAGCCGATGATTGCCGGCATGCTTGAATAAAGGAAGGGAAACCACCAGCTCAAACACCCCCGGCGTCCGCACTGCCACAAGGAAAGCAAGGAGCCCTGCCACCATGAAGAACGCCTTCTCCCCATGGTTCTCCCTGCGGTTAAAGATAGCTGCAAAGGCAAGCAGGGCACCGGTCACAGTTATATGGGTATTTTGCTCGTTATAGTTAGAATACCCCCAGAAATTTCCATCCACCGGGTTTCCAAAGAAATCGGGATTCACAAGGGTGGCTGTTATGTTTTTAAATACCTCGATAAAATCAAGGCTCAAAAAAAGATTTCCCCCTGTCCTTGAGATCTCTTGGTATCTGCTGGTCAGGGGAAGGTATTCCAGAAAGGGAAGCAGCTGAACAGCTGCGAGCAAAAGCCCCAAGACTCCGGCCCCGGCAAACATGGAAACCCTTTGAACGAGGATTTTCCCGGCAACGCCTTTCTTCCCCTCCCTGTACAGCAGCCAGAAAAAAAATGGGATAACCCCGGCATAGAGATGAAACGAAGTCTCCGGATGACCGCCCAGGAACTGCAACACGGACAAAAAGGCCAGGCCTACCAGCCACAGCAGGTTCCCTTGTTTTGCAATCCGGTCCGCGCATAAAAAGATCCATGGCATCAGCATTGTCACGTTGATTTCAGGGTAGTTGGAAAGCCATACCATGTGAACCCCGCAAAAGGCAAAAATAAAACCACCAGTCAAACAGGCGGTCCAGGAGAGCCGCCAGTTTTTAAGCAGGAGGAACATGCCCATGGCCGCAATAAAGATACGGAGAAAGGGAAGCACGGTGGCAAGATCTTCCGGCGCCATCACAAAAAGCAACAGCCTGAACGGATGAAAGGCTGCGGAAACAAGATTCGCGGCAAAGGGGGTTCCGCAATAGGAGCTGAAGTTCCACAACGGCAGTTCACCGGCAGCAATGGTATCCTTTGCCAGATTCATCCATGGAAACACACTCTCCGCAATGTCCACCAAAAGGGGGTTATGGGGCTGAACCCCATTGGCAAAAGCCTTCCAGGGATAATAATTATGGGCGATATCGGCCGGCACCATGCACAGGTCAAGGAGAAACGCCTTCCAGAAAAAAGCGAGCAGCACCACCCAGTAAATAAGAGCGGCATCCTGCCAGCCCGGTTCCCTTCGCCCCGGGCGCTTTCCTGGCCATCCTTTAAAAAGAATCACTACGGCAAGGCCTGCAAGGGCAAACCACCTGAATGTCAGGGTATCAGGCATTGTCTTTTTTATCCCACACAAAGCCCATGGTTTTCAATCTCCAGCCTTTAAGCGAGGTTATCCTGCCGACATATCTTCCTGGGGAGAGTTTGTCCCAATCCGCCTTGGAAAATCCAAGTGCTCTACCCTGGCATATTCTGGCTGCGGCCGTCAGGAAATAAGGATCCGGGCTCCACTCAAACAGCCACCGGTCGCCGAACTTCGAGGGAATATCCATGGTAAAGGGGGCCGTAAGTGCACTGGCCTGTGAAAGCGGTTTCTCCCGTCCATGGCACCGGTTAAACAATTTACCTGCCCGTTGCCATCCCTTCATCACCAGACTTCCATGCTTGGCATAAAAGATTCTTTCGGACTGGACCATAAAGCTGCGCTTAAACGCAAGTTCATCCCTGCCGCACTGGTCATAGTAGTGAACCGCCCCGGCCGTTGGCTCCATCACAAGGTGAAACCCGGCTTTTTTAAGGCGATGGAAGAGATCCGTGTCCTCATAGTATAAGAAGAAGTCCTCATCAAAAAGCCCCCCTGAACGCTCAACCGCCTCTCTTTTCAAGAGTACCGCCCCACCGGACAGATTGGACACGGTAACAGGCGTGTGGGCCTGCCAGTATTTCAGGGCATAACGCCGCCATAACCAACTGGCCAGTCTTCTCATGTTCCAGGGATTTTCGCCAAGGGAAGATAAAAAAGCGGAAAACCATGGGGGCATGGAAGGGGGCAGCATCACCCGGCAATCATCGTCCCAGAAGATCCTGGGAGCGACCGCCCCGGTCAACGGATGGGAAAAAAGAACTTTTTCCATCACCCCAAGGGCCCCCGGCAGAAGGCGGGCATCCGGATTGAGCAGCAGCACCATATCGCTTTCCACCATATCAAACGCCTGGTTGCAGGCCCTTCCAAACCCCCTGTTCTCCCGGTTGACCACAAGGCGGATATCGGCTCCTGCCAGACCATCCTGGGAAAAACCCTTCTCAAGGATTTCAACCTGGGACCGGTCCCGGCTGTTATCCACCACAACAATCACCATGGAACCCAGGCTTGGGTCAGCGGATTCAACAATGGATCTTACGGCTTTTATGCAATAGTCTGCCGCCTTATAATTCACCACAATACCAAGCAGTTTCATTCTTCGATCCACCCATACTCAAGTTCCAGCAACCCCATCTCATCCTCCCAGGCTTCCGGGGAAAGCACGGTCAATGTGGCGGAATCACGCCGGTGATAGACATGGTACTTTGATTCATCAAGCAGGGACACCACAATGCCGAACTCACCGTGGAGCAGGGGCAGTCGGGGATATTTCAAGGATATTTCCCCCCGGCCAAGGCCCTTCAGGGGTTCGGCCCTGTCCCTTGAGAGGTTGACGGCATGGCAGATGAGCTCATCGCTTCTCTTGAAGCCCACGGCAATCCAGAAGGGAACCTCCTGGACCATCTCGTACTCGATGGTCACCGTCAGGTCATCCCTGGATGAAATCGAGATATCACCGGCCTGGTTGTTCAAAAGCACATTGAGAATTCTTACGGGCAACAGCTTGTTTTTTGCCCGGCCTTCAATGGCCTGGGCTTCCCCTTCAGTAGACCGTTTCCTGCACCAGTTTTCATAGGAGGCGGTGACCCGTGTTGCAACATCACTTTCCCGTACGGTTCCGCCATGTATCCACATGGCATCGGGGCAGAGCAGATTAACCGTGTACATTGCATGGCTGCAGAAAAGAATGGTCTTGCCCTTGTTTCTAAATTCAAGCATCCGGTCGATGCATTTCTTCTGAAAATACTGATCCCCGACGCTCAGGGCCTCGTCAATGATCAGGATATCCGGGTCCACACTTGTGGCAATGGAAAACGCAAGCCTCACGACCATGCCCGAAGAGTAAGTCTTCAAGGGGCGGTCCATGAAATCGCCGAGTTCGGCAAACTCAATAATGGCATCTTCCCTCTCTTTTATTTCATTTTGACTGAGTCCGAGAAGGGATGCATTGAGAAAGATGTTCTGGCGACCGGTAAACTCAAAATGAAACCCGGCACCAAGCTCAAGCAAAGCCGCCACCCGGCCATGTACAATCAACTCTCCCGAAGTGGGGGAAAGGGTGCCGGCAAGGATCTTGAGCAGGGTGCTTTTCCCTGCCCCGTTGTCTCCGATGATGCCGAGGGTGCTTCCCTTGTCCATGGAAAAAGATATATTTTCAAGGCTTTGAATGGGCTGATGAAAAGGCCTTCTAAAAACGATCTCTTTTAACCTGTCCACAGGTCTATGGTAAAACTTGTACACCTTGGAAAGATTTTTGACTTCAATTGCTTTCATAAATAGATCTCTATACGAATCGATTAATCATGGGTAGTTTTTTTAAAAGATAGACAGCCGAAAATGAGAGCGCCAGGGTCAACAAAACAATCAAAGGCACTCCCCATAACAGGGGAAGAAAATAAACACCTATCCCTGCCTGATCCAACAGATAGAGAACAAAGGGATGGATCAGAAAAACACCAAAGGTGAGGGAGGCCAGGGTTGCCACATATTTTTTTTTCGCCTCTCCGTAAAAGAACCTGATGAGGATAAAAACAGACAGGGACATGACCACCACCGGAGGACTCAGGTAGTTATACAAAAACAGCGCCCTGTCGCCTTGTCCATGGATCTTGAAGAGATAATATGTACCAAAACAGATGATTGTCCCGGACAAGAAAAAAAAGAACATGGCAAACACGGCCGTCCCATGGGATATCCTGATTTTACCAAAATAAAAACCCGCCACAAAATACCCCATGAACGGCAGCCAAAGGGTCATGCCGTTATAGGGCATTCCGCACAATGGTGATCCCCCGCTCCCCCGGCCCAGGTAATAAAGGCTGATAAGACTGGGAACCGCTAAAAATGCCAGGGTCTGGGAGACAAGAACTTTTTCTGGAACATTGACCACCAAACGTCTTAACATGGGTGCAACCAGATAGAGGCCCAGGATGATCAGGAAAAAATAAAGGTGAAAAAAAGGATTTCCCGACAGAACCGAAGCAATGACCTCTTTAAGGGAAAATTGTCTGCCGCTAGCATCATACTCCCATAGTTTATACAGGAGAAGCCAGGCCGTGAAAGGCAGCATCACCCGGGCAATCTTTTTTTTTAAATATCCTGAAGAGAGCACGGTTTTTTCGGAACCCAAAATCACCCTGCCGCTGATCATCACAAACAGGGGAACGCACCACCTTGTAAAGGAATTTAGAACATTCCCATACCACCACTGACCCGGCGTCACCCCATGGAATCCAACAACCACATTGCCTGACACATGGAGCACGACAACCGCTGCAATGGCGTATAGCCGTGCAAAATCGATATAAGGGATATGGCGTCCCAGTATATCGGTTTCTGACCGTAAGGGCATTAAACCTTGACCGCCCTCAAGGTAAACTGATTGGTTTCAAGGGAATTCCTGTCACCAAGGCCCAAAGCACAGACATCATCGATGAACTTTGCGCCCGCAGGGGTTGGGGGAAATTTCTGGTAGTTGATCATCTCCACCTTAAGACCCACCTCTGAAAGGGCCTCGATCAAAGACGCTTCAGTGAACCATCGAATATGGGACATGCACAAAGGGCCCACGGGAATGTACTGAAATTTGCCTTTCATGAGATCCTTGACAATGGTCCAGTGGCCGGCATTGGGAATGCTCACCACAAAATGCCCCCCTGTTTTCAAATAGATGACAAGTCGTTTGAGCATGTCCCAGGGATCATAGAGATGCTCAATGATATCGCCGCAATTGACAAGATCGAATCTCTCTTCAATATCAACATCCTCAATTTTCGCGACCATGACCTTGTCATAATGGGCCTTTGCCATGGCAGCCATGTGGGGATTCATCTCTATGCCTGTCAACCGTATTTCCGGTCGTTCCTGTTTCAGCCTTTTTCCGTAAAAGCCCATGGCGCACCCCACGTCCAGGACATTTTTCACACCATCGGGAATCAGCTGAACCAGATCATCCCGCTGGGCACCGTAATAATCCCCAAAGGCATGGACAAAAGCGCCCTTGTTGACACGGATTTTTTCCCTCAGGGATTCCGGGAGTTCATGGTTGAGCCTTGACAGCTCCACTCCAAGATCCATGGGCCGACGACGATCAAACAGCCCCTTTCGGTCAAACAACCGCTTGTGGTACAGGACAACTGCCGGATCATGATTGGCAACAGGCTGAATCTGCCTGTTTTCATCCCCTGCAATTATCCCGGCCACCTCAAGATAGCTGGTAACATTCAAATAAATGGCAGGAAGATCTGCCGCCTGCTCCGGAAATGCTGTGGTGTTAAAAACCGGCACACAGGCCGAAGCCTCGTTTTTACAAGCACGGATCATCTGCTCCACGGCCTCGGAAGCCATGAGGATTTCAGGATCTGTCACCACCAGCAGAAAATCCCCTTTCACAGCGGACAATGCATCCTTGAGGGTCAGCCCCCCGGAATAGTCCACCCACACAAGCTCCCTACACCAGGAGGCCATGAGATCCTTGCACACCTTTCGGCAAAAATCATAGGAGAACTTAACTTCGGCAATATCAGCAGCCTCTTTTTCAGGCCAAAAAATCGTTATCAAAACTTCATTCCTCTTTTTTCCCTATAACCATGATTCCATCTGCCTTATCAAGGGATCAGGATTACCGGCACCGCACCCAAGGTCCAGGATACTTACCGGTTCACACCTGTCGGCAACACGGGCAGCAAGTTTTTTAAAAAACCGCTCACGCTTGAATTCAAATCCCAATATTTTTTCAAAAAAAGACCGGTGCCGTTCGATAAACGGGGTTCCCCTTATGGGACGCCCGATTCTTTTAAGATTGAATCCCTTGTGGGGATCGTCATGCCATTCATCAAAAAAAGCCACCATCCCGGATTCATCGGGTTTAATCTGCCCCATGGCCAACCCCTATTGCCGTGAATAGATGAACTGGGCGGGAGTCTCCCTTCGAATTATCCCGTTGGCAAGGACCTCCTCGTTTTGCACATGTTGTGCAGCCCAGGTGTCGCATTCACTGCAAAAGGCGTAGGAACCCGGGCCCTTTTTACCATGGAGATCCCTCACTTCTTGAAAGGCGTCGCCGTTCCAGATCTCCGCAATACTCTGTTTGTTCAGATCTCCCATCACCGCTTCACAATGGATATCCTCGCAGCAGATCGCCACCCGGCCGTCCCAGGTCACCACCATCTGTCGAGCGATCAGGGGGCACGGAGCAGGCTTCGGCAATTCACCAAAGAGTCTCCTGGACCCAACGGGCCTGTATTTTGAAATCATAATACTTGACGCATGGGGGAACCATCGTTCAACATAGTCCTTTTCCTGGTGGATAATCTCGGGAAGTCCAACCATGTTGAAACTCAGAGCTGGGTTTGCCCTGCCCGTCTCGTTCTTTAACCGAATCAATTCCGCGAGATTTGATTCAATCAGGTCAAGGTCGGACCCCCTTCTGTACCGGGCATGGGGTTCCTTTTCCACCCCATCCACACTGAATGCCATAAAATCGATGCCGGCTTCCAAAAGCTTTTTGGAAACATCCGGTTTCAGGGCCATGACGTTTGTCATGAACCCAACTTTTACATTATCGATCTTTGAGGCCTGTTCAACAAGATCCAAAAGATGGGGATAGATAAGGGGTTCACCCGCACCATGGGTTATGAGATGAATTTCCTGGCCACACCCGTCGATCTCTTTCAGAACCTTTTGCCACAGCCTTGGGTCCATATCCCCCAAGCTTCTGATTTTTTTTGCACCTTTACCATGGAAATGACACATCACACATGCTTCATTGCACCTGTTGGTCACCTCGAGAATGATCTCCATCGGAAGATTTGTTTTACACATGCTCACCACCTTAAGTTTACCATTACGCATTGACACGCATTAATAGTACAATGCAGTACCAAGGTCAAGGGTTGCAGGGATAGCCCATGTAAAAAATAAGCCGACCCTTTATCGCCGTCCCCAGTGGATTCATAATTTTATAGATAAACGCTTGTCATTTCCAAACGAGCATGTTACCGCTAAATCCATTTTACTATCTTAGTAAAGATTTTGCGACATAGAACCACAGGAGTGGTAATTGTCGAACATATTTCATTTTTAAATCTGGAGAAAAAATATGAAAAAGGTTTTAATTGCTTTATTGTTTTGGGGATTAACACTTCAAGCTTCAGCAGCAACCCTGAATGATGCAAACAAGCTGTTTACCTGGGCAGAGGAAACATATCCAGCGATTTTCAGTCCGGCAGGAACAGAAACCATAGAAGCCGACAATTTTTTTTGCCGGTTTTATTCAGACACGGGAACATACTATGCCACGTTAGGAAACGATGTTTATATTTTCAGCCCCATGTTTGGAGACAGTGTCATCACCCTTGGAAAAACAAGTGATTTTATCCAGCCGACAGAACCGAATTTCAAATTCACCAAAGATTGGTTAAATGGCAAAACACTTTATAATGTCTATTTCGAAGATGATGATAACAAATGGGAAATAGCTACATTTACTTTTACGGATACATCGTTATCCGCAGTCTCGGATAATGATGAAAATGATAGAATAGATAATGCTCCTTATGCCATTACCAACGAAGGCTATCTTTCCTTCACAGCCTATGATGAGAATGAGGGAAAAGAAGAGACAGATTATATAAAAGGGTTAGAACTGACCAATGATTATCTGAGCCTCTTTTGGACAGATGAGATTGAAGATTTCAGTGGCAGCACCCCAAATGATGAATATTTTTATTTTGATCTGCAAACGGCTCAAAATTTTGTAACCACAAAAAATGCCGACATTGCCGCCAATAGTGAAATGGTTACAATCGAAGGTAAAGTCACCTTTGTTGATTCTGATGGGAATCCAATTGCAGCCCCATCTGATGCGGCAATCAGAATCACATCAGACAATGACCAAGCCAAAGACCATTGGGGACGCGGATTTACGATATCTGTAAACAGCGATGGCACATTCAGCAAGACCAAAAGCATGTATGAGAACAGCTACAAAGAGGGACATACATTCAGCATAGCAATTTTTAAAAACCATATCGATGTAGATGAACTGAATTGGGATTCCAACGAAGATGCGTATAAACATTTGGGAAACAATGTTTCTTATGGGGCATGGAAAGAGATCATTGTCTCTCCCCAGGATTTCCAAGATAGAAGCACTCAGTAAACTAAGAATACTGGGTTCATATCATTCCGATCAACGGAAGAATATAAACCCAGTGCGTTAAAACAGATCCGCGTCTGCCATGGTATAATAGAGATTATTGTTTATCCAGGCGGCATCCGGAGAGTGATCAAAGGTTTTTATGGTGGAAATTATTCCCAGGGGTTCATCCTGCTCCTCAAATCCCGCCCCAAGAGCAGAAGCGTTCAGGAAGTGGCCTCCAGGGAGCCAGGTCTCCAGGCTCAACACCCCCCGGGATCGAAGCATTTTACCGATTTTTGCAAACAGAACACCATAGTTCCTATCTGATTCGGGCATGAGCATATCCACAAGTGTTGCAGCACCATCCTTAAAAGAAAGGACAGCATACCCTTGGATCTCCCTTGAGAACATCCCCTTAAGGCACCAGATCTCATAGGCTTTTTCAGGATGGCGACAAAACCGCCAGCGCAGGAATTCAGCGTTTCGAACAACAGCGTATGGATAGTCCCTGGTGCACCTCTGCCATAGCCTGTCAAACGCTTCTCCCGGTTTTTCAACCCGTTTAATTCCCAGGAGAGAGCGCCTATTTTTGACCGCAAGCACCCCGGTATCCCCCTTTAGATAAACAACCCGGCTCTCCAGGGGGGCATAACCCATTATCCGTTTTCCAAGATCAAAATGAAATTTTCCTGGAAAACCGTACAACAGTTCGGCAGAATTCTCCCCACAGAAGAACTCATAGAAAGCCTTGCCAGTTCTGACAAAAAGCCCCTTTCCCCTGAAATCCGGATGGGACATGATATCCATGAGCTGAACAATAACAACCCCTTTGCCATCCCTTGAGGCCTTAAACGGGATGCCGCCGTATAGGGCAAGGATCTCTTTTTCTTCCGATTCGCACAACAGAAGTGCCTGGCGGTATGGATTATCAAGATACTTCCACCGCCAGAGATCCGGGTTCATTTCGTGGTTAAAGGCAAATTTCCATAGCTCCAGCACCTTTTTTTCGTCATCTTCGTGATACCTGCGGAGAATAAATTTCCCTGCCTCTGTCTCAACTTGTCTTTCCATCCCTGTTCTCCCCGACATCCTTTCTTCCTAAACCATCCGTCATTGATTGAAATAAGAATCACATGCAATTTATAAAACGCAGCCGTCAAAGGTCACCAATCCAATAAAAAACAACATTTTCCGTATACTAAACGAAAAGGCTGAACTGTCAAATAAATTATCCTGAAAACAAAGCGGACCACGTTTTTAACATCAACGATTCTATTAATGCAGTCACTGTTGTGTTTTTATTGTGTTGACACAGAATAGAAATCACACGTATATTTGTTTAAAAGTTTAATTGTTAAAAGGAGAACGTTATGTCTGCAATAATGAAAATCAGCCCACAGGGCCAGATCCGAATACCCAAAAAAATATAATAACTTGCCAAAAAAATTCAAGATCGGAAAAAAAGAAATTTGCGTACAAAAATGAGCAAAACCCAAGTTCATAGGTTTGACCCCATTTTCCTATAGAAAAACCCTATAATTTATGTGTAGAGCATGTGAAAACAACTTAGCATTTTTCTTTCCAATAGGACGGATTCCCCTTTCCATTTCTGAAATGTGTCTTTGGGGAATTCCTGTCTTCTCAGAAAGCTGCACCTGAGTTAACTCTTCCTTATACCGGGATCCACGTAAAGAGGTTCCGGCTTCATTTCCTTCAAATTCTTTGAATGCGTCTCTCCAAGGGATGGAATCCGTTAGATCAGAAAATCCCAGTGATCGCAGTGCGGCAATAGCTTTCTCTCTATTTTCTGATGGGCCAAGAAATCTTAGCTCAATAGGGGGCTTTTTCGTGTGTTCCAGCATAGATTACCTCCACAAGATGAATCTGTTTATTTCCATAATTTGTCCAATTTCGTTGTGGACAAAAGCAAATACCCTGCTACTGCCATGCCGGTTATTTAACGGGAATGCCAATGCCGGCATTCCCGCTAAATATTTGTGTTGACGAACTCATCATAGTTTCGTGCCACGGAAAGTGTCCGTGCCAGCACAATATCCGGAAGTGTACTTGCTCTGAAAACGCCAGGTCCAGGACGAATGGCCGCTAAAACTATTTTCAGTAAACGTATAGGTAATTCCGGAAAGGGTTGTGGTTCCAGAACCATCTGAATAGCTTCCCGAGGCGGTTACGGTATTGCCGCTGACCGTACCGTAAAAGACAAAATCATTGCCCTCGTCATCTGTTCCTGAAATAGTGACATTATTTCCAGCCTGCGTCACGGTAAGAACATTTGTATACGTATAAATTCCTTCTCCACACTCCCTGGCATCAACGGTGACAGAGGTATTCCATCTGCCGGCCACTATGCTAGAACTGTCAATCTGATTCAGATCAACCCGGTAGCCTCCAACTCGTTGGTGCCGGGGTTTACCGACACTTTAGCTGGCGCTAATGCGATCTCTCCTGCCGGGTTGTCAGCAAGACAATGGAAGCACTGTCCGGTAACGGAACACAACCATCCGAAGAGTTAACAGCCTTAAAGGTCGCATACACGGTGTGATCATTTCTGGAGATTCCCTTGAATGTGTATGAGGAGATATTGCCCATGGAGACGCCGTCAACCATCACATCATCAATGGCATACCCCCTGTCAGACGATATTGTGAACGTCTGGTCCCCACCACCTTGAACCTCGGCCATGCCAGAAGGTTCGATTTTCCCGCCCGATTCAGCATATGATGTAACAGGAAACGCCATTGAACCTTGAATAACAAAGTCGATCTCATCTGAGAGGATCCTGCCGTTGAAATTCATGGAAGCAGTTGCCGTATACTGGCCCGGCACGAGCCCCAGGCGATAGAGATGGAGCTGGGCTGCGTTGTCAAAATCCCTTGCCAGGTTGCAATTCTCCCGGTGCACGGTCTCACCATTGGAATTTTTAATTGTCAGCTGAAAAGGGGTCGCAAAAAAATTTACATCAAAATAGGTATCTTCGGGGGTGAGATGGTCTATGTTGAGAAGTTCCGTGGAAAACCCCGAGACAAAAAGAGACTGGGCATCGTTTAGATTAAGCCCGTATCTGCCGGTAAAATCCACCGCAACCAGATCGATGCCGACCCTGTTTGTTTCCCTGGCCCAGGCCATCCATGGGTGGTTGCTCAACCAGGCGCTCTTCTCGATTACCCAAGGGGTTCCGGCGTAGATAAGATCAGCATCACAACTATCCATCATCATGGACGCAAGTTCGTTTATTCCGCTCCAGTTTCCCGATTCCCATTGGGGTATAAATTTTTTCCAGTAGTTTTTGTCCAGACTCCAAAACATGTAATGGATCATTGCGCTCAATTCGCAGGCATAACCGTTCATCCCATAGTTCGTGTCCACCCTGTAAATGGTGGAAGGGGTTATTTGGTCCAGTACCGCGTTGTAGAAATCGCCGGTTAGAAAGGCTTCCAGGCAGATGATGTCAAAACGGAGGTATCTCCCGAATTCAGAGAGATCAACGCCCCTTTCCATCAACAGCCTGGTGGCGCACAGCCTCAGGCCCTGGGAGGGGTACTCTTCCGTTCGATACACCACGCTCACATCGTTGTTGACCCCGATGGGAAGAAACCGATGGGCAAGCTCTGTGGGATAAAAATGATAGAAATTCTCGCTCTCCGACGGCAGAACAGTGCATGTCAGCACCAGGTTGTGGTATGCGCTGGGACTCATGCCCGGGTGCCCCTGGGGATCGTAGACAACAGTCACCGTGGCATCGGGCTCTCTTCCGGTTATTTCCTTGAAAACATCATAGAACTTGTTGTGGAACTCCGTAAAAAGCGCCCGGTCCTTCTGGGGAAAACTTTCGTCAAACACAATGGTCACGGCCCCAAAGGAAGAGGTGGCAATAGAGGTGATGGTCAGCAGCAAAACAACGATACGGCAAAATTTCAATTTTCTTCCTAGGGGTAAAAAGAGTCAAGGATGCAGACCTGACCCCAAAATGGTTTCCAGCCTTATGGCAACGGAGGACCAGGTAAATTTCCCGGCCGCCTCAAGCCCCCTTTTCACAAGGAAACGCCTGAGCCGGGTATCCGTCATCAACCTTTCAACCTCTTGAGCCATGGCCAAGGGGCTGTCAACAGGAACAAACCGTGCATAGTCATCCTTTGGATCAAAGGATCTGTGGGCCGGAATATCCGACAACACAGCGGGGATGCCACAGGCCATGGCTTCCACCGCTGGAAGCCCGAACCCCTCACCGGGCAGGGAGACCCCGAGATAGACGCCACGGCTCTCCCGCACAACCCGTCCCACCTGTTCAGGGGTCAAATGGACATGGTACCGGGCCAGGGGGCCGGCCAAGGATTCCTCCTGCCCCTGGGTATCGTTTGCCGTGATCCGAATAAGCTCCAGGGAAGGATACCGCTGCTTTAAAAGGGAGAACGCCTTTAACCCCGCCCTGATATTCTTGACAGACATGGCCAGAGGGCCTGAGATGATAACAGTCTCAACTGGGAAAGCCTTTCCGGGATAAAAAATATCCGTTTCAATGCCCTGGCCTGCGGACCGGCACAGGATACCCGGGAACAAAGTTTTCAGCCTGTTGCAGAGCTGTTCCGACACGGTGATCTTGGGAACAGGGAGTTGATAGCCCGCAACGATCTGCTCCTTAAGATGGGCAACCTCATCAAGGCCCCCCTCATACCCCTGGACCAAATGCCAAATCTTCTCCCTTATGCCCGGTTGATCGTAGAGGGCAAGGAGATGGAGGGGCGAGGTGGCAACCACCCGGTCAAAACGGCCGAGGATCTCCATGTCAAAGATATTTCCCTGGATAAAACCAACCCGGCCGTCAAACCAGTCCGGGAACCCATCCTGGCAGATAACAACGGTTTCATGTCCCAGGGCCGCAAGGGCTCTTGCCTGGCAGAACACCACCTTGACGCCCCCGCAGAGCATGGTCGAATCCAGAAGATAGATGATTTTCAAAAAATAGTCCTAGAGGACATCGCCAAAGGCGGGTTTGAGCCTCATGAAGAGCCAGGCGCCAACGGCATAGGAGAGAAACGAGATGATCGCCACCTGGACAAAAGCCAAAGGGTCTATCCTGTGGAGAAGCAGGACTCCCCGGTAGAGCTCAATGAACAGGGCCATGGGGTTTAAGCCTAGGAGAGGATGAAGGGACTCGGGCACCATGGAAACGGGATAGATCACAGGGGTGCCGTAGAACCACACCATGACGATCAGGGGCACAAGCTCGGCAAAATCCCTCACAAACACGCTTGCGGCCGATACAAAGCAGACCACCCCCATGACAAACAAAAACTGCAAGAACACCAGGGGAACCACCCAGAGCCAGGAGAGATAAACGCCTGTTTTAACGGCCAGGAAGATCAGGAAGATCACAAACCCAATGCCGTTTGTGATGAACACGGCTCCGCAGCTTGCCAAGGGCAGAAGCTCAACGGGAAAGACCACCCGGGTGATGAGGCTTGCGTTCCCGATGAGGATCCCGGGAGCCTTTCCAAGGGTCTCTGCAAGAAAAAGCCAGGGGAAAAAACCTGCAAGGAAAAATATGGCAAAGCTGTCCGTTCCCGTATCCTCAACGGTCACACTGATCCTGAGCACCAGGGAAAAAAGAAATATGTAGATGCAGATATTGGCAACCGGATGGACAAGGGTCCACAGGGTTCCTGCAAAGGAGCCTGCAAAACGCCCCTTGATCTCCCTCAGAACAAACTCCCGTAACAGGTTGTATTTCTTGACTGCCGATACAACAGGCGCAAACATGAGCAAAGACACCCTATAATTTTCTCCGACTATTGGTTTTTGGCCTTGTTGATAAAGTCCATGAATTTATTATGAAATTCAGGATTTTTACTTTGCTTCTGCTGGCTTTTTTTGATCATTTCAAGGAATGTGGCTGCACTCGTTTTGTTTGAAGCTGCTGCAGTGGGATCCTTTGGAGGAGTATTAATTTTCACGGAAGACTCTTTTTTCGAAGCAGGATTTTTATTTTTTGTTCCTTTAACAGCATCTTTTTTCCCAGCAACCTGTATTGAAGAAACACCCGTCTTCCCCACAGAATTATCAGGAGCTTCTCGGATATTGATCTGTTCTACTTTCAGAGGGAAAGGCCTGTTTTTACTACTTTTATAAAGATCAAGGCGAACCGTCTCTTTTTTATTTGAAAGCAGAACATAATTTTTTCCGATCTTTTTGACCACCATCTCTCTTATCATGTCGCCTGTCTGCAAAATAGTTTTAGTTTTTTTGCTCTTTTTATCCCGAATAAAAACCTTACTCTTGCCTTGGGATTTTATCACTCCTGTAAAATCAAGTTCCCTTTTCAGTTTTTCTGTAAGTTCAGACTTCTTGTTTACATTTTTATCCTCTTTATGATGTGGTTTATGAACAAATATGTGTTTTTCAACCATTTCGGATGCATATACAGATTGCCCCAGGAATAAAAAATTCAACGAACAAACGCATAATAAAATTTTCATGATCATTTATTTTTTCCTTTATTCAAACCACAATTCTATTATCTCACTTTTCAATATAATTTTCCTATAGCATAGCAGGTTAGAAAAAAACAGGCAACTTCATTGAAGATAAATGCTGGCACTGGAAAAAAACTACGGAAATGGAGGCTGGTTTTTATGGCTACCGACTTAAGCCGGGACACCCTGTAGAATAAGGCTTTTCTGGAACCCCCGATTCATGAGGCTTAGGTGCTGCCAAACTCTCATCAACCGGGTCAAACTGTCCCGCGTTATGTCGGTAGCCGTTTTTATGTTTGCTTTATAAAATTTGCGATTCTTAGTCTGCAACCGACAGTGAAACCAGATTTTTTACCACAAGATTCCCCTGGTTAATCACATCTGCAATATCCTTTTCAATATCTTTATCTGTTGTATATGCGTAACAATACCACAATTTTTCGCCGACTATTGAATAGCCAAGCTTTTCCAGATTCAGTTCCGGAATCAAAGGATTTAAAAGATAATCTTCGGTTGTAACTGCAACCCTTGCATCTGCCGGATAATCTACAGCAGTATCCCAGTCGATAAACTCCTTGCCATTATAAAAAAAGGAGAACTCTTGCCCCCCCTGTATTCCTCCAATTAAAATCCATTCCTGCACAGGCGTGTCACCTGATTTTGGTGTCATGTTAAGCATACAATAATAATTATCTTTCAGGCCAACCTGTTTGGTAATGATTCCAGGCTCATGTCCAATCTTGTCATAACTATCATAAACAGCATTGAGCAGGCTGGTGCCATCTAAAATCCCATGGCCGAAAATATCATCCCTGCCATAGTTCCCAAGATCCCTGGAACCGCTGTAAAGCAGATCTATAATATCAAAACTGCTGAACCCGGGGAACTTTGATTTTAACAGTGCCGCAGCACCTGATATCATGGGCGTACTAAAGGAAGTGCCTGATGCATATGAGGAAGTGTTGCCAAGGGTGGTCACTTCAACAGCCACACCAGGAGCAACAATATCAAGCTCAGGTCCCTGGGGTGAAAACCAGTAGGCAATTGTTTCACTGTCATACATTGACCCCACAGCAACAACTTCTTCCATTGCAGCTGGAAACTCAACGGCACCGCCATAGTTACCGGACGCACCGACAATTATACAACCGGCTGTTGAAGCGGCTTTAACTGCGCTTTGCACGGCCATGGAAGCATCAGTTATTGTGACACTCAAATTTATAATATCGGCTTTCATCTGCACCGCATAATAGATGCCCTCTGCAAGCTCTCCGGTATTAATTTGAAAACCGCCGCCGGAATTCAGCTTAACGGGCAGCACAGTACACTGGGGCGCGATTCGTGCGAGAATCGAAGTAACCATTGTCCCGTGTTCATGCTCATCCATGGGAACATTATCCATGTCCCCCATATCCCATCCGGACAGATCATCAACATAGCCATTCTTATCATTGTCAATACCATCTTCTGGATTTTCACCGGAATTTGAAAACAGCATGGATACAAACAGGGCATTCTCAAGGTCAATGCCCGTGTCAAGCACTGCCACAATGGTGCCAGAGCCTGTGGAAAGCTGCAGAAGTCCTCCCTTTTCGATAATATTTTCCCAGGTATATTCATTTGATACCGGTTCCGATTGAATATGAACCGATTTTACCTGTTCAATAAAATTCACATGGCCTGAAGATTCAAAAAATTCCAGGATCTCAGTCTTATCTTTTGAATCAACCCAGATGCGAAAAAGAGTTGTACCTGGAATCTGCCTTATTTTTTCAACTGTTTCAGGCCATGCAAAAGATGAAGAACCTGGTTTTAAGGAGACATTAAACTCAATACGATCTTCTCCAAAAGCCTGGGGCACAACTCCAAGAGCAAGAAAAATCAAACAAACCAAGTAAACAAAAAATTTTTTATGTATTGCCATAACACCCTCATAAAAAAAAGGGCAGGAAGCATCATTTCGCCCCCTGCCCTTTGATCTGATCTAATCTGTAATACCATTCAAGAATCTCAAATGGTATTCACTGATTAACTATTCAGGAATTACAAGATCGGTAACATTGTTCATCACAACTTTACCGGCATCAAGAAGATCCTTGAAGGTTCCTGTTGCCTCTGTGCTGTAAGCATATGCACAGTAGAGATCTCCGCCGCCTGCTGCTGTATAGCCAAGGGCCGCAAGATTAACACCCGGATGTACGAGGAACGGTGAAACAAGTTCTCCGACATATGCAGCGGTAGTAGAATCGAGATCCACTACAAAGTCAGTACCGTTATATGCAAAATACCACACTGTACCGCTCACACCATTGGTACCACCGATGATGATCCATTCCTGAGCTGCGGTATCACCTGCTTCGGGAGTTGTATTCAGGGACATTGCATAGCTAGTTGCTACATTGGCTGCAACTTCAATATCACCTGTTTCTGTTCCACCTACGGCAGTCGGAGCAGCCTCGCCAACAGTTACAGCAACCACAGCAGTGGTTCCATCAGCGTCTGTCACGGTAATGTCAACAGGTCCGCCCTCGGCAACACCTGTAACAGTAAGGGTTGAACCGGCAATGGAAGCCGTTGCAACCGTATCGTCAGCAGACGCTACGGAATAGGGAGACTGTCCGCCACTGATCTCAATGTCAGATGTTCCGGATGCAGCAATTTCCACTGCAGAGGCGCCCAGAGCAAGGGGTACTGTGTACTCTACAACATTGTACTGCAGGGTCTGGGTGATTGTACCGTCAATGCTTCTTACGGTGACATCATACACACCGGGGATGGATCCTGCAATCACACGCAAGGGCAAACGACCCGTGTTTGCACCCACGTTGTTGCCTGTGGTGAAGGCTGCGCCTGCGGCTGTCTGCAGGGTAAGACCTGTTGTATCGTAATCAACAAAGTAACCGGCTGCCACTGTAAAGGTTGATCCAGCAGCAGTTCTGGGGAATATGGTAAGGGGCAAAGCGCCGTTTACAGACATTGTCTGAGTTGCGCCGGCCGGAAGTGTGTCGAAACTGGCAAGTGTTGATACCACAGGAAAGCTTACGGTAACGCCGTTTCCGTCATTTACACTTGAAATTCCGGGCTGGGTAAAGGTAAAGGTCAGTGCATCCGTGCCTGTTGTTCCGGCAGGATATGTGATCACAGCTGTCGTACCGCCAGTACCGGGAGTGATTGTTCCTGCAACGGTTCCCTGGGTGGAGGTCACTGTAAGTGTTCCGGCATTGTTGGTGTTGCCGTAGGCATCTTTCATGGAAACATGGCTACCGTCAATTGTTGCAACAAACTGACCTGAGGCAATGACCAAAGGTACGATTGTTGTGGCCTGGGCACCGGCTCCATCTTTAACGTATGCCTTTGCAGCAGAACCTGCCTGTACGGCAAGGGCGGAATCGGTCTGGGGAGTAATTACAAAATCAGCATAACTCTGACCCACATGCTGGACAAGGAAGCCGTTTGCTATGGCATTGGCACTTGTGATGGGCGCTGAAAACAGGGCCTGGATGTTGTCCGGGGCTCCGTTTGTCACACCAACTGTGCAGGTTTCATAGGTACCGGTTGCATTGGCAGTCAGGTTTGTAACCTTGATTGAATCGGTTGCAAGCAAAGTTGCCATTTCAGCGGCGTTAAGGTCGGAGTTTGAACCATTCTGAACCACGTTATCAACACCGATTCCATTTAAAAAGAACTGGAAGGATGTACCAACTTTTGTTGCGGTTGCATTCAGATCAGAAGAGTTCATCTGACCGGAAGCACGCAGTATCATCTGGTTTGAAGATGCAACGGTCTTCAGGGGATACGCAGCAGATGCGGTAAGCAGTGTATTCAGGGGCACAGCCGCTGAAAGGGATGCAAGGCCTGCAGTAAAGGTTGAGCTATCCACCAGCAATGTCCCTGCGTTGGCATTTGCAGCAATGGTGATATTAAAATCAGCGATCTTTGCATTGGCATCGGTAACTTTAACAACAGCGCCTGCATACCCCTGGGCTGCGATCTTGTTTCCATAGGCATCAAGCAGTTTGCCCGAAAAAGTAGGATCAAAGGAGATACCATCGTCATTTACATCGGCAGTTACTTGTGCGCCCGGCGTATTTGAAATCACGGCCCTGTCACAGGACATGCCCACAGAAACGGGGGTTGCAGAGGGTAGAATCCACATATAGTCTATGGCTGCGGTGGCGTCGCTTACCTTGGAGGGGACAGATCCCACGCCGTCAAGGTCAGCAGTCACTGTATAGCGACCGGCAGCGGTAAAGCCTGAAGGAATCGAAACCTGGGCAACACCATTCTGCATGGTTCCGGTTGTTGTATAGACCGTGGCGGAAGATGCCCGGTTGTTACCAATGGTTTCAGTGGCTGCGGGGTCACCGGTAAGGGTTACGGTTACTGTGCCGCCTGCAGAAGTATCAAGGGCATAGGCACCTGTTGAACTGACGACATAGGCATTTATGCCGAGGATACCGCCGGCAGCGTTGGCTGTCATACGGGCCTGACCTGATGCATAACCGATATCAGCAGTTAAGCTTGCAGGCGTTGTCGTGGGAACAGCATTACCGCTTCGACCACTGGTATCACCGGTGGCCTTGGTAAAGGACTCAATATTGAGAATGGAAGCAGCCATTGTTGTGGAGGCAACCTCAACATTGGTGGTGTTTGTTGCGATCAGACGGGTCTCAACATTTGTTGCACTGGCGTCTGTTCTTCGCTCATAAAGTTTAACCGTTACAACATCTGTTCCAGCGGCATTGTTAGCATAACCAACGTTTGCATACCCAACACCACTACCAAGCGTAATGTAACGTGTAAGTGCGGCAAGAGTACCGGTACCAGATGCGGCCGGGGAAAGACCAGTACCAACACCCATTGTGATAGCGTTGCCAAGCAGGGTGGTTACCGAAGCGATAATTGTGGAACCACCGGCAACGCCGTAAATATCTACGTTGCCAAGGGAATCAAGGCCTTCAATGGTCAGGTTCAGAACACGACCGGTTGTGGCGTCAATGGCCGGGACGTCCGTTGAGACGTTGAGCCCGACTGTTGTGGTATCCCAGTTATCCAGTGCGGAAGCCCCGGATACCATCATTGCCAGCACCATCATCACAGCGATGACAGGGGCAAAAATCTTTCTGGTTTTCGTCATTTTTTTCTCCTAAACTATTTGAGTAATAAAATTTTGCAGCACCATGCTGCTAAGATCAAGAAACAAAGGAAAAGTTTTCGCTACCACCTCCTCCCGCAGTTTCTTAAAAATTTAAAGTCATGCGTCATCCTATGCACATTGCATTATTTCCGCATCACACTAATATTTAAAATCATATAAAGCATATTTCATGCCACCCTATTGATTTATGCATTTTTCTTCAAACAAACACCCCATACCCCTAAACTGCCCAGGAAAAAACCCTTTTTCCAATCAAGGCACCTGAAACCCCGCTGGTTATTTTTTCCCAACCATGGCTAGATTCAACCACATTGTCTTGATCCCGACAACCCGCTTTCGGACAGTTAGTTCTCTATATAGGGTTTGCCTTTTACATAGAGGTTACGCCTTTTTTTAATATCTGCTATCAGCCCTTTCCTGCCCTGTAATTTTGCAATTTCCACTGCACGGGATGCAATGTTTGAAGCTTTTTCAAAATTCCCAAGGGCAGCGTAAGCTGCCGCCATAATATCCAGGAGTCTGGGATCTTTTTTTCCACTCAACTCCACCGCTCTCCTTACGAGAGACAGGGCTGTTTTGCCGTTGGGGATGGAATCATCGCCATACACCGACAGCACCCAGGAAAGCCTTGACAGGGCATGAATATTATCCGGACTGACAGAGAGCAGATCCCGAAAACAGGCCGCCCCCTTTTTATATTTTTTTTCAAGCAGGTATAGATTGCCCAGATTGTTTAAGGCATCAATGTAGTCAGGCTCAATTTCAAGGGCTTTTTTAAAATGAGTTTTTGCATCATCATAGCGTCCAAGGATTGCCAGAACAGTTCCCGTATTGTTGTGGGCCTTTGCAAGACCCGGGTCAAGATCAAGGCAATGCCTGAAGTTATCAAGGGCTTTGTTATATTTGCCCATAACCGCGTAAACCTTTCCCAGGTTGTTGTAGGCGGCAGCAAGATCAGGGTTTAGGGCCACAGCCTTTTTGCCGCAGACAAGGGCTTTTTCAACATCCCCATATTGAGTGTACAGCAGGCTTAGATTGTTAAATGCCTCGGCAGATCCAGGGTCCAGGCTTGCGGCCTTTTCCAGGTGAAAGGTTGCTTTTTCAAATTGTTTCATGCCCAAAAAAATATTTCCAAGATTATTGTGTACATCCGAAGCCATGGGGGTCAGCTCCAATGACCTGAAGTAAGAAACAAGAGCATCCCCATTGCGGCCAAGGGAGGTATACACTTTTCCCAGATTACTGTGAAGGGTACTCATATCAGGGTTTATGGAAAGGCCGTATTTGTAGTGGGTGATGGCTTTTTGAAAATTCCCGGCTTCTGCATATGCCTTTCCAAGATTTTTATGGGCCACAAGATTCCGGCTTCCGTGGGCCAGACTGTTTTCCCACAGGGCAATGCTGTTTTCCCATACCATATTTCGATTGATGGATATGACCGATAAAAAGAGGAGGATTAAAACCGGAACAAAAAGGAGTCCATATTTTAAAGCCCTGGATTTTTTCCCCAATGGGCTGGCCACACAGAATCTGTACAGCGCATATGAAAAAAAAAGGAAAAGACCCACCGAGGCAATATAGATATACCGATCAGCCATTTTTATGGAAACCGGTATGATGTTTGATGCGGGAAGAAAAGTTAAGACAAACCATCCGGCGCAGAAGAGGTAAATCCTCTCCCCTTTTTTATAGCTTCTCCACAGAAAAAAAAAAATTAACAGTCCGCAGATCAGGGATGCGATGACTTTACCCTCATAAAGAGTGTTGGAAATAAAATCTATATAGCGGTTGTTCAGCCAAAGGGGCAGGATCAGATTTCTTGCATAATCAAAAAGAACCCTGAGCATTGTATAAAATGTGTAAACCGGTCTGCCAAACGGATGTGCAGAAACAGCTCCGCCGGCCCCTCCCCCCAGCAGAGAGCCCCAGAACAGCATGCCGGATACGGCAAGGGCCGCAAGATATGGTGCATATACCGCAACCCGAGCCTTGAACACAAAATAAAGCCCCTCTTCCTTTCTGACCCGGCACAGGTCGTACAACAGAAATAAAAATGGGATCATTAAACCAAAGGGGCTTGAAAAAATGGCAAGAACAACTGACAAAAAAGACCCGGCACGAAAAAGGGCACCTGTCCACCCTTTTTTCTCACTGCCGGTGAAAAGATAAAATGATAAAAAGGAGAAAAAACCGACCAGGGTGTATTTTCTGCCGGAAAGCCATGAAACCGCCTCGACGTTTACCGGATGAACAACAAAGAGAAGGGTTGTCATCAGTGAAATATAAACCACCGCTCCTGTTGATATCCCCCCTTTTTGCGGCATGTTTTCATCTATCCGGATAAGGTTTGGAATAATCCTGAGAAGGGTCAGAAAGAGCAATAGAGCGGCCGCCCAGTGAAGAAAGATACTGTGAAGATGATATCCGTATGGATTCAACTCCCAAAGGGCATAGTCAAGTGCATAGCTCAAATCCCGAACCGGCTGGAAGGTATGACCCTTTACCGGAGTGAAGATCTTTTTCAGATTATCGATGTCCAGGGAGCGGATCGAAAGATTTTCTAGTATGAGCTGATCATCATCCCAGTTGGTGAACTCATTTGTGATGGAATTTGAATACACCCCCACGGTGAAAAAAAGGATGATAAAAATCTGAACCGGTCTGGTTTTCACAATTGAAACAAAATTCATAAGACCTATTTTATAGTCTCCCCCAGGATGGCTGTCAGATTCTTCTTTGCATCTAAAAGGCCCGGGTCAAGATTTAGGGCTGTCCTGTAATGATGTATGGCCTTTGTGTTTTCTCCCAGTGCATAATAGGCTGCCCCCAAATTGTTGTGAGCGCCTGCATATGCAGGATCAATGCGGACGGCTTCAAGAAAATGATTGGCGGCTTTTCTGTAATCGCCCAGATTAAACAGAACCACACCGATATTGTAATGCCCGGCGGCATCCTCGGGGGTCAGGAGAAGGCATTGGGACAACGCCGTTACCGCTCCGGGAAAATCCCCGGTTCTGAACCTCATAATACCAAAATTTTTCCATGCATCTGAATATCTCGGGTTGATTTTAAGGGCATTTTCAAGGTGGTTTTCAGCCTGCCCGTGCTTTTTCGCTTCAAAAAGCAGGATGGCAATATTTACATGGGCCTTGTAATGATCCGGATCAATCCGGATGGCCTCATTGTAGTGGAAAATTGCCTTTTTGGCCTGCCCTTTTAAATCCAGGGCATATCCCAGGTTGTAATGGGCTATTGTATTTTCATAATCCTTTTCAAGACTATCGGACCACAATGATATGCTGTCGGACCAGATAAAATTTCTCTGACAGCTTAACAGGGAAAAACAGATAACAAGGCCACCTATTATGGCATGGGGCATCCAGCGAAGGACAGCATCTTTTTTAAAGACTGCCTTTGAGATAAAAAGGTGAATAACCAGCAGCCATATCCCTGAAGCGGCCAGATAGAGATACCTGTCAGCCATCTTTGTTGAAATTGGGATAATATTTGATACGGGCACCCAGAAAATCAAAAACCACCCCACACAAAAGAGTGTAAATTTTCTGCCTTTTACGGTTAAATAGACACAGGTTCCCAACAGGGTAAAAAGGGAAAACAAAGAAATAAGAACCTTCAACTCCAGGGGGGACAGGGAAATATAATCAACATATCTGTTGTTCAGCCAAAAGGGAAGGAACAGGTTGCGGGCATAATCGAAAAGCACCCTCAACATTGTATAAAATGTATTTGAGGGATTGCCCATGTAATGCTCGGCAGCGGCCCCACCCGACGGGGCAAGCACCAGTATCTTCACCAAAAGCCAGACAGCCGCAGTTCCGGCAATCAAATATGGAAGATGATATATGATCCGGCGTTTCAGGACCAGCACGGGATTGTTGCTTTTGTCCCTGCAGTAATCATATAAAAAAAACAGGCCGGGTATAACCACACCAAAGGGGCTTGAAAGTACCGCTGCGGCAAATGAAAAAAATCCAAGGGATAAAAAAACCGGATGGTACCTGTTGTCTTCTGAACTTCGCACAAAAAAGTAAAGCGATAAAAATGTAAAAAAGGCAAGAAGGCAGTATTTTCTGGAGGAAAGCCAGGTAACAGACTCAACATTTACAGGATGTGAGATAAAAATGAGTGCGGTAAACAGTGCTGTCCACTGAATATTACTTTTTTTCAGGCCTTCGCCGCCACAGCGTTCTGCAATCCTGGGAATCATCCTTAATAAAGAGAGGAACAGCAGCATGCCTGCCATACTATGAAGTATTATATTGTGAAAATGATACCCCCGTGGATCAAGTTCCCAGAAATAATAATCTATCATGTAACTCAGCAGCCTGACAGGCTGAAAAGTGGCGCCACTTTTTGGTGTAAAAATGGTTTTAATATTCTCATAGGTCATGGTAGTGATAGACCTGTTTTCAACGATCAAATCCGGATCATCCCAGTTGGAAAAACCGTTTCCAATGGAGTTTGCATATACAGCAACCGCCAGGACTAAAATAATCAAGCTTCCTGCTGTGGCAAAGTTGAAGGGGAATCGGGTTCCCGGTCCGACGGCCACGGCTGGATCCGTACTTATCTTATCGCGGTTTTCCAATCTACTTTTTTTCGATCTTTTTACAGTCATTTTTTAAAAATCTCGTACAAATGAAAAAATTATTATCACAGGATTCATTGATGGAATATTAAACAACCTGAGCGAGACTGCCATATGGATACAATCTGGCTCAATTATTTTGCCTCTTCAGTGACCTTGCTGTCTTTGCCAATCCGATCCTGGCATTCCTGTTTAAAGGATCTATCTTTATTACCCTTGCAAAAAAGTTAAATGCTTTTTCATATTTTTCCAGCTTTAAATACAGATTGCCCATGTTGTTGTTAACTTTTATATGGCCGGGATTTATCAAAAGCGCCTGGTGGAAATGACTTACTGCCATATTAATCTGCCCTTTTCCCAGGAAAATTATGCCTAAATTGTTATGAGCCTGGACATGATCCGGTTTTAACCTAACAACTGTCTTATACTGTTTTGCTGCAGCATCGCCATTTCCCTGACCGGCAAAAATAACACCAAGATTGTAGATTGAATCCACATGATCAGGCTTTTCAACCAGTACCTCTTGAAAGCAACTTGCAGCAAGTTCTTTTTTCCCTTTTTGGAACCAGACCAGTCCGATATTGTAACGTGCAGAAAAATTATAAGGATCAATCTCGATTATTTTCTTAAATTTTGCGTATGCATCATCATATTGTCCAAGGGCATACAGAATTTTTCCGATTTTTTCAAGAATTGCCGGATCATCCGGCCTTATATCAAGTGCCCTTCTAAAATAATTGATTGCTTCACCATTTTTATTCTTTTCCGACAAAACAGTTCCAAGGCTTGTGAGAGTCTCAATATGCAGAGGGTTAAGCCTGAACGCTTCAAGGTACCGTACAGCAGCCCCATCCACTTCTCCCATGCGCTGCAGAGTATTTCCCAGATTATATTGGGCATCGAAAAAATCGGGGTCAATCTCCAATGCAAGTTTCAAATGTTTCAAAGCCAGGTCAAAACGTTTCATGCGTGAATAAATAACACCAAGATCACTGTGAACCCTTTTTTCCGCAGGATTTATTTTCAGGGCTTTTTTAACGTTGGCCAGGGCTTCATCCAGCCTGTTCTGCTTCGCCAGAACCTGTCCAATGGCTATATACGCCAGAACATTTGGTTCCTTTTCAATACAGTCCAGCCAGAGAGTTTCGCTGTTCTGCCATACACGATTTCGCTGAACAGTCATAACGGAAAAAAAGATGATCAAAATAACCGGAAAGAGATTAACCCCTAATTTTTTCAGTTTTTCAGAAGTCAATCCACTAAAAAATGTAATAAAAAAGTATGTAAACAGAAGAAAAAGTCCCACAGCCGGCAGATAAAGATAACGATCTGCCATCTTGGTGGATATAGGAATTAAATTTGAAACCGGAAGCCATGTAACAAAAGTCCAACCAAAGCAGAACAAAGGAAACCTGTTCTTGTTCCTGATCGATTTTACCGTGTACAAAATACCGGCGATCATCCCCAATGATGCGGCAATAACCTTCCAGTTCATAAATGACACTGTTAAATCATCAATATATCGGCAGACCAGCCAGAAAGGGAGGATTAAATTCCGCAAATAATCAAAAAGAATCCTGAACATGGTAATTCCCCTGGCACCAGCATTCTCAGCGAACGTGCCAATCATTGTTCCGCCTGTTCCGCCGCCAAGAATCGTATACCAGAAAAGAAACAGGGCAATAGAAAAGAAAATCAAATAGGGAATATGAGATTTGTATCTATGTTTCAGCACAACAAAGGGATTCAAGCTATCCTCTCTGCAGTAGTCATAGAGAAAAAAAAGAACGGGAAACACAATACCAAACGGGCTTGAGAAAATGGTGATCAGCCAGGCCGCAAACGCCCCAGCGGCAAGACCCGGCCTGAGAACCTCCCTTTCAGTACTCTTTACAAAAAGATAAAAAGAGAGAAATCCCCAAAAGGTCAAAAGCGTATACTTACGCCCCGAAAGCCAGGTTACTGCCTCGACATTAACCGGGTGAACAACAAAGAGCAGTGCGGTAAAAAGAGCGGATAATTTATATGGGGAGATACTTGAAACAGAGTCTGCAAATGGCTCCTGGGATGGAGCTATATGTGGAATCAGCACGTTAAGTGAAAGGAAAAGAAAAACTCCGGCAAATCCGTGCAGCAGGATACTGTGGATATGGTAGCCTGCCGGAGAGAACTTAAAAAGCCGGTAGTCAATGCAATAGCTTAGCACTCTTACCGGCTGGAATGTCTTTCCTTTCTCTGGAAGGAATAAATCCAGCAAATCCGCAACATTCAGAGATCTAATGGATTCATTATTTACGATCAGCTCATCATCATCCCAATTGATAAATTCATTGGTAACAGAATTGGCATATACAGCCAGTGCAATTGCCACAATTAAAAATGATGAAACAGAGATGAAATGCTTTTTACAGATATTATATTTGTCACCAAATATCATCAAAATATACCTTTTAAATGAAAACCTGGAGGCCTAAAATGGATGAATCGATGATCAAGGCCAGTTCTTATAACACGGAACAGTTTACACTCTATTACATAAAACTGCACAGATTCTTGATTGATCCGTTTGAGTTAAGTAAGGATGCATGGGAAGACTGAATATTCTTGAAGAGCAATCTTCCGACACAGGAAAATCTCCTTTTTTGTAACCCAGGTCGGCAAAGGCTGTCTGCAGATGCAGAGGCGTTGGATAGTAAACTGCTGTCGGGATTAATTTTTCTTTGAGCATATCCTGGATGTTCTGTCTTGTTTCTCTGTCCGGTGCCAGCAAAGAATACTGAGCCCAAGCGCTTTTTATCCCGGGAAAAACCCGGGGAAGAGTCAGAAGGTCTTTCCTGGATTCTAATTGCTCAATATATATTTTGGCAACACTTCGCCGGGATTCAAGTTCCCCGGGGAATATTTCCAGTTTGGGAAGCAAAATGGCCGCTTGCAGGGTATCTAAACGGCCATTGAGTCCCAAACGGATATTATCGTATTTATCTTTTCCCTTGCCGTGCAGTCGAATGGACTCAAGCCTGTCTGCAAGTTCATCTGAATCTGTAAATACTGCCCCGCCATCACCGTAACACCCAAGAGGTTTTGCCGGAAAAAAGGAGGTGCAACCAGCATGGCCAAGGGAGCCTGCCATTCGGCCTTTATATTCGGCGCCAAAGGACTGGGCGGCATCTTCAATAACCGTCAGATCATATTCCGAGGCAATCTGGTTTATCCGGTCATAATCGCAGGGCAGTCCAAACAGATCAACAGGGATTACGGCCTTTGGAGTAAGACCTCCATATTTGCTTAAAAGTTGAACCTTTTGTTTCAGTTTTGCAGGGCAGATATTAAAGGTTGCATAGTTAATATCAACAAACACAGGTGTTGCCCCAAGCAGGCTGATTACCTCAGCTGTGGCAATGAATGTAAACGGGGTTGTAAAAACAGCATCTCCAGGTCCTATTCCATGGGCCATCAAGACCATGAGCAGGGCATCTGTTCCTGAAGCACAGGTGACAGCACAGCGAACTTGTACAAAATCAGCCAGCCTTTTTTCCAGTTCTTTTACCTCCGGTCCCATAATATATTTGCCGTGTTTCAGAACAGCCTTAATATTGGCTTCAATCCCAGGCAGAATCTTTTTTTGTTGAGCGGCCAGATCCACAAAGGCAATGGGGCCGGATTCCAGCTTAATTGTTTTATTGCATACCGGGCAAGTCAATTCCTGATTCAGCTTTTCTCCGCATTGACACATCCAGCCCGTCTGCCTGGCAGGATTACCCATGACCAGTGCATGGTCGGGTATATCCTTTGTAACCACGGCACCAGCGCCTACCAAGGCATATCTACCAATGGTTACACCACATACAATGGTGCAGTTTGCCCCCAGTGTTGCCCCCTTTTTCACCAGGGTTGGACGGACCTCGTCCATGCGTTTGATATGGGATCTTGGGTTAAAAATATTGGTAAACACCATGGATGGACCGCAAAACACATCATCCTCCAGGGTGACACCCTTGTATATGGAGACATTGTTCTGAATCTTGCAGCCGTTCCCCACAAATACATCAGGCCCTGCAACGACATTCTGTCCAATATTGCATCTTTCACCGATACTGGTATTTTTCATAATATGGGAAAAATGCCATATTTTTGTAGCTCTTCCTATTTTCACATTATCATCCACCTCAGATGTCGGGTGGAGGAAAACATCATCTTTTTCATATGAGCGCAATGACATTTTAG
>JAEINR010000027.1 GCA_016342325.1 Desulfobacterium sp.
GTTCGTGTCCCGTAGTTTTTTGATTTGAAGAACAATCAGATTTTACAGCATGAATGACTAAGCCGAACATTTACATCCAATCACAAGAAATTTCTGATGAATCAATCGGTTACGACAGTCACCTTCACCACCAGGAATAGCCTGTATCAACGGAATACTGCAATCTGCCGCTGAAATCAGCGTGGCCCAAAGCAGTCGCCACGGCTTCACAGGCGGGTTGATGAACAGGAGTGTCCTCGATGACGCTGAGTGTAGCCATAATGAAAATTTTTACCAGGCGCTAAGGCTTATGAAACTCCTTGAAAAAATACACAAAACCCTGTATGTGCTTCTCGGGATTTGACATTTTAAAGGAGAGCACACCCATTGAACAAACTTGAACTGATACAGGAACTCAAAAAAAGAGCGGATTTAACCAGGCAAGAAGCCACTGCGGTTGTGGCAATTTTCATCGAAGACTTGACCAATGCCCTTGCAAATGGTGACAGAGTCGAAATCAGGGGCCTGTGTTCCTTCTATGTAAAGGATTACAAATCATATACCGGTCGGAACCCCAAGACAGGGAAAAAGGTTCAAGTTCCCGGTAAAAAATTGCCCTTCTTCAAGTGTGGTAAGGACTTGAGGAAGCGTGTTGATTACAAAGGGAAAAAACGATGAGGTTCGATACAGAACCAACCGGATATGAAAAGACAATCCTTTCTGACCTTCAAGGTGCCTGGTATATTTTCCGCCAAACGGTTGTTGATAGTGCAGGTTTTCAGGGTTGGAAAAAGGTCCTTTTCCATACAGACGAGGCTATGAGTTGGGAGACGGTCAGAAACTTGAAGTTAATGCCGCCGCTGGTCCTTATCATCCGTAATCTTTGTTCCCAGGGGAATGCCCCAGAAGAGGTGTTGTTGGCTCTGAATGCGATCCATGAACTCCTTGAAGAGACTCTTCAAGAATATCCCAGTTGAAGGGATTGTGAAGCAGTGGGTACCCCATTTTATTGCAAACCAATTCTGCTCGCCGAGAAACCAAGTCAAGGAAAAGAACTATGGAAATCCAAGATATGAACCAGGAAGAAAAAGAACAAAAAATTAAAGAGATACTGGAATCCTTCAGCATATTTGATGGTAAATACAAAAAAGAAGAAGTTGATGCTGCCATTGAATTAAAAGAGGAGATTACACCCCATCTGATAAAGATACTCGAAAATATTATTGATGACCCCCATCACTATTCGAAAGAATCTACCTTTGACCATATTTATGCTGTGATGTTGCTGGGACATTTTAAAGAACCCAAAGCGCACAAAGTTATAGTTGATATTTTCAGTTTGCCGCCTGACCTTCCCCATTGTTTTTTTGGTGAGATTCTTACAAGCGACCTGCCAACTTTATTAGTGAATACTTGTGATGGGTCTGTGGAATTAATTAAATCTTTGATTGTAAATAAAGAAGCTTACGACTTCTGTCGAGGTTCTGCCAGTGAAGCTCTGGCGTATGCTGCTATCAAAGGTTATGTCTCCAGGGAAGAAGTTCTTACTTACTTGTCATCATTATTTACTGGAACTGAAGCAGAAAAAGGTTCAGCTTTCTGGGGGGTATTGGCTAATACTGCCTGTGATTTATATCCCGCCGAAATTATAGATACAATTAGGAAAGGATATAATGATGGCATCATTGATCCTATGTCGATTAATATAGATGATTTTGAACATGATCTGAAGCTTGGTAAAGACAAATGCCTTGAACAATTAAAAAGGGATGTCGAGAATAGAAGCTTAGATGACTTCCACGCAAGTATGTCTTGGTGGGCTTGCTTCAGAGAAAAATCAGGGTTTTCGTCAGCTGCTTACGGTGTGCCACCTAACGGAAAAGCCTTAAATCAGGCTAAAAAATCTCAGAAAAAAATAACTTTCTCAAAGAAGAAAAAGAAACTGGCCAAAGATTCCAAGAAGAAGAATAGACGTAAGTAGATCGGCAAATGGAGTGATGATAGTGTGGGAAAGGGAAAGAAAATTAAGTGAGTGTGGTGCAATAGGGTATGATACTGCGTTATTATGAATTTATTTAAAGTGGACCCCGGCAACCCGAAAACCAACTTTTTTTTACCGGGACGGATTCTTTTTTATGCACATACGAATACCACCATATACCAACCAGGTGCATTGATCAATGATTCGGAAGTAGCTGTGACATCGTTTTTCGGCTGTCATTTATGCCCGCTCATTTTCATCGCCTGCTCAGGAACGACATTCAAAACGAATTACGGTCCAGTGCCGCCGTGGTAAAATCAAATGATCGAATTGTCAAAGATCAAAAGAAACCTCAAGCAAAATTCTAACCGGACACCACTGAAGATTATCAGAATTATATCGATTGGTTGAGTTGAGTCTTCATCCTCGACCATGTTGGCAGTTGATGCTTCATGCGACTCTTTATTGACATGTCGAACTGATTGTATTAAACAGACAGATCTGTTGACGCGTATGTGTGTTTTTATGATAGTATTGAATGTGTTATTGGCCATTAATTAAAATAGTATTTATTAAAGAGATTGTGATTGAAAAATAATACTATTAAAATATAGGTTAGTTTTTTTACTTATTATTCAAATAATATTTTGAATAAAACATAGAGTTGGTTGAGTTTGCCATGATTAAATTATTCGCCCATCGTGGTTCTCCTGAAAAAGAACCAGAAAATACTATTGTATCCTTTAAAAGGGCTATCCGCGAGAAGGCTGAGTGGATTGAGTTTGATGTCCGGAAAGGAAAAAAGAAGCATCTCTATGTCGTTCACGATGACAATCTTCAGCGGATAGCCGGGCATGATATTTCACTGAAGAAAGCTAATTTTACAGAAGTACGAAAAGTTAGGCTTGGTTCCAAGGATGAGAGAATCCCTCTTTTAGAAGAAGTGCTTCTTCTCGCAAAGGATACCGAGATGATGCTCAATATTGAGTTGAAGGAAAAGCACCTGGAAAGAGAAATCGTTGATATGATAGAACACTATGAAATGTCGTCACAGATTATCATTTCATCGTTTTATCATCTGCCTCTTCTTGTTCTTGCTGACTACAGGCCAAAATTGAAGACAGCTCTTCTTATAGATGAACCACCGGCAGACCTGAAAGCCCAGCTTATCGAAACAAAGGTTAATTATCTTCATCCCAATATTGATCTTCTTACTGATGAAACGGTGAAGATTGCACGTTCTCTACGAAAAAAGATAAATCCTTTTACTGTCAACAGTAAAAAGAATCTTAAGAAAGCGCTTGAATATAAAGTACATGGGATTTTCACGAACAGGGTACCGTATATGCGTAAGGCGTTGAAAGAGATGGGTTGTGAAGATTAGATGTTGAGTCAGGAGAACGGCATCCCTGGCAGAACTTAAAGTGCAATGGATGAACCGGACGGGCAGGCCGTAATTAATGAAACCGGCCTAGCCACACTGTCATTGCTGGTGGCCGAATCCGCAATTAAAATTCAAAAGCAGACATAGGATTAACCTACGGCTGCTTTTTTTATTAGATAGGGAGTGGGTTTATAATTCTGGCACATGCTATTTGTTGACCTCTCATTCCCATGAACTAAAAAAGGCTTCCAGCGAAACCGCTGAAAGCCTTTATATTCGATGGTACCGGAGGAGAGACTTGAACTCTCAAGGGCCGAAGCCCGGAGGATTTTGAGTCCTCAAACACCCCTTTTTACCTTGTTTTACCAAACCCTACAAAACACGATCAACCCTTGACAATAAGGGCTTTCAGCATCATAGTGCCCCATATGAAGCTTAACAAAACTTTATACAATTTTATCTGTCGGGGTTGCTATGGGGTTGCTAGCTGACAACAACCCTAAAGGGGGAAAGGTGCGATTGACAAAGGGTTTCGTCGACAAACAAAAATTTTCGACCGGTTCCAAGGTTGCTATACACTGGGATTCTGAGGTCAAGGGTTACGGCATTAAAATTTCGGCAACAAAAAAAGTGTACATAGCGCAGGCAAAAATCAAGGGTAAATCCAAACGAATAACCATAGGGACCCATGGTAAAATAACTGAAGCACAGGCACGAGAGATGGCCAAAAAAGCCCTCGTTGAGATATTAAATGGTATAGACCCCAATGCGGAAAAACGAAAAGACAAAGTCCAGGCAGTGTCCCTTGAACAGGTTGTCCAATCATATCTTAAAGCTAAATCTCTGAAACCTCTTTCCGTGAAAGATATCAACACCCACCTAAACCTTAATTTCAAAGACTGGAAAGACCGGCCACTTTCAAAGATCACCCGGGCTCAAGTCAAAAAGCGCTTTCAAGAGATCACCAAGCGGTCACCGGCACAGGCCAACCAGGCATTTAGAGTTTTCCGGGCGCTTTGGAACTATGCGATCGCTGAATATCGGGATCCAGATGATCAACCGATCTTTGGAGAGAACCCTGTCAATATCCTTTCAGACCAAAAGCTGTGGAATACTGTAAAATCGAGAGATACAAAGATTCCATTGAACAAGATGGGTGAAGCCTGGAACATCATCCAAGGATTACGAACTTCACCGATACAGACAACCGCAAGCCGAACCATAGCAGATGCCACAGCCTTTATCCTGCTTACCGGGTGTCGCTTAAATGAAGCGGCCTCCCTCACATGGGACCGGGTGAACACAGAAGAACAATGGTGGCACCTGGATGATCCTAAAAATGGACGGTCAATAACATTTCCCCTGTCTGAGCTTGCGTGCAAGATTTTGAACGAAAGGCCCCGAACAAATGAATTTGTCTTTACATCACGGAGCAAGACCGGGCATATCACAGAAATCAGAACTCCCATGAAAAAGATATCAGCCAGCATAGGCGAAACAGTATCCGCCCATGACCTGAGACGAACGTTTATAGCCATTGCCTTGAATAATCAAATCGAGCTTTGGAAAGCGAAGCTCCTACTCAATCATCAAGAATCCGGGGTCACCGTCAAGCATTACATTGAAACTTCTGATTTAAAATATTTCAAGCCAGAGGTAAATACCATTGCCGAATGGATTGTTGAACAAGCGAAGATTGCCAAAATTGATAATATTATCCCCATGGCAAACAGAAAGCGGGCATAAGGCATGAATGTTGAAGCCACTACCATTTCAAGTCATGGAGTATGTTTAAGAACCGGAAACAGGGACATAAACAATGATTGAAGCCGGGCAGATTGAAATTTACCAAACGGATGACGGCCAGACCCAAATACAAGTGCGCCTTGAACAGGACACTATCTGGCTATCCCAGGCCCAGATGGCCAAGGTGTTTGATAAGGATTCAGACACCATTGGATTGCATCTTAAAAACATTTATGAATCAGGAGAGTTGGACAAATCCTCAACTACCGAGGAATCTTCGGTAGTTCGAATGGAAGGCAAGCGTAAGGTTCGCCGGAAAATTCAATTCTATAATCTGGATGCCGTCATCTCTGTTGGATATCGGGTTAACTCCAAAATGGGAACCCGGTTCCGAATTTGGGCAACCCAACGACTGAAAGACTACCTGGTTCAGGGGTATGCCATCAACCGGCAACGATTCGATCAGAACGCCGCCGAACTGCAGCAGGCCCTGTCTCTTATCCAAAAGACAGCACGCTCCCCTGCCCTGGCAACGGATATGGGCCGGGGCCTGGTGGATATCATGGGCCGGTATACCCAGACCTTTCTCTGGCTCCAACAATATGACGAGGGATTATTGGAAGCCCCGAAAGGTCAGCCAGGGGGAAGCCTGGCATCTCCCGAAAATGCAACGGCATCCCTGGCAGAACTTAAAATGCAATTGATGAACCGGGGAGAAGCTTCAGACCTGTTTGCACGGCCATCCCGGGCGGACAGCCTGGCCGGAATATTCGGCAACCTTGATCAAAGCGCATTTGGGGAACCGGCATATCCCACCATTGAGAGCAAAGCGGCCCATCTGCTTTATTTCATCGTGAAAAACCATCCGTTCATTGACGGCAACAAACGCAGCGGTGCATTTTTATTCGTGGATTTTCTCCACAGAAATGGCCGATTGCTGAATCCGGACGGACACCCCGTGATCAATGAAACCGGCTTGGCCGCTTTGACACTTCTGGTGGCCGAATCCGCCCCTGACCAAAAAGATACCCTTATCAAACTGATAATGAACCTGTTGTGCGCCCCTGGTCATAAAGAGGATTCCAAGATTTAACCAGATAGTGAAGAGGCATAATAGACTTTCCATGGGGATAGAGCCGGGTTCGCTACCCGGCTTGACAAGGCGGCAATCCTGAGCCGTTTTCCCCATGGTTCTTTAATCAGGTATCATCTTGCAGGAAGGATAGATTCAAAATGACAGATGAACTTTTTAAATTTATTTCAGGCAAAAGCTTAATGAAACGATGGGATATAGGTGCTGTGGAATTGGAGCAGCTTTGCAATCGTTTTATCGAGGTTTATTCCATTGAAAGAAACCCAGTAGAAACTAACCATGGTGTTGATGAGGCCGGACCATATAAAGTAGAAAAATTAAACACAGATACCATTATTGGTGTCCAACCCGCAATGTGTCCTACGACGATTGAAAGGTTAGAATCCGCTGTTTTTCTAATGGAAGACATCGAAAATCTTGAAAATAAATATCCAGAACTTTCATTAGATGCGTTCACAAAAACACAGGCCCGAGAGCTTGGAAAACTTAGACGAAAAAAAGAGGACTCCGAAACGGCATTAAAGGCCGCAATTAAAATTGGGCGGTGGTTAGAAACAGACAACACCAAATATAAAGTAACAAAAACAAATTTAAAAGAATTCATACAAAATTTTTTCCCTGATATTTATGGAAAAACCATGGTTAACAGGCTATGGGAAGCAATCCCAGATGATATAAAGAATAATGGTGGGAATCCTAAACAACCCATGGAAGATTCAATGAATTAATCGAAAATAAGGCTTGGTCACAAAACCGACCACAATACATTCCGGACGAACAAGATAGAGGCTGGTTCTTTTTTTACTGAAAGAGGACCGGCCTTTTTTATTTTTTTATCATTGCAAACCATTCCAATACTTAAATAGTCAGGGTGAAGGGGTACAATCGTTAAGGGGTAGGGGGTGGTAGGGGTTTTCAACACCATATTTTTGCTTTAAATATTCATATAATTTCAAACAGAAGCATCATGCTAAAGCAAAACATATCAACCCATAGAAAAGGAAAAAACGAATGAACGCTCTTGATTTTAAGAATACGGCGGAAGCGGCAAAAATATTGGGATTGAAAAAGGGAACACTTGAGGTATGGCGGTATCAAGGCAAAGGTCCCCTTTTCCATAAGATCGGAAGATTGGTCCGTTACTCTGAGGCAGACATTGAAGCCTTCATTAATGGCAGTCGCCGTATGTCAACAAGTGATACCGGGAAATGCCATGCAGATACCCTGGGATAAAAGCAATACCGGAACCTGGACAGAAAACCGGGCAATGGGTCTTGATATCCCTTATGAATCTTTTAACAACGGGAACTTCAAGGCTGTTGTTGAAAATTTAGGAGCATGAATGGACCAGGGATATATTAAGCTGTGGCGCAAATCATTAGATTCCGGCCTTATGCAGAACCCGAATCTGTGGTTTTTCTGGTGCTGGTGTCTTTTGAAAGCAAGCCACAAAAGACACAAACAGATGGTCGGGATGCAAGTTGTAGAGCTTCAACCTGGGCAGTTCATCTTTGGCAGAAAGGCCGCATCAAAGGACTTGGGGATAAGCGAAAGAAAGATTCGTACTTGTGTAGAAAAATTAAAAAAGCTTCAAAATCTGACCACCAAACCGACCAACAGGTATAGCATTATATCGATTGTAAATTGGGATACTTACCAGCAAACTGATTGCAAAAGCGGCCAGCAAAGCGACCAACAAGTGACCAGCAAGCGACCAGCAAGTGACCACAAACAAGAATGTAAGAATGTAAGAATAAATAAAAAACCTTCTTCAAAATCAAATTTTGAAGGAGACGGATCTGAAGTTTATAAAACAAAAAAGAAACGCAATCTCACCGGCAAGAGATTAATCTCCTTCCTGGAATTCTGGGAAGCGTTTGGTTACAAATCGGGTAAGGCAGAAGCGGCCGATGCTTGGCTTGATATTCCAGAACTAACCGACGCCCTTGTTGACAGAATTTGTAATGCCGCAAAAAATGAGAACCAAAATAGGGCACAACTTAAATCCCAGGGCAAAACCCCGAAGATGGCTCAAGGATGGCTCACGGGTCGAAGATGGGAGGATGAAGCCTGCCAGGCGGTAGGGGAAGCCAGAGCCCAAGCAGAGGGAAAGGCCCAAACTCGTCGAGTTGCAGAAGATGCAGCCCTGGCGCAGAACCAGGCAGAACAAGCTGAACGCAGCAAGGCTGTCAAGGCCAAACAAAAGGCAGTCGAGGCATTGACAGACGATCAGCTTGCAGACCTGGACGGCTTCATCGATAAGCAGGATCTGAGCAAGATGTTGCGGCAACGATTCAACCGGGGGCACCGGGGCATGTTGAGACAGCAGTTTATTGACGATTTCCTTCCAGAGGGTGCAAGACCGCTTGATAGGGGGAAGCGGTTATCATCGGAACAGGGATAGGCCAGAGCCTCAAGGCTGTAAGCATGGGACCGGTCAGAACAAAATCAAATCGAGGTTACGATATTGAAATTTGAATTGAAATACAAGTTGGTTTTATCTGAACTCACCCCGGAAACCCGGGAGCATGTTAAGCGCGACCTCACCATGGCAAATCCGCTTTTTAACAACCTGGTTCGTTTGGACAAGCAGACTTATGGAACACCACGCCAGCTCTATTTTTTTGAGGAGCAGGGAGACTCCCTTGTTCTCCCCCGTGGATCAGCAGATCAGGTGTATCGGATCTGCCTGCAGCACGGGGAAGAGATAAATGTCATTGATGAACGGCGAATCTTGCCTCCTGTCTCTTTTGATTCTAAGGGCAATTTGAAGCCATTTCAGAGCGATGCAGTTCAAGCCATACTGCCGTATACCCATGGGGTCCTATCGTCGGGTACGGGATCAGGAAAGACCGTAATGGCCCTTGTTCTTATCGCCGAACGGAAACAACCCACTTTAATCATTGTCCACACCAAGGAATTGCTTCACCAATGGGTGGAGCGTGCCGGGCAGTTCCTGGGAATGGATCCGGGGGAAATCGGCATCATTGGCAATGGCAAGTTCGCCCTGGGCGATCGGGTGACCGTGGGCATGGTGCAGACCCTTTGCAAACGGGTTGACGAGGTCAAAGACCGGTTCGGCCACATCGTTGTTGATGAGTGCCACCGTTGCCCATCAAAAACCTTTCTTGACGTGATGACGGCCTTTGACGCCCGGTTCCTCCTGGGCCTTACCGCCACGGCCTACCGGCGGGACGGGTTGAGCCAGGTTATTTTTTGGCACCTGGGGGACCGGCGGCATGAAGTCCAGAAAGAGGATCTCCTAGACCAGGGGGACCTTTGCCAAGCTCAAGTGGTTTGGCATCGGACGAGCTTTGACACGGTGCTGAACGCTTCCGAACAATACAGCCGGGTCTTGTCTGAACTTACCCAGGACCAGGCACGGAACCGGCAAATTTGCGGAGACGTTGCAGCGGAGAACAACCCAGGCATAAAACTTGTGCTCAGTGACCGGAAGGCACATTGCCAGGAACTCCAACGGATATTGAAAGAGGACCATGGCATCGATGCTGCCGTGTTGGTCGGGGGCCTATCGCAAAAAGCCCGAACCGCTGTCTCCGAGCAGATCCGCCAGGGGAAGGTGGATGTCCTCATTTGTACCGGGCAACTAATCGGGGAGGGCTATGATCTGCCGGAGCTGTCTGTTCTCTTCCTGGCAACCCCTATCAAATTCAGTGGCCGGCTTATTCAATACGTGGGCCGGATTCTGCGCCCTTCCCCGGGGAAAGACCTGGCCGTCATCCATGACTATGCGGATTCCAAGGTGGGGGTGCTGGATCATTCGGCCAAGGCTCGACAGCAAACCTATCAACAAGAAAAAATTGCAGCATAACAACTATAAGGAAACAACAGCATGAAACCAAATTTCAAATTTAACCTCAAACCCCTGATGCTGGCAGAAACAGCCACCAGCGCCTTATTGAACGGCAACCTCGATGCGGCCGTGATCAAACGAGCAGCAGCACCGGGAGCCACCACACCATCCAGTGCCTCAACCCAGGCTGGGGTGATAACGATCCGGGGGGCCATGTTCCCCTCAACATACCAGCGCCTCGATTACATGCTTGACCTGATGGCGGCTGAATGTGGGGCCATCGTCCTCGATATCAATTCCCCTGGCGGCATGGTGGCGGGATGCTTTGATCTCTCTGATAAGATTTACCTCTTACGCCAGAAGGTGCCCATTTACACCATTGTGGGTGAATCCTGCTATTCAGCCGCCTATTGTCTTGCCAGTGCATCAACAAAGATTTTTCTTGCCCGGTCTGCCGGCGTTGGCTCCATTGGGGTGATTGCCGTCCATGTTGATCAATCCGGATTTGATGAGAGAATGGGGGTGAAATATACCCCGGTTTATGCCGGCACCAAAAAAAACGATTGCAGCCCACATGCGGCATTGTCCCCCAGGGCTATGGCCGACCTGAAAGAGTCCATTGACGACAGTTATGAAACCTTTTGCCAAACCGTTGCCAGGAACCGGGGTATCCTTGCCGCCAACGTTAAGCAGACAGAGGCGGGGATATTCTACGGCCAGGGAGCTATCGAGGCCGGGTTGGTTGATGTCATTGCTTCACGAAAAGACGCTTTTCAATCCATTGCCCTGGATCTCTCCAAGAGCACCGGACCGAAGGCCAGCGCCACCACACCCAAGGCGGCCGCATCCAAAACACCCATGCTGGACTCCATAGCATCCTCCACACCCAAGACCAAAGCACAGAACCCCAACGCCCTGGTAGAGGACGCGAAGAAAAGAGCCCAGGCAGCAGTATTGAAAGCCTTTGACAAGGTCGCCAAGACCAACACACCAACAGACACAAAAGCAGTACCCACACTTTCGATAAGAATACCCACCGGAACATCATATCTTCACTAAGAAGGAGCACTACATGTTTAAAATCATCAAAGACGAAAATGCCACAGTAGAACAGCTTGCCCAGGGATTTGTCAGGATTGAAGAGTTCAAGGTAAGTCTCGCCGACGACCACCAGACCACTTACAATAACCTTGTCGATCTCCAACAGGAGTCCCTTTCAGGTGGCAACGTTGCCGCCAAGATCAAAAAGACCAAGGCCGAGCTTGAGGATATCGGCACCAAACAGGAGGCTTGCGACCGGGGCATGGAACAGATCAAGGGCCTGATTGCCCCGTTGATTCCCGTGGAGGCAAAGAAACGGGTGGAAACCCTGGATGCTGATTATGATGTGTTGCAGGCCGAGGAGCTGGGACTGTACCGAGATTTCTTCACAGCCTGCGCCAAGGCCATCGCCCTGCGCGAGAAGATCAAGGGGATAGACTACACGTATACCAGTTCCAGCGAGATGAGAGAAGACTCTCCAAAGCTCGACGTTCAGGCTTTTCACTTGATGAACACGGAAGATTCAATGTTTTTGACCGAGCAGGTCAAGAAGGCCCGTGAAGAGGTCGGACAGTTCAGGCCAGTAGAGAGACGCATGAGCGCCGTTGCAGATGAAGCAAACCACTTGAGGGATATGTTGGGAGACTTCAACCCCGAGACCCAGACAGAGAAGATTATCGCCGCTTACAGGTAGAATGCAGGCCCGGTGCTCCTGTCATGGTTGGAGTGCCGGGCCTTTTAAGAGACTGTTTAAATGCGGGGAGCCAAGACAAATAGTCTCCCTGCTTCTTGTTATTTTTTACACTTACGACTTTCGTATTGTAGGTGGCCATAGCTGGTAAAACATGTTGAATTTTAAAAACTCGGGTCCTTCCTGGACCTTTCAATTACACGGGTAGGCAAGGCGCGAATTTTCTCTATTTACAGGTTCGAAATAACCCGGTTCCGGTTCCGGTTTCATGGGCTACTTGAATGAATAAAAAAGTGACAAACCGCAATAAAAAGCAAATGGGTGGCTTAATGAGTTCCGCAACAAAAGAAAGAACAGGTCTCCTCATGGGAAAAAAAGAAATTCAGGCATTTCTAAACGACATGCCAAATCACACATTGATGAAACTCATGGCTGATGGCTTGCCGGTCCGAATCCTTGAGGGTGGTCGGTGGATAGCCCACAAAGAGAACCTGGAGACGTTTTTTATGAAGTATGCAAAAGGATCTTGAAACCTGGTGATCCTTTTGCAAATGATGAACCGGCTTATTTTTCAGCCCGTCAAGGGGAGTGCACGTTAATATGCCAACCTTGGCACGGGAGCATGCCATACAAAAGAAATAATCACACGTTCCGACATTACACTTTCAACCCTTCACAAATTGAATAAAAACTTGATTCAATCTAAAATCTCTGAAGATTCCCGTCGATAAAGTATTTCAGGAGATGATTGAAATGAATGATAATTTCAAATGGGTTTCAGGGGTGCTGAAGCTATCCCCTTTTCATCCCCTGCCGGGATCAGCCGGGCCGGGCTTGTCGCTGGGACATTATGCCCCACCAGGATTAATTATAACAGCTTCGCCTTTCATCCATATGCCCATGGGAACCATAATTATTGGACTCCGTCAAAAGCGTCCAGGGGAAACGCTTGAGAAGGGGGATAAACTTCACTGACCCCCTTTCCGATCTCCACGACCTGACCCCGGTAAAACCCGGAGCAGGTATCCCAAAACGGGGAGCCATGTCAAGACGCACACATTTTTGACAGAGTCTTTAATGTAATTTCGTTTTAAATCCGCACAGTGTGCGGTTTTATCAGGGCAGGAACGACTTAATAAAACTTAAAATTCAAGCAGACCGCCCAAGGGATTTTTGATATAGGGCAACGCTTAATCGAGATCAAGGAAGGCCTTGGGCATGGCAACTGGTTCCCTTGGCTTGAGGCTGAATTTGGCTGGTCCGACACAACAGCAAGAAGATTTATTCGAACCGCTGAAAGATTTGGAAACCAGGCGAACTCGCCTGATTTGGATTTTGCCAAAGAAACCCTTTTCCTCCTATCTCAAGACAACACCCCCGAACCGGTCCGACAAGAAGCCATAGAAAGATCCGAATCCAGAGAGAAGGTCAAACATCGCCTGGCGCCGATTTGTTCCCGGATCTCATATTGACTAGGGCAACCATGACGTTTCCGGTCACACTTTCTATTTCAATCCTGTCCACTGGGGAATCTCCATCACCGGAGGCCCCTTTTAGAGCTTACCCCAAAGAGGGTTATTCTCCAATAAACTTTGATTTTAATGGCAGCACCCTTGCTATCTTTTTGATCATGTTGTATCTGAAATAAGTCCCGTTGTTGGTAATTAAATAGATAACCCTTCCGGATAACATACAGCAGCAACATGCTACTCGGAAAAAAACTTGTGAATAATTGGTTGAATGGGACACCGGGAGTGGGCTGGAAAATTGCCCGATTATATGCTACTGCTGAAGTAAGGCTTCAGCAGTAGTTCAATAGATGGCCTTTGCACTCGCAGAATAAATCAGGTATGAATACAGGTTCTTTTTAGGGGAGGAATATCTTATGAGAAAAAAAGTGTTTGCATTTTTAATTGGTCTGTTCTTGATTTCAGGGTATGTGCAGGCTGAGGAAGTTGTGGTTTCACCAGAGTTGAAAAAGTTAATTCAGGAACAGAATGAACTTAGAAAAAAGGCAGACGCGGTTCAGAAAGAAGTAGAACGGCTGACGTTTATTAGAGACAATCCACGCGAAGCCGTTAAAAAACTTATTGAACCATTGGAGAAGGTTGGAGAACTCGCGGAGGTTGTGACACCTAAAGATGAAAGTGATGTGAAAGGTGCAATCCTTCAGAAAAATACAGGGGATTTGGCAAATATAGCCAAAGAGCAGGGGAGTAAACTGGGGGCTGGTGTAAGCGGTGCTATGAAAGGTGCCGGAGCCGTGGATATCGGCTTTCAAGCAGGCATAGGAGTAGCGAGCATTTTACTTCTTAAAAAGTATAATGAGTTGCAAGAACAATACCGAAAGGATCAAGGTGCGATCCGGTCGGGAGAGATAGAAAAGCTGGAGAATCAGGCCGCTCAATTTGAAGATCAGGCTAATAAAAAGCTCGAAGAGGCTATTGCAAAAAAAATCGAGGATGATGCCAAATATGCGGAAGTTAAAGCCAAAGAGGAAAAAGCTGTAAGGGAAAAAGCTGCAAGGGAAAAAGCTGCAAGGGAAAAAGCTGCAAGGGAAAAAGCTGCAAGGGAAAAAGCTGCAAGGGAAAAAGCCGCAAAGGAAAAAGCCGTAAGGAAGGCTGCGGAAGAGAGGTTGAAAAGCTGGAAAAAAGACAGGTACCATGGAACTGGTAACCTTGAGGACCAACGAGATATGATACCAGATAAAGATTTCACTATAGATGACTTTAATTCCATTGGCTCAGAATATTAATGTGAATGTACTGATCCGGCTGAAAATACTCGCCAAAACGAAGCGACAATGCGTGCGAAATCAAGATTTTGAAGGCCATTCTCTTGTTTGACCAAGTCACTATACTGAAGATATAAAAAAAATAAATGGAGTTGATCATAACTCCGGCCACTTTGAACAGATTTTTTTCGAACTGAAAAATAAAACATGTAATGTCAGGTATTCGAAGACGGTTCAAATTCATAATTTGTATAAGTGGCCCATCTTATGATCAAGCCCAAATAAATGATACCCTTGAAATCATTTTAGGCTAACGTTTTTGACCCCAAAAACAGCACTTTAAGAATTTAATATGGTTTTTCTAACTTTGCTCTTACAACGGATCGCAAAAAGCCGTGACCGCTGAAGAGCAAAGTTAAGCAGGCACATAAAAACTAAATATTAATATGCGTTTTTATACATTATAATCTCTTCTCTACTCCCGATTGTCCTCCCTGGGTACGCCTTAAGATCTTAAGCTGTATCCAGGGTGCTTTCCCGGCAACCGATCTGGAAGCAGTTCCTCGGCCAAAAAAGGATTCATGAACCAGGGCAACGGTTCGGGGCGTACCCCCTTGCCCTGGACTCATCCGGCACCGGATGCGTTCTATTCTCCCGTGACACCCTTTTTCACCCGGTGGAGGCGTGACAGTACTTCTTGGCGCAATAATGCGTTAATCCATAAAGGGGGCCGTAAAAACCGGACACCCTTTAAATTCAAGGGGAGGGTATTCTATACCGCCCCTTTCCCGGTGCTCACGATCTGATACCGGTAAAACACGGAACAGCCGACGACTCACCCCAAAAATGGGGACGGTGCCGGGCCTGGATCTCTACCTCATAAAACCTCAAATTCAAACCGGCGCTGGGAGATTCCTGCACGCCTGGTGAAGCCGCTCTGGTGCCACCTTCTCACCCATTCACAAACTGAATAAATGTTTGACGCAATTTCAAATCGTTGGAAACACCTATAAATGAAGAGTTTGAGGACGAGATTAAAATGAACGATAATTTCAAACGGGTTTCAATGGATGATTTTAGCTGGCTGTTTCCAGGTCAAATCGTGCGACTTCGCCTGATTTCACCCGTCTGGATCAGCCGGGCCGGGGTATCACCTCACATGACACCCTTTGCCGACAAGGGGAGGCCGTGACAGCGCCCCCTTTATCAAGAATTTTTCAACACGATAAAAAGAGCCACACACCCGGGAACCAAAGTTTTTAGCCACCGTCAAAGGCGTCCAGGGGAAACGCTTGAGAAGGGGGATAAACTTCACTGACCCCCTTTCCGATCTCCACGACCTGACCCCAGTAAAACCCGGAGCAGGTATCTCAAGGAGGGGATGCCAAGGCACCTATGACGTTTTTGGTCACACTTGCTATGTCAATCCTGCTTACCTGGAGGATTGTCATCACCAGATGCATAAAAAATATATTTATAGTCAAAAAATTTGATTTTTGATTGCAACATCCTTGCTTTTTTTTTGTACCGCGAATAAGCTCTATTCCGTGAAATTAAATGCATAAGCCTTTTGGATAGCATACAGCAGCGACATGTTACTCAGAAAAAAACTGGTGAATAATTAACTTATATTTCAAATGAGGTTATTAAATGAAACAAGATGAGTTACATGATTTAATTATTTATCAAGATAGATATTTTGAGATATTAACAGAATTTTTTATAAGTGTGACAGGATGTTTACCATTAACTTTTTCTTCGCTTGACAAATTCCCAGAGTCAATTCGGAGGATGTCAAAAACCTTAAGAAACAACCCTAAACAAGCTGAAAAATCATTTTATGCATTTTCTGATTTAGAGGTTAATCTTAAGAAATTATATTCAGAGGAGGGAAAGAAAGCATTTAGTTCAGCTAAAAATATAGATGCATGTAAGTTAAATTTAGGTGGTAGTAGCCGTTTTTTACAAACGCAATTGAATGCTACACGCAGATCTCTCCTATATTCAGATACTGTCTTAATTCCAGACCCAGTTATGCCTTGGTTAGAAAAAAAGCGAGATGAAGAAAAGTTTAATCATGTAATTCCTCTGCAAATGGTGTTTTTTATACTGCATTTGTCAGATCTTATAGACTCTAATTTTGATATCCCACCATTTTTTATTTTCCCTAGTTTTGAAAAAACTTTAGAAGAACATGACCCGCAAACTCAAAAAAATATTAGTCAGCTAATAACTGATGTATTTTCTCATTATGTAGACTCAGGTATTACACACCCACAAGATATAATGGAGTTTGCGACTATAAAACCTGAAGAATACATCCAAAAAATTGGAGTATCAAAACTTTTTGTATCACCTGGTAGTGAACCTGGTGAATCCGTGAAGGATGCTTTGGTAAATTACAAAGCTGAAATGAGACAATGGCGGTCTGACGAATGGTGTGAAAAATTGTTTTCTAATGGTGATATTAGTGTTGTTACTAATGCAATTATCGAACGTATAATTCCGAATTATCATTTATTAGAAAATGCAGATGAACTTAGAAGCCATCCATTTTTATGTGTTGATGCTCAGGCTCATTATTATCATCTTATTGCTAAGATGAAAAATACAGTTGTTGCAAATACTGCATCATTTGATCCTTCTACAGCAGCAATTTTACAATCATTAACGTCTCAAAGGCTGGACTATCTTGCTAACATAAATGATTCACAAATTATTGAATTAAGAAAAACTAACGAAAATGTGGAGTTTAGGCGAAAATTAAGAGATCTAATCAATAGTTTACCTGATACTAAACTTGAAGATTTAGGGTATGTCGCAGCAGAAGTTTGTTCACATATTGAAAGAGCAATATCTAAGCATGAAAAACAAGTATCTGTATTTAAAAACAAATACAAAGCAAAACATTCATACACAGCTTTAATTGCAGGTGGCACTTTAGGTGTAACAATGTTTCCAGTATTAGCCCCTTTTATAAGCGCATTACTTCCTCTTGGATTAACGACTACGGCAGGGAAGTATATTTCAAACAAATTGGATGAAAGAGCTGAAGGTGAACAGTTTTCACATTCAATGATGGGCGTAATGTCCCTTGCAAAGGGTAAATGAAATATAAAACCTGTTTAAGCTGACAGCCAACGCGTGGCATTTTTAGCTCCAATTAGTTTTGTGATTAAGGTGCGTGCTGATGACTCATTTTTTTTTGCGTGTCTTCAACTTAACAGGGCGTTAAATCGATACATATAAAATATATCTCAACATGCGTTTTTATACATTGGTTCCTTTCCGGATTTTTGCCAGTTCAGGCCCCTGCCATACCATTTGCCCGGGGGGGGCTGAACTAAGACCCTCCTCTCTCCCGCCAGACCAACCATTTTAAAAATCCTTGACAAGCAGATATCGCCTGTGGCAAGGTTTCAGCGTTGTGGCAATAGTCACAACCTGGTTTGGTCGCCGGAACCCAAAGACGCACAATAAGCGTCTGCATTTATATGTAACGCTTTTTTTGTTCCATACGTCTATTATTGGGCAGTGTGGGGGATACCTTCGGGTATGCTGGTTTCTTTGGGCCAGTCGACCAACCCCTATGCTGCCCTTTTTTGTTTTTGGTCGAACAATCAGGGCTGAACATTCAATCCAAAGAGGCTCTATCATGGAACAACACCGTACCACTTCACCCTTCCCCCTTCCCTACAAAATCAGATCCCACCAATCCCTTAAAATTGAAATTCAGTGGATGATGGAGGGCTTAGAAAAATGAGAATTCCAGAACGTTCACATCTCCGGTTACGGTTGGTTATAAATTTTCTTAAGAAACAGGAAACCGAATTAAACAAAGAGATGGCGACATCCCCCGAGGTTTACAATGGCCTTGTCGAAATGTTGACCCTTGTTGCAGAAGATTATGAAAACCTTCTGCACCTGGCAAAAAAACGTCAACAAGTATGCCCATTGCCAGTGATGCTTGATCCACAGGAAGTTACGCCAAAAATCTTGAGGGGGATGTAACCATGATTATCAGATCAGAGAATAAAGACCGGTTCACCGTCATATCAAATGAGTTGCTGAATGATAACCGGATCACTGATAAGGCCCTGGGGACATTGGTCAGACTCCTTTCAAAGCCGGATAATTGGAATCTCAATATCAACCACCTTGTCAAGACCGGGAAACAGGGGCGAACGGCTATCAGATCATCCATTGCAGAGTTGGAGAAGGCCGGGTATATCCATAGGCGGGTGACCAGGGGGAAGTCCGGAAGGATTACCGGAACTGAGTATCTTATTTATGAACAGGCCGTCTCCCGGGAAGAGGCCCTGAAGGATCTCCCCCGGGATGAGCATAAAAGAGCACCGGCCAGGACAAGCTCCCCTTGGATCTCCCCGAATATGGAAAAATCCATCCCCCAGGGCCCACAAGTGGAACATGGGCAAACAGCCCCTATGGATGAGACCGGCAACCAGGAAAACCAGAGTCGGAAAAACCGCAGTCAGGAAACAGCCCCTATAACAAATACTAATAATAAACAAACACTGAGGGTAACAACGACTACTACGCCGGCACCATCGGCCGAGGTCGCCATTGAGGGTGAGGTTGAACAGTCGCCGCAGTCGTCGTATCCTGCCACCGGCTCATTGGATTATCTTTTCAACACCATCCCAAAGCAGCACCAGCAACCCATGGTTAAAGCGCTTGTTAACCGGGCTTTGGGTGTCTATTCCATTCCTGAACTGCAGGAGGCCATTGCCTACTCTTCGGCCAAGGTACGGGGAGGTTCCATGCAGTACAAGGCGTACCTGGACAAGACTCTGAAAAATCAATGGGCCACAGGCTACCTGGAGGCCATGGTGGAACAGCCTTCAACCCCTGATTTGTTTTCCCCTGGTGGCTTTACCGGGGGAAGATATCCCAACGGCACCATAACCGGATCCACCCGGATGGATACAAATTACGCTGTTTGCCTGGACTTTGCCCGGGAAATGAAATTGGAAATGGGGGTGGCATCATGACAGCCAGTGACATTGACAGGTTCACGGAAATAATGGCAGGGATGGCAGAGAATTATCCCAACACTCATTTGTCTAAAAACGGTTTGACCTTGAGGTTCAAGGCGCTTAAAGCGTTCGACATTGATCAAGTGTCACAGGCGGCCATTGCCCTTATCCAAACCCACAAGTTTAACACCATGCCCACCACAGCCGATATCATCGCGGCCATGGGCCAGGGTCTCAACGTTGAAGACCGGGCAGAGATTGAAGCCGTAAAGGTGCTTGAATTTTTCCGTTTGTATGGTCGGAACGGGGACCCGGTGTTTGAAGATCCCACCACAAAGCATTTGATGGAAAGCCGATGGCGGTACCGGTCATGGGCAAGCACCATCACAGAATCGGACCTGAAGTGGTGGAGGGTAGAGTTCACCCGCTCTTATATCTCCCACCATGCCGGAATGAAGACCGGTTATTACATTCCAGCCATGGGAAAAATCAAACAGCTTGCACGAATGGCCGCAAAGTCTTTGTCAGGAAGGGAGGTCCAGCATGGATAAATTTATAGCTGAGATCGCCACCAAAATATGTGAGTGCAATTCCCATAATGGATCAGCCCGGGTGGAGATTGCCAACGGTGATGGATTTTATGATATCCGCATTCACTCCACGGATGCAAAGGACGTGGGCCTAGGTTACCGGGTGACAAAGGTTCTTGATGAGATTTTTAATCGTTCTGTCTGTCATGCCCGGGTAAAAATAGGGCCTACTCATATTTCAATGAATTAAACGCCCAGGGCGAAATAAGGGGAACCACCATCAAACAATCAAGGCCAGTTCCTTTACCGGGGACTGGTCTTTTTTTATGTGCATACGGACAAAAGGAGCACGGGCCTGTGGGTTCGATTTGATCATGCCGGACCGGTCTATCTTCGGTGAGCTTATCCAGGTGGCTCAATCATGGGGCCAGAAATTGGGGAAAATCGTTTTTTCATTTTCAGGGTTGCTATGGGGTTGTTAGCAGAATTTACAAACTAAAAAAGGCTTCCAGCGAAAACGCTGAAAGCCTTTATATTCGGTGGTACCGGAGGAGAGACTTGAACTCTCAAGGGCCGAAGCCCGGAGGATTTTGAGTCCTCTGCGTCTACCAATTCCACCACTCCGGCATTACTGATCCGTCTCTTTTATGAAATAGAGACGGTTTTGTCAATGATTTTTTGCAACCGCACCCAGGATATCAGCCTCGGCCACTTCTCCTTCACGCACCACCCTGACGGTATCGCCTGTGACGTCGACCACGGTGGAGCCCTTTCCCCCCTTGAGCTCGCCTGCATCCAGGACCAGATCAACACCATTGACAAGATCAGGTGCCAGGTCCCGGACCCGGCTGATACCCTGGGCGCCCGAGATATTTGCACTGGTACCGGTCATGGGGGTTCCCAGCCGTTTGATCAGGGCCCTTGCCACCGGGTGCTGGGGCATGCGGATGCCGATCTTTCCCGTGTGGGCAGTGAGCACCCCGGGCAGATTGTCCACGGCCTCGAACACAATGGTCACATCCCCCGGCCAGAAACGGTCCATCAGGGCAACGGCCGTTTCCGGCACCTGTTTCACCAGGCGTACAAGATCCTGCCGCTCGTTGACCAGCACAAGAATGGGATTATCCTGGGGGCGCCGCTTTACCTCGAACACCCGGGCCACGGCTTCGGGGTTGAGGGCGTCCGCAGCAATGCCGTAGAGGCATTTTGCAGGAAAGATGACGACCCCGCCCTTTTCTATGATGTCGCAGGCCCTTGCCATGGAATCCCCCTGGGGGTCAAGGGGATCCACGGGTATTACAATTTGCTGTTTACCAGGCAAGGTTCTCGGCCTTTTTGTTCACCTTGTCAGCCATCTCTTTTTTGTATTGCTCAAGCTTCCGGGCAATATCGGGATCTGACACGCCGAGGATCTGGGCAGCCAGTACCCCTGCATTCACAGCGCCGGGTTTTCCCACGGCCAGGGTTGCCACGGGCACTCCCGGAGGCATCTGGGCGGTGGCAAGCAAAGAATCGATGCCCAGCAGGGCCGACGAGTCGATGGGCACCCCGAGCACGGGCAGGGTGGTGTTGGCGGCCATGACACCGGCCAGATGGGCCGCATGCCCGGCGCCTGCTACGATGACGCCCATGCCCTTTTCCCGGGCCTGGGTTGCAAAGGCCTCGGCCCTTGCCGGCGTCCTGTGGGCGGACGCCACGGTCACCTCGTAGGGGATCTCGAATTTCTTGAGAATCTTCAGGGTCTCCTCCATGACCGGAAGGTCTGAGTCGCTGCCCATGATCACACCGACCCGGGGCTTGACGCCCAGCCGGGCAATGGCCCTGGCGCCGATATCCTTTCGATAGAATGCATTGTCCCACTTTATCTTTGCGCAGGCGGCATAGGCCTTTTCCTTGGCCTCATCCACGGTGGCGCCAATTGAGGTCACCCCGAGCACCCTGCCTCCGGTGGCGGTAACACTCTCCCCCTCAAGGGCGGTGCCCGCATGGAACACCTTGGTATCGTCCGTGTCTGCCGCGTCAATGCCGGTGATCACATCCCCCTTGCCATAGGCGCCGGGGTAGCCCTGGGAGGCCATGACCACGCAGAGGGTGCTCCTGGGATCGATCTCAGCCGTGTGCCTGTGAAGACAACCATCCACGCATGCCTCCATCAGGGGTACGATGTCGCTCTTGAGGCGCATGAGGATCGGCTGGGTCTCAGGATCGCCGAGCCGTGCATTAAACTCGAGCACCTTGATCTTGTCCTTGTGGATCATGAGGCCTGCATAGAGCACGCCCTTGAACAGACACCCTTCGGCCTCCATGGCCTGGACGGCCGGAATCATCACCTCTTCCATGGCCCTGCGCCGGAGCATGAAGTCAAGAACCGGGGCTGGAGAATAAGCGCCCATGCCGCCGGTGTTGGGTCCCTCGTCGTTGTCAAACACCCGCTTATGATCCTGGGAGGTGGGAAGGGGGAGCACGGTCCTGCCGTCGGTGAGGGCAATAAAGGAGGCCTCTTCCCCCTCAAGGCACTCTTCCACAACCACCAGGGAACCGGCATCGCCAAAGATATCCTGATTGATCAGGGAATCCAGGGCGTCAAAGGCCTCCTCCTCGGTACTGCATACAAACACGCCCTTTCCTGCGGCAAGCCCGTCGGCCTTGACCACCAAGGGAGCTCCCAGCACTTTGACATAGCTCTTTGCCTTGTCAAGGTCGGTAAAGGATCGCCCCTCTGCCGTGGGAATGTTGTACTTGAGCATGAGATTTTTGGCGAAAATCTTGCTGGCCTCGAGCTGGGCTGCGCTCTCATCCGGTCCAAAAGCCTTGAGCCCCATGGACGTAAACACGTCCACGATCCCCATGGAAAGGGGCACCTCAGGCCCTACAACGGTAAGGTCGATGCCGTTTTCCTGGGCGAACTGGGCAAGGGCCTTGATGTCGTCGGCCTTGATGGCAACCGATTCGGCATACTGCCGGGTTCCTGCGTTACCGGGGGCACAATAAATCTTATTAACCATCGCACTCTGGGAAATCTTCCAAGTCAGGGCATGTTCCCTGCCCCCGCTTCCCACAACAAGAATCTTCATCGCTATTTATCTCTCCCTTGTTTCGTTATCACTATTGGTTACAAACTCTTGGCAACATCTCAACTTCCAGGGTTTAAGCGTTGGTGGACAGGGTCAATTAGAAACAGCCGACCCCGAAAATTGAGTCATAATATTTTAAACTGCGCTTCTCTTTTCCATGGACAGCTCAATAAGGCGGTCAAGGAGCTTCGGGAATGGATATCCCCCGACCTTGGCAGCCCTGGGAAGAAGACTTGTTTCGGTCATACCGGGAATGGTGTTTGTCTCAAGCACCATCACCCCCTGGTCTGACAGGATCACGTCCGTGCGGCTATAGCCCCTGAGAAACAGGATCTTGTGGGCCGCAACCGCCAATTCCTGGACCCTGTCCCGCACTGAATCGTCGATCCTTGCCGGACAGATCTCCTGGGTGCGACCGGCCACATACTTGGCCTCGTAGTCAAAGAACTCGTGGCCCTCTCCGGGGATGATCTCAATGACAGGCAGGGCTTCCACCTCCTGGTTACCGAGGACGGCGCAGGTGAGCTCAAGCCCCTTGACATACGCCTCCAGCAGGATGGTCTCGTCCTGGTCAAAGGCCTTTGCAATGGCCGCTTCAAGATCCTTCTCCTGTTTGACGATGGTCATGCCCACACTGGAGCCGGCCGATGCAGGTTTCACCACAATGGGAAGGCCAAGGGTTTGGACACAGCCATGGATATCTACCGTTTCGCCCTTGGCAAAATCCAGGTAGGCAGGAACCGGTATACCCGCCTGTTCATACATCCGCTTTGATGCAAGCTTGTTCATGGCAAGGGCGCTTCCAAGCACCCCCGCCCCCTGGTAGGGGATATCCAGCAGTTCGAGAAGGCCCTGGACCGTGCCGTCTTCACCATAGGGCCCGTGGAGGATCAAGAGGGCCGCATCAATGCTCTCGGCATCTTTGACCAACTGCTCCAGATCGGTGGCAGGATCATATTTGGTAATATCATATTTTTCCTTATCCAGAGCCTCATACACCTCATAGCCGCCGCTCAGGGAGACCTCCCGTTCCGATGAGATGCCGCCGAACAACAGCGCAAGCTTTATCTTTCCCATATTTTCCCCCAAATGGTTTTATATGAAACTCCGATTAAAGTAATGTAATCGGTGGAGTTTCATTTTTCATTGTGGCCGAAGCACAAATACCATGCGCCAGCCATGCCGATTATTAAACACTCAGCTTTCGGACTTTAGTTTGATGGACGGGGCCGGATATGAACAGCCCCTTCCGAAAATGGGTTAAACAGTAACCGGTATTAATCAAAAAGGATGCGTCTCTTGGCCATATCAAACTCATCCTTGGTAATGAGCTCTTCTTCGTAGAGTTTCGCAAGTTCTGAGAGCCGCTGCTCGATCCCCTCTTCCGGGGCGGCAAGCCTCATCGGTCCGCCATTGCCCTGGAAACCGTCCTGACCGATCAGGGGAGTGGCGTCGTTGACTCCGCCCTTTACGGTAAAGGTCGCCATCCCGCCGAGCAACTTGACCTCAACGGTGCGCCCCCTGAACTCAGGGAAGGAGAGGATATCCTTCATATCCCTGCTGCTCTGTTGCATCTTTCTGTAAAAGATCCAGAACACCACGATGATCAGCACGGCAAGTCCGCCCATGATCCAGGGAAGATAGTGGTAAACCCCCCTGAAGAGAACAACGGAGATTCCCGTTCCCGCAAGGAGAAACACGTGGAGAAGAATAACAAAATATGCCGCAAAGAGACTCTTGAAGATCCCTTCTTTATCTTTCTTTTTAACTTTCATGACATCCTGTTTATGATAGAATTCCTGTACCTGGAAGGAAGAGCCGACGTTGCCGCAGAGTTTCGCGTCATGTTTAGCCGGCTCATGAGAAACGTGAGTTTTTTCTGGAGACGTGCCTGTTCCGGCGTATCCGACGCCACCGATGATAGGAGCTGTTCCGTGGAGAAGATCTTTTTCCTAAGTTCCACCTCAGGGGGTAGAAAGCCTGAATTTTTCAAGATCTTGTGGGCAAGCCTGAATTCGTTGGAAGGATCGATCTCTTCAACCGGCAACGGCCGCCCCTCTCCGGGCAGGTTGTCCATCTGCCCTTTTTTCTGTGCCTTGCGGATTCTCTCTTCAACAATGGCTTCAAACCCCGGAATCATGCGTCAATGAATCTCCCTGTAGTCGTCCCGGCCCGGTCAATGGGCCTGCCCCTGACTCCTGATGTCCATGCCAGTTAAGCCCGGGACAAAGTGTTAACAACCCACCAATAATATTCGACCCGAGGGCGATTTGCAAGACATAATCCACGACAAGGGGTTTTCCACCGTCCCATTTTTTTTTAATTGACAGGGCTGAAACTTTCAGATATGAGTTGTATTCATTCACTAAACTCTATTCATATAGACACTCTGAGATATGTAAATACGAATCACACCCTTTGTTTGCACCCAGTCTAAAACAGCGTTTTATAGAAAAAACAAAAAAATCTGCGAAAAAGCCAGGCCCAATCAACCATGTTTTTATGAACCCCTAGATGAAAACAAAAAACAGGAGGTCAGCCCCAATGGAAGCCAACTATGTTGAAAAAAGAGCCATGGATGACAGACGTTCCTTTAACGATCGGCGAAGCACCAGCAACAGACGATCTAATTTCGAGATGCCCGTATATCCGAGGCTCGAAGTGTTCCTCCAGAGACGAAACGGCCGGGACCTGACCCACTGCAACGGGGTCTCCGCTGAGTGCGAATTCCTGGCATGCCATCGAAACTGCCAGTTTGTCTAGCGTTCCGGGGCAACGGGCCTACCGCCTCAAGACCAGGAAATAGAGATTGCCCCGGTGATTCATGTGACCCGCCCCAAACTCGGCATACCCACCGTTGCCATAGAAAAGATCACACCGTGAGGCCCCTTTGATGGCACCGCCGGTATCCTGGTTCATGACAAAGCCAGAAAAGGGTTTCCACAGTTCAGGTTTTTCAAGGCTGTCCGGGGAAGGGGTCGACGTCTCAATGAAGCACAGGGCGCCCTTGGGAAAAAGGGTCCGGTCCGTTGCAATGGATCGCATGGGGGTCACCTTGACACTGATGCTGCCAAAGGGACCTCCCTGTTCCTGCCGGAAAAAGACAAAGCTCGGGTTGTAATCGAACACCTCGTCCTGGCGGGCGGGGTTATTCTCAAGCCAGGTCCGGATGCTCTGCATGGAGACCTCCTCCTTTGGAATCTCCCCCTGGTTGATGAGATAGCGGCCAATGGCCTTGTAGGGATGGCCGTTCTTGGTGCTGTAGTGAACATGCATCACCCCGCCCTGCTTGAGGTTGACCCTGCCCGAGCCCTGGATCTCCAGGAAGAACCGGTCGGTCCGGTTCCGCACCCAGGCAAGGGGTTTGGCCCGGGCCTCAAAGTTCTCAAGGGCGTTTATCTCCTGGCGCGAAAAATAGGGAACCACCTGATTCTGATCATTCACCCGTGCCGTAAGCCTGGGAAGGTCATCGTATTTGTCGGAAAAAGCGGACAGGTCCACGGTCAACAGATTGTCCGGCACCGAGAAAAGGGGATACCGGTACTCATCATCCGGGGTGAGGCTGCCCGCCATGCTCGGTTCGTAATAACCGGTGAAGAGAACGCCGTCCTCCCGGTTTCCCACAGACCCGTACACGTTGTAATGCTCCCGGACAAACCGGTCAAGGGCCAAAGCCATGGGATCCGTCTTGAGGAATTCCAGGAACACCTCCATGGATCGCCGCAGGTGAAGGGCATCGAACGCGTCCGGGCCAAATTGATACATCCGGGATTCAGGCACCCTGTTGAAGTAAACAAGACTCTGGGAAAGGGAGTGTTCAAGGCTGCTTTTATCAAGGGAATCAAGAAATCGCGGATAGTCCGTGGGGGCAAGCAGGGAAAGGGAGGTATACCGGGTAACCGGCACCGGGGGTTTATGGCCGCAGCCCGAAAAAAGAATAAGGGCGACCAGGGCCACCCCACAGATGGCAAGGGGCCTGATTGATCCTATACGCATGTTTCCTCCTGAATTTCGACTGTCCGTGTGCCCCCGTTGACCGGCTCCATGGGGGGAATTTCCTCTTCCTGGGAGATGCCGAGGCTTGATAGCTTTCTGGCAGAGACCATGACCCGGCTCTCCATGGATCCCACGGTTTTGTTGTAGCTCCCGGCCACCTTCTCGATATCCTTTCCCAAACGGTTCATGTTCCCAGCCATGGCGGAGAGGCGCTGGAACAGTTCGGTGCCGATCCGGGTGATCTCTTTTGCATTTTCGTGACTCTTCTCCTGGCGCCACCCGTAGGAGACCGCCTTGAGAAGAGAGATCAGGGTCGCAGGCGTTGCCAGGACCACCCCTTTTTCAATGGCCGATTCAATGAGATCGGGCTTCTGGGCCAGGGCCGCACTGAAAAAGTTCTCCCCGGGAATGAAAAGCACCACAAACTCGGGGGTGGGTACGAACTGCTTCCAATACTCCTTGGCAGACAGGGCTTTGATGTGGACCTGGACCTGGCGGGCGTGGTTCCGGAGCTTTTCCTGTCTTTCCTCCCGGGTCGACGCCTCAAGGGCGTCCAGGTAGGCGGAAAGAGGCACCTTGGAATCCACAACAATGTTGCGGTCTCCAGGCAGGTGAATGACCATGTCCGGCCGAAGCGCCCCCTTTCCTGCACCCTTCTGGAACTGCTCCGTAAAATCGCATTGGTCGGCCATGCCGGCAAGCTCGGCCACCCGTCTCAGGGTGATCTCTCCCCACCGCCCCCGCACATGGGGAAGGCGCAGGGATTTCACCAGGTTCCCGGTCTCTTTTCTCAGGTTCTGCTGGGTCCTTGCCATCTCCACAAGCTGGGCCGTAAGGGAACCAAAGGCCTTTTCCCGGTCAAGCTCCATCTGACCCAGGCGGTTCTCGTACCGGTCCAAGGCATGGCGAACCGGATCAACGCTCCGGATGATCTCGTCGCCCTTGATATCCAGGTCTTTTTTCGCCTCCTTGACATAGCCTGCAAAGTAGTGGTCGGCAAGCTCGAGGAACTGGCTGGAGTTGACCTGGAGCGCCTCAGCTGAAATGCTTCTCAACCGCCGGGTGACAATGGAGAGGCCAAACCGCTGGAGAACCATGCACAGGACCAGCCCGGCCAGAAATCCAGCACCCAGGAAGATCAGGTTCTCATTTGTGATCATACCGCTCCGCCACAAAGGTACCACTCTTCCCCCCCGTCTTTGTTTTAAGATGGATGTCGGAAATGACCATGCCCTTGTCATAGGATTTGCACATATCGTAGATGGTAAGGGCCGCAACCGAAACTGCGGTCAAGGCCTCCATCTCCACCCCGGTTCTTCCGGCAAGGGAGGCTTCGGCCTCGATCTCAATGGCGTTGTTTGCAGGATCCGGGAAAAAATCCACCCGCACATGGGTGAGGTTCAAGGGATGGCACATGGGAATCAGGTCAGCGGTTTTCTTGGCAGCCATGACGCCTGCGATCCGGGCCGCCTCAAACACGTTGCCCTTTTTGACCGTGCTGCCCGTGATTCTATCCAGGGTATCGGCCGTCATCTCGATCCTGCCCCGGGCAACGGCCACGCGCTTTGTCACATCCTTATCCGCCACATCCACCATCCGGACCCGGCCCTGGTCGTCCAGGTGAGTAAACTCTGTCATCTATTTTCCGTCCCTTACTTATAAAACTGCTGTTTCGTGGTGATCTTTGTCTTGACCGCTTCCAGGGTGTCACCCAGGGTTTGAATCACCCGCTCCCGGATGTCTCCCGCGACCACGATGGCCATGATATCCTCGCCCACGGCAAGGTCCCGGCCCTCTTCGATGGTGACAAGCACCTCCACGATCCCCTCCCTCTGCTTCTGGGTCGCAATGAGGCAGTCAAGGCCGTCATGGTCCACCGCCACCCGAAGTCCCGTCACCTCCCTGCCCTCCCGGGTGGTCTTTCTCACCACCCCGTTGTGGCAGAGGATCATCCCCACCCTGTCATAGTCCGGTAGGGATTTTATCTGTTGAATCATTGCATTCATGTCCATGGGTTTCTCCTTGTTTCACCGCCATCGTCCTTGCCCTGGCAAGATCTTCCGGGGTGTTGATGTTAAAAAATGAGTCTATCCCAGGATCGATTTCCTGGATCTTGTCCATGGGAATTTTCAGCACCCGCCGATCCTTGAAAAACTTCTTTATCTTGAAGATGTTGTTCTCAAGATTTTTCTCAATCTGGGGCAGGCATTGTTTTGAATAGACGGCGCACAGGGGTTCTAACCCTGCGTCGGTCTCCGGGATCACAACATCGATGCCAGGTTTCGTCCGGGAGAGGATATACTCGGCCAGCCGCCGTTCGAGAAAGGGGGTATCACAGGCAGAGACAAACACATTGGGGGTGGACGCGTAAAAGAGCCCGGCATGGATGCCGGCAAGGGGGCACCCGCAGGGATAGATGTCCGAGACAATGGTCCCGTCCCATTCGGCAAAAGCCCCGGGATCATTGGCGACGATGATCACCTCGTCAAACAGGGAGGAGAAAAGGCCATGGATAATTTCCATAATCTTTCTACCCCGTATCTCATGAAAGGATTTTTTTATTCCTGGAAGCCTCTTATTCCGGCCGCCGGCCAGGATAACTCCGGTGCAGTCATGTTTCATTACATCAAGATCTCGTTTATTAGCCCCTCAACACCCACCATGTTCCAATAAGCCGTCGGGCCAATAAGTATAGTATGTGAAAGTTAAAATCAAGGTGTTGCCCAGTAGAAAAAAAAATGATAACAGTTTAACCATAAATTTGGAATCAAAAACCGGCAAAAACCGTTTCTGCCGGGCGTATGGCTAACGGTTGGCCGGCCTCCGTATCGGATGCCGGACCGGTGCTATTGACACATCAAGGATCACAAATGAAAAAACAGAGAACCATTCTAAATGCCGAAGACATAGAGCGGGCAATCACCCGGATGTCCTATGAGATTATCGAGGCCCACAAGGGGGCAAAAGAGCTTGCCCTGGCAGGGATAATGACCCGGGGAGACTTTCTTGCACAACGACTTCAGGAAAAGATCCTTAAGATCGAGGGGGTTAAGGTGCCGGTGGGGGCCATGGACATCAACCTCTACAGGGACGACTGGACCCAGATCAGCCACCATCCCATTGTGAGGCCTTCAAAAATCTCCTTTTCCGTGGCCCACAAAAAAATCATCCTTGTGGATGACGTTCTCTTTACCGGACGCACCATACGGGCTGCCATGGATGCCATCATGGATTTCGGCCGTCCTTCACGGATCGAACTTGCCGTGCTGGTGGACCGGGGCCACCGGGAACTGCCCCTCCAGGCAGACTACAAGGGAACCACCCTTGCCACCCTTCACTCGGACACGGTCAACGTCTGCCTCAAGGAACACGACAACGAAGACCGGGTATACATAGAACAGGAAGATTAACCATGGGAACCTTGATGCACAAGAAAAAAAATCCGGGCCGCCTGCGGGTGGCCGTCATCTCCGTCTCCACCACACGGAGCCTTGCCGAAGACAAGAGCGGGGCCTGGATAAAAAACCAAGCCAAGAAAGAGGGCCATGAGGTGGTGGTTCACCATGTGGTCACCGACGAGATCACGGCCATCAGGGAACTTGTGGACCATGTGGTCGACCAGATCTCCCCCCATGCCATTCTCATGACCGGGGGAACGGGCATCAGCCCCAGGGATGTCACCGTGGAGGCCGTATCCCCCCTCTTTTCAAAGGAGCTCACCGCCTTCTCGACCCTGTTTGCCCAGCTCAGCTTTGAGGAGATCGATTCCGCGGCCCTCCTCTCCAGGGCCACGGCCGGCATCATCAACACGGCCCTGGTGTTCTGCATGCCGGGCAGCCTCAAGGCGTGCAAGCTTGCCTGCAACCAGTTAATATTTCCGGAGCTTGGGCACATGGTCACCCACATGTCGGAAGCCCCCTGACCCCTTGTCCTAGATCGTTGCACTCGAATTGATACCGGACACCCTATCTCAATACGAAATGGGATCCGTTCACCTGGAAGACGCCATAATACCGGAATCTGACGTCCAACCACACAACTGAATTATGGGAGAAAAACCATGAAAGAGATTGATGCATTCCTGGAAAACTGGGAAGAGAACGACACACGGACAAGACAGGCCTTTATGGAACTCAAGGATCACATCATGGCAATGGAAGGCGTGGCCGTTGAATTCATTGCACGGCCCGGGGTCAGCTACTCCCTCCGGCCGAAACATGAAAACCAGACCGAACGCACCCTGTTTGCCATGGCCGATGTGATCGATGACGATCCGTCCGCCCGCTGGCTGTCGGTCTGCTTTTACGGAGACATGGTCACCGACCCGGACGAGGAGGGGGATCTCATCCCCGAAGGCCTGTTGGGATCAGACGGCTACTGCTTCGACCTTGACGAGTATGACGAAAAGGGCGTGGCCTATATCAAGGAGCGGCTGAACGACGCCTACAAGGCGGCCAAGGCCTCCTGAAAAGACCTCCTTTGAAATTAAAAGGATCGTTTCCGGCCAGGGCCTGGAAACGATCCTTTTATTTGCAATGGGCCGGGTCAGATGACGTTCTATGACACTGCCGGTTACTTTCTGTGAGAAGAGGCCCCCCTCCTCGTTTTTCAGCACACCAGCATTAGCTCGCGATGGCACCGGAGCGGACACCCTTGAGATAGCCCCCGCAGAAATTATCATGGCCAAGGAGCATGTCCGCGGTCTTGATGGTCGCCATGATGGCCTGATCCAGGGGATCGATGATGGCTGAATCCATGCCGGCATCCATCATGAGGCTGACAAAGGTCCTGTTGATGATCCGTCTCTGGGGCAGACCATAGGAAATATTGGAAAGCCCCCCCGTGATATGAACCCCGGGAAAGTTTTTCTTTATTCCCCGAACCGCATCCAGCACCATCACCCCTTTATTGCTGTCCGTACTGATGGGCTGGACAAGGGGATCGATATAAATGGATTCGGTCGGAATGCCTACCCGGTTGAGTTCTTCAACCAGCTTCACCGCCCGTCCGATAATATCATCCGCAGAAGCGGGCATGCCGGCATCATCCATGCAAAGGGCAATGACCTTGCACGCCTTGCCGTCAAGAAAGGGCAGCATGGCTTCAAGGCGGTCTTTTTCAAGGCTGATGGAGTTGATCATCGGCTCTGATTTAACCATCTGAAATGCCATCTCAAGAACGGCAGGATCCGGGCTGTCAAGGCATAGGGGAACGGTGGCAATGGGCTGAATGGTATTGATGAGCCACTGCATATCCTCTGTTTCATGGCCAATCCGGGCACCGGCATTGACATCAATATAGTTGGCCCCGGCGGCAAGCTGCTGTTTTACATCATCCACAATGTAATCCGCATCCCTTTCCGCAACCGCAGCCTGCACCTTTTTCCTGGACGTGTTGATTCTCTCACCTATCACTTCAAACATGGTATTCAGTCCCCTTTGGTTAGTTTAAAAGCGCCTTGGCAATCTTGGAAGCCGACCCGGCATCGGGTGCAAATCCATCGGCACCGATCTCATCTGCAAAGGCCTGGTTAACCGGTGCACCCCCGACCAGGATTTTCACCTGATCCCTGAGTCCGCTTTCAACAATGGCCTCAACCGTCTTCTTCATCATGGGCATGGTTGTGGTCAAAAGCGCTGACAAACAAACGATCTGGGCATTCTTTGCCTTGATCTGGGCGATGAACTCTTCCGGGGCAATGTCCACCCCGATATTATGGACGTTCATTCCCGCACTTTCCAGCATCATGGCAACCAGGTTCTTTCCAATATCATGGAGATCACCCTTAACCGTACCAATGAGAACATTTGCGCCACTATCCAGGCCCTCATCGCCAAGAAGGGGTTTCAAGATTTCCACACACTGCCCCATGGCCTGGGCCGCCATGAGAACCTCGGGAATGAACATATCGCCACTCTCCATTTTCTCGCCCACGATGTCCATTCCTGCAATCAATCCCTGGTTGAGGATATCCCCAGCCGGAACATTGTCTGCCACGGCCCCATTGACCATCTCCAAGAGCCTGTCTTCGTCACACGCCACCAGGGCCTCTGTCATTGCATTGAAATCCGTCATCTGTTTCTCCTTTTAAATTAAAGTCCTGTTATTTTTTTTATGGGTTGTTTACAACAGCCCTTACTCAGTTTTGAATTGACCGACAAGGGTTGAAAGCTGATCGGCAAGGGCTGTTAATTCTTTTGCACTATCATTGACCTGCTCACTGCTGTTTGTCATCATCCGGGCAGAGGCATCCACCTCTGAAATGTCCGAAGAGATTTCTCCTGAAACCGTTGCGGTCTGGGCGATGGTTCCGTTCACCTCATTCACCCCCTGGGATGCCTGGGAGATATTCTCTGCAATTTCCTTGGTGGCAACGGACTGTTCCTCCACCGAGGAGGCGATGGTGCACGAAATCTCGCTGATATCATTGATAACCGTTGTAATTTCTCGGATCTGAACAACGGAATCCTGTGTGACACTCTGGATTCTTTCGATTTTCGCCCGGATCTCCTGGGTGGCGTCAGCGGTCTGCCGTGCAAGTTCCTTGATCTCTCCTGCCACAACGGCAAACCCTTTGCCGGATTCACCCGCCCTTGCCGCCTCAATGGTGGCGTTCAAGGCCAAAAGGTTGGTCTGCTCGGATATGTCGGTGATGGTTTCGGTCACCTTGCCGATCTCATCGGCTGCGGCTCCCAGGATGTTCATTTTATCAGAGGCTTTTCCGGCCTGGACAACGGCCGTTTCAGATATGCCCCTGGCTTTTTCAGAATTGATGGCCACCTCATTGATTGTGGCGGTCATCTCCTCAGTGGCACTTGCCACCATACCAATATTTATTGAAGCCTGCTCCATTGCACCGGCGGCGGATACGGTGGTGGCATTCATCTCGTCTGCTGCCACGGCCACCCGGTTGGAGCGTTCCGATGTCTCAGATGCACTCGACGCCATGGCCTTGGAAACCTCGAGCAATGACACCGACGAATTTCCGACCCCCCTTGAGGTTGATACCAGTTCCGAAATCATACCATGGAGCCGATCCATAAAGGTGTTGAACCATGTGGAAAGCTCCCCCAACTCGTCCCCGCCGGTGACCGGCAATCTCTTGGTGAGATCCCCTTCACCGTCGGCAATGTCCCTGAGTCCTGCGATAATTCCGTTTAGGGGCTGGATGATGAGGGTGGCTGCCAGATAATAGACCACACCGAACAGCAGAAGGATGGAGACAATGCCGATCCCTATGCTCACATTTCGAATACCATGGGCATGTTCAAGGACTTTTTCCATGGGCACCCCCAGGCCAAGGCTCCAGGCACCGGCAACATCCTTGATATGGATGGGGGCGTACACGGTAAACGCTTTCCCCCCAAGGAGAAGGGACATGCCGAATTCCGTATACAGCCGCCCTTCCCTGACCGCATCGATCATGGCCTGGGGCTTGTTAAACTCCTCCAGGTATTTGCCGATGATTTTCTCAGAACGATGGGCAACAGTGACCCCGGTGTTGGCCAGAAGAAATCCGTACCCCGTGCCAAAGGGATTTATCTGCTTCACAAGATCTGCCAATTTATCCATGGTAAAATCGATACCGACAATCCCCACGGCCCGACCGTTAACCTTGATGGGCACACAAATGTCCGCCACGGTAACACCGCTGCTATAGGTCGTCGGCTCAGTCAAAAACGGCTTTCCCGTTGACAGGGGAACATGGTAAAACTTCCCTACGCTGCCGGTATCCTCATAGGAGACAAGGGGACGCACATGGATTCCGTTACCACGGCTCCAATAGGGAACAAACCGGCCTGTACCGTCATGGCCCGGAGAATCTTTAAATTCAGCATCTTTGCCGTCAAAGGCGTTGGGCTCAAAGGCCAGAAAGATGCCGGGAATATCCGGATTCTCCACGAGCATCTTTTTTAAAAGATCGTTTGCCCGGGCCCGGGAAAAACCTTCGCTGTCCTCCATCAATGAAGACACGGTCTGGGCCAGGGTTTTGGCCGTAACAACAGACGTTTCGATTTCCGCTTTCACGCTGTTCCCGTGGCGGTAAGCCGTCTCAACGGCCAGGTTCAACGACTGGGTTTTAGAACTCTCCGATGCCTTGACCGTAATATAGGCAATGGTAACGGCAAATGCCATAAAGGCAGTGCCGCAGATGAACAGCACCATTTTAAATTTCAGACTCTTATTGCGGAACATGATCATTCTCCAAATTCGGATTATCCGTAAACGCGATGGGTGCCGGCTTGTACCGATCAGGCCTTCTTAAAATCCTGGGGTTCAATGATAAGCGAGATCACCACGCCTGCGATGAGCGCCCAAAAAGGAGCGCTGATCTTTGCGATGCTGATACCGGACATGGCAATGACCAGGGCAAAAAAGGCGCCTGTTTTAAATTTACCCTTGGAAAACGCCTGTTCAAATGCCTGGGTCAACACACCGATCATGGCAAGTCCTGCCACCACACCGATCAGGGGTCTGGGAACGCTCTCGATGAAGGTGACCGCCACCGAGGCGATGAGGCCGAATCCGGCAAAAAGAACGCCGTTGACAACGGTGGCGGCATAGCGGCCTTCGGTGTCCTTACCGGCGGCGTCGGAAGCGCATATGGCCGTCATGGGCCCTGCGATGTTGGCATTGTGACCGCCAAAGAAAGAGGTAAGGATACCGCCCACTCCGCTGGCAATGGTCATGAAATTGACGGGAGGCTTATACCCTTCCGTGAGAAGCACCCCGGTGGCCTGGGCATTTTCAGCACCAATGACCAGTATGGCCACGGGAATGCTGATGGACAAAAAGGCGTCCAGGGAAAATTCGGGGGCAAACAGGGACGGCAGCACAAAGGCGTATTGGGAATTTGCAAAATCAATGGAGCCGGTGAAAAAGGCCGTGGCAACGCCGATCAGCAGCGCCCCCAGCACCGGTGGAATTCGGTTGGCAAATTTGGTGCACACTAGATAACCGGCCAGGGCAGAACCGCACACCACGGGAAGGGCTTGAACAGAAAGAATCATGCCCGTGCCGAATTTAATCATGGCCCCGGCAATCATGCCCATGACAATGGGGATGGGCAACAGCCGCATCACCTTTCCCACCAAGCCTGAAACCCCCAATAACAGCACCAGGACCCCGGCAAGGAAATAGGCGCCCACCGCCTGGTTGATATTAAAAAAGGTGAGGGTGTTGCCGAGCATCACCGCAATGGGGATGGACCATGCACCGGTGATGGGCTGCTGGTACCGAAGGGCGAGGATCAGACTCAACAGCCCGCCGAAAACGCAGACCGAGCAGAGCCATGAAATGGTCTGGACCGATGTGTACCCCGCTGCCATGGCAGCGTTCATGATGATCAACGGCGGACCTGTGCAGCCGAAGATGGCCGCAATGAGACCGGCACTGATGGTCTCGGCATTGAGATGGCCCGGCAGTTCGGCAAGGCCCTTGCGGATTCCCGGCGCCGCTTCGATTAAACCTGTTTTGTTTCTTAAACCTGACATGATAACTCTGAACCTTACGATTTTATATATTGTTTGAAAAAGATTGGGCACACGCCGTTATTGCGCCTCGCAGATGAATTGAACCGGCTTCCATTATAAGTGGTAAAGCAGGTATCCATTCGCGTGCAAACATCCATAAGTGGCGGTTGTGCCCAATCCATTGATCAGACTCGGGCCTGATAGGGGCCGATGGGATGAAATTCAGGAGAATGAGTGTCTCCTGAATTTCGGTTCTTCCGGTCTCCGGGACTATACGGGAATCAGGCCCAAGTCTTGATTCCTATTGCGTATCTTTTTGAGTCTCTTTCTTCTGGGCCTCGGCCTCGGCCAGCAGCTTTGCGCACTTAATGCCGGTCCACAACTGGGGAATGTAAAACAGCCCCACCGGAACCGCAGACACAATAATAAAGGTCTGGAGGGCCTTGATGCCTCCGTCTCCGATCTTGATGAGAACGGCAGCCATGGCACCCATGAGAACGCCCCAGAAAAGGCGGATCCAGATGGGTGGATCTTCATCCCCGGTAACGGAGATGGCAATTGAATAGGTCATGCCGGCACCGGTTGTGACCAGAAACAGTACCACAAGCACCAGTGCCACAGGGATGAGCACGGCCGAAAAGGGAAGCTGGCCCACGATGGCGATCAACGCAGCAGGAAGACCCGACTCATTCAGGGCATTTGATACCGAGCCCGGGTTGGTGAGCTCATAGTGAATCCCAGCGCCCCCAAGCACCGTAAACCAGATGTTAGTCACAACCGGAGCGATCACGGCGACGGAGAGCACGATCTCCCGGATGGTTCGACCCCTGGAGATCCGGGTCACAAAGATGGCCATCATGGGACCATACCCAAGGAACCACCCCCAGTAAAAAACCGTCCACCAGCCAAGCCACTGGGTATTGCTTCGATCAAGACTCACCCGGACGAAGTCCTGGAGATAAAGACCAAAGGCGGAAAGAAAACTGTCCACAATAAACCCACCAGGGCCGACAATCATGATCGCGGCCATGAGTCCGATGGCGATCAGGACGTTGATCTTGCTCAGCAGGTTGATCCCCTTGTAGATAGGGGTTGCGGCGGTAATGGAGTAGATAATGGTGATCACCACGATCACGCCCAACTGGCTTGAATAAACATTTGGAATGCCCAGGAGGAACTCAAGGGAATAGCTCAGCTGAAGCCCGAGAAAACCAATGGGACCAATGGTACCTGCGGCCACGGCAATGATGGAGGCTGCATCCACCGCTGTCCCCATCCAACCGTTGACACCGGCCTCCCCGACCAGGGGATAAAGAAGGGCCCGGGGTTTCATGGGCATATTTTTATGGTAACAGGAGTACATCAGTACAACAGTGCCCAGGGTGCCGAGGATGGCCCAGGCAAGGAATCCCCAGTGCATATAACTCTGGGCAAGGGCCGGGGCCACAGCTGCTGCCGTGGCGGCGGCTACCCCCGGGAACGTGGGGGGCGGGGTTAAAAAATGATACATGGGCTCAGCCGAGGACCAGAACACGCCGCCGCCGGCCAAAAGGGCGCACATAATCATGGAGATCCAGCGGAATGTACTGATTTCAGGTTTATCCAGCCCACCGACCCGCACTTTGCCATAACTGGAAATACCAAGGTAGAGTGCGATGACAAAGGTGGAAAAGAGCAGCACCTGCCACAGGGCGCCAAAATAGGTGGTGGAAAAGTGCTGGGCTACATTCACCCATTTGGTTACAAGTTCTACATTTAAAAGAGCAACAACAACAAACAGGACTATGAAACCGCCGCTTATGGCAAATACAGGCCAATCCGTGGAACTCTGGTGGATTGACGCACCAGTGCTTTTATCAGACATGATATATCCTTATTTTGTGATGTGAATTATTTTTTGTCGGCCAAATCCCGGGTAGCAGCCTCTACGATTTCGTCAATCCCTGCCTCTACCGCTTTATCAAGGAGGGGTTCCTGCTCTTTTTCCATGAGCAGGCGCACCTTTTCAAGGGCGATGGCATGGATATCCTTGGAGCCGTTCTGCTCCCATCTTTCCCAGTTATTGTGATCAAACACATCGGAATGGAGCAGCTCTTTTCTGAAATTTTTAAATGTATGCTTGTGGCCAAGAAAGTTTCCGGCAGGCCCGATCTCATCGATGACATCAAGGGCAAGGGTGCTTTCATTGACATCAAGATCCCTGAGGGCGTGGCGAATGGAGGCCATGGATTCGTTACAAAAAACAAGGTCGGCATAATCCACCACCATATCCGTATCCAGTTGCATGGAGTCCATGATGTCGGAAACAAAGGAGGAGAGGGTCCCCACCATGCCGGTTTCAAACCCGGCCTGGGCGTCCAGCACCTTAGAGTCCCTGAGCATGGACGGCATTCGAATGGGCATATCAAGGGAGAGTCCCATCTGGCCCATGCAGACCTTTAACACGGCAAACTCGGGACCGGCCATGGAGATGTTGGAGGTCTTCATGTTCATGCCCCGGGCAAAGCTTGTATACACCACCGGTGCGCCCGGGTTTACCAGCTGGGAAAGGGTAATGCAGGCGAGGATTTCCGCATGGGCCTGGGCAACGGTGGCTGCGATGGTTACAGGTGATGTGGTGCCAAGGATGGGACCGGAACTGAGCATGATGGGAATCTTGTGGCGATTCATCTCAATCATTGCCTCCAGGGACACCGTGTCCATATCCAGGGGGGGAATGGTCAGCACCCAGCCGGAGATAAAAGGCCTTTCCAGAAACTTTTCCTTGCTGCCGCAGGCAAGGGCGCCCATTTCAATGGCATCCAGCACGCCCCGGTATCCATAGACCCCACCGGTGATATGCTTGGTGGTATTTTTCATGCAAGTGGCCCAGGTGTACCAGTCGTTGGTGGCACCGGGAACCTCCTGGGGCGTGACAAGCCCGCCGTTGACGGCAACGCACTCCATCTGATCCGCCAGCCGGACAAGCTTTGCAAGATCGTCATTGGTGGCCGATCGTTTCTCACCGGAATAGGGATCCATGACACTGGTGGCCATGGTCATGCAGGCAAGGGAAGGCAAGTGGTCCACAAAGCCTTTATCATGCTTTGGATCCCGGCCGTACAGGACAACATCTTTTCGTTTGGGAACGGTCTTCAGGGCGGCTTCCACCAACTGGGCATCGATTTTTACAACATTCTTATCATCGATGCGGGCACCTGCGTTTTCAAATATTTCCAACGCTTCTTTTGCAGGAAAACGCATACCGGTTTGACTTAAAATTTTCAAAGAACTTTCATGAATGCTCTGGATCTCTTCCTTTGAAAGGAACTGAACTTGTGGCTTCACTCTAAAATCTCCTTCTATTTATCATGCATTGCGTTGAGTTACCCAAACCATATGATGGGTAGCTGTTATTTATCCAAATTCACCTCTACGGCCTTTTTGACCAGGGCCAAATGCTTGGAAATGGCCCCTTCGACCTGGGATTCATCTGCGCTCTCCAAAGCCGTGACAATGGCTTCATGCTCCCGGATCACACAATCATAGCGATTTCCGGCCATTATGACGCTGGCCCCCATGAGATGGCAGAGATCTTGAAAATTATTGGCAATGGCAAGCAGTCGTTTATTGTCTGCCAGCTTAAAGAAATAGTTATGAAATTCCCGGTCGCTGTGCATGAACCGATGGTAATCATTGGTTGCTGCGGCCTTGTATTGTTCGGCAATAAACGCCTTGAGACGTTCCAGGCTCTCCGGGGTGATCGTGGTGGCTATTTTTTTTCCGACCACGGTCTCCACCATCTGGCGAAGTTCAAATATCTCTTCCACATCCAGGAGGGTATAAGAGGAAATAATAAAGCCCTTGCGGGGCAGAAATGTGACCATACCCTGGGAGGCAAGTTTTAGCAGGGCTTCCCTGACAGGTGTCCTGGAAAGGCCCAGTTCCTGGGCCACAGCCATCTCGTTGTAGACGATATCCTGTTTTAACTGGAACGAAAGTATGGATTCCCGGAGGGCATCATAGGCAATTGCTGAAAGCGGGGCAGGTTTATTTATTTTCGTAAGTTTTGTCATTATCCATCCTTACATTATTAACTTTACGTTATACATGTAATATATTACAAGCAATTCAGAGTCAACCATTTTTATTATTTTTCGATGGTTCAGCCCCCTCCCCTCTCTGGAATCAGGGGTCCTAGGTTAAATTTCAATGTTCCGCCGGGAACGCCCCAACCTGGGCAAAGCAACGGTGGGGAATGAACTGGCGTGAACGGCATGCAAACGAATCAGCTGACCGATTCTATCTGCTCGATGAGATCGTTGAAGATAAAGTGGTGAAAGGGAAGAAAAACGTACCAGTAAAACTTGCCCCAGACCCCCCTTGGATGGAAATAGGCGGTCACCGTGAGAATGTTTCCCATGCCCTTGGGCTTGACCGTGAACTCCAGCCAAGCGAACCCTGGCACCTGCATCTCGGCCCGCAACAACAGGTGTTCGTCATAGGTGATGCGCTCCACCCGCCAAAAATCAATCACATCATTGACCCGCAACACCCCGGACCGCTTCCGCCCCCTTGCGGTGCCCACCCCGAACATGATCCGGTCCCCCATCCCCCGAAGCTTCCAGAGCAGATTGCTGTTGAACCACCCCCTGTCCCCGCCCACCCGGCACACGGAACGAAAAATGGCCCGGGCCGGCTTGGTGCTGGGAATGGCGTTGGAACAAATATAGAGGGGCGGCCGGGGAAGGTGATGGAGCTTCACGGCCAAAGAATGGTTCCTGGGATAGGCATCGGACCACCGGGTGGTTACAGTTCTGAGGTCCTCCCTGGCAAGGGCCCGTTTCAGGGCATCCCGGTAGGGAACCAGGTCGAAATGAATCACCTGGCGGATGTGATGATCCTGGCACACCACCTCGTTGCCGATCCCCTCCAAAAGACAAGAGGTGATGGTGGCCGGTACCGGGGTGATGAGACTCACAAGGTAGGCGTTGAAGCCGACGCTTTGAAAGGGAGAGGGGAGGAACCACTGTTTTCGTTCCAGGATTTCAGCCATGATCCGAATCATCTGGCCGTAGGTCAGGATGTCCGGTCCACCAATGTCAAAGGAGCGGCCCGATGTTTCCGGGGTTTCCAGCACCCCCACCAGATATTTGATCACATCCCGGATACCCAGGGGCTGGCACTTTGTCCGGGTCCAGGCGGGCATGAGCACCAGGGGGGCATCCTGGACAAGGGCCTTGATGATCTCATAGGCGGCAGAGCCCGACCCCACGATGACGGCGGCCCTTAGGACGGTCACCGGCACCCTTCCCTGGCGCAGCTCAGCCGCCACCTGGTTCCGGCTCCTCAGGTGCCGGGAAAGGGCATCCTGGGAATCGCCGAGGCCGCCAAGGTAAATGATCCGCGTTACCCCTTGAGCCTGGGCAGCGTTCCTGAAATTGACGGCGGCCATGATCTCCACGGCCTCCAGATCATCCGGCCCAAGGAGCAGGGAATGGATCAGGTAAAAGGCCGTGTCAACACCCTTGAGGGCATCATTGAGGCAGGGAACGCTCAGGGCGTCCCCGACCACGATCTCGGCATCCGGCCACCGCTCCCCATGCTCTGGGGAGCGCACCCTCACCATAATACGCACCCGGTACCCCCTGGCCATCAGCTCCGTGACCAGCCGTCCCCCGATGTAGCCGGTGGCACCGGTGACCAGGATCGTGCCCAGGGACCTGTCGGGCTCGGTGGGAAGATCATGGCAAAATAGCCTTGTATCATAACGGTCCATGTATCATATCTCCAGTGACCGGTTGGGGTTCAGAAACACCACATCGGCTTTTGGCCAGCTTGTGGACACAGCCCGGACAAACCCGTCCATATCAAGAAAGGGCAGGACCGGAAAACCTGGCCCCGACCCCAGGGGGCGGGAAAAATCATCATAATGAAAGGGAACAATGATCTTGGGTTTCACCAGCCGGGGAAGCGTTGTAACATAGTCCGGCGAGCGCTTCCAGCCGGGAACGCACATGAACAGTACGTCACAGGTGTGACCGTCCACTGCGTGCAAGTCAACCCCTGCGCTTCCGGCATGGATAATCGTGGTTCCGTTGATCACAAGTTTAGGCATGAACATGGTGCCAAGGCCATAACCCGGGGCCTTCATGGGAAGCCGGGTGCAGCCATTGATCTCTCCGGGATAGGGAACCCGTCCCAACATCACCCTGCCGTGGGCGGACAAAATCATGGTGACCGATATATCATGGTCAAGGGCCACGGTCTCCCCCCCCTGGCAGACCGTTACCCTAGGGGTCGTGCCATGGCAGGCCAGGAGGGTGTCCAGGCTTTTGCTGCCCACCACCGGCCCCCGGCAAAAGGGAAGGATCCCGGGGAGATCCAGCGCATGGTCAAAATGGGTGTGGCCGGCGACCATGCCGGCAATACTGCCGTCCCGGTCTTGGACAAAGGACTGCACCGCGCTTTTGTCAGAAACAAGGGCCTTGAAAAGAATGGAGAACTTGCTGAGGCGGGACACATAGGGATCCACCAGAAAAGTTCGTCCCCCCAGGTCGAATTCAAGACCGGCCGCCCCTGTCCAGCGTATCTTGATCATGATCCCTCCCTAGACCTTGAACCGTATATTAAGGATGTCCCCATCAACCACCACGTAATCCTTTCCCTGGAGATAAAGCTTGCCCGCCTTTTTAAGCGCCGCCTCGGACCCCAACGCCATGAGCTCGTCATACTTGATCACCTCGGCCCGGATAAACCCCCGCTCCAGGTCCGAGTGGATCACGCCCGCGGCCTTTGGCGCCGTTGATGCCGCCCTCACCAGCCACTGCCTCACCTCGTCCTCGCCAACGGTAAAAAACGACACCAGGCCCAGGGCCTTGAGGCAGAGCCCGGTCAAGAGGCCAAGGGCGGTTTCTTCAATGCCGAGTTCCCGGAGGAACTCCTCCTTCTCCTCCTCAAGGTCAAGGAGCGCAATCTCCGATTCCACCTTGGCCGACACCTGCATGGCCTCCATTTTGTGGGGGCCGCACAGCGCCTTGAGCTGGGAAAGCAGGGCGGTGTCCTTGAGCGCCTCCTCCGAGACGTTGAGGGCAAGAATCATCTCCTTTCGGGTGATAAAAGGGTAACTGCGGATCAACAGCTCATCCTCCAAAGAGAAATCCATGAGCCTCAACGGCTTTTCCTGCTCCAGGTGGGCGAGCATCCGCTCCATAAGGGCAAGCTCCCTCACCTGATCCTCATCCTTGATCTTCTTTATCATCTCCCGGATACGGGCGATCCGTTTTTCAACAAAAATCTGATCGTGGAGGAGCAGTTCCTGGTTGACCATTTCCGCATCCCGAAGGGCATCCACCGCCCCCTGGGCATGGTAGACCGCCTCGTCCTCAAAGGCCCTGACCACATGGCAGATGGCGTCCATGTCAACGATATCCCTGAAAACGTCTCCCCGGGCGATGGTCTCCTGCTCGATCTTGGGGAGCAGCACCAAATCCACCCTTGCCCTTGCCTCTTGTTTGGGCGAATACAGGGTAACCAGTTTGTCGAACCGTTTATCAAGAATATCTGCCGTGCCGGGCACGGGCTTTGGCCCACCCGACTTTTCCTTCACTTCACTGCCCGTAAGAATCTGAAACAGGGTCTTTTTTCCTGTCTGGGGAAGCCCAATAATGCCAACCTTCATCCTAGCGCCATCCTTTTCTGGTTGATCGAAAAGTAGTCACAACCGGTTTTATAGATATTCGCACTTAAGCTGATGCTCACTTTACCTTTTATAGTAAGAAATGATATCAATTCATATGCGAAGACCTATGCTCCAGGGAATCGATGCTACTTTTCTGAAGTTTAAGAAGAAACTCAAGCCCGGGTCGTCCACGAAACAATTGCTTTCCCGTAAAATATCGTCATTATACCAGATTGGGCCGGGTCGTTCAATTCTTTAACCAACTGTGATATTATAACCTGGGCAAGGCAGAACCGAAGAAGTTTTCTGATTCTCTTGCCCAAATAACACGAAAATCAGAGTTAAGAAGCGAATAGTAATTTTTCATCAACGTTCAGAGGAGGAATACCCATGAAGTGCCACGAAATAGACTATGAGATCTTTGGAAACGATATGCAGACCGTGGAGGTGGAGCTGGACCCCAACGAAACCGTGGTTGCCGAGGCAGGTGCCATGAACTGGATGGAGGAGGGCATCTCCTTTGAGACGAAAATGGGGGACGGCTCCCAGCCGGACAAGGGGCTCTTCGGCAAACTCCTGGACAGCGGAAAACGGATGGTCACCGGCGAATCCCTGTTCATCACCCACTTTACCAACCAGTCAAACACAAAAAGCCGGGTGGCCTTTGGCGCTCCCTACCCTGGCAAGATCGTTCCCTTGGACATGGCACAGGAAGGTGGAGAGATCCTCTGCCAAAAGGACGCTTTTTTATGTGCAGCCCTTGGCACCGAGATCTCCATCGCCTTTACCAAACGCCTGGGGGCCGGATTTTTCGGCGGCGAAGGGTTTATTCTCCAGCGGTTAAAGGGAGACGGCATGGCCTTTGTCCACGGGGGCGGCACCATCGTCAAAAAAGAGCTGAACAACGAAACCATCCGGGTGGATACCGGCTGCATCCTGGGATTCTCCTCCGGAATCGACTACGACATCCAGCGGGCGGGCAACCTCAAGTCCATGTTCTTCGGAGGCGAGGGGCTCTTCCTTGCAACCCTGGGGGGAACGGGTACAGTCTATCTTCAGACCCTGCCCCTCTCACGGCTGGCCGACCGCATCCTCCAGCACGCACCTGCCGCAGGCGGAACAGACAAGGGGGAAGGCTCGGTCCTGGGGGGAATCGGACGGCTGTTCGACGGCGATTAGGACCGGTCATAGAGATCACGGGTTCTTTCACCGAAGATTACCCTTAGTTTTACCTTTGATTTTAATCGACCATGGACTTTATAAGTAAAAGCCTGTATTAAAAATACCACATTGTGTCACAATAACCGTCTCTTTGAAAATTTGTGAACAACACTTTCGACAGATCTGACCACCACAAGACCATGCCCCCTGTTTTTACATCTGAATCTATTGATAACGCCCCCATCAACCATAAATTTGGACAAAGCCTGCACAGGCTTTGTCCTGAAACAATCAAGAGGAGAGTTCGATGATTAAAAAAATGGGTTTAAAGGGAAAACTGTTGTTATCCATCTGCACGATTTTGTTTGTGGCCCTGGCCATCTCAAACTATGTGATCACAAGCAAAACCTATTCAACCTCAAAGAAGGTGGCCATGGAGAAAACCGAAACCATGGCCGCCCTCTATGCCACCCAGATCCAGCTTGAGCTTGACGTGGCCCTGGATTCGGCAAGAACCCTGGCTGAAATTTTTTCAGGATTAAAGGCCCAGGAGAGTATGCCTGAACGAAATATACTGATCCGGATGATGAAGGACATGCTGGTGGATAATCCCGGTTTTCTCGGTGTATGGGTCGTGATGGAGCCCAACGTGCTGGACGGCATGGACACAGATTTTGCCAACGCCGACGGCCACGGTCCGGAAGGCCGGTTCGTTCCCTACTGGAACCGGGTGGGGGGAATCCACCTGGAGGCCTGCAGCAACCCAGATGACGGCACCACCGAAGGGTACTATACGAAACCCAAGGCATTGGGCAAGGAGGTGGTACTGGAACCGGCAGCCTATGAGATCGGCGGCCAGCAGGTGACCGTTGTCAGCACCTGTGTTCCGATTAAATTCCAGAACCAGGTCATCGGTGTCACCGGCATTGATTTTTCCATGGAGGCCATGGCGGACCTGGTACTGAAGATCAAACCCTATACCAGCGGTTACGGTGCCTTGACAACGGAAACCGGCGTCATTGTTGCCCACCCCAAAAAAGACCTTGTCGGCAAGAACGTCAAGGAGTTCATATCCCCGGCCACCTACGACAGCATCACCCGGGGCGAATCTGCAGTTGAAGAGCGCCTGTCGGCCAAGACCGGCAAGAAAAATGTTTTTGTATTTGCCCCCATCACCCCGGGCAGGACCGGGGTTGCCTGGACCATCGCCGTGGCCGTCCCCCTGGATGAGATCATGGCAGAGGCGCGCTCCCTTCGCAACATCAGCATCCTCATCGCCATGATCACCCTTGTTATTTTAGTGGGTGCCATCTATTTCCTGGCAGGCGCCATCATCGTCAACCCCGTGAACCAGGTTGTGGCAGGCCTCTATGACATTGCCGAGGGCGAAGGGGACACCACCAAACGGCTCCAAGTGATGTCCGGGGATGAAATCGGGGAGCTTGCCAAGGCATTCAACCTGTTCATGGGAAAACTCCAGGATCTCATCAAAACCGTTACCACAGATACCTTTACCATCGATGATTCAGCCGCCTCCCTGGTTGAGATTGCAGGCGTCATGTCTTCGGGGGCCAATGACACCTCCGAGAAATCCAGTGCAGTGGCCACTGCCACCGAAGAGATGACCTCGAACATCAGCTCAGTGGCCGCCGCCATGGAAGAGGCCTCCGCCAACATCAACATGGTGGCCTCTGCCACGGAAGAGATGACCTCCACCATCAACGAGATTGCCGGCAACTCGGAAAAGGCCAGAAGCATCAGTGAAGATGCCGTGAAAAAGGCAGCCAACGCCAGCGCCTCCATGGCAGAACTGGGGAAAGCGGCCCAGGAGATCGGCAAGGTGACCGAAACCATCAACGACATCTCCGAACAGACCAATCTTCTGGCCTTAAACGCCACCATTGAGGCGGCCAGGGCCGGGGAGGCGGGCAAGGGATTTGCCGTTGTCGCCTCCGAGATTAAGGAACTGGCCCGGCAAACAGCCGATGCCACCCGGGAGATCCAGGGAAAAATCAATGGCGTCCAGTCCACGGCCCAGGGAACGGTGTCGGAGATCCAGGAGGTCAGCACTGTGATCGGTGATATGAACGACATCGTCTCCACCATCGCCTCGGCCGTTGAGCAGCAGTCCATCGCCACCACCGAAATCAGCGAGAACATCAGCAACGCCTCCACCGGCGTCAGCGAGGTCGGGGAAAACATGAGCCAGGTGAGCGCCGCCTCCGATGAAATAGCCAGCGAAATTGCCTATGTAAACACTGCTGCCGAGGAGATATCCAGCAGCAGCGGCCAGGTCAATGACAAGGCCGTTGGCCTCTCGGAGCTTGCCAGCAAGCTCAAGGAGATCCTGGGCACCTTTAAGGCCTGACCCCCCTTTTTTCCTCAAGGCACCCCCGCCAAGGGGGTGCCATCCTTCCCTGTCCCCCCCTCGTCCCCCCCTCTTAAAGAACCCTGTCAAACCCGAGGCGTCACCAGAAACAAGACGCTTTTCATTTCCTGACTATATTTCTATATAGTAATCGTATATACTTCCTGACTTTACTGACTCTTTTATTTAATGACTACCCGTCACCAACTGAAGCACAGGAAATTTATGATAAAACATCAGAGAGGAGGCTGCCGGACTAAAAAGGACTTTTTCAGATAGACCCGACAAATTATAACAGCAACAATTGTCAGACAAATTCCTGATTACCAAGAAGAAGATTCTAGGAGAAATGAGTATGTTCAAAAGTATGGGCTTAAAGGGAAAACTTCTGTTATCAATCTGCACTATTTTATTCGCCGCCCTGGCAATCTCGAACTATGTAACAACCAGCAAAACCTATTCAGCATCAAAAAAGGTGGCCATGGAAAAGACCGAAGCCATGGCCGGACAATATGCCACCCAGATCCAGCTTGAGCTCGAACAAGCCCTGGGAGCCGGAAGGACCCTGGCCCATGTCTTTTCCGGGTTAAAGGCACAAGAGCGCATGCCTGAACGAGATATTTTGATCGGAATGATGAAGCATATTCTCAAGGACAACCCCGAATTTATGGGGGTCTGGGCGGTGTTGGAGCCCAATGCCCTGGACGGTATGGACGCAGATTTTGCCAATGCCGACGGCCACGATGCAAACGGCCGGTTCCTCCCCTACTGGAACCGGGTGGGGGGCATCCACCTTGAGCCCTGCACAGGGGTCGAGGACGGCACCACCGAGGGGTTCTACACCAAACCCAAGGCCATGGGCAGGGAAGTCGTTATGGAACCGGCAACCTATGAGATCGGCGGCCAAAAAATGACCGTAGTCAGCGTCTGTATCCCGATAAAATACCAGAACCAGGTGATTGGCGTCACAGGAATCGATTTTTCCATGGAGGCCATGGCGGAGCTGGTTCTGAAGATCAAACCCTATACCAGCGGTTACGGTTCTTTGGTGACCGACACAGGGGCCATCGTGGCCCATCCGGAACCATCCTTTGTGGGCAAGAACGCCAAGGCGTTCATCTCCCAGGCCACCTACGACAAGATCACCCAGGGTAAACCAGCGACTGAAGAGTTCCTGTCCGCCAAGACCGGCAAGAAAAATGTTTTTGTATTTGCCCCCATCACCCCGGGCAGAACCGGTGCTGCCTGGAGCATCGCCGTGTCCGTCCCAATGGATGAGATCATGGCAGGCGCCCGCTCCCTTCGCAACATAAACATCCTCATCGCCGTCATCACCCTTTTAATTTTGGTTTGTGCCGTCTACTTTATAGCGAACACCATTATCGTCAACCCGGTGAAGCAGGTGGTGACAGGACTATACGACATTGCCGAAGGGGACGGGGACACCACCAAACGGCTCCAAGTGATGTCCGGGGATGAGATCGGGGAACTTGCCAAGGCATTCAACCTGTTCATGGACAAACTCCAGGATCTCATCAAGACCGTCACCACAGATACGTTTACCATTGACGATTCAGCCGCCTCCCTGGTTGAAATCGCAGGTGCCATGTCATCTGGGGCCGATGACACCTCCGATAAATCAGGTGCCGTGGCCGCTGCCACCGAAGAGATGACCTCAAACATAAGTTCTGTGGCCGCAGCCATGGAAGAGGCCTCCGCCAATATCAACATGGTGGCCTCGGCCACGGAAGAGATGACCTCCACCATCAACGAGATTGCCGGCAACTCGGAAAAGGCCAGGAGCATCAGCGAAGATGCCGTGAAAAAGGCGGCCAACGCCAGCGCCTCCATGGCAGAACTAGGGAAAGCTGCCCAGGAGATCGGCAAGGTCACCGAAACCATCAACGACATCTCCGAACAGACCAACCTTCTGGCCTTAAACGCCACCATCGAAGCGGCCAGGGCCGGGGAAGCGGGCAAGGGATTTGCCGTTGTCGCCTCCGAGATCAAGGAACTTGCCCGGCAGACGGCCGATGCCACCCGGGAGATCCAGGGAAAGATCAATGGGGTCCAGTCCACGGCCCAGGGAACGGTCTCTGAAATCAAGGACGTCACCAAAGTAATCGGAGATATGAACGACATCGTCTCCACCATCGCCTCGGCCGTTGAGGAGCAGTCCATCGCCACCGCCGAGATCAGCGAAAACATCAACAACGCCTCCACAGGCGTCAGCGAGGTCGGGGAAAACATGAGCCAGGTAAGCGCCGCCGCCGACGAAATAGCCAGCGAAATAGCCTATGTAAACACTGCTGCCGAGGAGATATCCAGCAGCAGCGGCCAGGTCAATGACAAGGCCGTGGGCCTCTCGGAGCTTGCCGGCAAGCTCAAGGAGATCCTGGGCACCTTCAAGGCCTGATTCCCTGCTTCATCCAGGCACCCCCGCCATGGGGGTGCCAACCTTCCCGCCCCTCTTTTTTACTGGCATCATCCCACCATTTTTTGGCCCCATGATAGACAATGTACGAATCCTGACGAGAATCACATACAAAAGCTATATATACTTCTTGATTTTGATACGCATTTCATCTAATGATGAACCATTCTGCTGAAAAGCATGGGAAAGGTTATGCTCTAATAGATTGAAGGCGTTCAGATAATGAACACCGTTCACAGACCTGAGACATCCTAACAGCAACGATTGTCAGGCAAAGGCCTGCCACCAGAAATAAACTCCAAGGAGAGTTCGTATGTTCAAGGATATGGGTTTAAAGGGAAAACTGCTGCTATCAATCTGCACGATATTGTTTCTGTCTTTGACGGCCTCCATATCGGTCATCAGTATCAAGACCTATGATTCGTCCAAACGGACAGCCATGGAAAAAACAGTTGCCATGGCCGGCCAGTACGCCTCGGATATAGAGAACGAAATTGAAGGGGCCCTGGACGGGGCCAGGACCCTGGCCAATGTCTTTGCCGGCTTAAAGGATCTTGAAACCGTGCCCGACAGAAACAGCCTCAGCCGCATGATGAAGGAAATCATGTTAAAATCCCCCGGTTTTGACGGGGTATGGACGGTATGGGAACCCAACGCCCTGGACGGCATGGACAACGAATTTGCAGGCACCGACAGCAATGACGATACCGGACGATTCATCCACTACTGGAACAGGATCGGCGGCCTCCACCTGGAGCCCTGTGTCGAGTATGAAGACGGAACAACCACAGGGTACTACACAAAACCGAGGGCCACGAAAAAAGAGACCGTCATGGAACCGGTCACCTATGCCATCGGCGGCAAGCAGGTGACCGTTCTCAGCGCCTGTGCGCCCATCATGGTCGGCAACCGGTTTGTCGGCGTGGCAGGCCACGACTTTTCCATGGAGAAGATGAAGGAGCTGATTCTCAAAATCAATCCCTATGATAACGGATACGGTGCACTGGTCACCAACACCGGTACCATTGCGTTCCATCCGGTTGAGGAGATGATCGGAAAGAATATAAAGGAGTTTGTCAGCCCAAATATTTTTACCAGCATCACCCAGGGGAAGCCTGCCATTGAGGAATTTAAAGCCGCCACTACCGAAACAACCAACATGTTTGTCTTTGCCCCCATCAACCTCGGCCACACCGACGCCCCATGGAGCCTGTTGGTTTCCGTCCCCCTTGATGAAGTGATGGCCGAAGCCAAAACATTGAGGAATATCAACATTCTCATCGGAGCGATCACCCTGGCCATCCTGTTTGCCGCCATCTACTTCATCTCAGGAACCCTCATCGTCAACCCGCTCAAACAGGTGGTGGCAGGACTCTACGACATTGCCCAGGGGGAAGGGGACACCACCAAACGCCTCCAGGTAAAGGCCGGGGATGAGATCGGGGAGCTTTCAAAGGCATTCAACCTCTTCATGGATCGACTCCAGGAGCTGATCAAAACCGTGACACGGGACGCCCACACCATTGACGGTTCAGCCGCCTCCCTGGTGGAAATTGCCGGGATCATGTCTTCGGGGGCCGATGACGCCTCGGAAAAATCCAGCGCCGTGGCAGCTGCCACGGAAGAGATGAATTCCAATATCAACTCTGTGGCCGCTGCCATGGAAGAGGCTTCCGCCAACATCAACATGGTGGCCTCGGCCACGGAAGAGATGACCTCCACCATCAACGAAATTGCCAGCAACTCGGAAAAGGCCAGGAGCATCAGCGAAGAGGCCGTTAAAAAAGCGGCCAACGCCAGTGACTCCATGGCTGAACTCGGAAAAGCGGCCCAGGAGATCGGCCAGGTGACCGAGACCATCAACGACATCTCAGAGCAGACCAACCTTCTGGCTTTGAACGCCACCATCGAGGCGGCCAGGGCCGGGGAAGCAGGCAAGGGTTTTGCCGTTGTCGCATCCGAGATCAAGGAGCTTGCCCGGCAGACAGCCGATGCCACCCGGGAAATCCAGGGAAAGATCAATGGCGTACAGTCCACGGCCCAGGGAACGGTCACGGAGATCCGGGAGGTCACCACTGTCATTGGAGATATGAACGACATCGTCTCCACCATCGCCTCGGCCGTTGAGGAGCAGTCCATCGCCACCACCGAGATCAGTGACAACATCAGTAATGCCTCCACAGGCGTCAGTGAGGTGGGAGAAAACATGAGCCAGGTAAGCGCTGCCTCGGACGAGATAGCCACCGAAATAGCCTATGTGAATGATGCTTCCGAGGAGATGTCCAACAACAGCTCCCAGGTCAATGACAAGGCCATGGGGCTCTCGGAGCTTGCCGGAAGCCTTAAGGAGATCCTGGGAACCTTCAAGGCCTAAGCCAGATTACAACATGGGGGGTCGCTGAACAGGCGGCGCCCCCCTTGGATTGCCCCCGTTTCATTGACATAAGCGTCCGGACAGCAACAAAGAAGAAGAAGAAGAAGAACAATGTATCAATCGTTTTACACAGAAATTATAGAACAGGAAACAGACATTCCAGGGCTTGAACGCCTCTGCCTGAACCTGAACACCCGAGCCCCCCATGTCTATCTCTTTCCAAAACCCATTGAATCCTATTTCAGCAGGAGCTTTTTCAACACCCATAAACGGCAGAACCTTATCTTCATGATAATCGGTCTCCTGGTGTACGACCTCTTTGCCATCATGGACAAGCAGATGCTCCTGGATATATATCCCCTTGCATGGCAACTGAGGTTTTTAGGGTTCACCCCAGTGACCCTCGCTCTTCTCTACCTGATCCACAAGACCGCAAACCCCAGGATCATGGACCGACTGATTATCAGCATCCTGACCCTGGGATCGATCCTGATCCTGACCCTACTCTGCATGTCAGGCCACCCTCTCTCGGCCCACTACCACAGCGGGGTCTTTGTGGTCAGCCTTGCCGGTCTCTTGATCTTCAAGATCTCCATACGGTACAAGGCCCTCTTCGCTCTGGTCACCATGGGGCTCCATCTGGTATGGTTTCCGTTCATCACCACCATCCCCATTGAATCGAAATTCAACACCATCGCCGTTCTGGTTGCCCTATGCTTTGTCTGCCTCATCTCGGCCTTTGAACGGGAGGGCACCCTGAGAAAGGCGTTTATCTATGGCCTTTCCAAGGAGCTTAGCGCCCACACCCTTGAAAAAAAGGCACGGCTGCTTGAGCTTCTCTCCAACCGGGACGAACTCACCGGCCTTGCCAACCGCCGCTTTTTGAACGACCACCTGAACCGTCTCGTAACCCAGACTGAAAACTCTGCCTTTCCCATCTCCATCCTCTATGTGGATATCGACGATTTCAAACGTTACAACGATACCTACGGCCACTCTGCCGGAGACCTCTGCCTCCAAAAAGTGTCAACGGTTTTCAAGGGCTACGCAAACCGCAGGTTCGACCTTGCCTCCCGCTGTGGCGGCGAGGAGTTTGTCATGGTGCTCCCCTTCACCGGAACCAACGAGGCCATGGCTGTTGCTGAAAAAATCAGAACCGCTGTAGAAACCTTGAACATACCCCATAGGACCTCAGGCGTTTCAGACCGTGTGACCATCAGCACCGGTATCGCAACCATCACCATAACCAACCGGGTCCCCCCCTCCGAGGCCCTGAACCAGGCCGACCAGGCCCTTTACAGGGCAAAGCGATCCGGAAAGAACAAGGTAACCACCTAGGTGTTTATCTCTTATTTTCGTGCTGTTTTGGCAAGAGAATCAGAAAACCGCTTTGGTTCTGGCTTGTCCAGGTTAGGATAAAACAACCAGTGATACCAAACGTGCTCCGGATTCTTCGAAATCGCGACACCAGCAAGTAACAATCTACTTGGCCTTGGGGGATAGCCGATACCTCTGGGTTACTACTTGATTTTTCTAAAAAGGGTCACTGTCCATCCAGACGGCAAAGCTTGAACCGGATCCTGAGAACGTCATCGTTGAAATCTGCAGAAATGATCCTGAAGCCGTTGATCTCGGCCGTGGACCCCACATGGGTACCGATGCAAGGACAGGCGTCATAGTCACCCATGTGAACGATCCTGAACTGCTCAAGTTCGTCTCCATCCGGTACCCGCTCGATGTTAAAGTTCTCCTCGGCCTCTTTGGGGGAAACAAACGCCAGGGTGACAGGAAGATCATCCTGAATCACCTGGTTGACCCGGGTCTCGATCTCCCGGAGCTCCTCACCTGTCAGCATCCGGTGAAACCGATAGTCGCACTTGGATTTTTTCTTGTTGATATGGGCGCTGAAGCAGCGCCGGCAACCCAACAGTCTCACCATGGTCTGGTTGAGAAGATGCTCTGCAGAGTGCATCCGTACACTGGGATCCGCGGTCATGATTGTGCCTCTTATATCTCTGGTTCCGAATTCAGAAGGGTTGACACTCAGGTTCAGGAGATGTAGTCGATGAACCGTTTCATGGCAGAGACTTCGTCCATGCCGGAGAGATCCCGTCGAACCCTGATGCTCTCCGCATACTCCTCTTTATCAAAAAGAAGATCCTCTTTACGGGTGCCGGACTCATTAATGTTGATGGCGGGCCACACCCGCTGTTCCGCGCAGGAACGGGAAAGAACCAGGTCCATGTTACCGGTACCCTTGAACTCTTGGAAAATGACTTCGTCCATCCGGCTTCCCGTGTCCACAAGGATGGTGGCCATGATGGTAAGGGAACCGCCGTTTTCAAGGTTTCGGGCCGCACCAAAGATCTTCCGGGGAAAGGCCATGGCATTGGCGCCAAGACCGCCGGTCATGGTCTTGCCATGGCTGTTGGTCTCAATATTGAAAGCACGGGTCATCCGGGTCAGGGAGTCGATGAACACGACAGCGTCCTGGCCTGTCTCGGCACAGCGGATGGCCGTATGAAGGGCAAGCCGGGTCATCCTCATGTGCTGGGCGATCTGCTGATCCGCCGACGAGTAAAGCACATGGGCCTCTTTCAAGCCCCGCCTGAAATCGGTCACCTCTTCAGGCCGCTCGTCCACCAGCAGGACAAACACCTTTGAATCGGGATGGTTCAGAATCATGGAGTTGGCCATGTGCCTCAGGATCATTGTCTTTCCTGATTTTGGCGGTGCAATGATCAACCCCCGCTGGCCCTTGCCAAGGGGAACAACCATGTCCAAGGCCTTGCCGGTCAAGTCATCCGGCCCCTGGGCAAGATTATAGCGTTCCTCCGGGTTGATGCTGACCTGGTCCTGGAGCAGGGGAACCTTCACGTACTCGTCAAGGGAAAGATTGTTGACGGTATGAATTCTCGAAAGTGCAAGGTTCTGGTTCTTGCCTCCCTTGCTCTCCCCATCGCCCTGAATATAACTTCCCTCCCTGAGATCGAACCGATTAATCAACGGTATCGACACATAGGGATTTTCAGGACCCGGCTGATAATTATTTTCAATGGAGCGTAAAAAGCCAAAGCCCCTGTCCATTATTTCTAGATATCCCTCTACAGGTTCCAACATCAAACTCCCGGATAAATGATTGATAAACCAGTGATAAACCAGTGACACATAATTGGTAAAGCATTGATAATTCAGTGATAAATCAGTAACACATGGTTGACAACATGTTGTAATTCGAATTGCTGCCGATGATGAAGAACGGCACCAAGTACTTAGTCTACGTAAAAAACGACAATAATACAAGGGGTAACGCTATATTTTTAGCCGAACCCTGATTTTCCCCTCCTTGGAAAGAACGCCCCCATTCAGTCCCCATGGGTTCCAAGGTAACCTTACCGTTTCACCCCCCTGACGGTGATCACAGCCAATCCCTTAACAAAGAGTTGAGCCAGGGGCTTGTCAACCGGGTGTTCGAACACGGTACCGTCCGGCAGGATCCCCCGGATTTTTGCGTCATGGAGAAAGCCTGCCAACAAAATTTTTCCGGCCGCCCTCCGGTCATGGGGATCGATAGCTGCCCCCTGGTCACAGACCGGGCAAGGCTCGGGCAACTCCCCCTCGTCCACAAGGGCCTTCATAAAGTTGAGTATCCTGGCAAGCCTCAGCAGGGTGGCCGCCTGGAGCCGGGTGGTGATATCGGACACGGGAAAAGCGGTGGAGCGCATCCGGGCAAAGGTCGGCGGAAGAAGCCCCCGGGTCTTGCAGCGCTGAAAATCATGGCTTCCCGGGGCCGGGTAAAACACGGAAAGCCCCACCAGGGTTCGCCTGGCCCCAAGGTAAAGCAGGTCTTCCACCGACGGTTCCGGCGCCTGGCCCGGCGCTGCGGCGATCAAATAGGAGACCGCCTCCATGGAAAGAATCTGGGCAAGGTCCAGGCAACGGTCAAGGGCTTTGCTCACATCCGGCCGTTTGAACCGGGCCAGCTGCTCCCTTGCGGTGGAGCCCAAGGAGAGGTTCAAGGTCCTGAAGCCGGCGGCCTTCATGGCGGCAACGATTTCCCCATCCAGGGAGGGGGCATAGAGGCCGTTCATGGCCCGAAGCTCGATATCCCTTCCCCCAAACCGGGTGGTGATCTCCCTCAACAGGGAGAGGAACCATTCCTTGTCAAGGCTCAGGTTTTCATCCTCGAAATCGATAAACCCGACCTCCTGGTACGCCATTTGGCACTCAAGCTCCGCCATCACCGATGCAACGCTTCGCCGGCGAAAGGGGGCATGGGCGGAGGAGGCTCCAAGGCAGCAGTAGGTGCAATGCATGGGACACCCCCTTGCCGCCACCACCGAGATGCTGGCCCGCTGTTTTCGTTTGTAAAACCCATGGTCCACAAGGTCTGTGGCAGGCAGGGGAAAAGCGTCCAGGTCGTCCATCCAGACGGGTTCCTTTATATGAAGGGATCCGTCCTGCCGCTTGAAAACGATTCCCGGCACATCCCCAAGACTTGTGTTATTTTTGAGAGCCAGGGCAAGCCCCGGCATGGAGACCTCCCCCTCCCCCCGGAGAACGAAATCCACGGCCTTGCATTCCATCACCGCTTCGGGAAAAAGGGTTGGATGATGGCCGCCCATGACCACCCGGCACTCCGGCCAGAATTGTTTGATCGCCTCGGCGGTTTTAAGGGCCTCGTCACAATAGGCCGTGAACAACGAGGAGATGCCCACGAGAAAAGGTCGCTTCTCCCTTGCCAGGGTTCCCATGTGCTCGTAGCTGTAACCATAGTGGCGATAATGATGAAACAGGGCAAAGGGAGAGCGATCGTTCCTGCCGTAGAATCGATCAAGGTCTCCCAGCTCCGGGGGCGACGGGATGATTTTCGATTTGGCAACGGCAAGGGCATCCACCATGGACACGGAAAACCCCGCCTGTTCAAGGGATGCGGCAATGCAGGCAAGGCCGTAGGGAACCGTGCGCTTTGCCGTGAGATAAAACTCCTCCATGGGGGGCTGGACAAGCAGAATCTCACAGGGGGTGCTCAATAGTAACGCCTCCGGAGCCGATCCACGGTGGAAAGATCCGGATGAAAGGGAAGTTCAGGCGCCGGGGGCAGGGGCAGTTCATGGGTCTGGGCAAAGGGCGTCTCCTGGATTTTCAAGTTGTACGCCTTGACCATCAAGGTCTCCAGATTGACCACATCCTCGATGTTGTAGGCCAGAAGGGTTTCCAGGGCCTTTACATCCCGGTTCTTCAGATAGTCGTTCCAGAGCAGGATGGCAAAATAGCCGTCCACACCGTCAAGCTCCCCACGGTCGATGCCCATGCTTTTTTCACACCCCTTGAGCCCTCCCTTGAACCCGAGGCTCTTCAAGATGTAGCGAAGATCCAGATGAACCTGGTCAAGGCGAATGCCGAACTGATGCTCGATGAACGGCACATCAAAACATTTTCCATTGTAGGTGACAAGAACCTTGTACGGCTCGATATCCTTTAGAAAATCGTCCAGGTTTTGGCCCTGCACATAATAACGGATGGTGTCACCATCATACAGGGCAATGGTGGTAATGGTCTCGCAATCCCACTCAAGCCCGGTGGTTTCAATATCAAGATAGGCCGTGGTGTGGCGGAACTCCGGAAAAAAGCGCCAGTGAAGGGACGGCGGCAGAAGGTCTTCAAAGTAGGTGTAATTTTTCTCTGCCATCCGTTGCCTGGATTCCGCCACATAACGGGTCAGGGTGCTGAGCCGCTTGGGGGAAATCTTTAACCCGTCGGGGTCAGTCAACCGATCCCAGTGGTTCACTCCCGCGGCCCACAGGTCCTGTTCGCTCTTCATTCCGATGCCCGGAATGTGGTGAAATGTATTGTTAAGCATGCACTCTCCTGCCCTTTGTTTAAATGATTACTAAAATTTTGCGATCAGCCCGAGCACCTGGTCGATATCCGACTCGGTGTGGGCGGCATTGATCTGGAACCGTATGGTCTCATCCCCCTGGGGCACCACTGGAAAGGTGAGTCCCACGACCAGCACCCCGTTGTCAAACAAAAAATCAACCATTGCCCGGGTCTTTTGGGTATCCCTTACCATCAAAGGCACCACCGGGTGGGGGCCGGGGATGGACTCTTTGCCAAGGGCTGAAAGACCCTTACGGAACTGTTGGGTCCGCTTTGCTAGATTGGCGAGCAGTTGCTCCCCTCCGGGGCTGTCGCAGATGGAAAGGGCTGCCGAAGCGGCAGCACAGTCGGCAACGCTCAAGGGATTGGTATAGATATAGGTGTCGGCCTTCTGGCGCACGGCCTCGGTAAGCATTGGGCTGCCGGCGATGAACCCGCCGTTCACCCCAAAGGCCTTACCAAAGGTGCCGACGATGATGTCGGGGGCCTGTCCGCAGAACTCGGCGGTGCCGCGCCCGCTCTTGCCATAGGCCCCGATACCGTGGGAATCGTCCACCACGGTGATCACCCCGTCCCTGAATCTTGAACGATAGGGTTTGACAACGGCCTCGATCCGGTCCATGGGCGCATTATCCCCCCGCATGCTGAAGATGCCGTCAAACACCACCACCACCCGCTCCACAGCCGGGTCCACCCGGTCCAGGCAGCGCTTCAGGTCGTCCATGTCGTTATGCTTGTAGATCCCCTTGTTGGACGAAGCCGCTACGCGGCGGAAAAAGCAAAAATAGTGTATAACTCCTATACTTGCCCAATACCGGGTAA
>JAEINR010000182.1 GCA_016342325.1 Desulfobacterium sp.
TTAAAACACCGGGCTTGTCCAACAACCGGATAAGATCGTGGTTCGTTCCTCACACGATCTATCCTTATTCGTTAGAGTGTTCCGGCGTGATAGCCGAGTGTTCAGGAGGAAACAGGCTGATACGAAATTGCGTAGCACACAAAGCGTTTCTAAAATAACCCCAAATGGGTAAAAGACTCGAAAACAATTAATTCCACAATTTCAAAAGAGGCCTATTCACAGGAGACATATTTATGAAGAAAATCGTTGCCATTGTAATAATCGGCCTGGTTTTTGGCTCTGTCGGATGCAGCAAGAAAACAGTATATATGGATACCGGACCGGACAAGAACGGGTTCAGTGCCCCCACCCAGTTTACAGGAGAAACAAACGCCAAAGTATTAAACGACCTGCCGTTTTCGGATAATACCGATTTTATTCAAGCCAACCGAGGGTTGATTGCCCGGGATGAACAGCTTCGTGTTCGGGGCGAAAATGGCACGGTCATCTGGGATCAGACCGCCTATGACTTTATAAAAGGAGATTCTCCTTCAAGTGTTAATCCAAGCCTGTGGCGACAGGCCCAATTAAATTCCATACATGGTCTTTTTAAGGTCAGCAAAGGCATTTACCAGGTCCGGGGTTATGATTTTGCAAATATGACGATTATTGAAGGGAAAAGCGGATGGATTCTGGTTGATCCGCTTACGTCAAAGGAATCGGCTGCAAAAGCCATTGCATTTGCCCGAACCCACCTTGGCCGAAAACCCATAACAGCCATTATATTCACCCACAGCCATGTGGATCATTTTGGCGGTGTGCTGGGTATAATGAGTGCTGGGGAAGCGAAAAAGAACAATGTCCGTATTGTAGCCCCCCAGGGATTTATGAAGGAGGCCACCAGTGAGAATATCCTGGCCGGGCCCACAATGATCAGAAGGGCCGACTTTATGTATGGAAAAAACCTTCCGCGAACAGACCGTGGCCACGTTGATTCCGGCCTTGGAAAAGGGCCTGCCTATGGTAAAATTGGAATTTTACCCCCCACCGACATTGTCAACAAACCCACCCAGGAGATGATTATAGACGGTATCAAATTTATTTTTCAAAATGTCCCCGGGTCTGAAGCACCTGCGGAATTGATATTTTATCTACCGGAAAGCAACGCTTTCTGCGGTGCTGAAATCGTGACCCGCCAGATGCACAACTTATATACACTTCGCGGTGCGAAAATCCGAGATGCCCTTGCATGGAGTAATTATATCGAGCAGGCCAGGGTTTCGTTCCCGGAATCAGAAATCTACTTTGGCAGCCACCACTGGCCGATCTGGGGCAATCAGAAGATTAATGACTTCTTGAAAAAGCAGCGTGACACCTACAAGTACATCCATGACCAGACCCTGCGCATGGCCCATTCCGGATATACGCCAAAAGAAATTGCCGAAAACATGGTGATGCCGGAAGCGTTAAGAACCTGTTTTTCAAGCCGGGGCTATTATGGTACGGTCCGGCATAACTCCCGGGCGGTTTACCAGGCGTATTTCGGATGGTTCGATGGAAATCCGGCTAATTTAAACACCCTGCCCCCTGTAGAATCAGCAAACCGTTATGTGAAATTCATGGGAGGGGCTGAGAATGTCATGGCCCAGGCCCAGGCATCCTATGATACCGGCGATTACCGCTGGGTTGCCGAAGTTCTGAATCATCTGGTTTTTGCTGAACCCGAGAACAAAACGGCAAAAGAACTTCTTGCGAAAACCTATGATCAGCTCGGGTACCAGGCGGAGTCTGGCCCCTGGCGGGATGTTTATCTAACCGGGGCCAGTGAGCTCCGCCATGGCAGCCCCCAAAAAGGAATCTGTCTTGCAGACGCAAAAGAGATGCTGAAACACACATCCATAGACAGTTTTCTGGACTCAATGTCCCTCCGCCTGAACGGGCCGGATGCTGACGGTAAAGATATCACATTGAATTTTACGTTTACGGATCTGAATGTAAATTACGTCATCACCGTTGAAAATGCAGTCATGCATTACAAGAAAAGTGAGCCGGATCCCAAAGCGGACGCAACATTAAAACTGACCCATGACATCTACCTGGATATTGCCCTTGAGATAGCCGGCCTTAAAGATATCTTGTTTTCCGATGACATTAAATTTGAAGGCAGTAAACTAAAACTGATAAAATTCTTTTCACTTCTCGACAAACCGGATCCACGCTTTAACATCGTGGTTCCATAAACATGGGCCAAGGCCAGGGACCACGCGTCCCTGGCCCCTATCTTCCCGACATTCTCCCCAGCAGACCCTTGAAAACAATCCACCATCATCTGTACCCTTTGTTTTTATCAGCAAGTGTTACTTTTAAAGGGATACGTTCTAGTGTAATTCTTATATCAAATAGATCCGAATCAAATAATGATAAAAGAAACCATGGGGGCAAATATGGGGGTAGGAACGAGAAATGGGGAACCAAAGAGAGAATTAACCTTTAAAAAAATGGACGCCTTTGCAACGGAAAGGTCCTCGGGAAATCCGGCCGGATACATTCGGCTTGATTCCCTGGCTGATATCAGTGATGCAGAGATGCTTCAAATAGCCAAAGAGCTCAAAGGTTTCGTGAATGAGGTCGGTTATATGTCCGAGATATCTGAGCGTTTTTTTGACCTGAGATATTTTTCATCGGAAAGAGAAGTGGATTTCTGCGGTCACGCCACAGTCGCCATTATGTATGACCTGATAAAGAACGATGAAAACCTGCAAAAATTCGACGAACTTCACATTAGAACCAACAGCGGCACATTATCCGTCGAAAACAGAATTTCAAGGGAAGACGCGGTTTTTATCATGTCTCCGGCGCCTGTTCATAAGACAGTATCGTTGGATGCCTCCACCATCGCCGAAAAATTAAAGATCAAACCGGAAGAAATAGACACTGACTATCCGATTTCTGTGATCAATGCCGGATTGTCAACGTTGCTGGTTCCGATAAAAACCTTAGAATCAATCCTTGCTATTTTACCGGATCTGGAAGAACTGAAACAATTCTGCTTTGACTCTGGGATTGATATCATAGAGGTGTTTACCCATGATGTTGCTGATGAGCGCAACCACTTCAGAACAAGGGTTTTTGCCGGGACTTTCGGATATTTGGAAGACCCTGCCACGGGAACGGGTAATTCCGCGTTGGGATATTATGCCATGAAAAACGGATTGTGGAAAAACGAGACAATTATGATTGAGCAAAACGGACTCAAAGACAGATTTAACTTGATAAAACTTCAAAAGAAACGTGATGAAAAAGGAAATGACAGAGTGCTATTCGGAGGAGGCGCAATTACAAGGATCGATGGGAAATATATGATTTGATCATGGTTGAGTAAATCTATGGAGTTGATTTCTTGGGATGAGCAAAAGCGCGCCCAGGAGTTTCAACCCCTTCTCTTCCCGCAACAGAGCACGTTCACGAACTTTTCCGAGAACCCTGGCGGCGAATGTGTCGCCCCAGAACCAATTGGCAAGGTCATCGGCGCTGGCAGGACCACCAGGCTGGGCCGAAACAGCTTCGGTATAGTGGGCCTTGAGGTCTTCACCGGCAAGCTTCATGGCAACGTCAATGGGTGTGCCGCTAATCAGATTTTCCGGCATATCCCCTTTTACAAACCCTGAAAAGAGTTGGACTATTTCGCCCAGCGATAGGTTTGAGGTGCCGGTGGTGGTCCGCCCTCTCTTTTTGAACCCGATATCAAACCAGTTTTGCAGCCCCTCGGCTTCTTCTTGAAAAGCCGCCAGCAGTTTACTGATATCATCAAGTTCTTCGCCTTGCCCAGGGAGAGGACCAAAGCTTACGGGGCATGCAGCCGGCGTGAACCCACGTTCCGACACAGGTGCATCCCTGGGAAAGTCCTTGAGAATAGGCCCCTCGGACGCTTCGAGCAACTCCAGTACAGCCAGCAATACTTCTTTTTGAAACCCAGGCGCATCCGGTGCTCCCAAGGGCCTGCCAAGGTCAAAGGGCACCCAAAGCGCCCTTGGCGGATTTATGCGTTCCGTGTGGTCACGGACCAAGCTTATCTGGGTGGTGGGAATTCCTTCGCTTTCGATGTAATGACTAAGCCCGCCTACAGCGCGCGTGCAATTGGGTCATACCGGCACGAGCAGAACCGCGTTAACCCCCTCTGCTTTCATTATCCGGGCAAGTTCCCTGGCCCGCTTTTCCATGGCGGTCGGGTCTGTTGCCCCCATAAAGGAGTAATGGTACTGGGCAACGCTGCCGATTTCACCCGCTTTGGCAAGTTCCTTTAGACGCTGGAGGGGAAAAACAACATTGATATCCTGCTGGTAGCCAGTGCGATCGTAATTCGTGGAGATATGACTCATGACGATCTCCGATGGGGGGGTATCAGAACCAATAATTCGATAATCGTCAGCGCCCACGCCAAAGGGACGATCATTTCGTCTCTGGAGACCGGCGGTGGAGATAAGAGCCACTTTTCGCTCATTCAACCCAGGGCCTTTAACCAAGGCGGTCTCGTCATAATCTGGACAGGGAAGCGCCAACAGATGCGCCCTCTCATTAGATGGTAAACGATCCAGTCGTGTCATTGTGTCCCCCTTTATTTTTTGGAGCTGAACAATAACAATCCGGGGCTTACCCCCAGACTGTTATTATCGGGTTCCTTTGTGGCAACTCAGCTTTTGATCCGGTATTCCCTGGAGAATGGCACCGAAATTTTATGTTTGTCAACACAAAACAGCCTTTTCACAAACACGAATGCCCTGTTTTAATTTGAGTCATCGCCCTAACCCTGGCCACGGCATCGCTTCTTCCAACTCAAAGGCCAGTTCAAGGAGCCGCTTTTCCTGACCATAAGCTGCGGCAAATTGAACCCCCACGGGTAACCCATCCTTGCTCTGTCCCAGGGGCAAAGAGATTGCCGGGGCACCGGCCAAATTCTGATAAGCAGTATAAGGGATGAATGCTTTAAGCCGTTCAAAAGCCATCTCAAAATCTAATTCCGTGCTCAGATAACCAAGTTTGGGTGCGGAATCCGACGCGGTCAGGGAGAGGAGAACATCATATCCATCAAAAAAAGCGTCATACTGTTCGGGGAATTTGCGTAACCGTCTGATGACAAAGGGTGTCTTTAAAATATTGTGTAAATGTTCGGCTTAGTCATTCATGCTGTAAAATCTGATTGTTCTTCAAATCAAAAAACTACGGGACACGAA
>JAEINR010000028.1 GCA_016342325.1 Desulfobacterium sp.
GTTCGTGTCCCGTAGTTTTTTGATTTGAAGAACAATCAGATTTTACAGCATGAATGACTAAGCCGAACATTTACAAAATTTTTTAAAAATACTCTTTGATTGAAGGGTGTTGAAAACGATCTGTTGTCTTTTTGTTTCTTTTAAAAAGCCTTGGGTTTGGGCAAATGATGCCCGGATAACTATTGTTATTTACTCTCTATAACGACTTTAAATCATGGCGGTTGATTGGTGGTAGTCATATTTACATGCCAGGGAAACCGTAGTGGTTTTTCTTGATTTTTTTCCCCATAAACTATATTACTTAAAGGTTTTCACAAATATTGTATGGTGATAATCATTAATTGATTTATAACAGATTGGATGGGGTATGGAACTATATCAGGGGGTGGTGCTTGGCATCCTCCAGGGGCTTACCGAGTTTCTTCCGGTGAGCAGCTCGGGTCACCTTGTGCTCGGCCAAAATTTTTTCGGTATCACCGAGCCTGCGCTCTCGTTTGACATCAGCCTTCACCTTGGCACCCTTTTTGCCGTTGCGGTTGTTTTTTATGGCGATATCAAGGGGATGCTGCTGGCGCTGCTTCGGCTGACCCGGGCAGGGGGCTCAACCGGTCGGGTCAAAAGACTTCTCATGGAAGATCGCGATGTCAGGCTTGGCGCCCTCATTCTCGTGGGCTCGGTGCCCACGGCCGTTCTTGGACTCATTTTAAAAGAATATGCCCATGCCCTGTTTTCGTCCATCTTGATCGTCGGGGTGATGCTCATGGTCACCGGCACCTTTCTCTGGTTCACCAAAAGGGTGACGGACCAGGGCCGTGGGATCAGGGAATTTGGATTTGGTACGGCCCTGCTCATCGGTTTCTGCCAGGGGCTTGCCGTGATGCCGGGGATCTCAAGGTCTGGCGCGACCATCGCGGTAGGGCTGTTTTCAGGACTTGATCGGGAGACGGCGGCACGCTACTCGTTTCTTCTGTCCATGCCCGCCATTGTCGGGGCCGAGATTCTGAGCCTCAGGGAGTCGTTTGCGGCAGGGGTCGGGATCGATTCGGTCACCCTCTGGGGTACCCTGGCCGCTTTTGTTGCTGGGTTCTTTGCCCTGAAGGTGCTGCTGAAGATCGTCAGGCAGGGAAGAATTTACATGTTTGCCCCCTATTGCTGGGCGGCTGGAATAATCGCCATTGTATCGGGCGTGATATCATAAAGGAGAATCTATGAATCCGGGAATTTTCAGGGAGTATGACATCCGTGGTATTGCAGGTGAGGAGATCACGGAGGAGGATGTCGTTAAAATCGGCAGGGCCTACGGGACCATGCTGCAACGGGACAACAACTGGCGGGTCACCGTGGGTCGGGATTGCAGGCTCACCTCGGAACTTTATTCCAAGCGCTTTATCGAGGGCATCCTGTCAACGGGATGTGACGTTATCGATCTTGGCGTCATACCAACGCCGGTGCTCTATTTTTCCATTCATCACCTTGGGACCCAGGGCGGCGCCATGGTGACCGCCAGCCACAATCCGCCGGAGTATAACGGTTTCAAGCTGATGAGCGGGTTTGACAGCATCCACAGCCAGGGGCTCCAGGAGGTCAGACAGATCATTGAGACCAAAGGCTATGCAACGGGCAAGGGAACCCTTGAGACCGTTGACGTGCTGCCGCCCTACATGGCGTACCTCCAGGAGAACATCTCCATCAAGCGTCCCCTGCGCATCGGCATTGATGCGGGAAACGGCACTGGCGGGGTCACTGCTCTTCCGGTCCTCAAGGCCCTGGGGTGCGAGGTCCACGACCTTTATTGCGACATGGACGGCACTTTTCCCAACCACGAGTCCGATCCCACGGTCAAGGCCAACATGCTTGAGCTCATCGACCTTGTCAAAGAGAAAAAACTGGATCTCGGGGTGGGGTATGACGGCGATGCCGACCGCATCGGCGTTGTGGATGAGAAGGGCAACATCATATACGGCGACCAGCTCCTGGTGATCTTTGCACGGGAGATTCTTTCAAGAAGACCCGGGGTTACCTTCATCTCCGAGGTGAAGTGCTCCATGTCCATGTACGACGATATTGAAAAACACGGGGGCCGGGCCATCATGTGGCGCACGGGCCACTCCCTGATCAAGAAGAAGATGAAGGAGGAAAATGCGGCCCTGGCTGGGGAGATGAGCGGTCACATGTTCTTCAAAGACAGATATTTCGGGTTTGACGACGCCCTCTACGCCACCTGTCGCCTCCTTGAGATCATGGCAGATACGGGCAAGACCGTGTCCCAGCTCCTGGAGGGCCTGCCCGTCACCTACACAACCCCCGAGATCCGGGTCGAGTGCGATGACGCCCGGAAGTTCGAGGTGGTCAAGACCATCACCGAGCAGTTCAAGAAGACCCATGAGGTGATCGACATCGACGGCATGCGCGCCCTGTTTGGGGACGGCTGGGGACTTGTGAGGGCGTCCAACACCCAGCCCGCACTGGTGTTGAGGTTTGAAGCATTAACAGAAGCAAGGCTTGATGAGATCAGAACCCTGGTGGAAACAGCCTTGAAAAAGATCATAGGGACCTAGAGAACAGCATCCATGGAATTATCAGAACAACAGCAAATGGCTGTCAACCACAGCGGTTCCCCGGCCCTGGTCGTTGCCGGGGCAGGATCCGGCAAGACCCGGACCCTCACTGCAAAGATTATGCACCTGATCAATCAGGGGTTTGAGCCCGAGAGAATCCTTGCCATCACCTTTACCAACAAGGCGGCCCAGGAGATGAAGAGCCGCCTCTACAAGTTGACGGGCCTCGGTTATGCCAAGTTCCCCTGGGTGAGGACTTACCATTCGGCCTGCCTCATGATTTTCAAGACCCACGGCCATGTGCTGGGATACCGCTCCCCCATCCAGATCTGTTCGATTTACCAGCAGAAAAAGATCGTGACCGAGATCCTGGTGAACAATAACTTTGAGAAGAAACACGCCGGTAACCTCATCTCGGTGATCTCCCGGGCAAAGAACTCGGGTAATACGGACCGCTATTTTGATGAGCACCCCAGGATGGGCATGATCCGGGTGCTGGATCTGTTCAAAGAGTATGAAAAGCGGTTGTTTGACGGTAATCTCGTGGATTTTGATAATATTCTCCTCAAAACCCGGGACATCCTTCGGGACCACGAGGAGATCCAGGACCGGTACAAAAAACAGTTCACCCATATCCTTGTGGACGAATACCAGGACACCAACAACCTCCAGGACGAGCTGACTCGGCTGTTCCTCGGGGACCATGGCAATCTCTTTTGTGTGGGGGACGACTGGCAGGCGGTGTACGGGTTCCGGGGCAGCAACGTCAATCATTTTCTCCAGTTTTCCAACCGGTACGAGAACGCAAAGATCTTCCGGCTTGAGGAGAACTACCGCTCAGCCGACGAAATCGTCCAGGCGGCCAATGGCTTGATCGATTTCAACGCCGATAAGATGGACAAGAAGTGCTTTTCCAAGAAGCGGGGCGGGGTGGTGGAGATCCACGAGTTCTTCTCTGAAAACGAGGAGGCCGAGTGGGTGGCCAAGCGCCTTAATGCCATCCACTGCAAGGGCGAGGGCATTGATCTGGACAAGATCGCCGTGGTCTACCGCACCAAGTTCTGCTCCCTTGCCTTTGAGAAGATCTTCCGGTTTTTCAAGATTCCCTACCGGCTCATGGGCGCCCAGGGCTTTTTCGAGCGCAAGGAGGTCCTGGACCTGAACTCCTACCTGAGTGCGGCCCAGTTTCCCAACGACGATGTCTCCTTTGATCGGATCCTCAACACCCCCAAGCGGGGCATCGGGCCAGCCATGGTCAAGAAGATCGGGGCCATTAAGGAGGAGGGGATGAGTCTTCAGCAGGCGGCCGCCAAGATGGTTTCCGAGCGGGTGCTTTCCCCCAAGATCCATGAAAAGCTGTCCGCGCTTCTCGATCTTCTTGAATCCCTGTGGGACCTGGCTCCCAGCCAGGCCATGGAGCGGGTGATCGATGGGACCGACTACTACACCTACTTGAGAACAACCGTGAAGACCGAGGCCGAGTTTATCTCCAAAAAAGAGAACCTGGAGCAGCTCATCCACACGGCCAAGGAGAAGTCCACCATCCACGACTACCTGGAGGAGGCAGCCCTGATACGGGAGGATACCAAGGACGAAGACGATGCCGAGGAGGGGGTTGCGTTACTGACCATCCACTCAGCCAAGGGCCTTGAGTTTGACTCGGTATTTGTGGTGGGGTGCGAGGAGAAGTTGTTTCCCCACTGGCGGTCCATTGACGCCGGTGCCCAGGCCATCCAGGAGGAAAGGCGGCTGATGTATGTGGCCATGACACGGGCCGAGCGGTTCCTCTACCTCTCCCATTCAAGTTATCGAAAGGGACAGTTTGCCGTAAAATCGAGATTCATCGACCAGATCGAGGAGTGTATCAGCTGATTCTTTCGCTTCAGGGGCTTTCCTGCATCATGTACCCCCTTGCTGCATTCAGAACAAAAAGTAAGGCGGATTGAAAAAAGGCTTTCCCGGATCGCGATTCCAGCCGCGATCCGGGAGAACCACCTCAACATCACATCCGCACCTGTTCGCGGGTATGATACAAATTCCCTGGAGCAGGTGTCCTGATACGGGAGGATACCAAGGACGAGGATGATAACGAGGAGGGGGTGCATTACTGATCATCCATTCCAAGGACATATGGAACCCCATTTGCCTATTATTTTTTCATCATGGTGAGGAGCTGTGATGTTAAAACGCTTAACTCTTTTTCCGAAGTGCTGATCTTATCCGCGACGGCTTGATCCTGCTGCGCCCGTTGCTTCAACTCCTGAATTTTCGCTTTAAGTACTTTGATTTTTTCCTTGAGCTTTTTGGTCAATTTGTCTTTGGAGGATGATTCCGACGCTGATGTTTCGCCAGCACCTTCTGCGGTTTTTTCCTTGTCCGACTTTCCTGCTTCCTTGGCACCCGACGATCCATCGACTTCTTCAGCACCTTTAGCGGTTTTTTCTCCTGTGGCTGCCGCCTCACCCTTCTTGCCGTTGCTGTCGGAAGATGATGCGGCCGCTTTTTTGCCATCATCGGAAATGGTTACGGTGTCTCCACGGGGCGTGGTTTTACCATCCATCGGGTTTGCAGAGGTACCATCGGTCTGAATTTTCCCCTGGTTTTCAACCAGGGAAGTACCTAAATTAGCTTGCTGTTGAGAAAGCGTAGGTTCGATTTTCATTTAATCCTCCAATGTGAAGTTCGGATGCTGTTTGCCCAAGTTAATACGGATTAAGTTGATGCCTCCCTGACAAAATGGTTAAAATGTTACACGTCAAATGGAAGCTTTTTCCAAGTACCATAAAGACGTACACTATATTTACCCAACAGGTCTATTGTGATTTTGTATCAAATTGCATCAAGCTGTATCGAGTTGTAACAAGATGTATACGTTGCGACCTTTGATGGACCCGGTTAACGTTGATTTAACAGGTCCACGAAGATGATGCCGTGCTGGAGCTGGCATCTGCCCTGGGAGCAGTATGGGATAATCAGGCGATGGATTTAGCATCCTATCGCTGCTTTTCGTGTTGTCTTGGCCAAAGAACCTAAAAAACGTTTTGGCCCTGGCTTGTCAATGGTAGGTTGTAAGTACCCCTTCCTTTTTTCACGAATACAGGATATAGAAAAGACTCTTTTTGTTTGATAAACCAGTACTCTGGAACTGAAAAGGCCCTTTTTTTATGGGTATCGTCTACAGAACAGAACGGATTCATGGAATCGAGGTGCTGTCCTGCACGGAGCCCTTTGAGTTCAGGCCCCACATCCACGACCGGTATGTGGTGTGGTTGAATACGGGAGGCAGTGAACACTACCGCGTCTGCGGCACGTCGGACATCCTTGCCCCCGGCAGTATCTCTGTGATCGAACCCGGCACGGTGCACGCCAATCGCCCCTGTGAAAATACGCACCGGCATCTTCGCAGCTTTTATATCGAGGCCGAATTTTTTGAAAAGATATGTCAGCAGGTGGGCGATCAGAATGCCGGTCAATTTCATTTATCGGACAAGCCCCTGAAAGATAAACACCTTTGGACGCAGTTGGCCTTTCTCCATGGGTTGATGCTTGGCGATGTGCCGGAACTGGAACTGAACACCCAAGTGATTCAGGTCTTTGGGGACTTTCTTAGGCGTCATGGTCATCTCAAAGAGGTCTCCCGGAAAGTAGAGGTGGGGGATATTCGGATTAACCGGATCATCGAGTCTTTCCATGACTGTATTAATGAACCGGCCTCCCTTGAAACCCTTGCCAATCTTGTCGGCTGCACCCAATATCACCTGATCCGCCTGTTTAAAGAGGCAAAAGGGATGACCCCCCATGCCTACCTGATGCAGCTGCGGCTTGAAAACGCCCGCCGTATGTTGGAGAAGGGGGCAACCATTGTGGACAGTGCCCTTGACTCCGGCTTTTCGGATCAGAGCCATCTGACCCGGGCATTCCGGCAAAGATACGGACTGACGCCCGGCACCTATCGAAAATTCCTGTAAATTTTTCCATGTCAATTGTGTTCAAGAAAGGAGAGGGGTGAAGCCACCTTTGTCCCCCTGGGGTTCCGGCTATCCGGCAAAGAGTGGGAGCAAGCTGTTCTAAGGGCGGGTAAAGGCACATAAGTGACTGTTACCCGCCATGGGCCGTGATTCAAGCCGTGGTTTTCTTGAAGGCGGTAACTGCGGCAAAAGCGCTTGCCATGGCAACCCCTGCACCGGATTTTGTCCGGGTCCAGTCGCTGTGGGCCAAAATCGAACCGGCACAAAAGAGGTTTTCGAGAACCGGCGATTTTGATTCATTTACCGGCCTGAACATCGGGTCTGTTTCAATGCCCGCCCTGTTGACCGGATGGCCCTGGGGATCAAAAAGATCCTGCTTGTGCCACGTATTTCTATCCCCGGGCTGGTAAACGGGAAGATCCAGGAGGCTCTCTTTGATACCGGTTCGCTCTGCCGTAAGGCCCTTGCCGAGGAATCGTCCGGTGGCAAGTAAAACGCCCTTTGCTTCCAGGGTCTTTTCCGTGTCGCCTTTTCCAAGGGTGATTCTGAAACCCTGGCCGGGAAGCGGTGTGATTTGGTTGATCATTTCCGGCATGGCCTGGAACAGGTCTCGCTTTTCCAGGCCCGTCATAAGGGTCTCCTTGAGTCGGACGCCGGGAACGGAGACAGGGGGTGTGGGGATCTCAAAGACGGGCAGACCCAGGAGCGCTTCCAGCTCTTTTATGGTTTCGCTTGATCGATACATGCCAAGAACAGCCGGAAAACCGATATACTCAGCATCGTTTATGAGGGGCTTGATGCGTTCAGCCAGTTTGACCCGGTTGGCGGAGAGGTCCAGGCTTCTTGCCAGGTGTTCCCCATGGAGCTCCTCCAGGTGTTCGGTGCCGGGAAACTCCAGGCGTTCGGCCCTGAGTCCGGGCCATTGGTCCTCCAGGGCGGAAGCGATCTGTTTTGCGCTGTATATCTTCAGGCCTGAAAAATCAATGAGAAGGGTGGGGGCCTTTTTTTCCAGTGCGACAATGCCATTCCACATTCCTTTGGGTACCATGTAGCTCTTTTTAATGCTGCCAAGGGAGGTGATGGTATTGACGTTCTTGTGGGAGTCCTCTTTATGATAGGCAAGCCCCTGGCCGTTCAGAAAGTCATGGACTTCCTGGAAGGCGGTGCCGATCTCGGTGTTCCCGATCTTGGCATAGGGGTGGCCCGGGACCTCTTTTCGCAGTCTCTCCATACCTGCCCAGGGATCATCCCAGGTGGTTTCGCCGGGGTGCACCCCCAGAAGATCCATGAGACCGCTTGCAAAGCCGATGGCCTTGCTTTGCCCGGCAAGAACGGTGGGGATGCCGCGATTGGTTGCAAATATGGCTGCGGCAAGGCCGGTCAGGCCCGACCCCAGGATGGCCAGTTCCGTTTTGATTGTGGTGTTCGCTTTGTTCGTCATCAATGCTTCCTTATTCCTTGCAAAGTTCAAGGTCAAACAGGCCACAGTGGATCGCTTCGGTCAGTTCTGCCTGGACGAGCTGATCTCCCCAGAAGATGGGGTGCTGACCCTTCCATCTTTCGTTCAGAAATGCCTTGATGTCATGGATGCCGCTGTCGCCTGTCAAAGACCCCTTGTCATACATGTGAGCCAGGACCCGTACGCTGCAAAAGGCGCCCTGGCACGGGCCTTTTCCAAGCCTGCTGCGCTTGCCGATGGTCAGAAGATCCGGCGTCTCGCCGTTTTTTTTGAGTTCCTGTTCAATATCGTCAATGGTATTTTCAGATATCATTTCACATTCGCACAGGATTTTGTCTTTGACCCCGGTGTTTTTGGTGATCCATCTTTTGGGGGCAAGTCCGGGTTCGGTCCATTTGCCTTCCATGGATGACGGAAGGGGTTCCGTGCGGGTCAGGCAGGGATTTGTATTGCCAAGCCGCTTGCAAACCAGGTCTGATGTCCGTTCTGCCATGAGGCGGAAGGTGGTGAGTTTGCCGCCGGTGATGGTGGCAAAATTATTAAGGTCACTGTCTGCATGGTCCAGCAGTACAAAGCCCCGGCTGACATTCCTTCCGTCACCGCCTTCACCATGGGTGACCAGGGGCCTGACGCCTGAATAGGCACGGATATACCGTGTTGTTTCAAGGCTTGGGATCATCTCGGCCCCTTTCCGAACGATGAGATCCGTCTCAGCCACGGTGGGGATGATCAGGTTGGGATCTTCAACCGTAACCGAGGTGGTGCCAAGGATGGATACGGTGCCGCCGGGAACAAGGATATCTGCGTCGGAGGGGGGTCTCAGGCGGTTCACCACGCCGTTGGTCAGCCTGGACTGGGTTACCAGCAGGGTGCCCATGGAGTAGAGAATATTGATGTTCGCCTTGACCTGGGAGGCGACCTGGCCGGCCCAGGCGCCGGCGGCATTCACGACCTGGTCCGGTTCCACGAAAAATTCGTTGCCCGTGCGGGTGTCCTTGAGCCATACCTTTGTTATACGGTTGCCGCTTGTCTCAAATTTAACCGCTTCTGTGTGGCATAGCTGCTTGGATCCCAAGGCTTTTGCATGGGCAATGTTTTCAAGGGAAAGCATGAACGGATCAATGGCCGCATCTTCCACCCCATAGGCGGCGATGGTCTTTTCTGAGAGTACGGGCTCCAGTTCAAGGGCCTCTTTCACAGAGAGCTTTTGACAGGCAAGGCCACTTTTTTCACAGAACCCGGGGAAGTTGGCTGCATATTGTTCATCGTCCCCTTCCACAGCCACAAAGAGCCCTTTGCAGTCATCAATACAGGTGGGGGCGATTCGCTTGAGTATCTTGCCCTCTTCCATGCACTCGATGGCGCTTTCCGAATCGTTTGCAACATACCGGGCGCCGCTGTGAAGGAGGCCATGGTTGCCGCCAGAAGCCCCGGCATTGATGTCGTTTTTTTCCACGAGAAGGGTCTTTACGCCCCTGAGGGCAAGATCCCTGGCAATACCGGTGCCTGTGGCACCGCCGCCGATAATGAGTACCTCGGTTTTCACTTTTTCTCTCCTAAACTGGACAAGCCAGAACCAAAAAAAATCTAATCGTCTTGCTCAAATAACACGAAAATCAGTGCTAAAAGGCTGTTTTAGAAATCCATGAGTCCAAGAAAATTTTCCGGATCAAGGCTTGCTCCGCCCACAAGGGCACCGTCAATGTCTGATTCAGCCATAAGGGTCTTAACGTTGGCGGGTTTGACACTGCCACCGTATTGAATGCGAACGGCTTCGGAAACCGTTGTGCCGTAGAGGGCGCCGACGCTTTCCCGGATAAAGGAGATGACCGTATTGGCATCTTCGCTGGTGGATGTCTTTCCCGTGCCAATGGCCCAGATGGGTTCATAGGCGATCACAACGGTTTTGACCGTTTCGGCCGGGATGCCTTCAAGGCCTGCTAAAACCTGGCTTTTGACCCGCTCTTTTGTTTTGCCGGCCTCCCTCTCTTCAAGGGTTTCGCCACAGCACATGATCGGGGTGATGCCCGATGCCAGGGCCTTGGCGACTTTTCGGTTGACACTCTGATCGGTCTCGTTGAAGTATTCCCGTCTTTCCGAGTGACCGATGATGGCATAATCGATCTTGAGATCGGATAACATGCCAGCGGATAGTTCGCCGGTAAATGCACCGTCTTCTTCCTGGTGCATGTTCTGGGCGCCGATTTTTATGTTTGTTCCCCGGGTGGCCTTTTTCAGGTGGTCAAGCATGATGGCAGGCGGGCAGATGACAACTTCAACATCGGTTCCCGCGATTTTCTCTTTTATCTCATTGACAAAGTTGATCCCCTGGTCAATGGTTTTGTTCATTTTCCAGTTTCCGGCGATAATGGGTTTTCTCATTTCATCCTCTTGATTTGTGGGGTGGCTTTTCGCTTCTTGGCTCTGATTTTCGTGTTATTTCGGCAAGAGAATCAGAATTTTTTTTGGTTCCGGCTTGTCCAGGTCAGGCGGACCACGATTGATGAATCCGGGATCGGCCGTTTCCAGGCCATGGGTAGATGCTGCAACAAACTTAAAAAAAATAATGGCTGACGGCTGAAGAATTCAAAAACTTCAGCCGCCAGGCCGGGTATTCAGCTCACTCCATGGGAGTAAACTGTCATGGCTCGTTTACTTGAACGCCATGGCTGCTTTAACGGCTTTTTGCCATCCTTTGTAGAGTTCGTCAGAGTCTTTCTTGTCCATCTGAACTTCAAAGGTTCTGTCCTTGTTCCATTTTTCTGCGATCTCATTCTTGTCTTTCCAGAATCCCACGGCAAGGCCTGCAAGGTATGCAGCCCCAAGGGCCGTGGTCTCGACGACAACGGGTCGTTCAACATCTGAGCCCAGGATATCGCTCTGGAACTGGAGAAGGAAGTTGTTGCTGGTTGCACCACCGTCCACGCGAAGGGTTTTGATGGCGATGCCTGAATCGGCTTCCATGGCAGAAAGGACATCCTTGGTCTGGTAGGCCAGGGACTCAAGGGTTGCCCGGATAAAGTGCTCTTTTGTGATGCCCCGGGTGATGCCGAAGATGGAGCCCCTGACATCGCTGTCCCAGTAGGGGGTGCCGAGTCCAACAAAGGCGGGAACCACATACACCCCATCCGTGGAGTCAACCCGCTCTGCATAGGCTTCACTGTCTTTGGCATCCTTGAGCATCCGTAAACCGTCACGGAGCCACTGGATGGCGGATCCGGCGACAAAGACACTGCCTTCAAGGGCGTATTCAACCTTACCGTCAAGTCCCCAGGCAATGGTGGTGAGGAGGCCGCTGTCTGATTTGACCGCTTTTTCGCCGGTGTTCATGAGCATGAAGCAACCGGTGCCATAGGTGTTCTTTGCCATGCCTTTTTCGTAGCAGGCCTGGCCGAAAAGGGCGGCCTGCTGATCCCCGGCAATACCTGAGATGGGAATCTCATAGCCAAAGAACTGGTTGGGGATGGTGGTGCCGTAAATTTCTGAGGAGGGTTTTACTTCGGGAAGCATGGAAGCAGGAACAGAGAGCATGTCAAGGAGCTCTTCGTCCCATTTGAGCTCATGGATGTTGTACATGAGCGTTCTTGAAGCGTTTGAGTAATCGGTAACATGGGATTTGCCGCCGGTGAGTTTCCAGGTCAGCCAGGTGTCGATGGTGCCGAAAAGAAGGTCGCCGTTGTTGGCTTTCTCCCTTGCACCCTCAACATTGTCCAGGATCCACTTTACCTTGGTTCCGGAAAAGTAGGCGTCGATGAGAAGGCCTGTTTTATCCCGGACGGTCTGGTCAAAGCCTTTTTCCTTGAGTTCGTCGCAGATGCCGGCGGTCTGGCGGGACTGCCACACGATGGCGTTGTAAATGGGGTCGCCAGTGTTTTTGTCCCAGACAACGGTGGTCTCCCGCTGGTTGGTGATACCGATGGCCGCGATTTCGTCCCCTTTGATATTTTTGTTGGCAAGGGCTTCGGCAATCACGGAACTTACCGAGGACCAGATCTCAAGGGCGTCATGCTCAACCCAACCGGGCTTGGGAAAAATCTGGGTGAATTCTTTCTGGGTGATCAGCTTGATATCACCGGTTTTGTCAAAAATGATTGCACGTGAACTTGTTGTACCCTGATCAATAGAAATGATATATTTTTTTTCCATTACGTTTGTTCCTCTTGATTCAAAATTAACCGTTTGTATTCACAATGTTCTATTCTTGATAGCTGTGTCGGCTATAGACAGACCAATCTATAGAGAAAGGCACCGGATACACCACCGACTATGGGACCCACAACCGGAATCCAGGCATAGGACCAGTCGGAATCCCGCTTGCCTGCGATGGGGAGAAAGAAGTGGGCGATTCTCGGTCCAAGATCCCGGGCAGGGTTGATGGCATAGCCTGTGGTGCCGCCCAGGGATAGGCCGATGGCGGTAATGAAAAAACCGACGACCAGGGGGTTGAGACCATTGCTGAACTCGTTTACCCCGATGCCGAGGAGGCCAAAGACCAGAACGGCGGTACCGATGATTTCGCTGATCAGGTTGGCAACCGGATTGTTGATGGCAGGACCTGTTGCAAAAACGGCAAGTTTTGCATCCTTGTCTTCAGTGGCTTCCCAGTGGGGGAGGTAGTGGAGGTATACGATGACACCACCAATGAATGCGCCGAGCATCTGGGCGGCGACATACATGGGAACCTTTGCCCAGGGGAATTCTCCGATGGATGCAAGACCGATGGTCACAGCAGGGTTGATGTGCGCACCGGAATATTTTCCCACAATGTAAACTGCAAATGCGACTGCGAAACCCCAGCCCATGGTTATCACGATCCAGCCCGAATTCTGGGCCTTGGATTTGTTGAGAACAACACCGCCGACAACACCGCCGCCAAAGATGATGAGGATCATTGTTCCAATCAGTTCACCCATAAAACTTGACATACATACCTCCGCAAAACATTTTAAAAAAATAATAATACCGTTGGATTATAGCCATTTGTTATTGGTAATTCCTTACAATAACACTAAATTGTAAAAGCAATTTATAGTTGTAATGTGAAAATTGCAAGAAAAATTTATTCGAAAACGAAAATAATGTTGATCGCGATACAAACGGTTCTAATTGTTTAATTATTCAGTATATATTGACTTTATAATTGATAAACCCATTCTTCTTATCCATTTCAAGAGTGAAAAATTTAGGTTTGTAGTTCGTATACGAATATGGAATTTTCTAATCAGAACACTGTTGGCGTGTCAATGGTTACGACACGAAGGGCATGGACGCCAGCCTTGCCCCGGTGTCAAGCTGCTCTTCAATTCGGATCAGTTGGTTGTATTTGGCGACCCTGTCGCTTCTGGACATTGATCCTGTCTTGATCTGTCCGCCGCAAACACCCACGGCAAGGTCCGAGATAAAGGCGTCTTCGGTTTCGCCGGATCTGTGGGAAATGACGGTGGTGTATCCTGCGTCCTTTGCAAGCCAGATGGCATCAAGGGTCTCGGTGACCGTTCCGATCTGATTGAGCTTTATCAGCACGGAATTGGCGAGACCATCCCTGATCCCCTGTTTGATGATTGCAGGGTTGGTGACAAAAACGTCATCCCCCACCAGCTGGATGCGTTCCCCGAGCCTTTGGGTCATCACTGCCCAGTTCTCCCAGTCTCCTTCTGCAAGTCCATCCTCGATGGAGCAAATGGGGTAGGTGTTGATCAGCTTTTCGTAATAATCGATCATCTCGACGGCGGACAGGGTCTTATTTTCAGCATCAAGCCTATAACTGCCGTCTTTGTACAGCTCGCTGGCCGCCACATCCATGGCCAGGAAAACATCTTGACCCGGAACATATCCAGCCGCCTCAATGGCTTTGATGATAAATTGAATCGCCGTTTCATTGGAGTTGAGATCCGGGGCAAAACCGCCTTCATCCCCCACAGCGGTGCTCAACCCTTTCTCTTTTAAGAGGCCTTTCAGGCGGTGGAACACCTCGGTGCCCATTTGAACGGCATGCTTAAGGTTGGCGGCGCCTGCGGGAACGATCATGAACTCCTGGATATCAAGGCTGTTCGCCGCATGCATACCGCCATTGATGATGTTCATCATGGGAAGGGGAAGTTCGGTTGCGACCATTCCGCCAAGATATCTGTACAGGGGAAGATTGTAGGCGCTTGCAGCAGCCCGGGTTGCAGCCATGGATACTCCCAGGGTGGCATTGGCGCCCAGCACGGACTTGTTCGGTGTTCCATCAAGGGTGATCAGATGTTGATCCAGAAACGTCTGATCACCGGCATCCATGCCGATGATGGTCGGTGTGATGATGGTGTTGATGTTTTCAACCGCAGTCAGCACCCCTTTTCCAAGGAAGCGGTTGTCGTCCTTGTCCCTCAACTCCAGGGCTTCCCGGGTGCCGGTGGATGCCCCGGAAGGCACGGATGCCCTTCCCATTGCACCGGATTTGAGAAAGATGTCTACTTCAACGGTTGGATTTCCCCTGGAATCCAGGATTTCACGGGCCATAACATTTACGATGGTGGTCATGATGTCTCCCCAAAAAAAGATGTTCTATATTTGTTTTACTTTGACCATATTGGTTGTTCCGGGAACCCACATGGGGTGTCCCGCGGTGATGATGATGGTGTCGTTTTTGTTCACCAGGCCGGTGCGCAATGCGCCTTTTGTACCCTTTTCGATCATTTCGTCCGTATCTTTCGGGTCGCAGATATAGCTTGGCACACATCCCCAGTAGAGGCAGAGCTGCCTCAAGGCCTTCTTGTCCGGAGAGAGAGCGATGATATCAGCGTCAGGCCGGCACCTTGATATCTGCCGTGCTGTAAATCCTGATTTTGTCGATGCGACAATGGCTTTGGCATCCAGGCTTTCGGCGAGCACAGAGGCGGCATAGGATACGGAAGCTGCGATATCTCGGGTCTTGCTTGTGTCAAGAAACTTGTCATGCCTGTAGTTGCCTTCGGCTTTGAGGGCGATTTTGCCCATGAATGTGAGGGCTTCAACCGGAAAATTGCCGTTGGCCGTCTCTTCCGAAAGCATCAGGGCATCTGTGCCGTCGATGACGGCGTTTGCAACATCTGCCGCTTCTGCCCGGGTGGGCCTTGGAGAATCCACCATGGACTTTAACATCTGGGTGGCGATGATAACAGGTTTTCCTGCTGCCACGGATTTTTTGACAAGCATTTTCTGGATGCCCGGCACATCTTCAAGGGGGATTTCAACCCCCAGATCCCCCCTTGCCACCATGATGCCGTCGGAGGCCTTGAGAATCTCGTCTATGTTTTCGATGGCCTCATGTTTCTCGATCTTTGAGATAACCGGGGTCTTTTTCCCGGCCGCTTTGATCTCTTCCTTGATCTCCATGACGTCATCACTGCTTTTAACAAAAGAAAGGGCAATGAAATCAACATCGTTTTTTAATCCAAAACAAAGGTCTTCTTTGTCTTTTGCCGTGAGTGCCGGAATCTTGAGGGAGGTGCCGGGCAGATTGATGCCCTTGTGGGAGGTGAGAAGACCGCCATACACGATCTCACAGCATATGTCGGTGGTTGTTTTCTCTTTTACGCAAAGTTCGAACATGCCGTCGGCAAGGAGGATGGCGTCTCCTTTTTTCACTTCACCAGGAAGGCTGGAATAGGAGACCGAAACCCGGTTGCCCGTCCCCTTGACCTCCTGGTTGGTCAGGATAAGTTCCTTGCCTGGCACAAGTTCAATGCCGGCTCCCTCGATGATTCCGGTCCGTATTTTGGGACCGCACAGGTCCTGGAGAATGGCCACCGGTTTTTCAAGTTCCCGGGAAATCTGCCGGATGGTTTCGATTTTCTTCAGGTGTTCCCCATGGGTGCCATGGGAAAAATTCATTCGGGCAACGTTCATGCCGTTTTGGATCAGTTCCCTTAACACTTCAGGGGATTCACTGGCGGGTCCGATGGTGCAAACGATTTTGGTACGGCGCATAAAAAAATCCTATTTCATCTATTTACTGGAAAGGGCTTCAATTCCGGGAAGGGGTTTTCCCTCAAGGAACTGGAGGGAGGCGCCGCCGCCGGTTGATACATGGGAGACCTGATCCCCAAGTCCTGTTCTTTCAATGGCTGCGGCTGAGTCCCCGCCACCGATGACGGTGATGGCGCCCCTTTGGGTCGCCCCTGCCAGGGCCTGGGCAATGCCCAGGGTTCCCTGGGCCGACGCATCTATTTCAGCCACTCCCATGGGGCCGTTCCAGACAACGGTTTTTGATTCAAGGATAATTTCCGAAAACAATTTTATGGAAGCAGGGCCAATGTCCACGGCCATCATTTTCTTGGGAATTTCATCCTCTTTGACCTGTCGGGTGGGGTTCATGGTGCGGGTGTCGAGATCAAAGTGATCGGTTACCGTGTAGTCCAGGGGGAGGACGATCTTATCGCCACCTTGGGCCATCAGCTCTTTCGCAAGGGAAAGTTTATCGTCCTCGCACAGGGACCCACCGATTTCAGCCCCCTTTGCCTTTAGAAAGGTGCAGGCCATGCCGCCGCCGATGATGAGCCGATGGACTTTGGGAAGAAGCGCCTGGATGACATCGATTTTTCCGGTAATCTTGGCACCGCCAATGATGGCGACAAAGGGGGGCTTGGGCTTACCAAGGGCTTTACCCAGGAAGTCGAGCTCTTTTTTTACAAGATAACCGCAGGCCGCCTGTTTTACATGGCGGGTGATGGCCTGGGTGGAGGCATGGGCCCTGTGGGCCGAGCCAAAGGCGTCGTTGACATAGATATCTGCCAGTTGTGCCAGACTTGCAGCAAAACCGGGGTCATTGTCGGTCTCCTCTCCATGGAATCTCAGATTCTCCAGGAGAAGTACCTGGCCGTCATCAAGTTCATTCACAGTGGCTTCAACAACTTTGCCGTAGCAGTCATTGACGAATTTCACCGGGGTTTTTAAAAGATCGCCAAGGTGCTCGGCCACCGGCTTGAGGCTTAGGGTATCTACGACCCTGCGGTCCGGTCGGCCCAGGTGGGAGATGAGTACGACCCGTGCCCCTTTTGATCTTAAATACTGGATGGTGGGCAGGGCAGCCCGGATTCTTTTGTCGTTATCAACCCTGCCGTCTTTCAGGGGTACATTGAAATCGACCCGTGTGATCACGGTCTTACCCTGAACTTCTAGATCTTCTACAAAAAGCGTTTCCATGGTTCAACATCCCTTGAAGCCCGATCCAGGCTGGATCGGGCTTTGTGGTTTTGCTCAATTCCTAGAACTTTTGCTCAATGTCTTAGACATCCTGCTCAATTCTTAGACATGTGGCTGATCAGGTCGAGAACCTTGCAGGAATATCCCCACTCATTGTCGTACCATGAGATGAGTTTTACAAAGTTGTCGTTTAACTGGATGCCGGCTTCAGCATCAAAGATGGAAGTGCAGGATTCGCCGATGAAATCGCTGGAGACAACGGGTTCGTCAGTGTAGGCGAGAATGCCTTTCAGGTAGGTTTCGGACGCTGTTTTAAGGACCGACTTTATTTCATCGTAGCTGGCGCTTTTTTCAAGGCGGCAGGTCAGGTCAACCACCGACACATCGGGGGTCGGGACCCTGAAGGCCATGCCCGTGAGTCTGCCATCAAGGGATGGAATGACCTTTCCCACCGCCTTGGCTGCGCCTGTGGAAGAGGGGATAATGTTCTGGCCGGCACCCCGGCCGCCTCGCCAGTCTTTATTGGAAGGGGCATCCAGGGTTTTCTGGGTGGCTGTGGTTGCGTGGACTGTGGTCATCAGTCCTTCAAGGATGCCGAATTCTTTATGAATTACGCTTGCCAGGGGGGCAAGGCAGTTGGTTGTGCAGGAGGCGTTTGAAACAATATCCTCACCTGCGTACGCTTCATGGTTTACGCCCATTACAAACATGGGGGTGTCATCTTTTGAAGGGGCGGAAAGGACGACTTTCTTGGCACCGGCTTCGAGATGGGCGATCGCTTTTTCCCGGGTGAGGAAAAGGCCGGTTGACTCCACAATGTGAGTTGCATTTATTTCGCCCCAGTTCAGATCTGCGGGGTGCTTTTCAGCGGTTACCCTTATGGTCTTACCATTAACAATGAGGTTACCGTCTTTGACCTCTACATCGCCGTCAAAGCGTCCGTGGGTTGAGTCGTATTTCAACATGTAGGATATATAATCGACATCGATCAGATCATTGATCCCGACAACTTCCACATCATCCCGTTTGGATGCTGCCCTGAAAACCAGGCGGCCGATACGGCCGAAGCCGTTGATACCTATTCTAATCATTCTGTTCTCCCTCTATCCGAGATTAATATTTCCGTTGGGCGTTCACTCCCAGGATTTGTAAAAATTCAGATGCGAGGGTTTAATAATATATGGCTTCGTTAAAATCAAGAAAAATATTCAAAGTCGAACATTTCCGTTTCGAAAACGAAAAGATGCAGTTGGGGGTGTTCAATGGGTTGGTTTTTAAAAATTTAAATGAAACCCCCTTTAAATAGTGCTTGTACGTTTTGTTAAGGGGGTGTGATGGACCGAATGGATAATGTTGGAAAATACCCATTGTTAGGGTGGGTGGGATCTTTTTTTCGAAAAATATCATGGCCGAAAGTCCCCTATAAGAGGCGCTTTCCTGCCATTTGTCCGGCGCCGTTGAAACCAGCACTGGGCCAAGGCAAGACTTGCTCCGGCCATAATTGTGTTTCCATATCCCCGGGTTTTTGCTTATAATCGGCGCCGGATTGCTTTATTTGGCTGCCTGCAAAGGTATAAACGGATAGCAGAAGAGGGTTTTATGGAAGAAACTGAGATAACAGGAACAGACAAACGGTTCATTCAGGCCAACAAAGAGGCTTTATGGGCCACCGCCCTTGCCCTTTGCTATTTTGCCTGGTGGTATTTATCCGCATACATTCCCGGGGATGTGCCGGTGGAAGCGTACACTTATATTTTCGGGTTTCCCACTTGGTTTTTTCTGAGCTGCATCGTGGGATTTGTTCTATTTTCTATTCTGGCAGCCCTGATGGTGACCACCGTCTTTAAAGACATCTCCCTTGCAAGCTCAGACAAAGGAGTGGAAAAAACATGATCAACTACCAGGTTGTGATACCGCTTTTTTTCTATCTGCTGCTGGTGTATCTCATGGCTATCTACGCAAACAGAATCCTTTCGAAATCGGATAATTTCCTTGAAGAGTACTTCATCGGAAGCCGGGACATGGGGGGATTTGTCCTTGCCATGACCCTTGTTGCCACCTACGCCAGTGCCAGCAGTTTTGTGGGCGGACCCGGGGTAGCCTACAAGATGGGGCTTGGCTGGGTCCTTCTGGCCATGATCCAGGTGCCCGCTGCCTGGCTTTCCCTTGGGGTCCTCGGGAAAAAATACGCCATCATCGCCCGGCGGGTCCGGGCGGTCACCATTAATGATATCCTCCATGCCCGCTACCAAAACAGGTGGGTGGTGATCCTGGGGTCCCTGAGCCTGGTGCTCTTTTTCATTGCCGCCATGGTGGCCCAGTTTGTTGGCGGCGCCCGCCTGTTCGAAGGGATCACGGGTCTTTCCTACAATACCGGATTGATTCTCTTTGCGGCCACGGTGATCATTTACACCACCATCGGGGGATTCCGGGCGGTGGCGCTGACGGATGCGGTCCAGGGGGTGGTGATGATGATCGGCACCACGGCCTTGCTGGCAGGGGTTGTTGTGGCAGGCGGCGGGATCCCGGCCATCATGGCCAAACTGTCCGCCATTGATCCGGCCCTGATCACTCCGGCCGGGCCCGACCACTTTCTCAGTAAACCCTTTATTCTCTCATTCTGGGTCCTGGTCTGCTTCGGCGTCATCGGCATTCCCCATACGGCGGTCCGGTGTTTTGGATACAAAGACAGCCGCGCCATGCACAGGGCCATTGTCATGGGTACCTTTATCCTGGGTTTTCTCATGCTTGGGATGCATCTTTGCGGGGCCCTTGGCCGCGCCATCATTCCGGAACTTGCCGTGGGCGACATGATCATGCCGGCCCTGACCCTCAAGGTGCTGCCGCCCTTTTTTGCGGGCATATTCCTGGCAGGCCCCCTGGCCGCCATCATGTCCACCATAGACTCCCAGTTGATCCTGGCCTCGGCAACCATTGTCAAGGACATCTACCTCAACTACATCCGCCCTGAAGCCAACACCCAACGTTCCTCGACCGGCGGGAAAAACCCCCTCCATCGCTTGAGTTTTTACACCACAACCATCATCGGGCTCATCGTTTTTGCCGCTTCCTTTAATCCGCCGGATCTCATTGTGTGGCTCAACCTCTTTGCATTCGGCGGGCTCCAGGCCGCTTTTTTATGGCCCCTTGTCCTGGGTCTCTACTGGAAGCGGGCCAATGCCGCCGGCGCCATGGCCGCCATGGTGACGGGGGTTGCCTCTTACATGATCCTTGCGGTTTTCGTTAAGCGGGTTGCAGGCATGCACGTGATCGTGCCGACCCTGCTCATCACCCTTGGGGTTTTTATCCTGGCAAGCCTTTTGACACCAAAACCCGATGCAAGTATCATCCGTCTTTTCTGGGGAGATGGACAGGAGCGGGAGCATGGGCAGTGACACCCCAGGCAGGCTGGAGGTGAACGTAAGGTCGGAAAAATTCCCACGGCTCGCCCACGGGCTGAATCGCCGGGTGGGCCGGCTCAGGATCTGATCCGGGTGGGGGGGGAGAATCGCCGGGTGTGACGCCTTAATTAAGGTGTTACGGTTTCTGATCCGGGAGCATCTTTACAAATCCTTTCGATATTGGTACACAAGCAGTGGATTTGCGATTGTTTACGGATATGAGAACGGAGAAGTGATGCAGAAACGACAGCTTAAAATTGTTGAACAGGTTCAGGCACTGGGGTACGTGTCCATCGAGGATCTTGCCCATAATTTCAAGGTCACCCCCCAGACCATACGGAGGGATATCAACCTGCTGAGCAAGGAGGGGGTGCTTCGACGCTACCATGGCGGAGCGGGGCTTGCCTCCTCTGCTGAAAATATCCGGTATTCAGCCCGGCAGATCCTCTGCCAGGATGAGAAGCGCGCCATCGCGGTAAAGGTTGCCCAGCGTATTCCACCCATGGCCTCGGTGTTCATCAACATCGGCACCACCACCGAGGAGGTTGCAAGGGAGCTTGTGAAAAAAGACGGACTCAGGGTCATCACCAACAACCTGAACGTGGCCGTCATCCTGAGCCGTAATCCAGAGATCGAGATTTACATGGCCGGCGGGGTGGTGCGGCACAGGGATTGTGGCCTCACGGGTCATGCCACCCTTGAGTTCATCCGCCAGTTCAGGACCGACTTCTGCGTCATCGGCATCAGCGGTATCGGCCAGGACGGAGATCTTCTCGACTTTGACTACCGGGAGGTCCAGGTGGCCAAGGCGATCATCACCAACTCATCAAAAGTATTACTTGCTGCGGATCACTCCAAGTTCGGGCGGGAGGCCATGGTTCGCCTGGGCCATGTTTCGGACATCGACGAGCTTTTTACCGACACCATGCCTTCGGAGTCCATGGTGGAGATCCTGACGGAGAACGGCGTAAAACTCCATGTCTAACCGTTCCCATTATTCAGTAACCGGGTTGCTATTTAAACTGTAGTTTGATGCCTGAAGCCGTTTCCCTGGCGGTAAACCCAAGGGGGGCCAGCAACTGGAAAAGCGGGCGGCCAAAATAGAACAGCTCTTCTGCAACAGAGAGATTGAGCCCACCGATTGCCCGGATGCGCCAGGCGAGATCTTTGTTGTTGATCCGTTCAAGCTTTTTAATGGTTTTCTTGGAAGAACGGGAAATCGTTTTTGAGATGGCTTTCAGGTCCGGTAATGGAAACAGCGCTTCATGCTCGATCAGTCGTTCTCTCAAGGGATTGCCCTCCTTCACGATATCAAGCCGTGAAAGGAGATCCTTACCGGAAAGCTTGAGGATCTCGTCCGTATCCCAGCACTTAAGAACCCCGCAGGCAAGGGGACGATGGTCGTATATGGTGCATCCATTCCGGGTTTTATCGTAAAAGATACAGGCCCATGACCCCTTTTTTCCGCTGATTTTCAGTAGCTCGGTTTTTACAGGTTCAATGGACTCTGTGACCGGATCATGGGCAAGCTCACCCTTCCTGATGGTTATCAGCTGTTCAACGGACAACAACCCTTTTTCGATTAAAGGCAGGTCCTGGCTGTGCAATGCCGGGCCGCCGTTTTCGCAGCAGGTGCCGCACCGCTTACATTCAGTCTGATGAGTCATAAGGTCCCTATCCCGGTGAAAAATTAAAATGCTGAAAATTTTAAAAAAGGCAACTATATCTCTATTCTCTATTCCTGTATAGGGTTTTATCCCGGGTCACCTGGGGTGGGGATCATTGACAAGGGTTGGAATTTCTGGCATATTTCACCCTTTTTTTACCTTCTGGGAAACCCTTAGTCGATGATACAATTGAAAAAAGGCCAGCGCTTCACAAGCGAAATGGAACCGGAACTGGGGCTTGGCGCCCTTGTTGAGAGCGATGCACGGACGCTTACCATCAATTTTGCAGCAAGCAACTGCGTCCGGCGCTACACCGCAACCAACGCCCCTTTACGGCGGGTCCGGTTTGATGTGGGGGACACCGTGATCTTCCGTGACAACACCACCATGGTGGTTGACACCGTGGAGGAGGTGGATGGTCTTCTTCGCTATAAGGGAGAGGGCAGGAGCGTTCTTGAGCCGGATCTTTCCGACGCCATGAGTGTTTCTGCACCCAGGGACCGGCTTTCCGCCGGCATGTTCGACCCGGTTGACACCTTTGATCTTAGGTTTGAGGCCAATCGCTTGAGGTATGAGCACGAACGTTCGGAGACCATGGGCTTCATGGGCGGCCGGGTGGAGCTTGTGCCCCACCAGTTCTATATTGCTGGCGAGGTCGCATCCAGGCAGGTGCCCCGGATTCTTCTTGCCGATGAAACAGGTCTTGGCAAGACCATTGAGGCCTGCCTCATTCTCCACAGGCTCCTGTTGAGCGAGCGTATCTCCCGGGTGGTCATCCTGGTGCCCGACTCCCTGGTTCACCAGTGGTTTGTCGAGTTCTACAGGCGGTTCAACCTTGTCTTCAGGATCTTCGATGAGGAACATTGCCGGGATATGGAGCGATCCGAGCCCGGCGCCAATCCCTTTTTATCGGATCAGCTTATTCTCTGCTCCCTTGATGGTGTGGCGGTGGACAATCGTCGACGGGCCCAGCTCATGGAAGCGGGATGGGACATGGTGGTGGTGGATGAGGCCCACCATGTGGAAGAGGGGGACAGGGCCTATTCCCTGTTAGAGGGACTTGGCAGTCAACAGACCGGGATGATGCTGTTGAGCGCTACCCCGGAACAGCTGGGCCAACGGACCCACTTTTCCCATCTAAAGCTTCTCGATCCTGCCCGGTACTCAGACTTTGAGGCCTATCTCCGGGAAAGCCAAACCTATCGACACACGGCTACAGCCATGGACGACCTCCTGGCCCTTGAAGCGGATTCTCCAAAAATGAGGGAGCTGCTGGATTGCCACGGGCCGGGCCGGGCCGTTTTCAGGAATACCCGGGCTGTGATCAAGGGGTTTCCCGAGCGCCGGGGCATCCTCTATCCATTGGCAACGGCTGTGCTAACCCATGATGCGGTAACCTTTCAAAAAATTCAGTGGCTTGTCACGCTTTTAAAAAAAATGAATACCGACAAGGTGCTCTTGATCTGCAGCTCGCCTGAAACCGTGGCCCGGGTCGAAGGGGCCATCAGAAAGATCGTCACCTTCAAGATCGCCCTGTTCACCGAGACCATGACCATCCTGCAACGGGACAGGAGCGCGGCATGGTTTTCCGAACCGTCCGGGGCACAGCTCATGATCTGCTCGGAGATCGGGAGTGAAGGGCGAAATTTTCAGTTCTCCCATCATCTGGTGATGTTCGACCTTCCCATGGGCCCGGAACTTGTGGAGCAGCGGATCGGACGGCTGGACAGGATCGGCCAGCGCCACCCGATCTCCATCCATGTGCCCTATGCCAAGGGGAGCGGCCAGGAGATCCTGGCCCGGTGGTACAAGGCGGGCACCGGCATCTTTGAGAACAACATCAGCGGAATTCACCAGATCCACAAACGGTTTGAATCAACCCTTGGGACCCTGTTTACCCGGTGTGAAAACGAGGGGAAATTCCCGGAGGCGGAACTCCAGGAACTCATCGAACATACCCGGCAGTTTTCTTGCGAGATAGCCGAACAACTCGCTTCAGGCCGGGATCGGCTGCTTGAACTCAACTCTTTCCGGCCCAGGAAAGCCCTGGGGCTTGTCAACACCATTCGATCCATGGACGGGGACACGGTCATCGATGGGTTCATGGCAAGGATGTTCAAGTTCTACGGCATTTCGCCGGAACCCGTCATGGATCGAACCTACCGGCTTGAGGTTCTCAATGCCTCGGAGATGGCGTTTCCCGGCCTCAAGGCGGACAAAATGGTGGTGACCTTTGACAGAAAGGTGGCCGTGACCCGGGACGACATCGAATTTCTAACCTGGGACCATCCCATGGTGACCGGCGCCATGGAGCTGTTTCTCGGCAGCGACAACGGTAATGTCTCCATTGCCGAGATCCGCGGCACTGGTGAATTTCAGATTCTTTTGGAGTCGGTTTACATCCTGGAGTGCATCGCGCCCAGGGAGCTTCACATCAACCGATTCCTTGCAAGAACGCCCATACGGACCCTGGTGGATCACACCCTTGCCGACCTGACCCGGGAGGTGCCGGCCAAGACCCTCAATAAACGGGTTTCCACCAGTGCAAGGTCCTGGTTGGGCCAGTTTCCGGAGATAAAGGAGAAGCTGCTGCCCCAGCTCTTAGATGCCGGGTTTAAACTTGCAGAAAAAGAGACGGCCAGGGCCATTGATCAGGCAAAGGAAGCAGTGGTTAATCTGGTCGGGGGCGAGGCTCAGCGGCTTGCCCGGCTCAAAGAACTCAATCCCGCCATAAGGGAAGATGAGATCGCGGCAGCCCGGGAGGAGGCCCGGGGGCTCCTGGTCCACATGGACACGGCACGGCTCAGGCTCGATTCCCTCCGCCTCATCAAGGTGGATTGATCACCCCCTGGGGCAAGTAAACCTGGCTGCCGACCCCTTTTTTGTTGTGGCCGAAGCGCAAATACCATGCTCCGGCCATGGCGGTTATTTGGCGTGCTTTTTCATTGCTGCGTCCCAGGGCGAGGGCGCATGGTCTGCCTGGGGGGCTTCTTCGGACGGATCCGTAAGGGTGATGCCGGTGTCGGTGATCCGGATGAGTCGCTTTTTGTACAGCCCGCCGATGGTTCGTTTGAATTCTTTTTTGCTCATGGAGAACCGCTCCTTGATGGCGTCGGGAGCGCTCTTGTCGTTGATGGGAATAAAGCCGCCCTCCTTTTCCAGGCGTTCAAGGATACCGGTGGCAGAGTCCGATACAGAGTCGTACCCGGGTTTTTTCAGGAGAAGATCGATCTTGCCGTCTTCCTTTATGCGCTGGATGTACCCGACGGTCTTTTCCCCCACTGCGAGATCCCTGAAGGTCTCATTTTGGTATAGAATGCCCGTGTACCTGTCGTTGATGATGGCCTTGGTGCCAAGGGTGGTGATGCCGTAGATCAGGAGATCCACCATCTCCCCCTGGGACAGTTCTTCCAGATCTTTATCCGTGTGCAGGGTTATTTTGGCTGTGGCATAGACCCGGTTGGTGCTCTTGTCAAGGCAGGCCTTTACAACAACCTTATCCCCGGGTTTCACCTGGTCCTGCATTTCCGATTTGGGCAGGAAAAGGTCCTTTTCAAGTCCCCACTCCAGGAAGGCGCCAAACGGCTGGACATCCTTGACCTCCAGGCAGACAAAGTCGCCCACCACGGCCAGGGGGGGCAGGGTGGTTGCAACGGGGCGATCCTCAGAATCGGTGTAGACAAACACCCGGATGGTGTCCCCAGGGGCGAGCCCCTCGGGGGCATACTTGATCGGAAGCAGGACCTCGTCCTCTTTGGGATTGAGGTAAAAACCGAAATCTACCTTCCGTTCAACAACAAGTTCGTTATAGCTGCCGATTACTAGCATTGTTTTTTTCTCCAAAAAAATATTTTTAATAAATCATTATATGGCATATTCAAGGTTTGTAAAACCCTAATCAGGACAAGCCAGAACCAAAAAACTTTCTGATTCTCTTGCCAGAATAACGCGATAATCAGAGCTAAGAAGCTAAACCCGGGGGGGCGTGTCCAGGCCCTGTTGCGCATTATTTTAGGGGCTTTAGCAGATACTCGAGCCCGTTTACCTTGATCTCGTAGAGCATCTTCAACAGCTCCCCCAGTTCCCCCGTGGGAAACCCCTTTTGGGCAAACCACACCACATAGGGTTCGGGAAGATCCACCAGGGGAAGATCCTTGTATTTCCCAAAGGGCATGGGGGTGCGGGCGAGCTTGAGAAGCAGTGTCGGATCCGGGATCGGTGAATGGCGCTTGTGTGTCATGGACGATGGACTCTCCTGGGGGTTAGAAAGATTGGCATTAGACCAGGTCCTTCCGGTACTGGTTTTTGATATGGTTTGTGCTGACCCTGTAGAGGCGCGATGAGAGCAGCAGGCCGGAAATGGTAAGGCCTGCGATAAGACTCAGCCAGAATCCCTTGGCCCCCATTGCCGGCACCACAAGGTCGGTCATGGCAAGGACATAGCCCAGGGGAAGGGTGATGACCCAGTAAGCCGTAAAGGTTAAAAGCAGGGTCATGTTGGCATCCTTATATCCCCGGAGCGCGCCCTGGGAGGTGGTCATGATGGCGTCGGAGACCTGGTAAAGGGCGCCGATGTTCAAGAGCGCCACGGCAATGGCGGACACCTGGGGATCCTTGGTGTAGATGGCGACGATGGCATGGGAAAAAAACCTGGTGAAGGTAAGGGTCAAAAGGGAGAGCCCCATGGCCAGGGCGCAGCCCATGATACAGGAGAACCGGGCCGCTTCAGGATCCTTCCGGCCGATGGCGTGTCCCGCCCGGATGGTGATGGACATGCCGATGCTCAAGGGAAGGGCAAAAACAAGGCCTGAATAGTTGAGGGTGATCTGGTGGCCACCCACGATTACGGGGCCCAGCACGCCGATGAACAGTGTGATGCAGGCAAATATGCTGCACTCCATGAAGATGGTGCCGCCGATGGGGAGTCCCAGTCGCAGAATCTCCATGAGTCCTTTTCCAGAGGGCAGCGACAGGGTTGAAAAGAGTCGGGTCCTTTTGCACCGTTTGTTTACAAGGGTGTAGGCAAGGATGCAGATGAAAAAGACCCAGAAGGTCAGCCCGCTTGCATAGCCGCACCCGGCTCCCCCAAGTTCGGGAAAACCGAATTTCCCGTGGATGAGGATGTCGTTGGCCATATAGTTGAAGGCAACGGTGATGACGGAGATGACCATCTGGGGCTTTGTGTCGCCAAGGCCCTCCACAAAGGATTTAAGGACAAAATAACCGGCGGCGGCCGGTAACCCTAAGGAGAGACCGGCAAGATAGCCTTTGACCACCGAAATCACCTCGGTGTTGAGTTTCATCATTTCAAGGACGGTGTCCATGTGTCCGAACACCACAAAAAGGAGGGCGGCAAATACAAGGCCGAGCCATAGGGCCTGTCTCACCATAGGGCCGATCTCGTCCAGTTTCCCCGCTCCCGTGAGCTGGGCCGTGATCGGGGTGACAGCCATCATCACCCCGTTCAGGGCAATGATACAGGGAAAGCCGATGCTTGAACCGACAGCGGTCCCTGCCAGGGCGGTGTTGCTGTAATGGCCAGCCATCATGGTGTCGATGAATCCCACGGCTGAAACACCGAGCTGGGTCACCAGCATGGGAAAGGCAAGCTTGATGATGTCGGCAAGCTCTCCCAGGTATCGGTTTCCAGTTGAAATGGGTTTTACTATGGAGTGAATCAGGGTTGTCATGGCTTACTCGTTTAAGGTCTTTATGGTTGCGGGTTGAAATCTCCGGAACAAGGGTGCAAGGAAACAAAAAATTAAAACACGTTGTGCTCATGGAGGATTCTGATGCCGATGATGATGAGGACGGTTCCGCCGAGAAGTTCGGCCCTTTTCCCCAACCGTTCAGTGGAGAGGAACCGGCTTCCCAGGATCAGGCCCAGCCAGGTGAAACAGAGGGCAACCACGCCGATGATCACCACGGGCAGGAGGATGGGGACGTTGAGGGCGGCCAGGCTGAATCCCACGGCCAGGGCATCGATGCTTGTGGCAACCGATAGAAGAACGAGCCGGGTTCCCCGTGTGGGGTCTTTCAAGGGCTTGTCCTCGTTTGTGTCAAAGGATTCCCGGATCATGTTGGCACCGATCCAGAAGAGAAGGAGAAAGGCGGCCCAGTGGTCGTAGCGCTCGATGTATGGGAGTACGGCCCTGCCCGAGCACCAGCCGATCACCGGCATCAGGGCCTGGAAAAGTCCGAAATGCCAGGAGAGCCTGAAAATGTGCCGGGCCGTCAGCCGTTGGATCTGGAAACCGGCGGTTACGGCAACGGCAAAGGCATCCATTGCCAGGGCAACTGCGATAAGAATGATTGTTGGTATGTCCATGTGTCTATTATTTCTAATAAGGTTAAAAAACAGCCCACCTAAGTATCAATTTTAAAAACAAACCGCAATGAAATTCGCGATCCTGGATCCTTGGCCTGATTTTTCCATACTGTTCCCAGGGTCTTTTGGAAGATTTTTTTTTGATGGTGGATGACGGTGGGGACGTCCATGAAAATACGTGACGGTGGGGACGTGACGGTGGGGACGCCCATAAAATTATAAAAATATCGAAACGGTCTCGTATTTTGACTTTATGTCAAAACTTGGGTATTACAGTATCAGTATTGGCATGATGGGAAAATTTTACTTTTACAGGGCAGTTGTAAATATGGACACAGCATTTGAACTTGAGATAAAAAAGTTAAGATCTAATATTGACCAAATCGACCGGCAAATTCTGGAATTGATTTCCCGGAGACTGGGCGAAGTTCAAAAGGTCGTTGCCCTGAAAAAAGTACACAACATCCCTGTCTACCACCCAGCAAGGGAAGAGGATCTGATTTCAAAGCTTCGCAATCAGGCCTCCGCATCCGGAATCAATCCCGATTTTATGGAGGAGATGTATCGGGTTATACTCAGGAATTCCAGGATGGAACAGACCGTGGAAATGAAACAGCAGGGCATCAAGGCTGGATCAACTATTCTTATCGTGGGCGGAGCAGGGCAGATGGGACAGTTCTTCGCCGGCATGTTCCGTTCATCGGGTTACAATGTCAAAATCCTCACCGAAGACAACTGGGACGATGTTGAATCCCTTTGTCGGGATACCGCACTTGTGCTGGTATCCGTTCCCATCAATGTCACACTAAAGACCATCGAACGAATTGCCCCGTTCATCCCTTCCACCGCCATCCTTGCCGACATAACCAGCACTAAGATTGCTCCGGTGAAAGGAATGATGGAACAGTTCAACGGTCCTGTCATCGGCCTCCACCCCTTGTTCGGTCCCTCCTGCGCAAGTCTGGACAAACAGATAATCGCCGTGGTCCCCGGCAGGAAGAATACAGCATGCAGGTGGCTGATTGATCAGCTCACCATCTGGGGAGCGATTATTGTCAGTTCCAATGCCGATGAGCACGATGAAATAATGGACCTTGTCCAGGCCCTTCGCCATTTTGCCACCTTTTGTTTTGGTCAGTTCCTTTCCCAACGAAAAATAAACCTGGAAAGAACCCTTGAGTTTTCAAGCCCCATCTATCGCCTGGAGCTGGGGATGGTGGGACGACTCTTTGCCCAGAACAGCAGCCTATATGCGGAAATCATCTTTGCCACCCCTTCCCGCAGAAACCTGTTAAAGGAGTATGTGGCTTGCATGAACGAACAGATGGCCCTTGTGGAAAATAACAACAAGCCTCTTTTTGAAGAACGATTTTCCGAAATTGCCGACTGGTTCGGTTCTTTTAGCGAACAGGCCATGCGGGAAAGTGACTTTATCATAGATAAGCTCATAGAAAGATTTTAAATTCTTAAATAGAACCAATTCCATACAATTTTCCATTCAAGATGGGAGAACACTATAAAAAAAAGTACCACAATGTAAATAGTCATATGGGGAACCTATGAACATTGAAAAATCATATATCAGAATCAAGCACGCCCACAATCATATGAAGATATCCGGTAAATTCCCCTGGGTACAAAAAAGCATAAAAAGCGTTCTCTATCTGACCCTGTTATCATTCATATTTTATTTGGTTATCTCGCCTTTGGGTTTCCCTGTTAACGCCTCAGACAAAACAAACCAGATTGTTTTACAACTGGCATGGAAACATCAATTCCAGTTTGCAGGCTATTATGCTGCTTTATCAAAGGGCTACTATAAGGAAGCCGGTCTTGATGTGGTCCTGGTCGAAGGAGGAGAAGGCCATTTCGCAAGGGAGGAGGTCCTTGGGGGCCATGCCCAATATGGTGTTGCCGGCAGCGAGCTTATTCTTCACAAGGCTGAGGGAAATCCCTTTGTTGTGTTGGCCCCGATTTTCCAGCACTCCCCTTCCATTCTTTTGATTCTGGCGAATTCAGGCATTTCAACTTACTCGGATCTTATTGGGAAACGGGTCATGCTTTTGCCCGGGAAAAAAGATGCGGATATCCTGGCGGCCTTCCAAAACGAGGGGATCGATATTGACCATGATTCATTCATTCGAATGGATCAGTCGTATAATCTGGATGACCTCATTAACGGCAGAACGGATTCCGTATCCGCCTATGTTACCAATGAGCCGTGGATCCTTGAACAGGAAGGCATAAAACCGGGAATTCTTTCACCCTTGACCTATGGCGTCGATTTTTACAGTGACTGCCTTTTTACAACCGAAGAAGAAATAACCAAGCACCCCGAACGGGTCAGCCTTTTTTTAAAGGCCACCTTAAAGGGATGGGCGTATGCCATGGACAACAAGGAAGAAATTATTGATCTTATTATTGATCAATACGGTGTTCATAAAGCAAAGGATCATTTGCGATATGAGGCCGCAACCATGGAGAAACTAATATTCCCCCATCTGGTGGAGATCGGGCATATGAATCCCGGGAGATGGCGTCATATCGCAGACACCTATGGCAAACTCGGCATGCTTGAAACCGATTTTTCCCTGGACGGATTCCTCTATGATCCCAATCCTGTTCCTGACCATTCAAGGCTTATCGGGGTTATTTTCCTCTTATTTATGATCAGCCTGGTGACAAGCATCATCACCATCGTTCTTTCTATTTTCAACAAAAAACTTAAAAAAGAATCCCATGACCGAAAACTTGCTGTAAAGGCGCTCCAGGAAAGTGAAGCAAAATTCAAAGAATTCATGTTACACCTTCCTGCCTATGCATTTATAAAGGATAGATCAGGGGAATATTTATATGTAAATAAAGCCTTTGGTTCTATAACAAAATCAAGCCCCCTTGACAGACTTGGAAAAACAGATAACGATATTTTTCAATCAGACATTGCAAAACAATTGAGAGCGAATGATGCAGAGGTGTTCAGAACCGGCAAATCAATTGAAAAAAACGAGACGATTACGGATGCAGATGGAAATTATCGAACGAACCTGGTTATTAAATTTCCCATCATCAGGGATGGCGTACCCCTTTTGTTGGGAGGGATTGCCCTTGATGTTACCGAAAGGGTGAAAATGGAAAAAATGCTTGTCCAGTCCGAAAAAATGCTCTCTGTGGGGGGGCTGGCGGCAGGTATGGCCCATGAACTGAACAACCCCCTGGGCGGAATGATTCAGAATGCACAGGTTATTTACAATCGCTTTACAAAGGATCTTCCCGCCAATAGAAAGGCAGCAAATGAGCTTGATATTTCACTAAGTTCAATCACGGACTACATGGAAAAAAGGGAAATTTTAAAGCTGCTTTCATCCATCAGCGAAGCCGGGGACAGGGCCGCCCACATCGTGGAAAACATGCTCTCTTTCAGCCAGCAGCCCGGACACCATTCTTCCCATTATAACCTGGGCGATCTTCTTGACAAAACCATTGAACTTGCTGAAAATGATTATAATTTAAAGCAAAAATATGACTTTAAAAAGATAAAAATCATCCGTGAATATGAACCGTCAATCCCTGAAGTACAGTGCGAGGGGAGTACCATTCAGCAGGTTTTTTTTAACATTCTTAGAAACGGAGCTGAAGCCATGGCTGAATCAAATACCCAAATGGAGGAGACACAAAAAGTAGAATTCTCATATCCAAAAAATAAATTCATTCTTCGAATAAAGGCGGAAAACGGCTTGGCTTGCATTGAAATAGAGGACAACGGGCCGGGTATGAAAGAGAATATCAGAAAACGGATATTTGACCCCTTTTTCACCACAAAACCCACTGGTATCGGCACAGGGCTTGGCCTTTCTGTTTCATATTTTATCATTACCGAAAACCATGGCGGTGAAATAAATGTGAGATCAGAACCCGGTAAGGGAACAACGTTTATCATTTGCCTGCCCTTTGAAAAAAGTATGGAAACACAGTGAGGCGCTTCGGGTTCTGGCTTGTCCAGGTTGGGAGACGACTATGATTCACATGGATAAAATCGATCTTGCCTTTGACGGCAGGGTGTTGTTCAAACATTTTTCCCTGGCCGTGGAAAAAGGAGAGAAGGTGCTCATCTCGGCCCCGTCGGGAACAGGGAAGTCCTCCCTTGTCAAAATGATGCTGGGGTTTGTACGGCCGGACAGGGGCAGGATCGTCATTGACGACCAGGTACTTTCCCGGAAAACCCTGGCCGCCTGCCGGGGGAAGATCTGTTACGTGAGCCAGGATGTGGACCTGAGGGATGAGGTGGTGGCGCTGCTTCTCACCGAGATCTTTTCCTACAAGAGTAATCGGGACGCCCCCTACACCCCTGTTGCCCTTGCCCGTGAGATGGAGCGGTTGGACCTTGACCCCCGGGTGCTGAAGAAAACAGTGGGACAACTTTCAGGGGGAGAACGCCAGCGATTAGGGATCATCATCTGCCTGCTCTTGAACCGGCCGATCTGGATCCTGGACGAAGTCACCTCTGCCCTGGACGAGACCTTGAAGCAACGGGTGATCCAGGCGGTGGTGGATGCCGACAGCACGGTGGTGATCATTTCCCACGATGACCTTTGGAACGCTTCAGGAACGCCCCGGCGGGTTGCCTGGTAAGGAGAAATAATGGAGACCGGAACCGTAACCTATGGCAGCCTCTGCTATCTGCTTGTGCTGCTTGTGCCCATCATTGCCATAAATCTTAAATTAAAGATCTTTATCAACAAAAAGCTTGTCTGGGCCGTGTTTCGCATGGTGGTCCAGCTGAGCCTTGTGGGGCTGTTTCTCAAGTTTGTCTTTGAACTCGACAACCCCTTGATCAATGTTGCCTATGTCTGCTGCATGATCCTCGTTGCCGCCATTTCCGGCATCAAGAGCTGCGACATGGGGGGCGCCAGGCTCTTTTTTCCCATATTGGTCGCCTTTGCCCTGCCAAGCCTCTCCATGCTGGTTTTTTTCAACATGTTTGTGGCTGACCTGGATCACCTTTTAAACGCCAGGCATACCATTCCCATTGCCGGCATGCTCCTTGGCAACAGCTTGAGCAGCATCATCATCGGGGTGAACACCTTTTATAAGGGGGTTAGAAACAACCGGAAGGAGTACCTCTATTCGTTGAGTCTTTCAAACGCTAGGGTCGAGGCCCTCATGCCCTATTTCAGAAAGGGGCTTCTTGCCGTGGCCAATCCCATGCTCGCCGGTATGGAAACCATCGGGCTCGTGGCCCTGCCCGGCATGATGACGGGCCAGATCCTGGGCGGCGCCCTTCCCATGACCGCCATCAAGTATCAGATCGCCATCATGCTTGCCATCTTCATGGTCCAGTATCTTGCCGTGATCGTTGCCATCGTTCTCACCTCCATGCGCACCTTTGACAGCTATGACCAGTTGATTGCATAGCGGGGTCAGGCCTAGCTTATTAGCTTATTGCGCATTAACGTACCAACGGGGTCAGGCTTAGCTTATTGTAATATTCCTGGGACCAGGTTTGGTTTATTGTGCTATCGATTCTTGTGGTTAGGGAATTGTATGGCAATAAGCTAAGCCTGACCCCAGCTGATGTGACTTCGGATTAGCGGTCCTGGTCAAGGAGCGCCTGGATCTCCCGGGGAATCGACCGGGAACGGATGGCATGGGGAACCGCGTCCATAACGAATTCAATGCTGAAGGCGTGGAGTCCCAGGCGATGAAAGTCATGGTTCTCCCCTAAAAAGGCCACGGAACGTTTTGACCCGTACCGCCGGTCTCCGGTGACAGGGTGTCGGCCAAGTTTTGCATGGCGCCGGATCTGGTGCTTCCGCCCGGTCAGAAGTTCAATCTCCAATAGCGCGTAGTGGACGCTCTGGTCCAGGACCGTGTACCGGGTTTCCGCCTTGACCCGTTTGCCCCGGCCCTTGGGATCGGTTCTGCCGCCTGCCTCCTTGGAAAGGGGGGTGTCCCAGACCTGAACGGCACCGGCGGGGAGGTCGAAATTGCCGTGGACAAGGGCGATGTAGGTCTTTTTCACCGCCCCTGTTTGAAAGAGGGTGGAGAGGGCGGAAAGGGCCTCCGGTTGTGTTGCAACGAGGATTACGCCGCTGGTGTCCCGGTCCAGCCGGTGAACCGGGTGGATCTGAAACTCTCCGTCAATGCCAAGGGTGGTCATGAGTGCTTCATCGCCACGGATTTGAGTGGCGAGGATCGAGAGGAGATCGTGGCCGGGCTCGTTGTGAACGCTCATGCCAGAGGGCTTTTCAACACAGAGCCAGCCCTGGCCGGTTTTCAGGATATCTATGGTATCAATTTGAGTCATAATAGCTTTTCTTTTTCCTGTCCTTCAGGGTTAATAACGCTTGAATTTTAACACACATTGCGGGCAAGGTTGGCAACCTTACCCCAGGTTCTTATGATTAATGTGATGGGGGCAACGCCAGGTGGAATACGGCTCCTCCCAGGAGCATGAGAACTGCGCCAAGGGGAAAGACCACCACCAGGTCGGCATGGTCCATGGCAATGCCGGCAGCCATGGCCCCGGTCAGCATGCCCAGGCTGTGGGACATGGTGATGAAGGATATGACAGCGCCCATGGCCCCTTTCTCGTGGCCCTTGATCACGGCCATGGCCATGATGGAGGGCATGGAAATCCCCCCGCCGATGCCGAAGAGGCAGACCGCACCCACAAGGCCTGCATAGGAGGTGGCTACAACGATCAGGCCCATGGCAATGGCGCAGAGTACGCCCCCGGTTGAAATGATGATCCGTGTATTGAACCGGTCCGCCGCATATCCCATGGGCAGCTGGAGTAGTCCGCTGATAAAGACCCCCAGCATCACCAGGATCCCGGTCAGGCTGTCTGACAAGGCAAACCGGGAATGGACAAATATGGGAAGAAAGCTCCAGATGATGCCGATGCAGGCGGTGTAGGAAAACCGGTAGGCAAACAGACCGATAAGCCCTGGGTCTTTGATGATGGATAGCCAGGAAAGGGGGGCTTGCGATCTGTGGCGGATCTGTTCGTCGGTGGTGGGGGGCAACAGGGTGATGGAGAGGCATAGCCCGATGGCGGAGAGAACCCCCATGCAGACAAAGGCGGCATCCATGGAGAGAAGATCGGAAATCACGCCCCCCATGAGCGGCCCCAGGCTCAGGCTTGCAAACATGGACATGTTGAACAGCCCCATGGAGTAGCCCTCCCTTCCCCGGGGGGTGATCTCTCCCACATAGGCCTGGACCACGGGCATGATCATGGCCGAGGCGATGCCCTGGATAAACCTGAACAGGATCAGGCCGGCCACCGAGTCGCTGTAAACAAAAGCCATGGAGACAAGGATGTATCCCGAAAGGCCTGCAACAATAAAGGGCTTGCGCCCGTGGCGGTCTGAGGCCCGGCCGAACCAGGGGAGAAAAAGGGTACGGGAGAGGGCAAAGGCGCCGAAGATCATGCCGATATATACGCCCTTTGCCCCAAGGTCGTTGGCATAGACCGGCAGCAGGGGGACAACGATCCCAACCCCGGTCACCGTGGTGAAGATGGTGAAAAAGAGGGTCAAAAAGACTTTTTTTTGGGGGGAGGGGATGATGGGGAAATTCCGGTCCTTACCCTTCAATAGATTGATGAATTCTGATTTCATCGTCTTTTAATATCTACTTTTCCCCTGATTGGCAACCGGTGCTTTGGGCAGGCGCGGATATAATTTGTTTGAAATCCCTGGGAACAGATGATAAACGAAATATGAATTTTTTGCTATTCTGATAAATAGGGAGAAAATCTATGGGTGCGACAACTGTCCTGTTGGTGGATGATGAGAAGGAGTTCGTGGATACCTTGGCTGAACGGATCAGCATTCGAAGTCTGTGTCCCCATGTGGCCTACAGCGGTGAACAGGCCCTGGAGATGATCGATGCCACGGTTCCCGACGTTATGGTGTTGGACCTGAAAATGCCGGGCATGGGCGGTACCGACGTCCTTGCCAGGGTCAAGGTCTCACACCCTGAAATCAGCATCATCATCCTCACCGGCCACGGCGACGCCAAGGACCGGATCCTTGTCGAGGGTATGGGCGCGTCGGGGTATTTCCAGAAACCGGTTGACATCGACCGACTCGTTGCCAAGATCCAGGCCCTTGTCTGACCCCCTTCTTTTTGTAAAGAATTCCCCCTGAAAAATAATGGTTTTTTTTAACGGTGGGCAAGGATAATTTTTGTTGACCCTTTTGGATTTTGTTGATAAAAAAAAACTGACTGACCAATCAGTAGTGTTGACTGATTGAATAGTCAGTACCGGAAGCGGTTGGGTCTAAAATTCAAACGGAGCGATGATGTCCAAGAAAGACGATATTTTAAAGTCGGCAATAACCCTCTTTGCCGACAGGGGATTCCAAGACGCTTCCATGACCGAAGTGGCCAAGATGGCCGGCGTTTCCGGCGCCACCGTGTTTTATCATTTCAAGAGCAAGGAGGCGCTGTTCCTCATCGCCCTTGAGACCGTCAAAGACGGCATCATTAAGGAGTTTGACCACTACCTTTCTGAACACGATTTTGAGTCGGGAATCGAACTTGCGGAAGGGATCATCTCTTTCTACCTCTATCTGGCCGGAACCATGGAAGAGTGGTTTCTGCTCCTCCACAGCCATTACCCCTACAAGCTTGCCCTGGTCAATAAAGAGTGCCGCAGTCACCTTGAAAAAATTTACAACAGCCTGGTGGACATTTTTGAACGGGCCGTTGCCCTGGGCCGGGAGGACGGCTCCATTAATGCTGGGGATACCAGAAAAACAGCTCTGGTTATTTTTTCCATGGTGGATGGTGTGGTTCGTTTCAAGATTTACAACCTCTACGATACGGGTGCCCTGTTTAATGAACTTATCAATTCATGCAGGAAGATCCTAAAATATAAAACGTAAAATAACCTTAACAATTAGGTGGTTAAATGCTAACAAAATTTTTTCCGTTTCTTCTATGGTTCAAGGACTATGGCGTTGACAAGTTCAGGATCGATTTTTTGGCGGGGCTGACAGTGGCCCTGGTGCTTATCCCCCAATCCATGGCCTATGCACAGCTGGCCGGGATGCCTTCCTATTTCGGCCTTTACGCCTCTTTTCTCCCCCCCATGATCGCAGCGCTGTTCGGTTCCAGCCGCCAGCTTGCAACCGGCCCTGTGGCCGTGGTCTCCCTCATGACCGCAGCGAGTCTTGAACCCCTGGCAACGGCCGGCAGCGAAGGCTTTATCGCCTATGCCATTGTTCTTGCCTTGATGGTGGGTGTGTTCCAGCTTTCCCTGGGTATCTTGAAACTCGGGGTCGTGGTTAACTTTCTCTCCCATCCGGTCGTCAACGGTTTTACCAACGCGGCCGCCATCATCATCGCATCCTCCCAGCTTTCCAAGATGTTCGGCGTCTATGTGGACAAGTCCGCCCACCACTACGAAACCATCATCAACGTGTGTAAGGCGGCTGTTCACTATACCCACTGGCCTACGCTGTTCATGGGCGTCCTCGCTTTTGCCATCATGTACGGGCTCAAGAAGGTGATGCCCAAGGTTCCCAACGTCCTTGTGGCCGTTGCCGTGACCATTGTTCTCTCCTGGGCCATGGGGTTTGAGCACAACACCCGGGTGGATCTCTCTGCCATCGACTCCCCTGAGGTTCGTGCCCAGATCGAGTTCTTCAATGGCATCAATGCAAATATCCCCGTGCTTTCGGACCAAAGAACGGCCCAATCCGATGGCGTGGACGAGGCCAAGAAAGCCAATGATACCATCCTGGAGCTGGATGCGGTCCATGACTTCAATGTCACGGCTGTTAAACTGGAGCGCCTGAAGCACGAGGCCCACATCCAGCGGGAACAGTTGAGGGCCCATCTCTTTTCCGGGATCGAGCAGGCGGACGGCTCCTTGAAATTGTACCTCCAGGGCCAGGAGCCCCAGGGCGTTGAAACCGACGGCAGGACCTGGCGCATCAAGGTGGGCAACCGGCTGCTGGATACCACCAATCTCTTGATAATGGGCGGCGGCGCTGTCGTCAGCACCGTTCCCAAGGGACTTCCGTCACTCAGCATTCCAAAGTTCGATATGAAGATTATTCTCCGTCTGCTTCCCTTTGCCGCCATCATCTCCCTGCTGGGTTTCATGGAGGCCATCTCCATTGCCAAGGCCATGGCTGCAAAGACGGGCCAGCGTCTTGATCCCAACCAGGAGCTCATCGGTCAGGGGCTTGCCAACATCCTTGGTGCCGTTGGAAAGAGTTATCCCACATCGGGCTCTTTTTCACGGTCGGCGGTTAACCTCCAGGCTGGCGCCGTCACCGGGCTTTCCAGTGTGTTTACCAGTCTTGCCGTTGTTGTGGTGCTTCTCTTTTTTACGCCCCTTCTCTACCATCTGCCCCAGAGTGTGCTGGCCGCTGTCATCATGATGGCCGTTATCGGGCTTGTTAATGTGTCCGGTTTCATCCATGCCTGGAAAGCCCAGTGGTATGACGGCGCCATTTCCATCATCACCTTTCTGTGCACCCTGGCCTTTGCTCCCCATCTTGACAAGGGGATCATGGTGGGTGTCGCTTTGTCCTTGGCGGTCTTTCTTTACAAGAGCATGCGTCCCAAGGTGCCTTCCCTGTCGCGGTTTGACGACGATGCCCTGCGCTGTTCCGTGACCCACGGACTCCAGGAGTGCGAGTATGTGGATCTTGTCCGTTTTGAAGGCCCCCTGTTTTTTGCCAATGCAAGCTATCTTGAGGACCAGATCAACGAGCGGATGACGAACAAGAAAAAATTAAGGGATATTATTATTGTCTCCAACGCCATCAACGACATCGATGCATCGGGTGAAGAGTTGCTCTCCCTTTTGATCGATAATGTCAGGAGTGCCGGCGTGGATATCTCGTTTTCCGGGGTCAACGAGTCTGTGACAAAGGTGTTTGAAAGAACCCATCTCATCGAGAAGATCGGAAGGGATCACATCTATACAACCATGGAACAGGCCATATGCGCGGTCCACGAACATGCCCACCAGGATGATCCGGATCACCAGTGCCCACTTTCAACCACCTGCAAACTGGTATAATTTTAAGATAAGGGAGTTATCATGTCTGTCATAACACTATTTAGCGGCAGTTTTTGTAATAATGAGAACGTCGAGGCAGCTCTTGTCAAGACAACGGGTGCCCAGCTGGTCACAGAACAGGAGATCGTGGAAAAAGCCAGCAGCATCTCCTCCATCAGCGCAACAAAGATCAAGGAGGCGTTTCTCGAAAAAACGTCGATTTTTAATAAATTTACCCATGAAAAAGAGCGCTCCATTGCCTATCTGCGCCTGGCCCTGGCTGAGATGCTTGCCCAGGATAACCTTGTCATCACAGGGTTTCCCGCTCATTTGATTCCCGTCAGTCTCAGCCATGTCCTGCGGGTCTGCCTCATTGCCGATCTCAAACACCGGCTGGGACAGGCGGCTGCACTTGGCACCGGGGAAAAAGAAGCCCTCAAGCTGATCAATGGGAGTGACAAGGATAGTTCAAACTGGGTCAGCACCCTTGTTGGCAACAACGATCCCTGGAACAAGGCGCTCTACGACATTGTCGTTCCCATGAACGCAACCTCTGTTGAGGAGGCGGTCGCCCTTATCAGCGAAAAATCACAAAGCCCTGCCGTTGCCTCTTCCGACGCCTCGGCCCAGGCGGTCAAGGATTTTCTCCTGGCTGCAAGGGTTGAAACGACCCTGGCCGATGAGGGGCACAATGTTGCTGTGGCTGCAAAAGAGGGAAAGGTGGTACTGACCATCAACAAGAACGTGTTGATGCTCAAGCGCCTGGAGGAGGATCTCCAGTCCATTGTCCACAAGATCGAAGGGGTTAAGGCGGTGGAGACCCAGATCGGTAAAGGGTTTTACCAGACCGACATCTACCGGCAGTTTGATTTCGAGACGCCTTCAAAGGTGCTGCTGGTGGATGATGAGCGGGAATTTGTCCAGACCCTGTCTGAACGGTTGATGATGCGGGAGATGAGTTCGGCCGTTGCCTATGACGGCGAGTCCGCCCTCAGCATCGTGGACGAGGATGAGCCCGAGGTGATGATCCTGGATCTTAAGATGCCCGGCATCGACGGCATCGAGGTGTTGAAAAAGGTCAAGGCCACCAAGCCCGAGATCGAGGTGATCATCCTCACCGGCCACGGCAGCGAGGCGGACAAGAAGGTCTGCATGGATCTGGGGGCGTTTGCCTATCTCCAGAAGCCGGTTGATATCGATCTGTTGAGCAAGACACTCAAGCTTGCCAATGATAAGATAAAGAAACAGGGTGCTTAGGACCGCAGATGAAATAAGGTGAACAGAAATAGCGCCGCAATTTCGTTTAGCTTATAAAATTTGCGGTGCTTAAATACCCGGCGGGGCCGGAGCATGGTATTTGTGCTCCGGCCACAACGAAAAATGGGTCGAAGACGCGGAGTCAACGTCACTGATACCGCAGCTTTAGCCAGCGTTTCATATAAACGCTGAAATAAGATGATCAAGGGGAGTCGGGGCGTCAATCGTTATCTGGAAACAGGGGGTAGCATGTCCATTGTTGAAAAATTGAAGCCGGTCTTTTTGGAATATCCGGCCACGGGAGAGGGGCGGTACAAGTATACCTTTAATTACCGTAAAATATGGCAGATGGTGATTATGCTCACTGCCGCCGTTACCCTGATTCCCCTGATTATCATCACTTGCATCGACTATAATGTGACCCAGCGGTCCATTGAGTCGGAGATCTCCCTCAGGGCCAGGCGGACCGCCTCCAACACCAAGCGGGCCATTTCGTTTTTTCTTTCCGAACGCAAAGCGGCCCTGGATTTCATCATCCATGATAACGCGCGCAAGGCCTTGACCGATATGGATCGGTTGTCAACCATCCTCAAGAACCTCCAGGCCGGGTTCGGCGGGTTTATGGACATTGGCGTGATCAATGATCACGGCATCCAGGTCGCCTATTCAGGTACCCACAACCTCGGGGGAAAGGATTACTCGGACCAGGCCTGGTTCAACAAGGTGGTGGCCCGGGGTGTTTACATCAGCGAGGTGTTCCTGGGGTTCAGAAATAAGCCCCACCTGGTGATTGCGGTGAAGTCCCAGCTGGATCAAGGTGCTTTTTATGTGCTCCGGGCCACCATCGACACGGACCAGTTCAATGAGATCCTTTCGAGTCTTGAGCTGAACGGCAAGGGGGACGTGTTTCTCATCAACCGTAATCAGGTGATCCAGACACCCAGTCGCCACCATGGGGATGTGCTTTCCTTGGTTGACATCCCGGTGCCGGAATATTCGGACCGGACCCGGGTGAAGGTGTTCCAGGATCAGAAAATGGAGCAGTATGTGGTGGGGTATGCCTATATCCCGGACACGGATTTCATCCTGATGATCGTCAAGCAAAAGGCCGCCCTGATGAAGTCATGGTATGCGACCCGGTCCAATCTCATCGGGTTCCTTTTGATCAGCATCACCGTGATTCTCGGGGTGATCGTCTTTGTTACCACCTACCTTGTCAACCAGATGTTTTTTTCAGACAGGAAGCGGGCCAAGGCCATGCACCGGATCGAGTATGACAACAAGCTTGCAACCGTGGGAAGACTTGCCGCAGGCGTTGCCCACGAGATCAACAATCCCCTTGCCATCATCAATGAAAAGGCCGGGCTGATCAAGGACATCTTTGTCTTTCGGGAGAAGTATTCGGCCGACGACAAGCTCATGGGCCTTGTGGATTCGGTGATCTCCTCGGTGGCCCGGTGCGGGACCATCACCAAGCGGCTGCTCAATTTTGCCCGGCACATGGACGAATCCTTCCAGGTCGTGGAGATCGGTACGGTGATCCGGGAGGTGCTGGGGTTCCTGGGCAAAGAGGCCGAGTACCGAAGCATCGAAATCTCGGTGGAGGTGCCCAATTCTTTTCCAAAGATCGAGTGCGACCGGGGAAAGCTCCAGCAGGTGCTGTTGAACATTGTGAACAACGCCTTTTTTGCCATCGAGTCCGAGGGCAAGCTCTCCATCCAGGTGAAGCAGCGGGATGAGAAGTACCTGACCGTTACCATCTCTGACTCGGGGTGCGGTATTCCGGAAAAAGAGCTGGAACTCATCTTTGAGCCGTTCTTTACCAAGAAGTCGGATCAGGGCGGAACAGGCCTGGGCCTTTCCATCACCTACCAGTTGGTAGAGGAGGCGGGTGGCTGCATCAAGGTCAAGAGCGAAGTCGGTGTGGGAACAAGTTTTATTGTGAACCTGCCGTTTAAACCCAAACCAAGAAAGGAGGCAAACACGTGCGAGTCCTTTTAGTTGACGATGAAGTGGAATATGTCTCAACCCTGGCTGAACGGCTTTCCTTCAGGGGGATCGATGCGATTTGGGTGTCCAGTGCAATGGATGCCCTGGAGCGCATCCGGCAGGAACGCTTTGACATCGCCGTGCTGGATGTGAAGATGCCAAAGATGGGGGGGATTGAGCTGAAACAGATCATCGAAAAGATCCACCCGGACATGAAATTTATTTATCTCACGGGCCACGGATCGGAGCACGACTATCAAAAAGGGGTGACGGACGGGGTCTCCTACCTGATCAAACCCGTTAATCTTGATAAGTTGATGAGCACCATGAACCAAGCCATGATAAACGGGGGAAGTTGACAATGAAGATGGAAACAGAGGCGCCGACAGATATTGGACTGCGCTATTTTGGAAAGATGACGGCCGCCATCAGCCATGAGCTCAAAAACTCACTGGCCATCATCAATGAAAACGCAGGCTTGATGGAAGATCTGAGCCTGATGGCAAAGCGGGGTCAACAACTGGATCCCCAGCGGGTCGAGGACCTCTCCGGCCGGGTGATCAAGCAGGTCCAGCGGGCGGATACCATCGTTAAAAAAATGAACCGGCTGGCCCACAGCGTGGATGATCCCATAAAAGAGATCGATGTGGCTGACCTTCTGGCCTTTACCATGGAACTTGGGAAGAAATCGGTCTCCTCCCTGGGGGTGGATCTCCAGATGACACCGCCTGAAAGCCCTGTGCGAATTAACGCCAATCCGTTTCTGGTGATGAACCTCTTCTGGGAGGTCATGGGGTATGCCTGTACCCGGGTCAACGGGGCACCCTGCATCACGATTTCCATTGTTCGGAACGCCGGCGGGGTTGAACTTGTTTTTGCGCCTGTCAGCGATGCCGGGCATGACGGGTTTTCATTTGATCAGGCGCCTTTTAGTGGGCTTGCGTCCTGTTTGAAAGCAGAAATATTAGCCCTTGCCGACAGGAAGGCACTTGTGTTAACACTTCCTGAAACAGTGTAAAAAGTGTAATATGAAATTGATGTATGCAGTAATCGATGTTTTCGAAACCCCTTATTGTCATACGGAACCAAGTTATAATCACTATAGCTTCTAATATAAATATGAAAGGAGAATTGCCATGTCTGAGAAAATATTATTAGTTGATGATGAAAAAGAGTTTCTGGAAGCCATGTCCGAGAGAATGACCAACCGGGGTATGGACGTGACAACAGCACTCTCCGCAAAAGAGGCCATTGAAAAGGTCAAGCACGAGAACTTTGACGCCATCATCGTTGATCTGCTCATGCCTGAGATGGACGGGCTTGAGGCCCTTGAGACCTTTAAAAAAATTAACGCAGACCTTCAGGTCATCCTGTTGACCGGCAATGCCACGGTTGAAAAGGGGATCGAGGCCATGAAACTCGGGGCCATGGATCTGTTGGAAAAACCGGCCGATCTCAATAATCTTACAGAGCGGATCAAAAAAGCCAAGGCCCGCAAGATGATCCTCGTTGAAAAACACACTGAAGAGAAGATCAAGAAGATCATCAGTTCCAAGGGGTGGTAGCGATTGGCCTAAAGCCTGTAAACCGTTGGGATTTCATCCTTGTTGATGAAAATTCCAACGGTGTCCCCGGTGCTGAACCCAAGTTCTTTGAACCGGGTGGTAAAGGCTTCATGCTTGTCCCCGTGCCAAAACACATTCCACATGGGGTTTCTCACCGTATCGATCCCATAGGCATCGTGGCTGCAGAGGTTGACCCTGAACCGGTCCTTTGCGATCAGGGTGTCGGCCTCGGATAGAAAAAAGTCGATCTGGTAGAGGTTGTTGTTGAGTTCCCTGGCGAGTGCCTTCTGGAGTTCGGGAAAATCGTCCAGGTAGTGGTTGGCAATCTGGTAGAGCTCCTCAGGCTCTTTGATGGACATGCCCAGGATGGCAAACCGCTCGTTTCGCATGGCAAAGGTTTCAAGTTCCGCCTGGAACGTGCGGATCACTCCGATGGCTTTTTCAAGGCCCTTTTTCGGCTCAATCCCCCCCAGCACGATCATCTCACACTTGGCAATGATGTCGAGGTAGAGTGCCTTGGTGTTCATCACGTAGATGTTGCGTTCCCGGTAGCTTCTTCGTTTCCGTATCCGCTTGATGCCGTTGAGGCGTATGGAGATGATCCCCTTTTTTTGCTCAAGGATCTCGATGTTGGAGATGTCCTTTGCCTGGACCACAAAGATATCACCGGTTTCCGAGATGATGTACTCGATCTCGCAGGGAAATCCTAGAAGTTCCTGTATCTCCCTGGAGACGGCCATCAACTTTCTGTCATGGGGGGTCTTGGTGATATAGGGTTCGGACTGGACCCTGGATTTGCGATCCCGGCAGTAGCCGAACTCCCAGTCCCCGGAGATCACTTTGGCCATGACGCTGGACCCTTCCACAAAGGGCATGACGATGATGCCCATCTCGTCAAGGTCTAGCCCGGGGGCGTTGAGGAACTTCTGCTGCCGCTTGATGGACAAGGCCTTGGTGGTCGTTCCCGAGCGGATGATCTTTGATCTGGCGTACTTGATCCCCATGATGTCGGCATAGGTCTCCATGGAGTCGAAGGTTCCGCCCTTGAAGCAGTATTCCATGGGGTGGGCGCTCCGTGCGATCACCTTGTAGTTTTCCTGGTGCCGGGAGAGAAAGCGTTTCAGGGGGTCGAAGCTGTCGTTGTTGAAATCCGCTGCCGAAACATAGATAAAGTCCGGAACGTTGAACCCCTCGTCCTTGAGCTGTGCCAGAAGTCGGGCCTTTTCCGGAAACGGCTTGTCCATGAACGACTCCTTGCTTTCTGTTTCTTCTCTTTTCATATCCATTTTCGCGATCAATGATGGTGGTTTATATCTATCGATTTGTAAAATTTATGGATAGCACGATTTTCCTTGAATGTACATGGCTCTCCAATGGATTTGGACTTTTGGACGGATGAAACTAAAAAGGCGGCCGGGCTGAATAGCCCGGCCGCCTTCATGGGGTTGAACGATTGTTTTGGGTTAACGCGTTACCCCAGGGTGATGGGCATTCCCATCAGGGGCCACAGCACATAGACGGCAAACCCCGTAACAATCATGAGGATGATACTGGCCGGGATGCCGTAGAGAAAGAACTCTCCGGTGGTGAACTGCTTTGAGTCATAGGCGATGGCGTTGGGGGCCGCCCCCACAAGAAGCAGGAAGGGCATGCCAGCAACCACCAGGGAGGAGAAGAGGATGGCCTCTCCGGTTACGCCGAGGTAGGGGGCGATGACCAGGGCCACGGGAAGGGAGATGGCAATGGCGGCAACGTTCATGATGAAGTTGGTCATCATCATGACAAAGAATGCGATGCTCATTACAAAGACGAACCAGTGGGACTCCTTGAAGATGGTGAGCCAGTTGATCGCCATCCACTCCGCAGCGCCAGTGTCCCAGAGGCAGAAACCGATGCTCATGGCGCCTGCAAAGAGCAGGATGATGTTCCAGGGAATTTCTTCCAGGTCGTCGATGTCAAGGATGCCGGTGACAAAAAAGAGAATGGTGGAGATGAGAATGACAGCCGTCTTGTGGGGCGGAACAAACCCGGGGATAAAGGCCTTGAGAATGGCAAAGGTGCCCAGGGCCAGGATGCAGGTGCCCACGATGGTTGCCGCAATGACCTCCTTTCGGGTGATGCCGCCAAGCTCGATGTACAGGCGCTTTGCCTTTTCCTTGAGCCCGGGAATGGTTTTCTTTTCAGGCTTCATCACGATCATGAAGTAGGCCCACAGGAGAATCACCATGATCCAACCCACCGGAAGCATGTAGTAGGTGAGCTCGAAGAAGCCGATGTCCTTGTCCATGATATCTTTGAAAAAGCCGATGGCAACAGCACCCCGGGCAGCCCCCAGCAGGGTGACGATGGAGCCGGCACCTGCCACGTAGGCCATGCCCATGAAGAGCCCTTTTCCGAATTTTGTCTGCTTGTCTCCTTCGCCGTATAGGGAGTAGATGGCCACAAGCAGGGGATAGATGGTGGCGGCAACGGCGGTGTGGGCCATGATGTGGGAAAGGGCTGCGGTAACAACAAAGCAGCCCAGATAGATCATGCTGGTTCTTTCCCCGACAATGGAGAGCATCTTATAGGCCAGGCGCTTGGTGAGCCCCGTCTTGGTAAACACCAGCCCGATGACGATGGAGCCAAAGATGAACATGACAGACGGATCCATGAAATCCTTGAACGCCACCTTGGCCGGCCGGATGAGGAACAACGCCTGCATCACGCCGATGGCAAGACTTGTCACGCCGATGGGAACCACCTCAAACACCCACCAGGTGCCGGCCATGAGAAATACGGCGATGGCGCCTTTGCCTGCCTTGGACAGGGCAAAGTGTTTGCCCATGGGATCGATGGCATCGGGCCACATGGGGGAAAAATAGACAATTACAAAAAGTCCTACACCTGCAAGCAGGGCAATTATTTTTGGCCAGTTTACACTGGTTGCTTCACTTACTTCTACTTCAACGGCCATTGGGAACTACCTCCTCAATATGTAATCTTTTGATTCTAACTCAATGTGTTACAGCAGCTATTCACCCGCATCCGTTGGGCACTGCTCAATTATTTTGGAAAACGCATCAAATACATCGGTTAAGCGAAGCACTCCCGTGACGGTGCCGTCCTTCAGGACAAGCAGGGATTGGTGGTGTCCAAGGACCATCTGGTGGATCGCTTCATCCAGGTTGGCAGTCTCTTCGATGAACTCACCATCCGTGGGGGTTTCCATGAAGCTTGATACCGGGATGGAGGCCCCTTTCCGACAGATATTTTGAAGGGGGGTGTCCCAGAGGTGATGGTGGGTCAACAACGATTTCATGAATTTTCTTGAGAAACCGTATTTGGCAAGGCCGGTTCTGTCGTGCATCTCCTGGTATTTGGGTTCCAGGGCTTTCAGAACATCCAGTTGGCTCACCTTACCCACCACCTGGTTGTCTTTGTCCAGAATGATCACCGCCCTGTGGGGGTATTGGGAATTGCTAAATTCCTTCTGGGCTTTCTTAAGGGCTTGCACTGCATCGTATAACGACGCATCTTCGGTCACTGTCGCATATTTCGACAACGAGACCATCAGATCCTTAACTGTATTGGTTTTCAATTTAACTTCCTCCTATTATATATTTAGCACTAACGGTGCTTTTCAATCTTGGTTGTGAAACACGTCCTTCCTATCTATATATGTGCCCGGGCTCAATTTGCCCTTTTTCATCAAAAGGCAGGTATTTAAATTAAAATACGCCTACCATGTAAAAAAAAAAAGATCAAGGAAATGCGACGTTGGGGGTGCGATTGTGTAACACGCTGTATTTATAGGAATGCGCCCGTGGGAAAAAGGTGGGAATTCACTGTTTTCAGGCCTTGATACGGGTCAAAATGTGCCGGATATTGGGCTTAGATTACAGGGGCTTGATATAATCGGGAAGACGTGATAAACCCTCTGTCATATTTTGGGAAGGAGTACCCAATTTCCCTGGGTCGTTTTTGAGGTCAGTTTATTAACCTGATAACGGAGTGTTTTTTAATGAACTCTATTGTAAAAGATTTTATGGTGCCGCTCTCCGACTATGCCACCATTTCCAAAGGTTCCACCCTGTACGAGGCCGTGCTTGCCCTGGAAAATATCAAGAAAGATAAGAATGTTGATCAATCTGTTCATCCCCATTGGATTGTGCTGGTTCTGGATAAGAATCAAGAGGTCATTGGAAAAATGAGCCAGCTCAATGTGGTGCGGGCCCTTGAGCCCATCACCGAGCAGACGGAAATCGTGGACCGGATCAGCAACTTTGGGTTTAGCGCTAATTTTATTGGCGCCATCAGGGAAGAGAGCTTCCAGAACGGGAATGCCCGGGACTATGTTTACACCGACCCTACCAAGATGGAGATGAAGGTGGAGGATTTCATGGAGACCCTTGTCGAAAATGAGTTCATCGATGAGAACACCTCCCTTAATTCGGCTGCCCATCAGTTAACGGTACGAAACCGCCTCTCCCTCCTGGTAACAAGGGAAGACAAAGTGGTTGGGGTGTTGCGGCTTTCCGATGTCTTTACTGCATTGATCACGGCCATGAAAAAAGCGCATTAACAAGGGGTATGCCATGAAAGAGATTGAAAAACTTTTCGATAGGATTGTCCAGCGGGTAAATATAAATCTTCGGGAGCTTGAGTACGATGTCAATCCCTATGTGAATAAGCTTATTCCCTTCAACCAGATGGTGAAGTTCTACGGGTTCTACGGGGTTTCTCCCCATCATCCCTTGAGCTTTGAATTCAAGAACTCAAATCTTGCCGGCAGCTATTTCCTTGGCCGGTGCCGGGTGAGTAATTCCCTGCTCTACAAGAGCGATATCCGGGGGGATGAGCTCAAGAAGGAGAAGGATCTGTTCCAATACCAGGATTTTGAGATTCCGGTGGTGGACGACGAAGAGATCCATATTGAGGACAGCTTTCTCATCAAGACCCTGGTCCATAATTTTTCCCACGATCCCGAGACCCTGGAGCGGTTCTTCATCAAGGACACCATCTCCATGAACTATGCAAACATCCACGGCGCACCGTCGGACGGATGTTTTCTCGGGGTCTTTTCCACGGTGGACCTGACCACCATGCGGGACTGCGTCATTGGCAATTTTTCCTATGTCCAGGCCGGGGAGATCAACCATCTCCACATTCCACCGGGAACCGTGTGGGTCCGGAACCCCGGGGAGTTTAATTTTTACTACCAGTATCCCGAGAATATGTTGAACGACTATGTCTTTCTTCCTGCAGGTTCCCCGCCCCAGGGAATGCTCATCGATTTTGTCGAGGACCGGAAAGAGGCGTTCCAGCGGATTTTTGATGTGGTAAATATCGAGCAGTCCGTGGATGTTCCCTCCAGTGCGTCCCTTGACCGCTACTCCGTGACAAAGGGCCATACCACCATCGGAGAAAATGTCCTGGTGGCCCAGCGGGCCTATCTCCAGAACGCCTGGCTCGGTAAGGGGGCCAATGTCCAGGAAAACTGCTTTATCATCAACTCCAGGCTCGAAGGAAATGATGTAACGGCCCATGGTGCAAAGATCATAGAGGCTGATGTGGGTACCATGGTGTTTGTCGGGTTTAACAGCTTTTTACGGGGCCGTCCGGACAGCCGGATTGTCATTGGCGAGGACAGTATCGTCATGCCCCACACCATCATTGATGTCAAAGAACCCTTGACCATTCCCCCCGGCCACCTGGTGTGGGGACTGATCCAGGATGAGACGGATCTTGCGACCAACTCCATCTCCATTGAGCGGCTCAAAACCATCGATTCAAAGCTGACCGTGGGCAACATGTTCTTTGAAGGAAACGGCGCAGGGTTTGTGGCGGCGTTCCAGGAGCGGATCCACCATATCCTCGACGCCAACGGTGCCTTCTTTAACGGTGCCGAGCATAAGGGCCATGCCCAGAAAAACCAGTTCATCTCTTTCAATACCATCCAGCCCTATCCCGAGGGCAACAAAAAAGGGATGTTCCCGACCATTGTGATCCAACCCTAGCGGTTGCTTCAACCATCATGGGGCGGTGTCAATACGACACCGCCCCTTTTTTTTGGCTGTTTGTTGACAAACTCGGTAAATTTTGATCAGGAATAGATCGGGCTGGACAGGAAATTGCATGAAGGTGGTTTTGATACGTTGATTTAAGGACACCCATAAGCGATGATACATTATTTCAGTCTCAGATCGAAAATTGTCTATATCTTTTCCGCCATGGCAGGGATCGCCCTTGCCGGCGGCATCGGCCTTCTCTGGTATTCCTACGAGATTGATACGATGTTGGTGACCATGGTGGAAAAGGAGGTGGTGCTTTATAAAACGGCCCAGGACATGGAGCTTGCCCTTGCCAACCAGAAGGGGTTTTTGACCTACTACTTTGTGGATGGCCAGGCCAAGTGGCTCAAGTCCCTGGGTCGGTACAGGGAGGTGTTCCGCCAGAGCCTCAACCGGGCCTTTTCCCTGAATCTGAACGATGAACAGCGAAGGACCCTGGGCCTGATTGCCGCCGAGTATGCCACCTATGTGGAGACCAAGGATAATGTCATAGAGAAGTACAGCCGGGGTGATGTTCAGCAGCACATCTCCCTTCTCCACGAAAAGCAGCGGGGGGTGTTCTTCAATCTCCTGGATCTGTGCCGCAGGTTCAGCCTTGACCAGTGGGACGTGATCCAGGAGACCGAGGCGAAAAACAATGCGCGCTCCACCATCCTGAGAATGGTGGCCCTGGGTGCCATTGCCGTATTCGTGGCGCTCTGCGGCCTGCTTTTGTTTGTTCTCTACCGGCAGATTCTGATCCCCATCCGGGGGCTCGCCATTGAGACCGGCAGTTCCCCCAAGGAGAGCTCCCGGGACGAGGTACTCTCCCTGAGTCAGTCCCTCAAGGGGATGATGAAGGACTTTGACGACACCCATGATGCCCTGGCAAAAAGCCGGCAGCATCTTGTCCAGGCCGAGCGCATGGTGATGGTGGGGGAGATGGCCGCAGGGGTTGCCCACACCATACGGAACCCGTTCACCTCCATCAAGATGCGGATGTTCTCCTTGAGCCGATCCCTGGATCTGACCGATGTCCAGAACGAGGACCTCCAGGTGATCGCCGACGAGATCGGGCGCATCGACAAGATCGTGCAGAATTTCCTCGAGTTTGCAAGGCCCCCAAAACTGAAACTTACCCGGTGCAGCCTCCGAAACGTCATCCGTTCCGTGATCACCCTTTTGGAGTACCGGCTCAAGGAGTACAATGTGGAACTTGTGTACCGGCCTGATCCCGGGCTATCTGAGATCATGGCGGATTCGGACAGGATCAAGGAGGCCCTGGTCAATCTCGTCTCCAATGCCTGTGAAGCCATGGACACGGGCGGAGAGATCATTATCTCGGAAACCCGGACCCTTGAGCCCGGCATCGGGGAAGTGGCGGTTCTCTCCATTGCCGACAACGGGACCGGCATTCCTGATGCCATTGTTCACAAGATCACCAATCCCTTTTTCACCACCAAGGAGGATGGGTCCGGCCTGGGGCTGAGCATCGTTGCCAGGATCGTCCGGGAGCATGACGGCGTGTTTTCCGTGTCTTCCGACAGGGCACAGGGGGCTGAATTCATCATTAAATTGCCAGCGAAGGAGCTAGTTCATGGGTCTGATACTGATCATTGACGACGACCAGCAGCTGAGTCTGAGTTTTACCAAGATTCTGACCCAGGACGGGTATGAGACGGTTGCCGCCTATACTGGCCAGGAGGGGATTACCAAGGCCGTCACCCTCTGCCCCGATCTTGTGATCCTGGATATCCGGCTTCCGGATATGAGCGGCATGGAGGTGTTTGAGAAAGTTCATGCGCGGTTACCCAAGCTGCCCGTGATAATCATCACGGCATTCGGGACCACGGAGACCGCCATCGGGGCGATTAAAAAAGGGGCCTACGATTATATCTACAAGCCCTTTGATGTGCCCGAGATGCTCCAGCTCATTGAAAAGGGGCTGGTGGCCGGTCGCTGCATGTCTTCTCCCGTGGATGTCAATCCCGAGGCAGACCGGCTTTCCGGCCGGGAGGCCCTGGTGGGCAGCAGCAGCCAGATGCTGGATGTGTACAAGGCCATCGGCCGGGTCTCCTCCACCGACGCCACGGTTTTAATCCGGGGGGAGTCGGGAACGGGAAAGGAGCTTGCGGCACGGGCCGTGTACAACCATTCCCTCAGGGCTGAAAAGCCCTTCATGGTGATCAACTGCGTGGCCATTCCCGAGACCCTGCTTGAGAGTGAATTGTTCGGCTATGAAAAGGGGTCGTTCACCGGTGCCGCCCACCGGCGGGTGGGAAAGATCGAGCAGGCCAGGGGCGGCACCGTGTTCCTGGACGAGATCGGGGACATGCCCATGGGCATCCAGGCAAAATTTCTAAGACTTCTCCAGGAGAACAGCATCGAGCGGCTGGGGGGCAAGGAGCCCATCAGCGTGGACGTGAGGATTATTGCCGCCACCAACCGGGACCTTGAAAAGGCCGTTGGCCAAGGCAAGTTCAGGGAGGATCTCTACTACCGTCTCCAGGTGGTCACCATCACCATGCCCCCGTTGCGGGAGCGCAAAGGGGACAGCGTAACCCTGGCCGAATATCTGCTGGCAAGGCTTTCCTCCGAGATGTCCATGGCAAATCCCGGCATCTCACCCGGAGCGGTGAAAAAGGTAGAACGATACGACTGGCCCGGCAACATCCGGGAACTTGGCAATGTCTTGAAAAAGGCCCTGATCTTCAACCGGGGGGCCCCGGTCCAGCCCGAGGAGATCACCATCAGTGACCTTGAGAGCCGAAACCGCATCGAGGGCGTTGCGCCCACGGCTGAAACCTGCGTAAAACAGTGGGTTCGTAATTGCCTCCGGTCGGAAAAAGGGGATAAAATATTTGATTCCTGCCTGGACCATGTAGCCTCGCTTCTGATCCAAGAGGCCCTGGATATTACCCAGGGGAACCGGTCCCGGGCGGCAAAGCTGTTGGGCATGTCCAGGCCCACCTTTCATTCAAAGATCGACAAGTACGGCATCCGTATTGGAACGAGCGCCAGGGAGTAATTGTCCTTGTGTTTGTTGTTTAATGCTTTTACAATATGTAAAAAAAGCTGACACCCCTCCCTTTGGTTCACCCCCATATGGTTTCCCTGACATGCCCATCCCCCCCTTTCCATCTCCTCTGTTTCTATCCTTGGTTTCCTTCCCATACTGGCATGGGAATTGCTATTTTATGCTGGTGTTTAACACGGTTGGTTGAACGTCACCATCATCTAAGGAGATTGAAACATGTTGATAAAGAAATGGATGAGCCGATCCGTTATCACCGTTGAAAAGGACGCATCCCTGGTGGACGTCTCAAATCTGTTCCACAGGAAGATCATCTCCATGGTTCCGGTTGTTAGCAACGGAAAACCCATTGGGATCGTCACGGACGGAGACATCAAAAAGGCCTCTCCCTCGGAGGCGACCTCCCTTGATATCTATGAACTCATGTCCCTTGTTCGAACCATCCCCATCGAGCGGGTGATGTCCAGCCCCGTGGTGACGGTTCCCTGTGACCACACCGTTGACGAGGCCGCGGCCATGATGCTCAGCAAAAATATTTCCGGCATGCCCGTGATGGGCAGGAACGGCACCATGGAGGGGATCATCACAAAGAGTGATATCTTTCGGTGCCTTGTATCGTTTACCGGGGTTGCCAACAAGGGACAGGTTTTTGCATTCAAAATCAATGACCGCCCTGGAATCGTCCATACCCTCATCGATATCATCCGGGAGAACCGCGGCCGTCTGGGCAGCATCATGACATCCTATGATGACACAGATGAGGGGTTTCGAAAAATTTTTATCCACACTTTTGGCTTGGCCTCCGGGTTGTTTGACCCGGTGGTTGGAAAATTGGGGCAGGCCGCGGATATGATCTATGCGGCAGACCAGGCAACAGGCCGGAGAATCCTTTTTTAATAACCGGCATGGCCGGAGTTTCATATAAAACCGGTGTTTACCTTTAAGGAGGTCCGTATGAGCAAAATTGAAAAGATCATGGTGTGCGTGGATCTGTCGGAGTACGCCACCGCAGCCATTGACTATGCCGTGGAATTTGCGGGAAATTCCAATGCCGAGATCCTGCTTCTGAACGTTGTGCACCAGAGGGATCTCAATGCCGTGAAGCTTGCCAGCGCCTATTATCCGGACAAGCTCGATTATGATCGCTATGTGGCTGATGCCAAAAAAGAGCGGTACGACACCATCCGGTCCCTGGTAAAGGAGCGGTTCTTTGACAAAAAGTCGGCCATGACCATCCAGGTCACCCTGGGGATCCCCTTTGAGGCGATCCTGACCGTTGCAGAGGCCGAAAAGGTGGATATCATTGTCATGGGCCACAAGGGAAGAAGCAATCTTTCACTCACCCTGTTCGGCTCCAATGCAGAAAAGGTGTTCAGGCATTCCCAGTTGCCTGTGGTCAGCGTCAGGAACCGTGAGACACTTAAACGGAATCGCTAAAAGGAGATAACATGAGACAAATAGAGAGAATCGTGGTGGCCCTGGATCTCTCGGTCTATTCCCAGGGGATACTGGAATATGCTTTGACCGTGGCCAGGCGGACGTCATCCGAACTGGTCCTTGTTAACGTTATCAACCGTCGCAACCTGGAGGCTGCAAAACAGGCCTTTAATGCAGAGCATCCGGGTGGCTTTTCAATGGATAAATTTGTTGGGGATGATGTCAGGAGACGCAAGCGCCAGCTCATGGAGATGATGGCGGAGTGCGGGGCTGAGACCGACCCTTGCAGGATCGATATCAGGACCGGTGTGCCCTTTGAGGAGATCCTGAATGCCGTGGAGGCAGAGGTGGTCGACCTCCTGGTCATGGGCCGGACGGGCCGGACCAATCTGCCGGGGTTCCTTTTCGGCTCCACTGCGGAAAAGCTGTTCAGGCATTCGCCTGTTCCCGTGCTGAGCGTCAGGGTGAAACCCTTGTCCTAGACAAGACGTTCATGGGGGCGGCAGGGTGCCGCCCCTCACTTCCTGATAAACGAGGCGATCATCTGCTTTAACGGGGCAATGCTCACTGCACTCTTTTCCACCAGATGGATGTTTTCATCCAAGGGCAGCTCGTTGAAAAATTCTTTAAAGGTATGGATGATGATATGAACCGGCGGGACCCTGTCCAGGATTTGTTTCAGGAGGGACCGGCCGAAAAAATCGGGAAGTTCAGGGTCAAGGATGATGATGTCCAGGTGATTGGGGCCGTAGATATAGTTATGGGCCTGTTTCTTGTTGCTGGCCGTGTATATGATGTTCCCCTCCTGTTGCAGCTCCCGCTTCAAGAGGGTTCTTACATGGTGATTGGTGTCGGTTACAAGTATGTGGAAAGGTTTCATGTCAGTCAACCAAGGGGGTTAGATTCATCGTTTGAAGTTGTTTTTTTGAATTCCTCTTTTAGATACCTCTTTGGGACTTAATACAGCAATAACCATGCCGATGAGAATATGCTCGTAAAAGGGGCCAGGCCTTTCTAAAAAAAAGCCTGGCCCCGTATAGAGTTGTCCGTTAATGCCGGCGTCTTGACGTTGGGTTTTACACCTTGTCAATTATGCTGACACCGGTTTCCCCGAAGGAGGGGGTTAAACCTTAAAGCGCCCCACAATTTCGGTCAGTCTTTTTGACATCCCATTGAGGCCCTCTGCACTCAATTTTACCTGTTCGCTTCCCAGGGACATCTCGCCTGCTTCCCTGTTGACATGGGTGATGTCCCGGGCGATCTCTTCTGCCACGGAAGAGCTCTGGCTGATGTTCTTGTTGACCTCACCCAGGCCCAGGGATGCCTGATTGATATTGTCTGCAATCTCTTTTGTGGCGGCAGACTGCTCTTCCACCGACGCGGCAATGGTGGCAACGATCTCGTTGATACCGTTGATTACTTGGGAGATCTCGTTGATTTCCGTGATGGAGAGTGTGGCTGTGTGCTGCACATCGTTGATCTGGGTCTTGATGGCAAGGGTGGCACTGGCGGTCTGGGTGGCCAGATTTTTTATTTCGTTAGCCACAACGGCAAAGCCTTTACCGGCATCACCCGCCCTGGCCGCTTCGATGGTTGCATTCAAGGCAAGCAGATTGGTCTGTTCGGATATTTCGGTGATGGTCTGTGTGAACTTGCCGATGGCCAGGGCCGCCCGTTCCAGTTCCGACATCCTTTCCGAAGCGCTGGTGGATCGATCCACTGCCGTAATGGAAATGCCCCTGGCCTGTTCTGCGTTTTTGGCGATCTCGTTGATGGTGGCCGTCATCTCTTCTGCTGCCGCAGCTACCATGGTCGTGCTGGTTGAGGACTGTTCCATGGCTGCGGCCACATTGTTGAGGTTGGCACTCATTTCATCTGTGGCCGTTGCCAGGCTGTTGGATCGGTTGGAACTGTTCTCGGCGCCTGAAGCGATCTGGGAGGCAATGGCCGAGAGTTCTGTGGAAGAGGTCTCCACCTGTCTTGAGTCCTCTCCGATCTGCCCTATGATTCCCTGGAGCTTTTCAATAAAGGTGTTGAACCAGAATACCAGTTCCCCGATCTCATCCCGGGTGCTGGCCTGGAGGCGCATGGTCAGGTCTCCTTCTTCTTCTGCTATATCCTTGAGGCCGAATATGGCGGCATTGATCGGCTTCACCAGGCTGCCGGCCACGAAAAACCAGACAAAGCTTGTTACGAACATGGCGATCAGGCCGACCAGGCCCAATATCATATTGCTCTTTTTGCCCAGGTGCCCCAGCATATCCGAGACCTTTGTAAATTCAGCCGTATCTGCTTCAGCGGTGATGATCCAGTCCCAGGGTTTAAAGTATACAAACCGGGCATCCCAATTGTTTTCTGTGCCGTCATTTTCTGTATGGATAAAAACCTGACTCCCGATTTCACGGGGGGCAAGGGCCTTTGCCGATTCGATACGCTCTTTGATGTAGGAATTACCCTTGGCATCCACAACGCTCAAAGCGTCCTGGCCATCTTTTTTGCCCTTGTTTGAAATGGTGTACCTGCCTGAACTGTCAATGACTGTAACAAATCCGGTGTCACCGATCTTCATCGCCATGATGGCCTGGCGCAGGGATTTAACATTTTCCTGGGGAATGCCCACATATAACACCCCCACCACATTCCTGCGGGCGTCAAAGATCGGCTCATAGGCTGTGATGTACCATGCATTTACAACAAACGCCCTGCCGTTGAAGGTTTCCCCTTTCAACACCTTGGAGATCACAGGGTTGCTGTTGCCGTTGGGATTGACGGCCGGAATATAGGTGCCAATGGCACGCTTGCCATCGGTCTTGATTACATTTGTTGAAATCCGCAACATGTCTCCCGCCGGATTCATGCGCTGGAAAACCGTACAGGTCACATCGAGCAGGGTTTGTACCGAGTCCACAAGGGGGGCTTCCTCATCCGGAGATGAAATTTGCCCCAGCCATTGGTTGCCGACACGCATTTCAGGCAGTTCAATGGTGTTTCTCTTTTTGGAATACTGATTTACGGCCTGCCAGCTGACGGTTTCATCGGTAAATGAAATTCCACCGGCCGTGTTGACAAGTTCCCGGGCCACATTGAGTGCTGAAACGATATTCTTCTGGGTCACTTCCTGGTGGGATTCGGCAAGGGTGTAAAGATTGTCCACAATATGAATCAGGTCCGCATAGGCCAGTTTCAGGCTCTCCTGCTCACCAATTTGGATTACTTTTTGGTTCTGATTGAAAACCGTACCAATGACGCAGACCAGTAACAGCAGGGTGACTGCTGCACTTATCAATAATAATTTGGTTCTTATCTTGATTCCTTGCATTGTTCCATAACTCCTTAAAAAAAAGTGTTCCTGATCCGGACCGGTATTCATCCGGGGTGACTCTTCACCCATCGCTCCCCACATATTGTAAAGTGGACCCCTGAGTCAAGACAAAAAAACAATTAGTTTAAGCTGCACATGGATATTTATCCACAATCATCGC
>JAEINR010000029.1 GCA_016342325.1 Desulfobacterium sp.
AAAATTGATGACCACAGGGGAATTCATTTTCTATACCGTGGGCTTAAAAGCAATAAAGAAGCAGATATTGTCATTACAGCCCTTGTGGGGGATTCCACCAAAATTTATTTAAAGGGAGAGGCCTTTGACGACGGTGACATCGTGGCCATATACTGTCCCATCTGCAAAAATGAACTACCCACCCACGGCGACTGCGAATGCGGTAGCCACGATTATCTGTTTTTCCTCAATGAAAAACTTGACAAAGATTGCGCCCAGACATTTTGTTCCCGAATTGGATGTGTAAAAGCCAGCAAACTGCATGTGGCTGAGGATGAAGCCTCCGTGGTTCACAAAGAGGAAAAAACCGTGATCACTGAAGCATACTGCCCCAATGGCCACAGTTTGATCAGCGATATGATAATAGATCAACACAAGGGGATCCATTTTATTTATAAAGAACGCGAAAGCAATAAAGAAGCGGAGATCGTCATTACCGCCACTGTGGGAAAGAGCAAAAAAGTCATATTAAGCGGGGAACCATTCAAAGACGGCCAAATTGTTGATATTCATTGCCCCACTTGCCGGGAAAAACTCCCGATTTTATTAGATTGCGAATGTGGGGCCCCCATATATATGTTTTTTCTGGACAAAAACATGAATTATAACTATGGCCAATCTTTTTGCTCAAGGATTGGTTGTGCAAAAGGCAGTCGTCTCCAGTTATCCCAGGAGATGCTTAAGGAATTCATGGTCCGACACTGTTCATGATCCGGTTTGACCCTGATCCCAAGAATCCAAGGCACAGGATTTAATCGCCCTTTAAAAGAGTAATCTTGCCTGTTTTTACGCCCAGATGAACAGACAGGACATAGGTATGGACGGGATCAGGCTTGGGCAAAGGGTGCCCTATAAAAAGCCTGACCCCGTAAATGGTATTAAAGGATGATGTTCAATATCCGCCGGAGGGGTTCTGCAGCTCCCCACAGGAGCTGATCTCCCACGGAAAAGGCGGTGAGATAATCATCACCGAGGTTCATCTTCCGGACCCGGCCCACGGGCACGGTAAGGGTACCGGTTGCAGCCGCAGGGGTGAGATCGGTAATGCTATTCTCCTTGAGGTTGGGAACCACCTTTACCCAGTCGTTGTTGGATGCGAGCATGGCCTCGATCTCCGGGATCGGCACATTTTTTTTCAACTTGATGGTAAATGCCTGGCTGTGGCACCGCATGGAACCGATCCTGATACACTGACCGTCAATGGGGATGGGGTTGTCGGAACGGCCCAGGATCTTGTTGGTCTCCACAAAGCCCTTCCACTCCTCCCGGGTCTGGCCGTTTTCCATGGGCCGGTCGATCCAGGGGATGAGGCTGGCCGCAAGGGGGACCCCCCAGTTATCCGTTGGCAGGGCGTCGGACCTTACCGTGTCAATGACGTTCCGGTCAAGATCAAGGATGGCGGAAGCGGGATTGTCAAGGAACGCCGATGCATTGGTTCCGATGGCTGCCATCTGGGCAACAAGCTCCCGCATGTTCTTTGCGCCGGCCCCTGATGCCGCCTGGTAGGTCATGGAGGTGACCCACTCGATAACATCGTTCTCAAACAGTCCGCCTAGCGCCATGAGCATAAGGGAAACCGTGCAGTTGCCGCCGATGTAATTCTTGACCCCCTGCTCCAGGGCCTGGTCGATCACCTTTCTATTAACAGGATCAAGGACGATAATGCTGTTGTCCTCCATTCGAAGTGTGGAGGCCGCATCGATCCAAAAGCCGCTCCAGTCCCGTTCCTCAAGCTTGGGACGAACCGCCTCAGTATAAGACCCGCCCTGGCAGGAGACGATGATATCCATGGCCATCAATGCGTCAATATCATGGGCATCCACCAGGGGTGGTGCATCAATGCCCACGTCAGGTGCCTTCATTCCGGCCTGGGAGGTTGTGAAGAAAAGCGGGGTGAACTTCTTGAAATCATCTTCCTTGATCATCCTCTCCATCAGTACGGAACCAACCATTCCGCGCCAACCAACAATTCCAACGTTTTTCATTATTCACTCCTTTGCTTATAAATGTTTGTGACTGATACTGAGGATCAGTACGCTGAATTAAGTATAAGGGTTCTTCCTAACACAATTTCATGCCATCTGGCTATATGGAAAACCAGTAAAACCGGAAAAAAATCAATTCAGGGATTGAAAGGCCTGGATTGAATCCCCAATCCCCGGATATTGTTTGCAAGAAAGACCAGGGTTACCCCCGTAAGAAGACAGATCAGCCATGGGGAGGAAACCAGAACCAAGGCAAGAAAGCCCGCACCCGGAAGCACCGACAGCAACCTGAACGCCATGGAGGTTGACAATCTTACTGCGGCAAGGATACCGAGCAGGGCATTGGCCAGGAAAAAAATATTGGCAAAGGAGATGATAGATTCCAGGGAGACCACATGATAGGCAAGCAGCACGATGACCAGGCCGTGGAGAGCGGCCAAAAAAAGGATTCCACCCAGGGGAGCGCCCTGTTGATTCTCCCGGCCAAGGGCGCCATGAAGTCTACCGGCCCTGGCCAGGGTCCGGATCAACCGGGCCACCCCTCCCACGATCATCAGGTAAGTGGAAAGGCACAGGGCCAGGGTCATGACCATCAGGGCCAGATCCGAACCGTTTCCCAGCAAGGGCAGGAGGACCTCACCCACACGGGGTTCCGGGTTATCCAGGGCATTCAGGGCCAGGGCAACAATGATATAGACGAAGCTGATGCCAGCCACACTAAAAATAGCTGCCCTGGGAATGGTGGTTTTCGGATCTTTCACCTCCAACGAGTAATTACCAAGGATTTCCCATCCAATGATCGCCCAGAACAGGATGGGCAGCTCCCGGACAAACAGCATCGGATCAAGGTCGTTGGTTCCGGCAAGGCAGATTCCATATGAAGCAATGGTCATGGCGCTTCCCCCCACCAGGGCCAGGGCTATGACGGAGCTTGCCACCAATAGGAGTTTACCCACCGCCGTCACCTCCCTCAACAGCAGGATGACGGAGACAAGGAGCAGCACCCCCACCACACCGGGCAAAAAGGGCTGGGGCAGGGAAAAGGCCCGGACAACGGTTTCCCCTGCCGTGATCAGGATTCCCACGGGTCCTGCACAAACTGCCAGGATCACATAGGTGGAAGCAAGGAAGCCAATCCTTGCCCCAAAGGCCTTTCTAACGGCGATGGAGGCGCCTTCCGCCCCGGGAAACTTCAATGCCAGGGTTGCAAACACCATGGCAAAAAGCCCACCAAGGCACATCATGATCCCCCACGCAAAAATGGCAAACCGGTTGAAGAGCTCCTGGGCAATGGGCGGCAAAATGATGATTCCCGACCCGAGGATAGGCCCGACCATCAATGCGCTCAAGAGCAGGGGACCCAGTTTTTTCTGTTGCATCAGCCGTCTCCTTGTTGTTGGTATGCAAGTATTGATTCGCGACCCTACCAGGGAGAAGTGTATCTGTAAAACCGAATTTTTAGATTGATTAGTTCAGCATTTTTGATATAGAACGTCTAACTTGCAACAAGGAGACGCCATGGACATTCGCCATTTCAAGACATTTAAGGCCATTGTGGACCTTGGCAGCTTTATCAAGGCTGCCGGAGAACTCAACTATGCCCAGTCTTCGGTCACATCCCACGTCCAGGCCATGGAGACCTTTTACGGGCAACCCCTGTTCGACAGGATCGGAAAGCGTGTGGTCATCAACACCTTTGGCAAGGCGGTCTACCACCAGGCGCTGACCCTGCTGGATGCCTGGGACCGGGTCTGTGACCTCAGGCAGGACCTGGCCATGCCCTCGGGCAAAATCCGGATCGGGATTCCTGAATCCACAATGCTCTACCGGTTTTCACCGGTACTGAAGCGTTACAAACAGCTCTATCCAGGGGTTGAAATCATCATGCTGAACGCCACCTGCTCGGAGATGAGGGCGGCACTCAAGGCAGGGAGCCTGGACATTGCCCTGCTCCTGGAACAGGGGCGCAAGGATCGGGATCTTTTCATCGAGCCCCTGATGGAGGAACCCATGAGTATCGTCCTTCCAAGGAACTATCCAGGAGAGGAACTTGCCCTATCCCAGGACTATGCCGTTCTCTGCACGGAAAAAGGATGCAGCTATCGAAAGATCTTCAAGGACCTGCTTGCTCAAAAGAAGATTGAACCTGAAAGCATCATCGAAACGTCCAGCGTGGAGGTGATTAAGAGATACGTCCTGTGCGGCCTTGGCATCTCGTTTCTGCCGACCATTGCGGTTAACGATGAGATCGAGCAGGATCTTCTCCGGGCGATTCCCTGGGAAACCGATAATCCCGTTCTCCTCCAGATTGCCCACCACAGGGGCAAATGGATCTCCCCTGCAATGGACGAACTGATCAAGCTGACAAAAAAACAATTTATGGCACACCAATGATGAATTATTTTTGGATAGCGCTCATGGCAATCGCGCTTACGCCATCTGCCGCCCAGGCGACTCCGGAACCAGTGCAGGTGCTCCAGAGTGCAAGCCTTAAAGAAATGACCCTTACAGCAGAAGACAAGAGTTGGCTTCAAGATCACCCTATTATCCGGATCGGTGTTGATCCAAACTGGCCGCCCCTTGAATTTTTCGATGATAACGGCATCTATTCGGGAATGGCATCGGATTATGCCCGTATCTTTTGCGAACGGCTGAACATCGCTGTCACCCCGCTTAGATTCAAAAACTGGACAGAAGTGACAGAAAAAGCCGCCTCAAAAGAGGTGGATATGCTTCCCTTTTCCGTCAATACCCCTGGGCGGTCCAGGCATTTGCTCTTTACCCGTCCCTTTTTGAACTTTCCCATCGTCATCATGACCCGGGTGAATTCACCAAAGTTCACCGGTCTCAAAGACCTTGCGAACCAGATCGTTGCCATACCGGTAAACAGTTATACCCATGAATTTCTCAAGAAAGATTACCCCGGTCTTCGCCTGCTGCTGACGGACAATATCGGGACGGCCCTGAAAGCCGTTGCCCATGGCAAGGCAGATGCCGTGGTGGGGAACCTTGCCTCCATCAGCTATTTAACCCGAAAGATGGGGCTACTCCATCTGAAGGTAGCGGCCCTTACCCCCTATGAATACAAGCTCTGCATCGGGGTTCGCAAGGACTGGCCCGAACTTGTTAAAATCCTTGACAAGGCACTCCGGGAACTGTCAGATGAAGAAAAAAACAGAATCTACGACAAATGGTTCGGGGATCAGTTTGAGCCGGAATTCGACTGGGTTGCCCGGATCATCACCAGCATTGCCACCCTCCTGGCTGTCTCGATCTTCATGGTATTCATATACCTCAGGTGGAAAAAACGGCTCTCCCTGGAGATAACCGAGCACAGGCGCACTGAAACCGCCCTTAAAAAGAGCCGGCAGAGCTTTCGCGCCCTGGTTTCAAACCTGCCGGGCATTGTATACTCCATGCCCTGTAATTTGGAAAACTCCGGTTATTTTATCAGCGACAGGATTGAAGAAATATCAGGATACCCGGGTTCGGATTTTCAAAACAACAGCCGGTCCTATCTCTCCATCATCCATCCCCAGGATGTGCACCGGGTTGCAACCATTCAATCCAAGGCCCGTAAAAACGAGGGGAGCTTTGAAATTGAGTACAGGATCGTCAGGGCGGATAACGATATCCGCTGGGTCCATGAACGGGGGACATCGGTGAAAGACGCCGATGAAAAAATCCAATGGATCGATGGGATCATCCTCGACATTACCAGGCACAAGCAGGTTGAAACCGCATTAAAACGAAATGAAGATTACCTGAAGAGCATTCTCGAAGGCTCCAACCGTGGATTTATATTCATCGACAATGATGCAATTATCAAAGACCTGAACCCGGCCATGTGCGAAATTTTCAACCAGGAGCGATCAAGGCTCATGGAGATGAGCCTCTACAAATTCCTGGACCGGAAGAACACCGCTATTTTCAAGGATCAGCTGAGACTGCGAAACCTGGGCCAAAAAAGCGCCTATGAGTTGTGTATGCACAAGGATGATGGGCAAAAAATTGTGGTCTACTGGGCCGCATCCCCCTATTATGACAAGGCTGGCAAGAAGCAAGGCTCCTTTGGCATTGTGGACGATATTACCAGGCGAAAAGAGATTGAATCGGAACTTCACAGGGCAAGGTGCCTGGCCGAGGAGGCCAGCAAGGCCAAGGGTTTTCTCCTGGCAGGCATGAGCCATGAGATCAAGACTCCCATGAACGCCATCATCGGACTTACCCACCTTACCCTGCAAACGGAACTGACCGAAAAACAGCATGAATACATCAGCAAGATAGAATCATCCTCCCATCTGCTGCTGGGGCTGTTGAACAAGATCCTGGACGTCTCAAAACTCAATGCCCAGAAGATTGAACTCGAATCCGTGCCATTCAGCATCCATAGGGTGATCGAATCTATTTCCGGCCTGGTCTGCCTTGGGGCCCGGGAAAAAGGATTGGCTGTAAACATCAGGACCATTGGAACAATTCCGCCGGTGCTCGTGGGCGACCCTCTGCGACTGGGTCAGGTGCTCACCAACCTTGTGAACAACGCCATCAAGTTCACTGAAGCCGGGAAAATCGACATTTTCCTAGAGCCGGAAAAACTGGAATCAACCGTGGCCACCCTGAAATTCAGCATCCATGACACGGGCATAGGGATTACCAGCGAGCAGCGAAAAAAACTGTTCAAGCCGTTCAGCCAGGCCGACGTCTCCACCACACGCAAATACGGAGGAACAGGCCTGGGGCTTACCATCAGCAAGCGCCTGGTGGAACTCATGGAGGGAATGATCACGGTAGAGAGCATCCTTGGCAAGGGAAGCATATTCAGATTTACGGCCCGGTTCGGCCTGCCCGGGGAAGAGATCTCATTGGACCACGACCTGGACGGCCCCATGGCACAACCGCCCAATCTTCCAAAGGAACCTACCCCCCCTCTGACATCGACCTGCCAGGCAGGCTCGAACATCAAGGAGCTGTTGACATCCCTGGAAGAGTTGGGTATCCATGTCAAAAAACGGCAGCCCAAGCCTTGCCGAAAAGCCCTGAAACAGGCAAGGCAACTCTGGGGTCATGGCGAAACGGCAACAGAATTAACCCGGCTGGAAAAACTGATCAAAAGCTATAAGTTCAAAGAGAGTCAAACCGTTCTTGAATCTCTCATCAACCAATTGAAGCTGTAAAGGTATACAACAATGAATGATTTATCCCAATGCAACGTCATGGTTGTGGATGATAATGAAACAAATATCGATATCCTGGTGGATATCCTGGGTGATGATTATGAAGTGAGCGTGGCCACAAGCGGAGAAAGCGCCCTGGAAGACATGGAGCGCAATCTCCCGGATCTGGTGCTCCTGGATGTCATGATGCCCGGCATGGACGGGTATGAGGTATGCAGGCGGATCAAGGCCGATGAAAGAAGCCAGGGGATTCCTGTTATTTTCGTTACTGCCATGAATGACACCGAAGAGGAGATCCGGGGATTTGAACTGGGGGCCGTGGACTACATCACAAAACCCATCAGCCCCCCACGGGTCAAGACCCGGATTGCGAACCATCTGCGATTGAAACTTGCCAACGACCAACTGTTACACCAGAATGAGACCCTGGAGAAACGGGTAAAGGAGCGCACCCAAGAACTTGCGCTGACCCAGGAGCAGACCATCTTCAGCCTCACAAGCCTTGCAGAGACCAGGGACCCTGAAACCGGAGGACATATCAGGAGGACTCAAAATTATGTCAGGATACTGGCAACCCACCTGAAGGAGAATGCCAGGTTCAGGCATCAGCTCAGTGACTCAACCATCGAGCTTCTGTATAAATCCGCCCCCCTCCATGATATCGGAAAGGTGGGGGTCCATGACAGCATCCTGCTCAAGCCGGGCCGACTGACACAGGAGGAGTTCGAAGAGATGAAGCGGCACACCGTTTACGGCAGGGATGCCCTCATGAGCTCAAACCACATGCCCGGCGATCACTCTTTTTTAAAACTTGCCCGGGAAATCGCCTACAGCCACCATGAGAAATGGGACGGCACCGGGTATCCGGAAGGGCTTCAAGGAGAAGAGATTCCAGTCTCAGGAAGACTCATGGCCCTGGCCGACGTCTATGACGCCTTGATCAGCAAACGGATTTATAAACCACCCTTTACCCACCAAAAGGCGTTGGAGATCATTGCCGAAGGCAGGGGAAAGCACTTTGATCCGGCCGTCACAGACACCTTTCTGGAACTTGAAGAGCAATTCAGACAAACAGCCCTCTCCTTTGCCGATTTTGACGAAGAGCGTGAAGCGCTGGGGGTTACTGCCCCACCTGCTTCCTGATGCGCTTGTCCCAGGTCCTGAACCCTTCGGAGTCATAATCCTCGATGGCCCGCCATAAATAGGGGCAGTTCAATTATATGTGCCCAGTCCCCTGCACAGCAACAGCCACAATATCTTATGCCTGTTGCTGTGTGGGGGCAAGTATGCTCTCAGGCTGCAAATCAAGGACATTATGGGTTGCAACGAAGATTTAAATGACGCAAAATGATTTCGATGGAAATAGAATCGAATGTATTGATGACAGATAACCTTTATTTAAAGGAGCCAAGAATGACCAATCCCCCTCGCCCCCTCTGTTTTGTAGCCATGCCATTCGGGCGAAAGCGGATCGAACCCGGCGGCCCTGAGATCGACTTTGACCCTATTTATAAAGCCATCCAGGCGGGTGTGGAAAAATCTGGAATCGATTGCAATCGTGCGGATTTCGACCCAAACGGAGGCTTTATCCACCGAAGCATGTACGAGGCCCTGATGGTGGCCGAATTTGTCATCGCCGACATGACCCTGGCCAATCCCAACGTGGCCTATGAAATCGGCGTGCGGCATGGTGCCGGTCAAAGCAACACGCTGCTGGTCTGCGCTGAAGCGTCCACAAAACAACTGCCGTTTGATTTCGGACCATTGCGCCATCTATCCTATTCGCTGCAAACCGACTGTTCCCTGACGGATGAGGCTGCCGATCAATTGAGCGAGGCTATCCGGGATCGGATTGAACGTCTGCTTGAGGACGACCCGCTCCAGGACAATCCGATTCTGCAGGTGACCGGGATCTCTGCAACGGTTTCCCATGAAAAGACAGACCTCTTTGTCAAGCGCCTGGAATTTGCAGGCGAAATGGGTGAAAAAGTACGGCAGGCACTGAATCTGGCTGAACCGGCAGCGGCCGTTGCCGAACTGGACCGTTTGCAGGAAAAGATCCTCAAACAGCCCAATGTTGTCGCTCAGTTGCACACCGCCCTGATCGCAGTTTACCTGGGTTACCGGGAGAAAAAGGCCTACAATAAAATGGTTGCCTTATATGCGGCGCTTCCCCGGGAACTTAAACATGCCACCATGGTCCTAGAACAACTGGCCCTTGCCCAAAACCGCCTGGCGGAAGACGCAGAAAAGAATACTGATTTGGATAAGGCCGCCGCCTTGAGAAAAGAGGCGCTTTATCAACTGAAACGCATCCCTACCGGTGAAACAACCAGTGAGACCTTCGGCATCCAGGGCCGTATTTATAAGGGCCAATACGATGCCTCCATGAAAAAAGGCGAACAGATCCTGGCCGAAGGGGCATTAGATAAAGCGATAACGGCATATGAAAACGGTCTTTTAGACGACCCCCGGGACTATTACCCGGGGGTGAACGCCATCACCCTGCGCGTGATCCGGGGGACACCGGAAGATGAAAATCGGCTTTCACAAATTATCCCGGTGGTCAACTTCGCCCTGGAACGATTGCCTGATCCAACAACAGCACAGGAAGGATATTGGCGCAACGCCACCCGGTTCGAACTGGCCTGCGCGGAACGCGACTGGGACCTGGCCCGCAAAAACCTGGCAAGCCTCCTTACCCTTCCGGCAGAACCATGGATGCGGGAAACCACCATGGGTAACCTGAACCTTCAAAAAGAAACCCGGAAGGATGAGACAGAGACCGTGGCCACGTTGGAAGGTTACTTTGCCGCTTTGAAGCCCGGCAAACAGTAAGGGCGCAATACAAGAGAAACAGATAGATTGTGCGGTAGAGAATGTGAGGAACGTATTATTTGCAGATTGATGCCCAGGAGCCATGAAGACCATTGAAGATGTAAAATATTACCGTTTATCCGGAGTCGAAGGCATTGAAGCGTGCAGGGTTGTGAGAAGCAGTCATGTCTTCCCCAAGCACACCCACAATCACAACTACACCGTAATTCTGGTGGAGGAAGGTCAAAGTTACTGCCTTGGCCCTGAAAAAACCGACTCATGCATCGTCTCGGAAGAGGTTGCCCTGATCAACCCCGGGCAGGTCCACTCCGGCGTACCGGCGGGTAAGTCCACGATATCTTACTGGGGACTCTGCATTGATGCGACGGTTATGACCAGGAGTGCAGGACAGATCTTTGAAAGGGAGGGACTGGAACCGGAACTCCAACACCTTATCGCCAGGGACCGTATTCTTTCAAAGCGCCTGAAAGATATTTTCATAAATATGGTGAACCCTTCGGGAAAACTTGAGATGGAATCCGCTCTCCTGGAAACGGTCGCGCACCTGGTTTCCCAATACAGCTCCCCCAATGGGATGGTAAGGGCGGGAAATGAGCCAAGGGCCGTGTCACTTGCAAAAGAGTTCCTGTCGGAAAATCTCGACGAAAAAGTATCCCTTGAAGATGTAGCCGGGGCCGTGGGACTGAGCCGTTACCACTTTCTGCGTGTTTTCAAGAGGGCAACGGGCTTGCCCCCCCACGCTTTCCGCACCCAGCAGCGCATCCGGCAAGCCCGGCATCTCATGCGCAGTGGAGTTCCTTTTGCTGAAGTTGCTCTTGAAACCGGATTTACCGACCAAAGCCATTTCACCAATAAATTCAGGCAACTTACCGGAGCCACCCCCCGTCAGTATGTCGCAAGGCTATAATCAAAAGAGCAATTTTTTACAATCATTAACCCCGCCCCCGGGCTATTCTCCTACCCCAACCAAGTGAATACGTAACACTTTTTTTAGAGGTCATACAATGGAAACAATAAACCAGGGCGTCTCGATTTCTACCCCCCCCGTCTCTTTCATAGCAAAGCATAAAGGACTGCTCCCCATGGCAGCCCTTCTAACAGCCGTTCTTCTCTGGGGCGCATCCTTTGCAGCCATGCGCATCGCGGTAAAGGCCCTGAGCCCATGGACAGTGATGTGGATAAGGATGGCGACCGCACTGGTCCTGATCCTTCCTTTTACGGGAAAACTGATGCCATCGGATTACCGCAAAGGGGATTGGATGCTCCTCATTCCCATGGTGCTCTTCCAGCCCTGTCTCTATTTTCTCCTGGAATCATACGCACTAACCTTCACCACCTCGTCCCAGGCTGGGGTTATTTCCGCATCGGTTCCCCTCATGGTGGCCCTGGGTGCATGGCTGATCCTCTCAGAGCCGCTAACACGGTACAGTCTTGCAGGTCTCGGGATATCCATAACAGGGGTTGTTTTCCTCACACTGATTGAAGGTCCTTCGGATAAGGCCCAAAACCCACTTCTGGGCAACTCCCTGGAATTTATTGCCATGGCCTGCGCTGCGATCAATATGGTTATTGTAAAAAAGATGAGCCTCAGATACAGCCCCTGGACCCTTACGGCCATGCAGGTGCTTGCAGGCACCCTCTTTTTTCTGCCGGGCCTCCCCCTTCTCCTTGAAACAGATACCTCTGTCTGGACATTTGATCTGATCGCGGCCATGGTCTTTCTTGGCGCCTTTGTAACCCTTGGGGCCTTTGGTTTCTATAACTGGGGCATGAGCAGAATCCCGGCATCCAAGGCATCTGTTTATATAAACCTGGTGCCTGTAAATGCGGTATTGATCGGATGGATCGTGCTGGGTGAGGCCCTCTCCCAAGGGCAGCTCATTGCTGGGGCCGGGGTCATATGCGGCGTATGGCTAAGCCAGAGGGGTGAAAAGCAACGCTGAACCCGGGACGCATACAGGAATGGGTAAGAGAATCAGAAAAACGCTTTGGTTCTGGCTAGTCCAGGTTACAGCTCCTTGAACTTGCTGGCAATGTTGGAGTCGATGACGTAGATGCACACCTCGTTGGCACCCTGTTTGGTGTAGCCGAACTTTGTCATCATGTTCTTTATCAGGAACTCCACATCACTGCGGATGCGCTTGTCATAGGTCCTGAACCCTTCGGTGTCATAATCCTTGATGGCCCGCCTGAAGTTCTCGTTGTCCAGAAAAGGTTCCAAAACCCGTTTCTTGAGGTTGTGGACATAGCGTTCGTGGAGGGATATGAAGAGCCGGGTATCGGTGATCACCTTTCCCTCCACCATCATCTCTGTTGTCAGGGCATTGGTGGTGTATTCCTTGAGCACATCAGTGCGCATGATCTCACGGCGCCGCTGGTCGGCATTGGCGATGAAGAGCCTGTTTTCGATGCTCTCAAGATAGGCATTGGTGATATCCAGGACCTCGCCGGTGAAGATACACTTTGCCGTGGAACCGATCTCAAAATTGATGGCGGAGATATAGTTCTTGATGTCCTGGGCGATCTGATCCTCGTTGTAATAGTAGAGGGACTCCTTGACCTGCTGGAGCACGTTATAGTCGTACATCCTTAAAATGGACTCAAGGAGGCCGGGGGGGATCATACCGGATCTCACCTTCATAAGGTTGCGGAAGAACGCACAGAGTACCGGCATGTTGATGAGCCGGTCTTCCCTTGCATACATGGAAAAGAACTGGTCAAAGATCCGGATGGAGTCCCGTCCGGAGAACCCGTTGATGCCTTCGGTCTCGGATTCTGCGATGATCTTGCGCCACAGCTTGGAGGTGAGCGCCTTTCTATCGTCATCCCGGAGCCAATTGGGCAGGGTGCCTGAATAGAGCTCCATCTTCAGAAGCATCAGTTTCTCATCACAGAAGAGCCGGTACTTGGAAGGATCCTGTATCCATTCAAGGAGGGTGTCGGACTTCTCCTTGAGCCTGGAGCTGATGATGATCCTTGCAAAGTTGTCCATGACCATGGGAAGGAAACTGTCGATAATGTGACGGCCGAAGATGTTTGTGAGGATCTTGACCTCGGTTTCCACGTCCAACACATAGGGGATATTGATGTACTGAATCCTGTCTGAGAAAGAGGGAAACTCCCGGATGTTCTTCTTGTCTTCGGGGTTCATCAAGGCAAGGAAGAGGGAGTTGACATTCTCCTCAAGGTCCTCCACCTTGTGGATCGCCTCGCTGATAATGTTGTGAAGTTCAACCATGCGCTCCACATTGTGGGATTTGATATCCATGAGGGCGTAGATACCGTTGTTTGTCTTGGAGAACCTGGAATAGAGATAGTGGATGAGGTTGCTGTCTCGGAACAGGCTGTTGATCCGGTTCTGGAGCATGGGGTTGGTGATAACGTTCTGCTTCACAGGCTTGTCCCCAGGGTTGAACACGGAAATGCCCAAGCCCAAGCGCCGGCTGAAGTAATAGGGCCTGGCATGGACCATCTTGAACACTTCTTCGCTGTTTCCAAACCGCTCAAGCAGGGCCTGGTAAATGGAAGAGCAGGTGGTGCACGCCTCCTGGCTGAAGACCCACTCATACTGCTTTTCCGTAAAGAGCCGCCACTTGAACTCGTCGTTCTTTATCAGCTTGTCCAGCACCCCCCGGCGAAGGTTCTTGGGGATGATGAGAAGGGGATTGTCGTGGGAGATGCATGGGATCTCGATGCATTCCTGGTCATATCCCATGTGTAGCTTTTCTTCGACATCATCGTCCATGGTATCCTGGGCATCGTCCATGGGATCCTGGGCATTGTTTTCCAGCAGGGTAACCAGCCTTTCGACAAACGTGGCTGTCTCCGTCCTTTTAGGTCCCCCCATTTTTTTGACATCAATGCGCCACAGGATCTCGTAACGCATGCCCTTTTCGGTGTTGGCATACTCTTCGAATTTCTTCAAAAGATTATTCAAAAAGGTACTCTTTCCGCAGCCGTGGGGGCCGTGGAAGATATAGATGCGGTTCTGCTGGGCACCGTGGCGCAACCCTTCCATGTGCTTCATGAGCCGGTTGGCAAAGAGCCGGTCCGTGAAATAGGGATTTTCCGATCCATCCACAAACAGCCGGGAGCAGTCGTAGTAGGTGAAATTGAACTCCTCGGGATCGTCCGGGATGGCGTCGCTTGCCACATCCACATGGGAAACCATCATGTCGTAGAATACCTGAAAAATGTTTCGAATCACCCTGTCAGGCTTCTTCTCAATGAGGTCCAGGAACTGAACAAACGAAAGGGGCTTCATTTTTTCGTAATACGAGTCGTCCCGGTTTAAAAAGGCCACGGCCTTTTGGACGGGAGTCACATCACTGGCCATTCCAAGGGACTTTTTATCCATGGCTATTCATATCTCCCGTTTGTGGAGCTTTCTGTTCTCCATGACATAGATGAAGCGTTTCCAGGCGTACTCCTCATCTTGCGGACTTGCCGTCGCCTTTGGCACCACAGGATCCCAGAAGTTTCCCGGAATCTGATGGGGGGCGGAAGCCTTGACATACTCCCAGGTTTCAAGACGCACGGGCGACCCCCAGAGGAACTCGAGTCCGATCATGGTGTTCTCTATGAAATCGGTCTTTAGAGGCTTGCCCTCAAAGGTGTGAACCAGGTAGAGCGGCCCCTTCTGGGTCTTTTCATGGTCCACATGGATCCGTGGGGGATGGTAGAGGGTATTGGTAAGCATATCCTTGTAATCCTGGGCACTCCTGGACTTCACATAGTACTCCATGCTCATGCGATGCCGGTTGATCCGTGTGCCGGAGACAAAGAGCTTATGGCGGTTCATAAAATCCTGGTCGATATACTTGTTGATAAAGGTGAAATCACACAGGTTCTCCCGGATATTGAAGATGAGGTCCCTGCCCGTGTTCCCGGAGAGGTTGAAATTTTTCCGTTTCATCTCGTCCCTGAGGAGAAAGTACTCAAGGGAGTAACACCCCCTGTCCTCCATTTCCCAGATATGATATAAGAGTCTCATACCTAGGGCATAGGGGTTGAGGCCGATCTTGGGCATGGCTGTCACGTTGGCATTGACCTTGGCAAAATTGGTCTCATGTCCCCGGATCCTGTCATCCTCCATAAACAAAATCTCGTGCCAGAGGCTTGCCCACCCCTCGTTCATGATCTTGGTCCTGATCTGGGGCTGGAAAAACAGGGAGGTGTTCCGCACCACCTCCACCACCGATTTCATCCAGGTGTTCTCCTCCTTTTTCAGGACCTCGGAATGCTCGAGGATATACTGCATCAAGTCGGGCCTGTGGGTCTCTTTTGCCTTGCGCTTTTTCCGGTAAAGGGCTTCAAACTCAGGATACTTGTGGATGACATCGATAAAAAAGCTGTCGTTGGTATACGTTTCGCTCTTTTGAAGGGTGTTGTAACGGTCGATCTCCTTGAGATAGGTGTTGGCCGAGACCTTTTTCTCCTGCTGGAGAAAAACATCGAAGTAGTAGTCGATTCGCTCCATCCTGCGGGGGCCGGGAGTAATGCTCTGGGCCACGGTGTCGTGGTAGCCCACAAGGTTGTCCATGCCCCGGGAGAACTCGATGAGGTAGTCCACCCACCGTCCTTTTTCCGAACGGTACCTGGCGATGAGGCGCTTGTCCGACAGGGCCTGGCCCTCGAAATCGTAATCCCAGGTGTGCTGGAAAAAAAGGTTGTTCTGGAAGAAATCGATGTGGCCCAGCACATGATAGAAGATCATGACGTTAAGCCAGTCCGGGTTGTTGTCGTTGTAAAACGAGATGGCGGGCCGGGTATTGATCACGGTCTCGTAGGGGTTGTTCGGATAGAGTTCGTATTTTCCCTTTCCAGACAGAACCCTCACGTCATGGACCCAGTAGTCGTAAAGGTTGGGAATCATCACCTTGGGACCCAATTCCAAAAGATCCCGGTTGGTCACGATATACTCCAGGGTTTCGTCCTCGAACTTCAATCCCTTGTCCCTGGCGCGCTCCTTACAGCCTTCCATGATGCGCTTCACATGCTGGTCGACGAGTTCCATGGCTCCCCCGTTAAGAAAGCAACTTTTTTATTCCCTGGATGATCCGAGCATCGTCAGAGTCCTCCTTGAGCACGTCCATTTTCAGCAGGGTGCTCTTTTTCTCCAGAAGTCCGGATGCCCTGATATACTTTTCAACCTCGGTCTGGTTGGCACGGGTGTACCGGTGCTCGGCAATGGTGATGCCCACCCTTGCCGAGTACTCGAGCATCTTCTCAAGCTCGGCCACGGCCTCTTTTCCCTGGGTGTCCCAGTCATCGCCGTCGGTTCCGTGGAAAACATAGATATTGTAGTCCCTGGCAAGGTTTTCCGCCTCAACCAGCTGGTTGACCAGCCTGTAGGCCGAGACCACCTTGGTGCCACCGGCCACCTTGTAGGAGTAGTATTTGTAAAAGTCGTCCACTTCCTTGGCTTCGGTGTCGTGGAGGACAAACCGTGTTTCAACCTGTTTCTCGTACTGATAGAGAAGCCAGGAGTAGATCATCACATGCTGGGAAACCACGGTCTGGGTCGGCTTGCCCCCCATGGAGCCGGAGTAGTCCCTGAGAAAAAACACCAGGGCCTGGGATTCGTAGGCCTTCTCCTTGGAAAGAATCCGGTAGATCTTGTCCCTGGGCGAAATAATAAAGCCTGCGGTGTCGATATTGTAGAAATCCGGGATCCTGCCCAGGGCGATATTGGTCTGTACGATCCGCTTCAGGGTCGCCTTCTTGTCCAGAATCTGGCCGAACCCCCGGTGCCTGTCCGTCATTTCGTACACAAATTTTGCAAGGGTACGCTTCTTGCCTTTGTCCGTCAGGTTGGGCAGTTGAAAATCCTCGCTGAGCACCTTACCAAGCTCATAGGCATTGGACTCCATCTCATGTTCGCCGCCGCCGCCCTCCCCGGGGCCCTCGCCATCTCCCTCTCCCTCTCCCTCCTCTTCAGAAGGTCGTATGGGCGCTTCCCCGATCACATCGCCCTCTTCGCCTTCGCCGGTACCGCCGGTGGGTTCGCCCTCTCCCTCCGGATCCACCAGGGGCTCGTCATGGACAAACTTCTCCTCCACAGTGGTGGGCACCACGACGATCTTCTCCCGTCCCCCCTTGCCCGGCTTTACAATACGGCCGATGCGGATCTTTTTCTTGAATCCGTCCTCTTCCCGTTTCCGGTCCCGCTCAAGGAGTTCGTCCAGGGTTATCATTACTTGTCATCCTCCTGGCTGCAGAAGTACTCAATGGTTTTCGTGGAACAGGTCCTGCAGTAGCCGAGTTTCTCCATCATGGTACTGATCATCCGGTCGTGGAGCTTCTGGTTCTCCTCATTGGTGCGGTTTGCAAGGGCACCCACCAGGCTTCCGGCACCTGCAATGTCGGATTTGAGCCTCACATCGGTGACCGCCTTGACAAGCTCCAGGTTGTCCATGAAATCGTAGTTGGGATCAAGGGTGATTTTCTGACCGTAGATCTTGCGGATGGAATTCCGGAACGAGGCCCGCTGCTCCTCGGTCTTGAGACCCAGGCGCTCCTCTACGTTCTTGATGTACCGCTCGTCGATCTTCATGGCCTTGAGTTCGCCGGTCTGGGGATCCTTGTACTTCCACATCATGTCCGGCCCCAGGTGTTCGGCATCCACCCCGATGATCATGTTGATGTAATTCATCACATCCTTTTTAATGGCCAGGGGTTCGTCCATGTAGGCATTGAACATCTCGGTCATGATCCGCTCCCGGTAGAGCCCCCGGGCGATCTTGAGATCGTCCATGAACTTGGTCCGGTCCGCAGGTTCCGTGACATAATCAAGCACCACCCGCTCAAGGGTGTTGAAAATATCAAGGGCGAACATGCAGTGGCCCTCGTTGGTCTCGCTGCTCTCGAGCAGCAGCTGAATGGAGCGGCCAAGGTTTCTCTGGCCCAGCCCCTTCTGACCGAACCGCTTGGTGATGTCCGTTCCCTGGTTAAGGGTATCGATGAGTTCGGCCAGGGTCTTGAGGCTTTTTTCGCCTGCCACCTCCCCTGCGGCGAGCTTCATGGTCTCCACCGGGGTCAGCTTTTCCGATTTCGGCAGCCGTGTCAGCACCACCCCCACGGAAGCGGCATAGTTGAGATTGGGGTCCTGGTGGAGCTTTTCGCTGTTGATGGTGGTCTTGACATCGCTGCCAATGGCGTATTTCGTGAGTCGTTCCTGAAGATTATAGTCGGTATTATGGGCCACATAACAGATGCGGCATCGGTCAACGATGGGCGCCTCCTCCCGTTCGGCCAGGAAGGAATCGAATTCGGAGTTGTTGCTGGTTGCAACGATGAGGGAATCGATGGGCCACTTGTAGCCGTCTATCTCAATGGTTCTGTTCTGGATCACCCCCAGGTAGACCTGGACAAGATCCTTCTTATTCTTGTAGATCTCATCGGAAAAATGGATCCCCCCGCCTGCCACCCTGGCAAGGGCCCCCCGTCTTAAATCAAACCGGTAGGGATTGTTGGTGTCGGTGATATGAAGCAACCGCTGGATCGACTCCTCGCCGAGAAGGTCCACGGCCGAACTTGTAATTTTGTCCTTGGCCGGATACTTACCGGTGATGGTGCCAAGGCTCTCGGTCATGGGAACAGGAACGATATCAACAAACGAGAGCATGGTATCAATATCGTTGTCGGCATACTCCCGGATCTGGCTCCAGATATAGCCGGAGCAGGCGCCCAGGGGCCGATATTTCGCAAAGAGCGCATCCAGTTCTTTGTCTGATAATTCAAAGTTCCTGGCAAGGTAGTCCCGGGTTTCATCCTGGGTTTCGTGCAGGCCCAGGGCAAAAATCATGGGGTCCTCATAGGTCTGGGATTCGATGGTGGTGATCCGGCCATAGCCGTTCAACTCGTCCAGTTTCTTGTACCGAAAAGTATATTTCCTGTTCTCAGGCCTTGAGAGAAACGCACGATACTGATCGCAGAGATACTCCACAAAAAAGGTCTTTCCGTTACCAGGCTCCCCCACAAGAACAAAGGCCATCTCCCCGGAGGATCCCCCCTCGGACGCATCCCTGACAAACGAAACAAAGCTGTTGATTTCGTCGTACATGCCGATGAGATGCTTTTTTCCCTTGCTGAAGATATCGAAATGGTAGGTGGTCTTGCCCTTGACGCTGACCTTTTCCACCCCCCCTTCAAGGATCATCCTTGAAACACCCTGGAATGCATCCTCAAAGGTTCGCTTGCCCTTTTTAACGGCATCGATATGGTATGCTAAAGATTTTTGATCTTTATTCTCACCCATTGTTTCCTCCCCCACAGCAGCACGAAAGGGGGTGTGCTGCCCGTCGTAGTTGAACTGCTCAATACTTAGGAAAAGACCTTTTTGAATCGATGATTCATAACTATGTGTGATAGTGTTATAAATATGATATATGTAGATGGTTAATTCGACTATACCAAGGGTATTTTTCAGTGTCAAACGATTCAATAATAAAAGTTCAACCTTGATGACGGATATGGTATTGTGCCCAGAGAACCGGGAGCAAACAATTGAGGGGCTTGAACAACCAAAGGAGGCAGGCAACACCATGGACAAACGCCGGGTCACGACAACCATTAACGAAAAGCGATGCACGGGATGCGGTGCCTGTATCAGGGTCTGCCCCTCAGGAACCATCTCCATGGAAGGGGAACGATGCGAAATCACGGGAACGGAATCCCTCTCCTGCGGCCACTGCATGGCCGTCTGCCCGGAATCCGCCGTCACAGTAAAGGCCATTGCCCCGGACTCCCTTGATTTCAACACCTTTGCCCTGGACACCACCTGGCTTGCCCATGGAGCGTTCAGCACGCCGGATCTTGCACGACTCATGGCATCCAGGCGCTCCTGCAGGAATTACAAAGACACCGAGGTGCCGGAGGATCTGCTCCAAGACCTGGTAAAGCTTGGCACCCTGGCTCCGTCCGGAACCAATTCCCAGGCATGGACCTTCACCATCCTGCCCACCCGGGAAAAGGTGCTCTCCCTTGGCAGGGCCATTACCGGCTTTTTCAAGAGACTCAACCGCATGGCGGAAAAATCTTGGCTGCGCACGCTTCTGGCCCTTGTGGGAAAAACCGACCTCAAACACTACCATGAAGATTACTATGATACGATACAAGAGGCCATCCGGGAGTTTGAAGCCTCGAACACGGATTCTCTCTTCCACGGGGCAACTGCGGTGATCGTGGTCGGCGCAACCCCCGATGCAAGCTGTCCCAGGGAGGATGCATTGCTTGCCACGGGCAACATGCTGCTGGCGGCCCATGCAATGGGGCTTGGCACCTGCCTCATCGGTTTTGCCCAAAAGGCCATGGAGAAGGACCGGTCCATCCCCCGCACCTTTGGTATCCCGGACAACGAGGAGATCCATGCCGTCCTGGCCCTGGGATACCCCAATGAGAAATACCAACGGGCCACGGGAAGAAAACCGACCATAACCAGGTTCACATGAGCAAAACAACAATGAAAACAAAAATCGTGTTAAATTTATTTAACATCCCTGCCGATGGCAGTTTTAATACTCAACCAATGACTAGAGGTAAAAATGCCCTTGAATGATTTTCTCACCGCTTCGGAACTTGCCAGGGAAATGGGGACCGGCGAGTCCACCGTTAGATTTTGGCTCAACCGCTTCAGCAAATGGCTCCCCCATGTCGTTGACCAGGGACAAAATGCATACACCCGGGAGTCATTGGCCACCCTTTTTGTGATTGCAGAAAAGATCGATTCCGGCATGCTGCCCACGGAGATCGAAACCCATCTTGACGACAGGTCCTTTAACGCCCAAAAAGAGGCTGAAAGTCTCAAGAAAGAGGCGGACAGCGTTGGGAAACGAAGTCTTGACCTGGTTGAATCCCTCCTTGGCACCATGACAACCCTCCAGGAAAGGATGGCAACGGCCCAGGAAAGGAGAACAACGGCGGAAGAGAAAAAAGCCATGGCCATGGAGCGAAGAGCCGAGGCGGAAGAGAAAAAAGCCTTGGCCATGAACGCCATTGCAACGGCTCTCAAGGGGATGAATCAGGGCATGTTGCCGGGCTCGGCCGGCCATGTCATGGTTGATGCGACCCACGCCATTGCCATGGACACGCTTTCAGCCCTTGAGCCAGGCCCGAACATGGGAGAACTTGTCAAGGATACGGACGATCTTTCACAGCTTGTGGCGGATGATTCCCTGGATGACCTGTCTCAACTGGTGGCAGAAGAGAAAGCGCCCCTGGATGACCTGTCGTTGCTGGTAACAGAAGAGAAAGCGCCCCTGGACGACTTGTCGCTACTGGTAACAGAAGAGAAAGCGCCCCTGGATGACCTGTCGCTACTGGTGGCGGAAGAGAAGGCGCCCCTGGATGACCTGTCGTTACTGGTGGCAGAAGAGAAAGCGCCCCTGGACGACCTGTCGCTACTGGTGGCGGAAGAGAAGGCGCCCCTGGATGACCTGTCGTTACTGGTGACAGAAGAGAAAGCCCCCCGGGATGACCTGTCCCTGCTTCTGGATAATTCTCCGGACAAGGAAAAGGGTGGGGATCGAATCGCCTTGGACGATCTCGGCCTGCTGGTAACGGACGAACAAAATATCAGGCCCACCGTCACCCCGGAAGAAAACTTTGAACAGTACAAATCCGAAATCATCAACATCATCATCCGGCTAAAAACCGAGGGCCTGACCGTGGAGGAGACCACCAAGAAATTCAACAGCGAAGGAGTTCTAAACCTTAAGGGTAAACCCCAATGGAACAGTAAAGCCATCGCCCAGATCTACAAGTTCATCGAGGCTGTGAAAAAATAAGTTGAGCCCAAGCCAAGGGTTTCCCCCTTGGCCATGCGCTCCGCATCAAGTCCCTATTTTGCCCCGGCCACCTTGGCAAACCGTGTATCAACGAATTTTTCGAGATCGATGAGACTGGTCATGATTTTCATCTGGTCCATCATATATTTCTGGATGATATCCAGGTCTTCTAGAACCGGAAAGAGCTCGTGGGTGCCAATCCGATCCGCAGGCTCGGTAAGCACCTTGTGAATCACCGCCTTGTCCTGGGAGAGGAACTGGGCACCGATGGCCGCGGCAGGATCCGGCTGTGCATCGATGGCAAGCCCGGATTTAACGAAACTGGTTGTCAATTCCTGAACAGCCTCGGGATGCTTTTCAATGATCTCGTCCCGCATGACAAATACGCAGCAGGGATGGGCCGGCCAAAGATCCTTTGACAGATAGAATTCCTCTCCAAGGCCCGATGCGATCACCTGGGAACCGATGGGCTCTGCAACAATAAACCCGCCGATCTCTCCTTCCTCATCATACTCGAGGGCCTCGGGCATCTGGAAGGGAGCCACCACTTCCAGGGTCACATCAATGTTCTTCTCAACGGCCCTGCCCGGCTTTAACCCTTTTTCCGAAAGAAGCTTGTGGAACAGCATATTGTGGACAGAGAGCTGGTAGGGAATCAACACGGTCTTGCCGGCAAAATCTTCTATCTTCTGGATGTTTGCCCGCTTGTTCTTGACCAGAATACTTCCGGAACGGTGTGCCAGCAGCAAAAGCTTCAGGTCCACACCGGACTTGAAGAGATCCATGGCTGTGGGTGCAAGAATGAGGGCACCATCGAGGGCCTTTGTAGCCAAGGCATCTGCAACCTCGTTCCAGCCGTTTTTGAGAACCGCCTGGATGTCGCAATGCTCAAATTTTTCCATACCCTTTTTCAGCTTGAGATCCGTGACCCCGAGAATCAGGTGATCCGTTATTTTCAAATGCCCAATCTTTAAAATTGGTTTGTCCGCCATTATTTCCACCTCCAGGTTTTGATCCGAGCCGCATAAAAGAAACGTCACTTGTATTATAAACAGTAATATTATTTGCCACTATAAGGGAATTTTCTTTGTTGTGTCAACAAGAATCTCCTTGCCAGGCAAGGTTCTCACGACTGAAACCGCTGGTCAAAGGCTGGCCCTGACAAGCTCCATAAAGGCTTCGATCCGTGTTTGAATCTGGCTTTCGGAAAAATTTCTGGAATCACACATGTCGGCCTCCATGACCAGGACCGGTATCCCGGCCCTTTCCTGGACAATCCGCTGGATATCATACTGGCCCAGGGAGTAGGGCTTGCAGCTCCGGTTGGAGTGCATCACAAGGCCGTCAGCCTTGTAGCGCGCCACCATGGTGAGGACCTCCTCGGCCATGGCATCCACCCCGGTGTTCAAATAGATCCTCGAATACCCCTCCACCATGGAATTAAAAAAATCGTTTTCATCCAAATATCGCAGGGAACTGCACCAGGCAGAGGTGTAGGTGTCAGCCACGAGACAGGCGTTATGGCCGGCAAAGGTATCGGAAAGCCACTTGGTGCGGTACCACACCGGCAGGTTGTCCCACATAAGGCGGATCTCCTCCCTGGGAACGGCGGAGATGGATAGACTCACCCGCTCGTTCATCTCATCCAGCAACGCCTGGTAGTAATCCACAGCGATCTGGGTTCCCCGGAGTGTAACGATGAGGGCCAGGTGAAAAAAGGCGTCAAAGGCACTCATGGGAGCAGGGCTGTTCATGGTGGTATCAAGGACTGCCTGCCACAGTTTCTGCCCCTTGAGGGAAAGCCTGCCCACCTCCTCCATGCGGTCAAAATCAAAGGGTTTGCCGCAATGGGCTTCCAGGAATTTCAGGTAATTTTTAAACTGGTCCGCCACGTAGCGATGCTGGGCCTTGGAATAGTCGGTGTGGGTGATGGGGGTATCAAGGATGAAGAGGGGCACATTGAAATACCGGGCCTGGACTTCATACCACTTGAGAACCGTTCCACAGATGTTGTTACAGCACACCAGCATATCGGGCCTGGGTAGCCCTCCGATGGGCCCGCCGTTTATGGTGGCGCAGGCGATATCCGCCCGTGCATAGGAGCAAAGATCCCTGGAATACCCCATATCCTCGGCCTTTGCACACAAATCGTCCCCCATCTTGGTGGCACCGATCATGGCACCGTGGTTCTCCGGATAGACCGGGATCACATCCATGGCGATCAAGGGTTCAACCGGCCCTCCGCTGGTGATCCAGGCGACCTTCTTGCCGTTCTCCTTCGCTGTTTTGGCATCAATATAATAGGTAGTCATGATATCTTTCATGGTCTTGACACACCGTATCTTTGTCCGTTCTTTCTCCCCGTCCCTTGCGTTCTCCTTTGTGCTCATCTGATCTCCCTGTCCGTGATTTTTTCCTAGCGTTACAGCATTTTGATGAATGCCCGACACCGTGCCCCGATCAACCCGCTCAAATTGTGAGCGCAACCTTGTTTTACAGCATCTCGATGAATGCCTGGCACCGTGTCTCAAACTGGCCGTCGGCTGCCAGGGAATCCTCCAACTCATAGAGCATGCTGGGCACCTGGTTCTCGTCGAGCATCTCTTTGATGTACGGGTAATCAAACCCAAAGGGATCGCAAAATTTGAGGCAGAAAAACATCACCCCGTCGGCCCGGCTCTCCTTGGCCATCCGGACCAGGGCCTCCCCCCTGGCCCGAATGCCCGAATGTTTTGCCGGACAGACGATCCGGCTCTGGTAGCGGTGGGCAATGGCCCGAAAAAGATCGCTGTCCGGCTCGATAAGTCCCTGGAAGAACCGTGACCCGGTACAAAGGTCGTCCATGACCACACGGCTTCCGGTCTGTTCGATCACATCAAAGAGATCGGGCATGTTGCAGAGCCCGCCTGCAACAAGAATACGCTTACCGTGGAATTGGGACGTCGGGTATTCAGCCTCCAGGGCATCGGCAAGGGGGGTGACCAGGGAGAGGAATTCGTTTCTGTCCATCACCATGCCGGCCCTGACCATGGCATGGAGGTCGGTGCCGGAAATGGCCTCGGGAACCTTGTTTCGTAAGGCATGGATCCGCATCACCGCACTACGGATCTGATTGCAGGTCAAGACGGCCGCCCCAAGGTCCTCCCGGCTGATCCCGGTTCCAAGTTTTTCTCCGAGATCCTGGGCAAAGGTCTCCATAATGGCGGTCATGTAGTCAAGGGAGGCCTGGGTTGTGAGGTCTGCCGGAAGCACCAGGTCCATGTGAAACCCGGTTTTCACGTTCATCCGCCAGATATCGGAAAGCCGCTGGATGGAATCGCAGGTATGGGGAAAGACGACGCCGTCAATATAATCGAGGCGGCCGGCCAGGGCCTCCTCCAGGGCACCCCGGACCAGGGTGCAGGAGTAGGATTGCAAATGGGCGTCGGCCAGAATGATGGGACTTTCCGTACCAAGAATCCTGAACCCAAGAACATTGGCAGCAAGCAGAATCTCCTCGGGCGCATAACTGCACAGGGTGGCGACCACCCTGCCCCGGGTCCGTTCTTTCCACTGCCTGGCGTAGCCCGCCGCATCTGCTGCAACCTCATGAAATCGTGTGAATTGTTCCATTATTTTCCTCGTGAGAACCTAGGTTTGTATCTATCTGAAGAACCGCACTTATCGCGACTCTTAGACTCAACAGTGTTTATCGGTTCTTATATTGAACGCCGGTCGACATGTCAACCATTACTTGAATTTGCGATGGTTTAATGGTATTCGTGATCCAAACACCAACCATGGAGACAACCAGTTTAACATGAAAAAGACCAACACCCTGAACAAGCTGAAGAAACAGGAACGGGAAAACAGACAGGACCTCATCATCGAAGCGGCAAGAACCGTATTTGGGGAAAAGACCTACGACAGGGTGAGTATGGCGGAGATCGCACGAAAGGCAGGCATAGCCAAATCCTCCATCTACACCTACTTCACCAACCAGGAGGAGCTTTATGTGGAGATCACGGTGAGGGATACCCGGGATTTCATCAAGACCCTGGAGGGCCATATCAACACGGAAAAAGCCCCCTCCATCCAGGGCGTCATCGATCTCTTCCTGGACTACTATCTTCTCCATGAGGCCCAGTGGCGAATGACCACCCACTTTGCCCTCCACGGTAACACCAGCATCGGATCAGTGGAAAAACTTGACTGCATCGCAAGGGAAGTGATGGACCTGTTGGAGACCCTGTTTCAACGCCTGGGTTTTAAGGGAGATACCCGGCTCCTCTCCCACACCCTTTTTTCCAGCTTGAGCGGCATCCTCATCGCATTCAAAAACTACCCGGGAAGAAGCGACCAGGAGCGCCAGCGCCACATGAAGCGCATCGGAACCATGGTTGAAGTGTTGTTCACCGCCCTGGGTGAGACTGAGAAAAGATAACCCCCTGTTCACCGGCCCGGCCAAGAATGAGAAAGATAAAACCCTGTTCACCCCACGGCCAAGAATGAAAAAATTAAAAAAACCTGGCGCCCCCCTGAAGGGCCGAGCCCTTTTAAGGCCGCCAGGATATCTTCTGCTATTTTGCTGCGATCCTGTGTGAAAAAGCGATCATCATCTGGTTTCTGTCCTCCATCTGAAGCACCGCCTCAAGGCCGCCTGCATCAATATTGATGTTCAAGGCCTCCTTGGTCATCCTCAAGCCCAGTCCGTCCTTTGACGCCATGGTTTCAGCAAGGGCCTTGGCCGTTGGAACAAGGTCCTCTTTTTCGACCCTTCGGCTTGCAAACCCCAGGGAAACGGCATCATCGGCATTCATCCAGTTGCCGGTCAAAAGAAACTCATTGGCCCGGCCCGACCCGATGAGCCGGGGGAGGAAATAGCTCGAGGCCATGTCCGCCCCGCCAAGGCCGATGTTGATATAGGCGGCCGAGAACCGGGCATCGTCGGTGATGATGCGGACATCCGAGGCCATGGCAAAGGAAAAACCAAGGCCTGCCGCTGCCCCGTGGATACAAGAAATGATAGGCTGGGGCGCCTGGCGCATGGCCAGCAGCAGCCGTGACAGCCTTGCCTGGGCATCATAGGCCTGGACACAGGTCATGGCAAATATTTTCGGCCCCAGGGCCTCCATGTCAAGCCCTGCGCAAAACCCCTTGGCACCGCCACCGTCAAGGACGATCACCCGGGTATCTTCATCCCCCCGTCTCTCCAGCCAGAAAGCATGGAGTTCCTCCATCATAACCGAATCCACGGCGTTGTATTTTTCCGGCCGGTTCAGGGTGAGATACCCCACCCCCCCTTCGGTTCTGTATTGAATGGTTTCCATAGATTTTCCTTATATGAGAATGCCGCCGTCGCAGGCAAGGCAGGTTCCGGTTGTGTAGGAGGACGCATCCGAGACCAGATAGAGGGCGGCTCCTGCCATTTCAGAGGGTTCGGCATGGCGCCCCATGGGAATCTGCTTGACCACAAAATCGTGGATATCCTTGTTGTTGATGAGGGCGCTTGCGAAATCGGTATTGGTGAGCCCGGGAAGCAGGGCATTCACCCTGACCTTAAAAGGTGCAAGTTCCTTGGCAAACACCTCGGTCATGGAAACAAGGGCGGCCTTGGAAACCGAATAGACCCCCTGCATGAGCCCGGGTCGTTTGGCATTGATGGAGGCCACGTTCACGATGGCCCCGCCCCCGGCTTTTATCATCAGGGGCGCTGCCTGCTTGATCATGAAGAACGGTCCCTTGAGGTTCACATCGACGATCTTGTCCCACATGCCTTCGTCGGCATCCAGCATATTGCCGAAGTGGGGGTTGGTGGCGGCGTTGTTGACCAGGATGTCGACCCTGGCATACCGATCCTCCAGGGTTTTGAAAAGCGCCTGGATCTGCTCCTGATACCCCATGTGACAGGCAAAGGCTTCGGCCTCAAACCCCTTGTCCCGGATCTCGTCTGCAACCGCTGAAACCGCCTCAAGCTTCCGGCTCACAAGAATACATTTGGCACCATGGGCTGCATAGGCCATGGCTATTGCCTTTCCAATGCCCCGGCTGGCCCCTGTGATTACTGCAATTTTTCCTTCCAATGAAAAGTCTATCACCACACTCTCCTCGTGCTGTAAGGTTAAACGCAATTTTTCTACACAAACGCATATCCCTTACACGTCCGGGTGTCAAGCTATAGATGTCCCATTGGAATTGACGCCTGCTTTACCGATTGTAATAACAATTGGGCTCTATTCCCAGGTAAAGCGCTATAGATGGGGTCAGGCGCTCCCGGTTCCACCTGTTAGTATTTCAGGGGGTCTTTTTGGTAAACAAGCACAATTAAATCAACCGGCCGTTGTGCATCCCCCCTTTACAAGCATGGCAAATATTGATAGGGACAGTCTTCCCTAACGGCACCATCCGCGTTAGAGCAAGAGAAGCAAATACAATGCTGAATTGTCACATCTATTTTAGGTTATTATCTCTGGTCTTCGTGTTCTTTTGGCAAGAAAATCAGAAAACGCTTTGGTTCTGGCTTGTCCAGGTTAGGAAAAGAGAGAAATGGAAGAGTGGATCGACCAGATGCAGGGTTTTATCAACACCCCCGAACAGTTAAAAGATATGATCAACCTGAGTGAGCGGGAGGAGGAAGCCCTTGCCCGGCTCAACACCCGGTGGGGAGCTACCCCCTATTTTGCCTCCCTCATGGACAAGGACGACCCAGACTGTCCCCTTCGAATGCAGATCATCCCCTCGTTAAAAGAGCTTGAGAACCGCTACGGGATGAAGGATTACCTGATCTTCCATGAAAACAGGGCAATGGACAGCGACCGGCCGGACTGCATCGCACAACAGTACAGCGACCGGGTCGCCTTTACCGTCAATGACCAGTGCGCCTCCTACTGCCGCCACTGTTTCAGAAGAGAGATGGTGGTGGACCGGGAACTCAAGCTCAGGTTCGACGTGGACGAGGGGTTGAAGTGGATCAGCCGAAACAAGGAGATCAGGGACGTGCTCGTCACAGGGGGGGACCCGTTTCTCCTGTCGGACCAACGGCTGGAGTATCTCATTGCAAGGCTCAGGGAGATCGACCACGTGAAAATGATCCGGTTCGGAACACGGACCGTCATCAACCTTCCCCAGCGCATCACCCCGGGGCTCATGAAAATCCTGGGCCGTTACCACAAGGTTCCCATCTGGATCAACACCCAGTGCAACCACCCCAAGGAGATCACCGAAACAACGGCAAGGGCGGTGTTTGATCTTCTCAGGTGCGGTGTCAACGTGGGAAACCAGGCCGTGCTGCTCAAGGGAATCAACGATGATGTCCCGACCTTCAGGGAACTTCACCAGAAACTGCTCACCGTGAGGATCCGGCCCTACTATCTTTTCTACTGCGAGGCAGCCCCGGGCATCGACCACTTCAGGACCCCGGTTGAAAAAGGCTCCCAGCTCATCAGGGATGCCCTCCAGGGCCATACCACAGGCCTTGCCCGTCCCCACCACGTGATTGCAACGAACATTGGAAAAATCCCCCTCATGCCCGACCACTACATGGGGGAGAAGACGGACACGGCGTATCAATTGAGAAACTACAAGGGCGAGGAGACCAGCCTTCCGAACATTCCGGATTAACCGAGGCCGTCAATAAGAAACCGAATGGAAAAAGCCGCAAGGCCTCCTGCTATCCAAAAACCACCGGAGATACAAGCCATAATAAAAAGGGTGCGAGACCTGTCAAACCGATTACCAAAAAAACAGGCAATCCTGAAAAGATATAGATCATAGCGGATTTCACATAAGATGTATCTTGACTATTTTTAATTGCCATAATTGAAAGACAAACAATCCATATAAATGCGATATAGCTTAATATATAAATAAATGTTTGAGACAAAATATAGTGGAGAACAGAAAAAACTATTTGCAACAGTATCCCAGCACTACTAACAGACAACAGACCAAGCATTAAATGCTTTTTCTTACATTTTTTTAATAAAAACAGACATAAAATTTTCATAAAAAAGACAAACAGAAAAAAACTAATAAATGCAAAAAGCCATTTTATTTGTGGAATGTTGAAAAACGACATGAGTATATTAAAATGCTCATTTACGAAATAATTATTTTTGTATGTTTTTATGCCAAAAGATTTGAAAAAAGTTATTAAACCGCTCATTCCAAACAAAAAGTACACGGCAAAATCATATTCGCCTTTACCTATTTTCTTAAAGATTCTATTAGGGCTAAAAATTATGTTCTTGAGTATCCCAAAAGAGCTTTCAATATTTTCATTCAACATTGGAACCACCTTTTTCTTTAAATTTACTCTATAAGCACTTTTTTGTCACAGGTTGTACAGGCCCGCCAAATCATGGAAAAGCGGTCGTGGTCCGGCTCCATGAGCAAGGTATCCATGACTGGCCGGATAACGGTCTTCTGCCCGGCAATACAAAATCAAAGTTTATCCTGGGAAGCGTATAGCTGACGGGACCGTTTGGGCTTGTGTTGATCAGGAGAACATTTTCTCCCCCCTTAAGAAAGGAACGGGTGACCAGGTCGGGATGGGCGGCGTTAAAAAAATGAGAATTAAAATCCTCGGGCAGAAAAGGTGCCCGCGCCTTTTGCCAGGTTTCATCATAGGTGCCCGCATATTGCGCTCTTTGAGCACAGTCGGGCGCGATATAACCGAACCCCGCAGGTTCGGGGCGTTGGGATCGTTTATTGATCAGCTTGGCCGGATCTTCGACATTCGGCACTTTTGCCGGTTGTTGGTTTTTTATACCGCATCCCACCGGGTTGCGGATCTCGGTCCTTTTGGGGGCGTCCGGGTCCGTGCCTCCAAAGGCATTTTCATAGATTACGGGTTTTTTAATAAACGGTTCAGGCGATGTCTTGATGTAAAATCCGGATTTACGTTTCCAAAAGCGGTCCCCATACACAATCACCGATTTATCGTATTCACCGACGGTTAAACGGACTTGCAGTGCTTCCATCGGCTTGTTCCCGGGTGCCAGGGCATGACAGTTCATCACAATATCCGTGGCAGGTTTGGGAAGACTCATCTCAGAAGCGTATTTGATGGAGGATTTTCCGGGCGTGCCATGGTACTGATCTGCGGTAATCACGGGCGGCTGTTCGTTTGACGGACATATCCGGTCCGAATGGGTGCCAAAGCTTGCTTTGACAACACCGATCACGATATCAATACCGTCCTTATCCGGACACACTGTCATACCGGCAGAAAAGGGTGTTTTATTACGGATCCGGAGCATTGGCGTAATTCCCGTGGTTAGTTAATCTGAACACTGGAGCCTTTGATTTTGTTGTTTTCAGCGGCCCGGGTGGTGATGTTCGCCCCCCGCAGGACAATTTTACCGTTTTTGTCCATGGACAGAACGCTCTCGCCGCAGGTAAGTTCAATGCTGTCCTTGGCTTTTAAGGTCAATTCCGGCGGGTCTTTTTTTCCCTCACATTGTGGAAGATAGGGCTGAACAACCCCAAGGACATATCCCCGGGTGCCATGGGCGACACAAAGAACCGGTGTGCCAAGGTATAACCGGGGCAATGGCCCTGCACTTGTTCTCAAAAAATCACAGAGAATCGTCATACCGCCGACATCCGGTTTTACCGTTAGTTTACCGGCTTTTCCCATGTTGATTATCCGGCCCCGGATAATCAACATGCCCCCGGCCGTCATTTGATTTAACACTCCCATGGGGTCTGCTCCTTATGCCATCAACAGGCCGCTAAAATACCATTGGCCCGGTTGATAGAAATTATCTGCTGTTTTGGCCCACGCTTCATTTTTTTGAATGGCCTGTTTCTGAAAAGAGGCCCGCCGGTCTGTTCCAAAGGGAAAATCCTTTTTATAGCGGATCACCATTTCTTCATGGGCGAGCTGCCTTAAAAATCCAGGCAGGGTCTCTGATTGCATGTTTTTAATGAGGCATTCCGGGGAACAGGGCCTGCCGTTACGATACCGGATCCCGGTGACAAATCGCCGGCTGTTGTCATCCATCCATTCACGCCATGAATCGGGATTTTGAGATATCCGGGTGACGGTGACGCCCAGCTCTTCTCCAGGCGGATAAAGGCGTCCTTCACGCTCAAGTTTTTCAAGCTCATCCCTGAACAGCTCTTTTTTGTCTATTTCTTCAGGAATAAATATATGTTCCGTGATGCCAGCTCCGGTGATGAGTTCCAGGACCTGGGCAAGCATGGGTTTATTTTGGGACCGGCAGTGGTTTATGACATCCTGGTTATTCCCCAGGCGTAACAGCCCAAGGGCGGCCTCTGCTTGAACATCCCCATCATCATGATCCAAGGATTGCAGCAGCAGGGGGACAGCGTCTGTGTTGTAGATGCGCCCTGCCCACCGGAGCACCGGGGCCAGGGTGTCCGGGGAATCATTATGTAAGGCGATCAGCGACCAGGCGTGTTTTAACCGGGCGTCGCCGGCGACCTTGGCCACCAGCCAGGGATGGGCTGCATGGGTGGCAAGGATATCAAGGACCCGTTCCGGGTGGCAGGGGGCCTCATCAATGAGGGCGTTACACAGGGCCATGATTTTTTTTTCATTATCCGGGGCAAGGTTATCTAACATTTCGCCAATCAGGCCGGGTTGATTTTTCCGGCAGGCAATCCTTGCCAAAACGTACAAATCACCAGGATCTGAACTGTCTGTCCGGGGGTGGCAGGCGTCAATGGCAAGGTCTCCTTCCATTGACAGGGCGTTCAGATGGACATCAAGGCGATCTTCGAATGCTTGGGCGTTGGACCAGGGGACAGACGGCTTGGTTAAAATGTTTTGACCCAGGGCATAAAGAAAGGCGGCCTCGTCCAGGTGCTCTGCGCACAGGGCCATGGTAAATTTCATTCTTTCCTGGGTCAGGGGTGTAGGTGTCATAGACATCAGTTCTGGGAAATCTGGGTGCCCTTAATGGTGATGGTGCCGTCACTTGTCAGTACAATGGATGCGGCGCCTGTTTTAAAGGTGATCTCTTCGTCGGCTTCGATGACGATTTTTTTGGCCTTGAGTTTATGGGTGTTACCAACGGTCTCAGAAAAGTCGCCCGCCACTGCCACCATCTTTGAGATCCCCACCTCCTCGGCTTTCAGACCCACCACGCTTTCGTTCACGGTCTCGTTGTTACCGATCTTCTGGGATTTATCGTTTTCCATGACAATATCCCAGTCTTTCTGGCCGTGAAAGTAGATCTCTTCGCTGCCGGCCTTATCTTCCAAGCGAATCTCGTTAAACCCGCCTCCGCCGGGGGAACTGTTTGACTTGAAAGTGCTTTTGGTCTTTTCACCCGGCAGACCATACGGTGGACGGTTGGTGCCGTGATACACCTGGCCCGTGACAATGGGCCTGTCCGGATTCCCTTCGATGAACTCGACAATCACTTCATGGCCGACCCTGGGCAGAATTACAGCCCCCCAACCAAGACCGGCCATGGACTGGCTGACACGCAGCCAGCAGGAACTGTGTTCGTTAAGCTGTCCTTCACGGTCCCAGTGGAACTGAACCTTCACCCGTCCAAAGGCATCCGTGTAGATCTCTTCACCTGCAGGCCCCACGGTCACCGCGGTCTGGACGCCTTCCACCACAGGGATCGGCGTGGAAATCGGCGGTCTGAACGGGACTTCATAGGGAATGCATTTGAATTCGTTAGTATAGATTTTTTCAGGTTTGGGTATCGATGATTCGCTGGCGTATGTGGCCGCCTGGTCCGCCCTATGGGTTATATGGGTCAGGAGATAGTCCTTGTCGGTCCAATCATCCTGAAATGAGTTCTCCAGCCTGAAGCGATGGCCGGTGGTAAAGGCCCGGCAATCACTGATACCGCTCACGGTGGTGATGCGGGTCTCCTCTTCTTCCATACGAAGAACGGATAAGGTGTCTCCTGCGTTTCGTTTAATATACCCTCCCGGATAATCATACTTTTCCCGCTCCCCCGGCCCAAGGGCATGTATGGTATCGGAGGTGACTTTCAGGCTCGTGTTGGGGATTTCCTAGTTGTAATCATTTAAGGTGTATTTTCCTGCCTGGATCTGTTTTATCATGGCAAGGCTGTATATCTTATCTTAATTTTCAAAGTTTTTTTCGCCACTTTGCTTGAACTTCGCAGACGCCTGGGTTGGACAGGGTTTGCTTGTTCCGGATCGGTCGGCAAGTATCATGGTATGTTTGCCTTGCCCATGTTCAAAATAGTAATAGATTCCCTCATCTTCCAAAAGTCTTGAGACAAAGTTGAAATCAGTTTCCCTGTATTGCACGGTATATTCTCTTGGCTCATAGGTCGCGCTCAAGTTGAATTTAAAGTTGATAAACCCTTTGTCCTGGAAAACTTTTTCGACAATATCCGGAACTGAAAGGTTCTGGAATATCCGGGAATTTGTGGTCCTGGTCAGAAGCCAGGACCACGGCACCATGGTGGCGGAATAATAGGACGCACGATAGTCATTGCCCTGTACCTGGCTGAAACATGATATCAGGCCGTTAAGAAAGCGCTTGTTACCATCGCTAAGGAGAATAGAGATGGTGACGTTCTTTCCGATGATTCCTTCAACAGAAATCGAATTTTGTTCGGAAAACAAATCCAGATCAAAATGAAAATTCTCTGACAGGCCCTCCTGCCCGGTAAACCGGTCAAGAAGAAGCACGTCCTTACCCAGTGGGGTTTCTATCGAAAAAACTTTGTTTTTCTGGGTTAACATAAACAACCTACTTTGAATGGGTGAAAAGAAGTTGTTTTTTAAGGCCGTACGAAAAAGCTTGGTTCAGAACCGCGAATAGAAGTGGGCGAATGGTGCCCTATGGAAGTCGCGAAAATATGTTTTCCTGGGAGTTATTATTGCTTTATGAAAAATTAAATGGAAAATTGTTTTTTGTCAACAAAAGATTGAGGAATTATAAGAGGGGAGGAAATCAGGCTTCCGAACATTCCAGGTTAGCCATGGCATTGGCAAGGACAAGGTCATCTTGGGTAGTGATCTTGATGTTTTTGGCCGATCCCTGGGTCATGAAGACCCTGGGTCCCAGGTGGACCACCAAGGAAGCGTCGTCGGTTCCGAAGAATCCGGTTTCAAGGGCATGGTCGTGGGCCCGGACAACCAGATCAAGGTCAAAGCACTGGGGGGTCTGGACCTGGAACAGGGCGTTCCTGTCCACGTTTTCCCCGGTAAATCCCTCGGGATCAGACTTCACCAGGGTGTCCTTCACCGGAACCACCGGGATGGCAGCCCCATGCTTTTGGGCGGCGTTCACACAACTTTGGATCATGGGGATGTCCACAAAGGGACGGACACCATCGTGGATAAGCACCAGGGCGGTGTCCCGAACCCGGGCAAGGGCCTCCACCCGGGAAAGCCCGTTTCGAACCGACCCTTGGCGCTCGGCACCGCCTTTGACCAGGATAACGCTTTGGTCCAGGCCGTGGGGCGTAAGGATTTCGTCCCGGCAGAAACCAAGATCCTGTTCCGGCACCACCAGTACAATGGCACTGATGCCGGGATAGCCATGGAACCGATTGAGGGTATGGACAAGAACGGGAAGGCCGACAAGATCCAGGTACTGTTTCCGAACCGCAGATTCCATGCGAAGGCCCTTGCCCCCGGCAACGATCACGGCAAAGATTTCAGGGTCCATCATGGGGGCTTTATGCCAGGCGTTTTCAGGCATATACCATCACCTGAGATAGGAGAGTTCCGAAGGAAGGGGAACCCCTTTGCCCATGGAATCTTCTCCGTAATTGACCTTGGATAGGATCTCAAGATCGGCAAGGGCCCTGGAATCTCCCTTGAACTCGACCTGCTGGACATCTTCCTTCTTGATTTTCCCCCCGGCCCACTGCATGTCAAGAACACTTGCCGCGTCAAAGCTGTCCTCACCGACACACATGGTCACCTCTCCGCCGTAGTGCTGGACGATCTTGGCCACCAGCAGGCTCGGCCGGCTGTGGAACCCCCTCTCCTGGGGAATGCCCACAATGATGGAGGAACGGTCAATGCTTTCGTTCAGCACCTGGGAGGCAAGCTGTTTGCCCGATGAAAGGAATTGCCAGGCGTAAAACAGTCCGTAATTGATTGCCCGGTCCAGGAGGGCATCGGGATCGATGATCCCTGCCAGGGATTCACTAACACTCTTGTAGGTATCCTTGTACTCAACATCGTGGAGGTGGCGTTCATAAAAGTGGAGCAACCGTCCCATGACCTGGAGGATATGGAATACGATGGAAAAATGGCTCCTGAGCAGTTTCAGCTTTCGGTTGCCTTGTAAAAAGCCGCCGTGGATCACGTAGGAATCAAAGGAACTCTGGAGATTGTGGAGGAGCATCTCGAACCTGCGGATGCCGACCTCGTTCACCTTTTCCGGGACCAGTTCCCGGATGGCCTGGCGGTCGTAGCGCTCGTAGAACGAGAACTGCTCAAAACCACCGATGATCTCCAGAAAATCGCTTGCAATGCTGGTAAGGTTCTGCTGCTGGGGGTCACGGTCATCCAGATCGTCGATATTATGCTCCAGCTGCTCGCCGGTCATGATCCCCGGGAAGAACCTTGGATCATACCCAAACTCGGGAATATCGATTTCAAGCTTGTTTGCCTCCTTGAGAATAACTGGCGCGGCAAGCTTGATGGAGTTCTGGATCATCAAGAGGGTTTCTTTGGACTCACGCTTGAACGCCTCTGTATCCTTGAGTTCGTAAAACCCCAGACGGTTGAGGATGTGTTTCTGGGAATAGCCTGCCAAGGCAAGGTGACGCATGGCTGCGGAAAGCTCACGGTAGAAGACCCAATCCCGGTTGTTCTTTGCCCCATGAAAGTCGAGGAAATCCTCCAACAGGTGGGACGCAGTAATGAGCTTGGAGTAAAGCTTTTTGGTAAGGACGTAATCCTCTGAGTCCACGCCTTCAATGAAGCGGATGCACTTCAAATACTCAAAGGAGAATAAGTTTGCCTTTTCTTTGAACGATATTTCACAACTAATTGCCATGGTATGGTCAAGCCCTACATCATGTCCTGTTCAGTCTCCTGAACTGCTTTGTCCATCCTTGCGACAAGTTCCGCAGGAAGTCCCTCGATATCCACATTTAAAAATCCCCTGACAATGGTGGAGACCGCCTCGTCCTCATCAAGCCCCCTTGCCATGAGGTACTCGATCTCACGTTTGTCGATCTTTCCGACAGCTGCCTCATGGGAGAGTTCTACCCCGGGGGTGTGACCGGACAGCTCCGGAATCGCATGGAGAAGTCCCTCCTTGAGGATCAACCCCTTGCACTCCAGGTGTCCCTTGACTCCGGGTACGAGCGCCTTGATATGTCCCCTGGAGATGATGGTTCCACCGGCTACAATGGCCCTTGATATGATCTCGGCCCGTGCTCCGGGCGCCCTGAGCTCAACCACTGAGCCCACGTCCATGTATGAACCTTTACCGGCAACAAGAATGGAATTGAACCGGGCCGTGGCATCCTTTTCAAGATAGGTCACAGGATTGGATTCAAGGGAGCCCACCGGCTTGAGGGAGATATAATTGGAAATAAACACCCCACCCTCTTCCACATGGACGGCGGTCCTCGGCCGGACGCAGACATTCTTGCCCCAGTCGTGGATCATGGTGTATTTCAGGGTAGCCCCCTTTTTCACGAAAAACTCAGACAAACCGATGTGGATACCGGATTTAAGATGCTCAGAGGTGGAGCACCCGGCGATGATATGGATCTCGGACCCCTCTTCGGCAATGATGAGGTTGTGGACGTTCTGGGCAAACCCTTCCTTTGCCATGTGAAGGCAGGTCTGAAGCGGTTTTTTCGTCTTCACCCCCGGCTTGCTTTGGATGAAGAACCCCTGGAGGGGGGCGTTTTTAGCCGATTGGGTGAACTGATCCTTTTCCGGATCCAGAAGCCGCCATAGGTATTTCCCACGCCCGGGGTCCTTTTCCAAGGCCTGGGCAATTCCGGAGATCTCCACCCCGTCCGTTGAGCCACTGCAGTGGACAATGGTGGCGTCCTTTTGGATAAAGGAACCGGATCGAAGGGAGGATTGGGTCTCGATCCCCACCTTCAGAAACGCCTGGGCATCTTCACCGTTTATCTGGCCAAGGGTCTCCTGGTAGCTGTGATCCTCGGCTTCGGCACTATAGTGGGCAAGGTCCACAGGGTTAGACTCATCTATGCTGAACATCCGACACACTCCTCATATCCGTACTCCCGGATCCACTTGAGAATTTCCCTGGCATTGCGTGAGCATCGCAGTTGCCCTTGGTAGAGAACCTGGCCTCTATCCGCCGTGATGTAATCAAGAATATGGCCGGTGTGGGTGATGACCAAGGCAGACTTTGGTTTGGCATTGACGAGGCCTTTCCCACAGGCGGGCTGATTTTTGATGCCCCGGTTCAACAGCTGGTTGATGTTGTCACCCAAGAGTACGATGGACTCAAGGTCCACCCCGGATTCAGGCTCGTCCAGAAGCAAAAGGTCGGGGTCCTGGGCTGCAAGCTGGAGAAGCTCACTTCGCTTGATCTCACCGCCGGACAGGTTACTGTTCACATCCCTGTCAAGAAAATCCTGGAAATTGAGGCGTTTGGACATGGCGTCCACATCCACCTTTCTTCCATTGCCGCAAATCTCCACCATCCGGCGGGTGGAAAGGCCGTTGATGGTGGGGGGGCGTTGAAAAAGAACACCGGTACCGAGTCTTGCCCTTTCATGTACCGGCATGTGGGTGATGTCCTCACCCTTGAAACGGATCTTCCCCCGGGTGACCTTATATCCTGAAAAGCCCATGATGGTCATCATCAGCGATGTTTTTCCGGACCCGTTGGGTCCGAACAGGATGTGGGTCTCTCCCGGAGGAACGTGGAGGTTGACGTTCTGGAGAATCTCCTTTCCGCCAACCTCGACCTTAAGCTCTTCTATAAGTAGCATAATCGATCCTTATAAAACTGCTTTCAACTCAACTTCCGGACGTCACCGTTGGTGAACAGCATGTAAAAACGTGCTGACTCCGAAAGTTGAGCATTAAAAAGAAAAAATACGGCCGGACCAGCCAGTAAGCCGAATCCTGTTCCCTGGCACAGTTACCCGATACCAGGGCAGCGATCATTCATCTGGGATGCATGTTGCCATGCACCTCAAGCAACCTACCCGGAAGCTCGGGCGGGCAGCCCTCAAACACTTCTCTATTTGGTCTTGCACCGGACGGGGTTTACCAAGCTTTTCCAGTCACCTGGAAAACTGGTGCGCTCTTACCGCACCGTTTCACCCTTACCCGACACCCCAAGGGGTACCAGGCGGTCTATTCTCTGCTGCACTTTCCTTCACGTCGCCGCGACTCCACGTTATGGAGCGTCCTGCCCTATGGTGTTCGGACTTTCCTCCAGATCTTTCGATCCAGCGATCGCCTAGTCTACTCCGACCGTATTTTCTTCTGGTTCAGCATAATAGAGAATTCTATTACACTGGGGGCACATAATCAAGCTATTGGCCCGCTGTACTTCAATGTATAGCTGGGGAGGAATACTCATAAAACATCCCCTGCACAAATGATCTCTCACCTGAACCACTGCCAAGCCACCGCTGGAATCAGAAATCTCGTTGAACTTCCGATAAAGCGACTTATCGAGTTTCACACCGATTTCTTCCCGCTGCTGACGGTATTGGGCCAGCAGTTCCCGATCATTTTCACCTTTTTTGTGGATCTCTTCCTGGTCCGCTCGATTCTTTTCGGCCAACTGGGCAAACTCGGACGCTTTCTCTTCAACAAGTGCCTGCTTGGCTTCCTCATCCTCAAGAAATTGAATCAAACCGTTCTCCAGATTGTCCTTGCGCTTCCGGTTATCGTCCACCTCGCGCTGGAGTGCCTGATAATCCTTGTTCGTCTTCACCAGCCGTAAGTTTTCGTTACTCTTGACGATGCGATCGGCAACCATCTGAACTTCGGCTTCAGCCTCCTTGCGGAGGATAGTGGCCCGCTCAAGAGCATCCTTTTTAACCCCAAGGGCGGTCTCGAACTTTGCCAACTTTTTTTCCAGGCTGGATTTATCCTTATCAATTTTCTTGAGAAAAGACTCGATACGAACGGTCTCGGTCTCAGCCTTCTGAAGCTGGACCAGAATATCGATATCCTCCCTTGTTATCTCCTGCATCTTGATTTCCCCTGTGGCCACCCATTCTCCAGTGATCGCTGGAATGGAAACCAGCGGCGGGCGGCACGCTAATTTATACCATTATAAACGGGTCTAACTCACCGTCAAATCCCCTGACGTCGATCTCAAACCCTGCCGTTTCGGCTGATGAAACAAGGCGCTGAACAAGGAGCTCCACAACGATATGCTCGGACGCAAAGTGACCGACATCGATGAGGGCAAGACCCGCCTGTTCAATTTCCCTTGCTTCATGATACTTCATGTCTCCCGTGATAAAAACGTCAGCCCCCGCCCCGAGGAACTCTTTCACAAGGGACCCTCCGCTTCCGGTACATACGGCTACTTTTTTTACCATGAGACCCCTGTCCCCCACGACCCGAAGGCCCGAGATACCAAGGTTCGATTTTATAGTGTCCGCAAGTTCAAAAAGCGGCATTGGCTGATCAAGCTCTCCGATTCTGCCGAGCCCCGGAGCCGGCGTAATTTCATCGTTTCCCGGAATCGAAGGTTGAAATCGGGACACTTGGGTCAGGCCAAGCTTTTGTGCGAAACAATCATTCAGGCCACCCAGGGCCTTATCAAGATTTGTGTGGGCAGAGACAATGGAAATCTGGTCGGCTGCAGCAAGGGCAATAACCGCCCCGGGCATGGCGCCGAAATCGATGGAGCGCGGGGTACGGATCATGAGGGGGTGGTGGGTCAAAACCAGATCGGCTCCCCAGGCGACCGCCTCGGCCATGACCTCGGTTGTAACATCAAGGGCCACTAGTACTCGACCAGCCGGCCAATCGATATTTCCGACCTGAAGCCCGGAGTTATCCCACTCCTCAGCAAGACCAAAGGGTGCGATATCATCTACCAGTTTCAGCAAATCCCTTGTTGTCAGGTTCATACATTCCCCTTAGAATAAAAACAGAAAGAGCGTGGCATTCTTCACCACGCTCTTTATCGACCTATCAAAACCCAATTGCAACAATACAGCCATATATAGTCATCCACCCTCTGTCTAGTAAACGCAACCATTCCAATTGAAACGGCCTGACAAGATGGTGGGCCCACCTGGGTTCGAACCAGGGACCGACCGGTTATGAGCCGGTGGCTCTACCAACTGAGCTATGGGCCCTTGCACTCCATCAACGAACTGAGGAAGTATATAGGATATATGAATTATGTCAAGGGCTAAATCTCAATAAAGCTCTTTAATTTACGACTCCGGGTCGGATGACGCAATTTCCTAAGCGCCTTGGCCTCAATCTGCCGGATCCTCTCCCGGGTAACCGTAAAATCCCTACCAACTTCTTCCAGGGTGTGATCGGCCTTCTCTCCAATACCAAACCGCATGCGAAGCACCTTCTCCTCCCTGGGGGTCAGGGTTGCCAGCACCTTCCGGGTCTGCTCAGCCAAATTGAGATTGATAGCCGCCTCCGAGGGAAGAGAAAACTTCTTATCCTCGATAAAATCCCCAAGATGACTATCCTCCTCCTCCCCAATGGGAGTTTCAAGGGATATGGGTTCCCTGGCAATTTTGAGCACCCGCCGCACCTTATCAAGGGGAATCTCCATCTTTTCTGCGATCTCCTCGGGAGAAGGCTCCTTACCCATTTCCTGGACAAGATACCTGGATGTCCTGATAAGCTTGTTGATGGTCTCGATCATGTGAACCGGAATACGGATGGTCCTTGCCTGGTCCGCAATGGCCCGGGTAATGGCCTGGCGTATCCACCAGGTGGCATAGGTGCTGAACTTATACCCACGCCGGTACTCAAACTTATCCACGGCCTTCATCAGCCCGATGTTTCCTTCCTGGATAAGATCGAGGAACTGAAGCCCACGGTTGGTGTACTTCTTTGCGATACTGACAACCAAACGTAAATTCGCCCGAACAAGCTCGCTCTTGGCGCTCTTGGCGATCATCCGCCCCTTATCAATGCCTTTAATGATCTTTTTAAGGGGAGTGGCGCCCCCTTTGACACTGTCCTGACGGATGGCAATCTGGATGGTTATGGCAGAAAGATCCCTGTGAAGAACCGCTGCCCGTTCCGGGGTGATATCAGAACGTTCCGTAGTCCAGACGACAAATTCTTCAACATCGTCGAGCATCCCGCACATCTCATCTCTTTTTGATTTAAAGGTGGCAGAGCACTTCTTCAACAGGTCATCCATGGTATCAAACCAGTGAATGTTTGCCCGGATAGTCCGCTCTATATTGTCCACCACCTCACTTTCAAACCGCCACGCCTTGAGCAGGTCATAGATTTTCTCGTTGTTGCCGCGAACCTCATCCCTGAGCTTGCGCACCGCCGAAGGCTCAAGCCCCCCAGAAAGAACCTGATCCCTGTTATCCTGGTTGATACCGTGGATCGCATTAATCTCATCCAGAGATGCAAGAAACTTCTCAAGCTTGACAGCCTCATCCACCATACCGTCACCCTCATCAACATCCCTGAGGATGTGCTTGGGCCGAAGGCGGTTTTCCTCCACCTTACCGTCCTGCCCCCCCATCCTGCCACCCAGGGCAAGAATGAGCTCCACTGCGATGGGGCTTGCCAGCAAACCACGGAGCACCTCACGCTCTCCCACCTCAATCTTTTTGGCGATTTCGATTTCACCTTCACGGCTCAGCAAGGTGACCATCCCCATCTCCCTCAAATACATCTTGACAGGATCCGTGACCGTGCCGAACTCCATATCGGCTGCCGTGGCCTTCCCGGTGGTGGATTTCTTCTCCGCCTTCTTGGCAGGGGCACTCTTCTTTTCCGCCCCAGCCTTGCCGGCCAAGGTAGCCTTGGCCTTGGCGCTGCTCGCTTTTTTCTTCGGGGCCTTGGCCTTAGCCTTAAGCTTTCCAGCCTTATCCGTGTCGACCAGGGTTATGCCAAGCGTCTTGAACATAACCATTATATCATCAATCTGATCCGAAGATTTCAAATCGTCAGAAATGGCCTCATTGATTTCGACATAGGAGAGAAAACCCTCTTTTTTTCCTTGTTCAATCAGTTTCTTTAACACTTTCTTAGAAACAGCTTTATTCTCCTGTGTTTCAACCGATTCTGCTGCCATAGAAAAATGCCTCCCAAAGGCTTTTTATCATTCATAACCATGCAATTGCCGAATTTCCGCTTGCCTCTTCTTTAGGAGGTCAAGGGGAAGCTGGGAATCACCGCCCTGTTCCGCTCTTCTTATTTGGTTTGCCAAGGTGTTTTCGTTCCTGTTCCTCACCTTGACAATTCTTTTCATTAAAAAAATAGATTTATCTAAAACTTTATCCGATTGCCCACCATCCATCATGGCAAGGGAAGCAACCAGCTCTCGATCCCCATCGTTCTCCAAGACAGCCATAAGATCAGCAGCCAGAGACCCTTCATGTTCCTCAAACCCTATTACAATCGCTCCGATCCTGCGGAACCGCTCACAATAGAAATAATCCAGAAGGCATCGATTTCGTGCCTCAGCCCTCACATCCGAATATTGCAGAAGCATGGCGAGCATCTGCCGCTCCCGCCGGTAGGACTCAAGCCCTGCGTCACCCCCATCCTGGCTCGGTGACCGCCCCCCTTCGATGTCTGCCGGCATTCGCCGACCCGTCTTAAGACCGGCAACCGTATCCCGAACCTTCTCAAGAACGGCAGCCTCATCAATTCCAAGACGCTGGGCAAGCTCCCTGACATAAAGGGACCTTGCCGCACTATCCTCGACAGATGCAAGATGCCCTTTCATTTCATCCAAGATAGAGATCCTACCCTCAACGGAACTGCCAAACTTAGTCACAGCCGTTTCCGTGAGAAAGTCTATAACCGACATGGCCTCGTCTGCAACCCCTTGGAACTCTTGGGCGCCAAAGGAAGTGACAAACGAATCAGGATCCTGCCCCCGGGGAAGCACCAAAATCCGAACATCCAGTCCCTCCGTCACAAAGGTTGCAATACTTCGCTTTGCGGCATTGATACCGGCATCGTCGGAATCAAATACAAGTACAGCCCTGGAAGCATACCCCTTTAATAACCTGACATGATCGGATGTCAACGCTGTCCCAAGGCTTGCCACTGTATTTCTGACCCCGTTCTGAAAAAGGGAAAGAAAATCAAAATACCCTTCAACAATATAAACACAATCGGCCTGCCTGCAATACTGCTTTGCAGCATGCAGTCCGTAAAGCATTCTTCCTTTACTGTAAACAGGGGTTTCAGGGGAATTGAGATACTTTGGCATGGCGTCATCCATGACCCGCCCTCCAAAACCTGCCACCTGCATACTGATATCGACAATGGGAAAGATGATCCTGTTCCTGAACCGATCATAATACCCGGCTTTCTGCTCCCTGGCAAGCACAAGCCCAGACTGCTCGGCCAGACTCCGACTAAGCTTCATCCGCCTGAAGAAAGAAACCATGTCATCCCAGCTCTCCTGGGCAAAACCAAGGGAGAACTGCTCGATGGTTTCAGAGGTGATGCCGCGATCCTTCATATACTTCCTGGCCATATCCGCCTTGGGACTGTTGCTTAAAAGCCCACAATAGTGCTCCATGACCTGATTGTTGAGTCTGAAGAGCCCTTCTCTCAGCGCAAGCTGCTTCTGTCTCTCCGGGCTGACCTGTCCGGTCTCCACCTGGATATTGTATCTCCTGGCAGCCATCTTCACGGCCTCTGGAAACGAAAGACCGTGGTGGCGCATCAAAAACGAGAAAACATTACCCCCGGCACTGCAACCGAAGCAGTGGAATATCTGTTTTTCCGGACTAACAGAAAACGAGGGGCTCTTTTCGGAATGAAACGGGCAGAGACCAAAATAGTTTCTACCCGATTTCTTTAAAATCACCGACTCTGATATGATATCCACAATATCAGAGACATTGATTATCTCCGAAATTTTCTCTTGGGGAATAAGCATATTATCGAGACAAGCTCCAAATCCAGGTTAACTTTTAATAAAAACTATCAAGATAATGACTGGACATCAATTGTCAACACCACTGGCGAACAAAGAGTGACGTTCAACGGGATTCAATACCGGATCAAAGACTTCCCTTACTGGATAAAACCCCGGCGATATTGCCATCAATTTTGCAAGCATGCTTCAATGCCCTTCCCAGGGCCTTAAATATAGACTCAAGTATGTGGTGCTCGTTGTCACCGTAATCGGCATTGATGTGAAGGTTCAACCCCCCCTTGACACTAAACGCCATAAAAAATTCTTTGGCAAGGTAGGCATCGAAACTGCCGACGGACCGGATGGTTGAAGGAAGATTGTACACAAGATAGGGACGGTTGGAGAGATCCACATTCACCCTAGAAAAGGCTTCATCCATGGGCACGGCGCCCTGTCCGTACCGACATATTCCCTCCCGTTTCCCCAAGGCCCTTGACAGGGCCTGGCCAAGAACAAGACCGGTATCTTCAACGGTATGGTGAAAATCCACCTCAAGATCCCCCTTGGCCTTCAGCGCAAGGTCAAAAAAACCATGCACCGCAAAGAGTGTCAGCATGTGATCAAAAAAAGGAATACCCGTTGAAACATCGGCTTTCCCGGAACCGTCAATCGTCAATTCGACTTCGATTTCTGTCTCGCGTGTTACCCGGCTTATCTCTGCTGTTCGATCCATGTAAAATTAGCCTTGCATATTCCCTATTGTTGTTATATGTAATTAACTCGATCGTCGATATCATCCCATTTTAAATGCGGATTCTTGAAGTATACAGGCTTAAACCCCTTGGTGTCAACGGTTTTATGGACAAACACCCGGATAGCCTTCTGCTCTTGACCGTAACCCCCCCTAAGTCAAACGTTTTTTCCTTGCAAAAAAAGTCTGAACTCCTGTATTATCCAATCCAGACCCTTACCGATTTCAGGAGGACGATCATGACGCCCATCGTTGCATCCCAGACCCCACACATGACCGGTTTTACCACCGTTCCAACCCCTGATCCTGCCCTGAAAAACGAGTCCGCAAAAGCCACCACCGATGGTGGAGAACGCGAACCCAAAAGCAATACAGCGCCCCTTGAAAAAACCACAGGGGAGAGCGATCAGGCACAAACAGTGGGATTGACCGAAGGGGAACTCAAACTCGTTCAGGCGCTGAAAAGAACCGATACCGAGGTGCGGGCCCATGAAATGGCGCATATCTCAGCAGGAGGACAATATGTAACTTCGGGAGCCAAACTTGAGTACACCCGGGGTCCGGACGGTATAAACTACGCGGTTGCAGGTGAGGTATCCATTGACACCTCTGCCATTCCCGGGAACCCTCGGGCCACGATGGAAAAAATGCGCAGGATCAAAGCCGCCGCCCTTGCCCCGGCATCCCCATCGGCCCAGGACCGAAAAGTGGCAGCCAATGCCGCAGCCACTTCAGCCAGCGCCGCTGGGGAACTGATAATGCTCAGGGCAGCCAAGGGCAAAGATGCGGCAGCAGCCTATGCCGCCACGGCCGAAAAAGAAAAACAGCCCGGAACCCTCCTGGATATCGCTGCCTGATTTTGGTCCGGCTACTTGATGACCTTAACCAGACGCTTGAATGTCTCGCCCTGGGCAGCCTTCATCAGCTCAAACAGAACCATCTCACAGCTTGTGGCAGCGCCGCCCGATTGCTTGATCCGTTCGATCCCAAGGGTCTTATTCTCAAGTGTTCGTGAAGAAACACAATCGGTAACCACCTGGACCTCAAATCCCCTTTGAAGAAGATCCATGCCCGTCTGATAGACGCAGATATGGGACTCGATACCGGTGAGCAACACCTGGTCCCTGTTGATGAGACTAAACCGCTCCATGAACCCGGGATTGCCGCAGCAGCTGAAACTGTGTTTTGGAATGGGACTCGCCCCAGGCAGGAACGCTGCTATCTCCGGGGTGGTAGGCCCCAACTTGTCAGGAAGCTGTTCCATCCATATCACCGGAACACCTAATATCTCCATTCCCTTTAACAGGGTCTTAAGGGAGGCGAACAACGCCTCTTTTCCGTGCATCATCTGGGCAAGCCTGCCCTGGACATCGATGAGGAGCAGGACGGTGCGATCGATTTCAAACATGAATTTCATCTCCGTTTCCACATCTCGGTTCTTCCAAATAGAGAAAGGCCGATAAAACCGCGCACCTTGAGTTCGTCACCCTCAAGCTCGATCTTGCAGGAGTAGGTTTTCCCGCTGTCGGGATCATAGATATTGCCGCCCTCCCAAAGCTTGTCCCCCTGGTATTCAAACCCGGACCCGATGATCATACCGATAATCTCGTTTGTTCGCTTTTCAGTATCGGGATTGTTCTCGTCAACCTTTTGGGTACCATCATCCCTTAACGGCTCCTTGAGCCATACGATCCTGAGGCAAAGGGAATCCTCGCACGTGTAAATTTCGACAACGGATTCATCTTCGGCTGTCAACCATTGCCCGGTGATGGCATCGACACCGTCCTGGGAAGACGCAAAAACCCAAGGGGACATCCACAACAAAACAGACAGAACAACAACTGCTCTTAAAAAAGACCTGGCCATGGGAACCTCCGTAAAAATGTTAGAAGTGATTCCATATATATTACTTGCCTGGACGATTTTGTCAAAAAGAAAATAACGAAATTCAGAAAATAGAACCCTGCGCACCCCTAATTACAACGTTCTCTTATTAATCAGATGATCCCTGCGGCGGTAGCCCTGATCCAGCCGACCTTGTCTTTTGAAAATGCGATCCTTAGAAAACCACCCTCCCTTCTTTCCACCCTCACCTTTGTTCCTGCGTGGAGGACGAAAAGCTCGGTTGCATCGTCCGAAAAACCGGACCGGACGGAGGCCTCATTCGCCAGGATAACGGCATGGGAATCTGAGGATTGCTGATAGTAATCGAAAAAGGCCGTGGCCATGATGATGAGAGAGGCAACGAACAGAACCACTCCGGCAGGGGTGAAGATCGGTTTTTTTCGGGCCATGCGAACCCCTGTATGGAGCACAAACCCGAACCACAATAAAAGGGCGCCATATTGAACCAACCATGACGGGAGATACTTTTCCCAGAAAAAGAGCAGCCCGGAAATATCCATGGTCTTTTCCGGGATTTCATCGGCCACAAGCCCTTTGGCATAGTCAAGGTTGTAGGTGAGATCGGGATCAAGGGGAATGAGCCTTACCGCCCTCTCATACCACAGAATGGCCGGACCGACCTCGCCGGCCTTTAAATAGGCATTGGCAATGTTGTAGTAGAGTTCGCCGTTTTTGATTCCGTTTTCTGCAACCCGCTCAAATTTAACGGCTGCATCTTGAAACTGCCCGGCCTTGTAGAGATTGACCCCCTCCAGAAACAGGGTTCCGGAATCATCGGTCCTTCCCTGGGTTGGCATGGCAGAAAAAAGTCCAAGACACACCAGTGCAATACCCAGGGTTTTAACAACACGCTTTGCCCGTTTGAGCAAATCGTTTTTCATAGTACTATCAAAGGATGCGCCGCCGTATCGTGCGGATTCGATGTCGTTGAGCATGGCAGTCGCCTCCCTTATCTTTTCTTCGCCATGGCCTGCCTTGGATAAAATATCAGAAACCTCCCTTGCTGTAAGGGTCTCCCCGGAGACGCTTCCCCGGGCCAGCACCCTTGACACAAGGGCTGTGTATAGATTTCGGAAAAAATCTTCCTGGGAAATATTTTTGGATTCAGCCTTTTTAAGGCAATCTTTTGACCGTTTTCCCATGAGAGCGGAAGCAGACGCTTCCTTTTTCCCGAAAACCATCACTGCCCTGGGAACCAGCAACAGCCCGGATAAAACAACCAAAATCGTCAGGAAGAGGGGCAAGGGGATCGCCCGATGGGGAACCAGCACATGGGTCCCTTCCTTAAGGGCGAGGATATCATCCCCGGTGAATTCAACCGCTTGTTTCCCAACGCCGACCTTTCCCCCATCGGTTACAGCTATCTGGGGAACACCGCCATTCTTTCCGGACGGCTTAACAGAGAGTTTGAGCGAGGGTGTTGACACCGTTTCATAGGCCCCCGTATCCGTGCTGAAATAACAAAGCTCGACCGGCTCAAGAACAAAATTACCCGGTGCCACCGGCACCAGGGCCCGCTTGAAGATCTTGTCCCCCTGGAACCCATCCGGGGTAAGGGTTATTTTCTCTTCGGGAACGTCATCGTAAACCTTAAAGGAATCTGACACACGGACCTCCGGGGCCTGGGCATCCATAATGTTTCCCGTCCCTGAGACAGTAAGGGTGAGGGTCACGGACTCCCCGCTTGCCACAGTGTCGCGGTCCAGCCCGGCGCCCAGGCTGAAACGCCCCACAAGGCCGGAAAACCGACCGGCACCGTGATAGACCGGCATGGGGTTGACCGTTACCTTGAAGGGCTCCGTGGCATAGCGCCTGGTTTCGTGCCGCCCCATGGAAAAAAACCGGTTGCCAAAGAACGGATCGCCCATGGGATCCCGGGAATCAACCACGGGTATGTCGCAGGTCACCACTGCGGGTTCAATCTCAACATCCCCCTCTTTTTCAGCCATAAGAACATAGGAGATCCGGGTAACCTCGTAGGACCTGCCATTGATAACCTTTCCATAGCTCTCTCGCTTACCCGCTTCCTTGGCGGAAAATCCGCTGAACCTTGGCTGCTGAAGCCTTGCATTGGAGATCTGAACAGCGCTGTAGAGCCTGAAGGTGTAGATCGCCTGCTGGCCGGGAACCAGGATCCGAGGAGACAGGGTGGCCCGGGCAAACACATCCCCGGCACGATCGTCGGCCGCGGCACGCTTGCCCACCTCGACATTGATTGCCTTGGTATGGGCCAACTCCCCGTCAAGGGTCACCGGCAGCGGCGGAATGGTTAAGCGCCCCCGGGTCTTCGGCAGAAGGACATATTGATGGGTAATGTTCTTTGAATACTCCCCGTTGATGATTCTGACACTGGTGCTGGTCCCCCTGGGAACCACCTTGAAATCGGCGACAACCGAGGTGTCAACAACGGCTTCCCCCCCTTGAACAATAACCCTGAGGGTCAGGGATTCGCCCTCGGAGATCCGGTTTCTATCAACCCTTGCGGTTGCGGTAAACCCAAACACCTGGACGGGAACTACGACCAGGATCAATGCAAAAAAAAGCAATCGTTTCATCTCTATCCTTTACCAGTCCTTGGTAACACGCCCCTTGTCATAGGCCGGCATCATGGCTTTTCCGGGCTTGTCCGTAAGGCGGTTGAGCATTCTTTCCTGGGCCTGGGCCTGCTGATCCATGGCTGCAGATTGCCCCTTCTCCGGGGGTGACTGTTGTCGGGCCTGTTCTTTGCTGTCGTCCTGTTTTTCCGGGTTGTCATCCGGAGATTGGGACGCGTTGTCCTGCTTGTCCCGGGAATCCTCGGGACGATCCTTTGATTCGGAGCCTTTGGAATCTTTGGGACTTTCATCAGACGACGGGTTATTCTGCTTGCCTTTATCCTTGTCCCTGTTTTGCTCCTTGTCACCCCCAGGCTTGTTTTCCTGTTGCTGGTCTTTGTTCTGCTGATCTTTGTCTTGATTCTCTTTGTCTTGATTTTTTTGCTGTTTTTTCTGCTCCTCAAGTTTTTTCTTTACAAACTCAAGGTTTTCTTTTGCCTCGGTGTCCCCGGGGGCAAGGGAGAGCACCCCTTCATACTCCTTTACCGCCTCTTCAATCCTTCCCGAACGGTACAACGCATTTCCAAGGTTATACAGGGCCCGGGTTTTCAGATTGGAATCATCGGTTTCCCCGGCCCGGGTGAAATTTTTAACAGCCGCTTCATAATCGCCTTTTTTATAGGCGGCGCTTCCGATGTTATAGTAAAGTTCTGCCATCCCAGGCCGGTCCAGCTGGGCGTCAATGAAATGCTTTTCTGCCTGTTCATACTCCCCGGCTCGATACGCTTCGATCCCCTTTTCAACGCTTTTGGAAGCACCGGCAAAACCAGGTGCCGGGGTTGAAGCAAGAACCACAACAGCAAAGAAAAAAGAAAAAAAGATGCCCTTCCGATTGTCTGCGAGCATTGTTTCGATCAAAAACAGCACAACGGCCGGAAAGAGAAACCATTGAAACCTGTTCTCCCACACCTTTCGTTTGCCGCTCTTCAGGGTCTTTTTTTCCATCTTGCCCCGGATTTCCTGGTCATAAATCCGGTCAAGATCCATGTCCCCGGCAACGGAGCGCACATACACCCCCCGGGCCGTTGCTGCAATTTTTTCCAACCCGGCATCATCGACTTTTGAAATCACGATCCGGCCCTGGTCGTCCTTCTTAAAACCACCGCTGCTGTCCGGAACAGGTGCCCCAGACTCGCTGCCCACACCGATGCAGAAAATCCTGACATTTGCTTTGGCCGCCTTCTTGGCAAGTTCAAGGGGGGTTCCTGAGGTATTTTCACCGTCGGTGATGATGATGATCGCCTTTTCAGACGCCTGCTCCTTCTCAAACCCGGAAAGGGCCGTTTCAATGGCACCGCCAATATCGGTGCCGCCCACGGGAAGATAGTCAGGCTCAAGGGCGTTTAAAAAAATGTTAAAAGCGCTGTGATCCATGGTAAGGGGACATTGAAGGATGGCTTTGCCTGCAAAAGCCACAAGCCCTGCCCTGTCGGACTTCATCATCCCCAGGAGGTCGATGATCTCACGCTTTGCCCGCTCCAGGCGGGACGGCTTGATATCCTGGGCCAGCATGCTCCTGGAAAGGTCGAGGCAGATCATGACATCCACCCCCTTCTGTTCAACCGTTTCCCACCTGAACCCCACCAGGGGGCCTGCCAGGGCAACAACCAGGCAGAAGAGGGCCAGGGTCGTCAACACCCCGCGGATCAACCGTTTTTTTGTTTTAACTCCAGGTGCAATGGTCTCAAAGGCCTTTGCCGTGGCAAACCGGCCCAGAATTTTGGCCCGTTTTCTATGGCCATAGACGATCCCCCCTGCCAACAGGAGCACCACCCAGACAAGATAGAGCATGTGGGGATTGGATAATTTCATTGTACTTACGGAATCCTTAACAGTCGTGTATTTGAAAGGAGAACAGCACCGCCGAGAAGGAGTGCGCCTGCCAACACAAACATGACATAAAGGTCATCATACTCGGCCCAGGCCTTGACCTCCACCTCGGTTTTCTCCAGGGAATCGATAATATCATAGATCCTTCCCAGGGACTCGGTGTCGCCGGCAGCAAAAAATTCTCCCTGGGTCCGGCCAGCAATTTCCTTCAGGGTTTCATGGTCCATGTCCACCTGCTGGTAAACATATCTCTCCCCGAACAGGGGATCGTTCACCAAAAACGGTGCCTTGCCCTTCTGCCCCACCCCCACGGTATAGACCTTTACATTCCGTTGTTTTGCGATGTCGGCGGCGGCCACGGGAGAGATCTCTCCGCTGTTGCTCTTTCCGTCGGTCAAAAGAATGATAATATTAGATTTACTCTCAATGTCCTCAAGCCGCTTCAAGGAGATGCCAATGGCATCGCCGATGGCCGTGCTGGGTCCTGCGGCCCCGATCTTCAACTTGTCCATCACAAAGGAGAGGGTGTCGTAATCCCGGGTCAAGGGAAGCTGGGTAAAGGCCTGGGAGCCGAAGACCACCATGCCGATCCTGTCACCGTCCCGCTTCATGATGAACTCCTTGACCACGCTCTTCACCGCATCAAGGCGGGTGACAATACTGCCGTCCAGCTTGAAGTCAAGGGCGGCCATGCTCTCGGAAAGGTCCAGGGCAAGAACGATGTTGATCCCTTCTGTCTTGACGTTCATCTTTTTGGTGCCCCATTGGGGCCTTGCCAGGGCAACGACCAAAAGAACGAGGCCGCAATACTTGACCAGGGGAAGGGCCCGGGAAACGAGGAGAAACAGCGTGACCGGTGACGCTTTCAGCCACGATAAATCGGAAGTTCTGACGCTTACGCTTTTTGAATTCCTCGCCCTGAACAGAAGCAGCAGGGGAACAATAACCAGTAGGGATAAAAAAATCGGAGAGGCAAACCTAAACATCGTGACCCCCCTCCTCCAGCACGTTTTTCTCGTTTGTTGAAGCAACCGTGACAATGAATTTTCTGACAAACGCTTCATGGCCCTGCATCATCAAAGGAGACGGATCTTCTCCGGCATATTTGATGGTGTCTGAAAAGAGCAGGAACTCCCTGGCATCGGCCAGAAGCCCCTTGTCTATCCCCAGGGACCTGATGGACAGAACAAACTCCTGGGTGGTCATCTCAGGTGCCCCAAGGTGAAATTGCTTTCCAATGAAACGTTTCACTATCTCGGTGAGCCTGAAGTAATAGAGCCTTGGCGCCCTTGCCATGAGATCCCCAAGGGACTCCAGGGCCTTCAGGGCCGCCTGATCAGGCGGAAGCGGCAATGGCAGCAGGGGAACCTCTGCTGTTCTCCCGATCCTTCGCCGCTTCAGGTAGCGATAAAGAAAAAAACCAACACATCCCAGAACAAACAGGACCAATAGAATCAGTGCAATTCTCATGAAGAGAGGATCCATTCCCACCTGCACCGGGGGCCGGATGTCGTGAATGTCGCGGATATCCTGCATCTATAGTTTCCTCCGCTCTCTGTTCCTGAAATAACGCTGGAGGGAGTCAGAGACCGACGCACCTGTTTCCATCTCAATGAGGTCAATCCCGTTCTTCTTGAGAATCTCAATGATGGCACCGTGCTGGGCCCTCTTCCGGTCCTCATAATATCTGCGGGTGGGCTTGTCCGAGGCGTCCAGGAGCAGTTCCTTTCCGGTCTCAAAACAGGACAGGCTGACGATCCCCTGTTCGGGAAGGTGAAATTCGCCCTCATCGTATAGAAGAACGGATATCAGTTCATGCCGCTGGAGAGCGGTCCTGAGGTTCTTCTGAAATCCGGAGTCCAGAAAATCAGAGAGGATAAAAGTTGTGGTTCTCTTCCTTGCGACCTTGGCGAGATAATCCAGGGCAGATGCAAGGCAGGTTCCCTTTCCCTCGGGAACAAAGGTGAAGATCTCCTTGATCAGCCGCCAGATATGACCCGTCCCCTTCTGGGGTGGAATATACTTCTCAACGCGGTCGGTGAAAAAAATCACCCCCACCTTGTCGTTATTCTTTATGGCGGAAAAGGCAAGGACAGATGCAACCTCGGCCGCCTTTTCAAGCTTCAGGCCGGAAAAGGTACCAAAGCCCTGGGATGCGCTCATGTCGATGAGAAGCATCACCACGCTTTCACGTTCCTCCCTGTAAAGCTTAATAAACGGTCTGCCGAGCCTTGCCGACACCTTCCAGTCAATGGACTTTATATCGTCCCCGGGGCTGTACTCCCTAACCTCTTCAAACTCGATGCCCGATCCCTTGAACACGGAGCGGTACTGACCCGCCATGATGGAGTTGACCGACCGGCTGCTCTTGATGTGGATCCGCTTTATTTTTTTTATTATCTCCCGTGGAATCATTTACTTTCTAAGGAACCTCAACGGAATCAAACACGGTTTTAATGATCTCATCGGTGGAAACATCCTCGGCTTCAGCCTCGAAGGAAAGAATGATCCGGTGGCGCAGCACATCGGGAGCAGCCATTTTAATGTCCTGGGGAGTCACATAGGCCCTGCCCTGGAGAAAGGCGGTCACCCGGGCCACCTGGGCAAGAGAAATCGTGGCCCTTGGGGATGCACCGAACTCAACATACTCGGCAATATCCATGCCGTATTTTTCGGGATGTCGGGTGGCCAGGACAATGTCAACAATATACTCCTTGAGCTTATCGTCAACGTAGATCTCTTTTACCAACCTTGACATGTTTGCAAGCTGGTCCGGATCGATGACAGGCTGAATGGGATCGCTGGTGCTAAACCCGGATTTCTTGAGAATCTCAAGCTCTTGGGTCCTGTCCGGGTAGTCGATGAGAATCTTGAGCATGAACCGGTCCACCTGGGCTTCGGGAAGCTGATAGGTTCCCTCCTGCTCGATGGGGTTCTGGGTGGCAAGAACAAGAAAAGGCGTTGGAAGCGCGTAGGTGGTATCGCCAATGGTCACCTGATTTTCCTCCATGGCTTCCAGCAGGGCGGACTGAACCTTGGAAGGGGCCCTGTTGATTTCGTCGGCAAGGATGATGTTGTTAAAAAGCGGACCTTTTCTGGTGATAAAATCTCCGACTTTGGGCCTGTAGATCTCGGTTCCGATGAGATCTGCAGGCAGGAGATCCGGTGTGAACTGGATTCGTTTAAACGCTGCCTGTATGGTTGAGGCAAGGGCTTTTACGGCGCTTGTCTTTGCAAGCCCGGGAACACCCTCGATAAGGACATGGCCTCCCGACAATATACCTGCCAGAAGCCCGTCTACAAGCTTCTGTTGGCCGACAAGCTCTTTTGCTATCTCTTTTCGTATCCTGCTGATCAGCAGATGCTGCTCTTCTATATCTCTTTTAAGCTGCTCCATAACCCCTCAATCGTCAAAGGCTTTCGCCGTTATCTTTCTTTTTGGTCCAGACAAATATATTGACGGTTGGGGCTGGTGTCAAGAATCGAAAAAAAAAGGAATGAAGAAAAAATAAAAATGCAGTTGCAACCGAACTAATTAAGAAGCTCTTTACGATACAACTCTGCTGTGACACGGGCCAACCGAAGGATATGCTCCCGGATCGTCTCTTTTTTCTTGATGGGGTGGTTCCGGAAGGTCATGATGATACCGGTCATTGAGGCGATAAATGAATGGGCGTAAATCCGTACGTCTTTTTTAACACCGTGGCGTTCAAGGACCTCAGAAAATCCGTCAAAAAAGATCTTGGTAACTGAATCAAACTTGCCCATGGCCGGATTTGCCAGGTTATCCTTGAGCATGAGGTAGGTCATCATTTGAAAAGTGGATTCGTTTTGAAAAAGATGGTCCACATAGGTCACGGCAAATGCCTCTATGGTTCCCGGTTTATCGCTCGTAACCATGGCCTTAAAGTTGGCACTGACCGCAGAAATATCCTGAAGAAATGCCTCGATAAAAAGATCTTCCTGGCTTGGAAAATAGCGATAGAGTGTTGCCGGAGAGACACCTGCCTCATCTGCAACATCCCTCATCCCTACATCATAAAACGGTTTTTTTGCAAAAAGAGACAGAGCAGATTCAATGATGATCTGTTTTCTTGCCTCCCTCTCCCTCTCCTTGAGTTCGGCGAATCTGGATTCTGTATTCATTGGGGAACCTCCTGGGTATGGTGTGCGAACTATATGGTGTGCGAACTATGAGACAGGTGCTACTTACAATGAACACCTATCACATTTTTTTTTTACCGACAAGAAAAAACAACAAAATTCATGAATTGCATTCCATTATTGACGCCCCATGAATGAGCTGATATATTTTGCGAATAACTTCATCAACATTTTCAGGACAGGAAAAATGATTGAAAATCCGAAAAAAAGAGATGTTTTTGACTTCGAACTGGGATATCTTAAAAGAAGTCCCTGCCTTACCTGCGAAGAACGAAAAAACATTCCAAAGTGTTATGACAGATGTAAACGCCTTGACGAGGTCAGGACTGTGCTTGCACGTGGCATTTCTTCCCAAAGATCATCGTTTAGATAGCTTACTCAAATGATTTTACGACCGCCAGGATAGCATACCCTACACACAAAATTGACAGGACAATAGCAGAGTGATTGATATCAACACCCTTTTCCCAAAAACAGCGGTCTCTCTTGTGAAGGAGCACCTCACCCCTGCTCTTTTCAATGCCCTCAAAGGGAAACAAACAAAAAACGATTATTCCCTGGAGCAGGCAATCAGATCAGGCATTCGAAACCCTGATTCCTCCATTGGTATCTATGCAGGAGATGCAGAATCATACCAACTTTTTTCAAAAATATTTATACCCGTCATCGAGGCTTACCACGGCTGCCCAACGAATCGCATCCATAGGTCAGACCTCACCAAGGCATCCCTTTCCGATTCCGACCTTTCCTGCGGCCATATCCAATCTTTCAGAATTCGCGTTGCACGAAATATTGCGAACCTTCCATTTCCACCGCTGATCGACTCCGCAACTCGCGTCAAAGTGGAGGAGCAAGCCGTCAACGCACTTTTGGAGTTGAAAGGCGACCTTGGGGGAAGCTATCACGCCCTTGGGGAGTTGACTGATGCCAAACGAAAAAACCTCGCCCAAAAGCATCTGCTCTTTGAAACCGGAGACCGATTCATGGAAGCAGCCGGGATTAACAGGGATTGGCCAGAATCTAGGGGAATCTTTGTTTCAAAGGACGAGAAATTCGCAGTCTGGATCAATGAAGAGGACCACCTGAGAATCATATCAATGGACAAGGGCGGCGACATTGCAGGGACCTACGACCGGCTCGCCAGGGCCCTTACTTTTCTTGAAAAGCGATTGAAATTTGCCCATGATCCCAACCTGGGCTACCTCACCTCCTGCCCTTCCAACCTTGGAACGGGAATGAGGGCCGGAGTTCATCTTCGTTTACCGAATTTCCTGACACAACAGGAACTACTCCATGGAACAGCCAAAGAATATAATCTTCAGATACGTGGAAGCCATGGGGAAAAAACAGAAGTTCTGGATGGGATCGTCGACATCAGCAACAGGCAGCGGCTGGGCATAACGGAAAAACAGTGCATAGAGACCCTTCACCGGGGTGTGTGCGCCATCATCAAAAAAACAGGGTAACCAAACAACAGGCCGTTCGTCGCCAAATACGTCATATGCGATAACAAAAAAAACACCCAAGGATAATAAAGTTTCCATGGAGAGACTTATTATCCTTGAACCGTCCCCCAATAAAAAAAGCCCTGACCATGTTTCCATGATCAGGGCTTTTATAAAAATAATCCGGCGGCGTCCTACTCTCCCACAGGGC
>JAEINR010000183.1 GCA_016342325.1 Desulfobacterium sp.
GAGTCATGGATAGAAGCGAGAAGGCCGTTCGTATTCGGGCAGAAAAAGAGGAGTGGCCCACGGTGAAACGGATTGTTCGCGGAGGATCAAACTGGTATTTCCCCAAGAATCTTCTCCCCCCTGATGTCCGGGAAAAACTGACCATGAGCCAGACGGAAGAGCGGGGCCTGAAGGTGATCGAAGAGGATAAACATGAACTCAGGGTTCCCATCAACGTCCCGGACAAAGCCAAACAAATCGGCCTGGCCAAGTTCCAACTTGTTCAGGCTTGGCGGAGTGCCCTTGATGCCGCCCCCTGGGGAAAAAAAAAGGATGCGGCCGAGGCCTTTCTCCTGGCTTACAATTCTGGGCGACTCATGCCTGCCGTTTTCACCCGGGTGGGTGAAGTAGCCGAGACCACGGTCCGTGGAATGGACAAGAAACTTAAACAAAAAAATGATGATTACCTGGTGTTGTGTGATGGCCGGGGCGGTTGGAAAAAACATGGCACGAACCGGTGGAGGGAACGTTCCCTTTCCGAGGACGAAAAAAAGATCTTCCTGCAGTGCTATCTGCAACCCAGCCGACCATCTGTAGTCATGGCAATTCGGGCCACCCGGATTACCCAGGAGCGGAGAGATAAGCAAGTCGAGGGCTCGGACACCACCTTTCGCCGGTGGCTGCGGGATTATGAACAAAAGAATGCTGGGGTCATCTGTTTGGCCAGGAAGGGGGAGAAGGCATGGAAGGACAAGTATGGTTCCTATATCACCCGGGATATGACCCTGCTGGCACCATGCCAATGCTTGGTAGCAGACGGTAAGGTGCTGAACTTTTTTATCAAGCATCCTAAAACGGGAAAGAAATGCCGCATGATCCTGATTCTGTTTTACGACTGGAAGAGTGGATGCCCCGTTGGATGGCAGATCATGCCAACGGAAAATACGATCTCCATCATGGGGGCGTTTAGGAATGCGGTAATCAACATGGGCAGATATCCCGAAATGGTCTACCTGGACAATGGACGGGCGTTCAAAGGCACTTATTTCACCAAGACAGACGCTGATTTCGACGATCTGAACGGGCTGTATGCCAGAGCCGGTGTCGCGGTGATGCATGCCGCCCCATACAATGGCCGGGCCAAGGTGGTTGAGCGTTTCTTCGAGACCTTTCAAGAGCAGTTCGAGTGCTTTGTTCCATCCTTTTGCGGGGATTCCATCCATACGAAACCCGCCCACATGCATCGGAACGAAAAGTTTCACCAGCAATGGCACGAAGCCCGGACATCTGGATGGATTCCCACCGTACGGGATGCGGCAAAGATGATCGATTGTTATTTCAGGTGGTACTCCCAGAATCCCCACCGGGGCCTGGATGGACGCAGGCCCGTTGACGTGCTGGCGCCAGGCATGGGTCCAGGGGTGCCCGTGGCTCAATTGAACTGGGATTTTATGTGGCGGGAGACGGTGCGGCCTAGGAACAAGCGGATTCATCTGTGGGGAATCGATTATGAGGCGGATTTTCTCCTGAATATGAGCCGGTCTAAAAAGTTGCTGGCAATGGTGGACACCGCTGATCTCCATCAAATTTATGTATATACCCCGGAAGGAATTGCCCTTGGGAAAGCAGAAGCAGTGCAAGCCCTGCATCCCGTGGCCCGGCTTTCAGCAGATGAGTTTGGCATGACTCAAGTCAAACAGGCCATAAAAGGCCAGCGAAACGAAGCCAAGACAACCAAGGCCAAGCTACGATCCCTGGGGGCACCCGTTGAAATGACCGAGGCCCTGGATATCCTCCCATGGAATCAGAAAGAACTCATTCGTTCCAACATGGAAGAGCCCAAGGCTATCGAGGCCCCGGAACCAGTACTGTCCCAGGCTGAAATCATTGAGATTGAAACAGCCGTCAAGGAAGCTGAAAAAGCTGCAACCAAGCCTCCCGCCATTCCCCGACCTGAGTACTGGGATTCAGAGTTGCACCATTACGAATATGCGTTTGCCCTTCGGTATGAGCACGGCCAACCCCTGACCGAAGAGGACGAAGCATTCATGGATTATTTCAAAAAGACTGATGAGTTCAAGAAGAATTACAGTTCCCGGTTTGAGGATTTGAAAGACCTCTACCGGGTTTACAACACCGGCGACCAAGCTGTGGCCGGATAACAAAAAAAGGAGTTTGATTATGAAAAAAATATTCATCGAGACCCGGTTCGTTTTGGCATTCAGGGAAGCCATCTCGGTGGTTAAAGATGTGGAGCAAGGACAGCCTGGCTTGATGGTTGTTTGGGGCCACCCCGGCCGAGGCAAAACGGAATGTGCTCGGGAGTATGCAGTTCGAGACATGGATTCCGTCTATCTCAGGGTCATGCAGGATTGGACTGCCAGGGGAATGCTTTCCGCACTTTGCTGCGAAATCAACGAGATGGAGCCAGGCACGGTTGAACGATGCAAAAAGATACTGGTGGGAGAGTTGGAAGAGCATCCCAGGGCCATTCTTGTGGACGAGGCAGACCGGCTTTCCCTCGGGAACATCGAACACCTCCGAGACATCCATGACATGACCGGTGCTCCCATTGTGTTCATCGGAGAACCTAGTATTTATGCCGCTATCAACGCCCGAAAACGAATATGGTCCAGGGTTACAAAGACCGTTGAGTTCGGTAAACTTGCCGCCCAGGATGCCGCTATCTTTGGATTAAAGGCAGCAAACCTAAAAATTGAAGCCGAGGCTGCTCAAAAATTAATTACCCGATGTGGAGGGGATTTCCGGCTGCTTTGGCAAGACATGCGGGATCTTGAGCGGTTGGCCCGGGCCAACAACACCCAGGAAGTTACCATAGGACTGATCCTGAAACTTAAAGACCGTAAACAAACACCAAGAGGGAGCCGTTCATGAAAACGGAGTCAACCACTCACTTGGTCAGACAATATGCAGCCGCCCATTCGCTTATACGGAAAAAACAGGTGCAGAACGATTTGAACTTGACCAATGGAGCTGTGAGGGCTGCGGTTGAAACTCTTGTGAACCAGGGCTTTTTGAATCGGGTTTCACGCGGGGTCTATGAGTTCATTGATAAACGTGAAAATCCTAAAGAGTCTCCGATTGAAGACAGGATCTGGCGCGCCATGCGGATCAATACGACTTTCTCTGCCTCCGATGTCTCCCAGCAAGCTGGAAGCACGATTTCTTATGTTTACAAACGCTTTAGAACCTACCGCGAAGACAAAATCATTCAACCGTCAGGCACCCGTAAGGGATTGAATGGAGATTGGGAAAAAGTCTGGCGTCTGACCCAGAAAGGCCGGGAGCGTTCCCGGGCTCCCAAAATAGAAATTTTCCGGCCTGATCCCCTCATTGAGGAGGCAGTTAGCCTGAACCGGATCATCTGTTCCGGCCGGGCCCAAAGGAACGAAGGGGATCGACTGACGGCGCTCACGCTCTGCAAGTCAATCTTGAAGCGGCTCAAAGAGGATACTGAAGGTTAAAAAACGGCCTGGCAGATGCTGGAACATCTGACCAGGCCAAAACAACAATCGAACACCAAGATTCTAAGAAAGGAGATTCAATATGTCAAGAAATGAGAACCCTTTAACGATTTCGAATGCGCTGGTTTGCCTGGATTGCGAGCATATTTTTAGCTCCCTCAGTCCTCAACGAGATTGTCCCAAATGTGCATCAAGGCAGGTGATCTTCTTATCGAACTGGATGACACCCAAGCCAAGCCTTTTTAGGATCTCAGAGAATCGGGAGGCTGCAGCATGATCAGCAAAGCAAAGATAGCCCTGATCCATGTTGCAAAAAAACAGGTCGGCATGACAGAGGCTGAATACCGGGACCTCCTTGCAAGCGTGAATGTCGAATCGTCAAAGGCTTTGAACACCAAAACCTTTGCGGATGTCATGGAGCAGTTCAAGAAGCTTGGTTTCAAGACCAAGAGCAAACGGCGTTATCGACGGGTGGATAATCTTCCCCGTGGCAAACAGGCGCTGATGAAAAAATTGGAGGCCATGCTCCTGGATATGGATCTTCCCTGGGCATATGCGGACAGCATCACCATGAAACGGTTCAAGAATGCTGACGGCTCTCCCATCGAGAAAGCCCAATGGCTGGATGATGGGGACCTCTACAAACTGGTTCAGATGATTGTGATTCACCAGAAACGCAAAGGCAAAACCAAGCAAACTGGAAAAAGGAGGCAAGGATGATGGTGAAACTATCCAAACATTTCTGTGAGCGATGGGAAAAACGGGTGGGGAACCTGCCTACGCCACAAGCGGTTAACTCTATCATTGAGGACTCCGTTCGGATTCAGAGAGGAGATGTGTTCAGGGAGGTCTGCAAGGCGGGTTCCAGGCCTCTGTCAATCTTTTGGAACACCGACCTTGATCTGGTGATCTACGTGGACCCCAAGCGCCAGGTTGCCGTTTCAGTTTTGTCAAAGAAGGTCAAGCCGAAAAACAAGCCCCGAGCCTCTAAAAAGCGTGTTCATTCAGGGAGTGGTAGATCTCATTCAAGCCCTTACACTCCCATGACAATGCATGCCAAGCCAACAAACAGGAGGTTCTTATGATTACCACGAGTTTAGAAAGTTCTCAAAGCAATCTGATTTCCTTGGCTGTCGATATTTGCAAGCCGGAAACTTTAGAGCTCATGGCAACTGAAATCGACGATTGCAAGACGATGGACGAGCGAATCAAGTGGATTATGGAGTGTTACTTCACTCACGATCAGCCGTTTGCCATTGTCAAAATCCGCAAGACCGGAACCTGGGGGTTGATCCCTGAACCGAACGGTGACGACACGGAATATACTGACAGATTAAACGGCAATGAAATCTTAGATTGGTTCGAATAAAAGTTTGATGTCCTGGTCGTTCAATGCGGCCAGGACATCAATCTTTTCAATGTATAAAACCTCTTTTCGAAAGGAATAAAGATATGAAGATGAGACACCTTGAAATCAATCCACATTGTGAGTG
>JAEINR010000030.1 GCA_016342325.1 Desulfobacterium sp.
GATGATTGTGGATAAATATCCATGTGCAGCTTAAACTAATTGTTTTTTTGTCTTGACTCAGGGGTCCACTTTAGGGAGATTACGAAAACGCCTGCGCCATGTTTAAAGAAGTGATCCAAAAAGCAAAACAATCAAACATCATCTATCAGTTATCATCGCCATGGTTCCTGGAGATGATATTTAAAATGAAACATCTGGGATATGCCTTTCTTTCAGAAACAGAGTACCTGGAAAGCATTGACCGTATGATCAATGATCCCAGTGTGCATATCCGCGGTGTCATGCTGCGTCTCATCGCTCAATATCCTGATTCTTCGAAATCCGGTCAGATAAAAGCGTACCTGAAGAAAATCAACAGTACTGAACCCAATATGACCAAAGCCCTGTTGACCCAGAGCGAAACCTGGCTCACGTCTGCCGGGGACCCGGTTCAATTGGCTAAAACCCGAATAGAGCTGGCCCGGTTTGCGCTAAACGCCGGCAACCGGCAAGAGGCCGTCAATCTGGCTGGAGAAGCCCGAAAAGGGTTATCCGGACTTTGGGATGAATATTTCCCGGATGGCATCCGGGCGCTTTTGGAAACATCCCCTTCCCCGGAAAAAACATCAACAACCCCTTCCACCCTAGACAGCCGTCAACTATTGCTGGCCACAGCGGATCTGGTTCCGTCCCTGGAAATGAAAGATTTTTTCCATCGAATGGTCGCCACCATGAACCGGCTGTTTTGTGCTGAAAAAGGCGGACTGTTCTGGGCGGAAGACCGGAAAGCGAAATCGCTGTCACTGGCGTCCGGCCGGAATTTAACGCAAACGGAAGCCGGAAGCACGTTTTTTTCCAATAACATGAATGCCGTCCGTCGGTGCTTCAAAGCAGAAAAGCCGATCCTTATCCGGTCAACAAAGCCCAACAAAAAACTCACCGCTTATAATGCCTATTCCCTGTTGTGTATCCCCTTGAAACTCAGGGGAAAAACCACAGGGGTTCTATACTATGACAATTCATATTTGAACGATAGTTTCGGCTCCCTTGATGAATCCATCCTGGACCGCCTGGCCGATCATTTGAGCTTGTATATCGACCGCATTGAAAAAATTGAAACCTTAATATCCAATGCCAGGACATCGCCCCTGGAAGCCATTTCTTCCGGGACCTCCTCCCCGGTACAGGACCTGCTGGCAGAAAGCCGGGAAATGACGAATGTTCTGAAAAAAGCCGACCAGGTGGCCGGTTCCGACTCCACCGTGCTGGTCCATGGCGAAACAGGTGTCGGCAAGGAATTAATGGCACGGCGTCTTCATCAATTAAGCCCCCGGCGAAACAAAGCCTTCATCATAATTGATGCCACGACCATTCCGGAGAACCTGGTGGAAAGCGAGCTCTTCGGTCATGAAAAGGGATCGTTCACCGGAGCGGACAGACAGAAACAGGGAAGGATAGAGCTGGCCCATCAGGGTACGTTGTTTATCGATGAAATCGGAGAAATGCCAAAAACCCTCCAGGCCAAGTTGCTCCGGGTTCTCCAGGAAAAAACATTTATCCGCATCGGCGGCAGTCGCCCCATCCATTCCGATTTTCGCCTGGTGGCAGCAACCAACCGGGATCTTGCCGCCGAGGTCGCTAAGGGCGATTTCAGGGAAGACCTTTTTTACCGGATCAGCATTGTCCCGATTCACGTGCCCCCTTTGCGGGAAAGAAATAAAGACATATTGATCCTGGCCCGTCATTTTCTGGACCGTTATAAAAAGAAATACCAGTTCTCGGGGTTGAACCTGTCCCCGGAGGATGAAGCACGGCTGCTCGACTACCATTGGCCTGGAAATGTCAGGGAGTTAAACAATGTCATTGAACGCGGGGTGATCCTGTCCAGCGGGGACCAGCTGGAATTGGTTCTCAAATCCCGGGCAGCCAGTGATATGACCCATCCGTTCGCCGACACCCCCACCATGGCGACCCTCCAGCGTCGGTATATTGAGCATATCCTAAAAGAAACCAATGGAAAGATCAGCGGACCAAAGGGTGCGGCAGAACTCCTGAACATGAAACGCTCCACGCTTTACAGCCGGATGGAAAAACTCGGGATATCAAGCAAGGGAAAATAAGAGTGCCATCCACCGTTTTCTTGACAATACCAACTTTCTGTCCGGATGTTGTAATTAAAAACAAACTGGTACCTTTATTGGAGATAAGCTTGAATTGACAAAGTTCATGGCGGACTCGTTTTACCAGAATCAACTTTGTAGAGTATAAAGTTTCTCTTAAGGGCTCCTCGAATAATTGCCTTTTGGTCTAATTTGTATTCTGCAAGAAGCTTTTAATTTTCGAAGTCTTCAATACATTTTCCAGGCAAAATTTGCCTGAATATTGAAATTAAATCTGATTGCTGATTATTCAAGGTGCCCTTTACGAAATCAATTATTCTCTCTTGTTTCTAGACCTGGCAACTCCGCTTAGTGAAAGAATTCCAGCAAAAAGTAACCATCCTGCGGTCGGTAGGGGGACTGAGTTGACGGTATAAGATAGATTGTCAACTCGAACATCAATAATTGGTTGTGTGTTACCTATAGTATACGTCCCCATTAAAATTCCAAATTGAAGAACACCATTGTTAAAATCAGGGTGGCTTGATACGTCTGTTTCTGTTGTTAATAGATTTGTAACAAGGTCGAAATCAGAAGATAAAAGTCCATTAGCACTTCCAGTTTGCCATACAGCATTGATAGGTGGGGTACTAATGGCATGTACATAATAACGGCTGTTTTGATAAAGAATACCGGCTATGCCTCTATCTGTTACATTCAACGATTGTGCTTCGAGATATGCATCACCGATGAAATCAATTGATTGAACTGCACCCTGGGTGTTGGTGTCGTATAAAAAAGACGAGTTCATAAAATACTGGCGTGTGTAGAACACTCCAGAAAACGCAGGCTCCTCAATAACAGTTTGCAATGCTGGCCCAGGGTTTCCAGCCGATAATGTTTGGATAGTGCTAATGACAGCTCCACCTGTTTGAAACGTTTCAACCGTATAGTCAGCGAGGTTGAAACTATTGTCGCTAAAGACCGTTGCAGCTGATGCAGGCATTGCCACAGAGATACAAGTAATTACAATTACCCAATATATGTTTTTAAAAGTTTGGAATAAAAAAGATAACTTTTTCATTTAATAATTCTCCTATGTTGCTGGTTATAGTTTTCTCCCTATGAGGGCCAGTACAAATGCATAGCAATTGGGGTTATTAAATATTTCCATTTTTTTTGAACTTTTTACATGATTTTGTTATGAAGATTTTTGAACTCTTTTAAATCTCTCTATTTGTTTAAACGCTCTTGTCATGTTGCAGGAAAAAGATGAATGCAAGTTTACAATTAAAAAGGACTCTCCATACAAAATGTGGGCTTGATCATACCCCCAGACACTTTGAACAAATCTTTTTCAAACTAAAAAACAAAAAATAAAACATGTAATGTCAAGTACTTGAAGACGGTTTAAATTCATATTTTGTATAAGTGGCCCATCTTATGATCAAGCCCCAAAATGTAGTACCGCAAAATTTAAAAAAGCAGAACTGCTTCCAATAAGCAACCCGGCTATCATTATATGACCCGTGGCTTTCCGTCCTCTGATCGCTCAGAGTTTGGCTTGACCATATGAATTGTGGATACCACATTTGTACATATTCAAATCAGGTCGTCAAGGGAATAATGAAAATTCGCGAAAAGAATATCGTAGCTTTTTTTCATATTGCCAAGATACAATATATAGTACCCGCAGACATTCTTTCTTTCAGACAAAAATCAAAGTTTATTGGAGATTAACCCTCTTGTGGGTAAGCCCCTCATTATCCGTCTACCTGCCAGGGGTGACACATTCTGTAGGTATGGTGTCGGCGGGTAGCTCCACCTCAGGAGATGATCATTATCTGCAAATCGCAAACATTGGTATTGGTCGGCCCTGTGACATAGAGCAGGCCTTTTTCCTTTAGATAGTGATAGGAGTCGTTGTTTTTCAGGCAGTCGTTGATGTTTGATTGGGTTTCCGGTGCAGGGTCGAGCATCTCCAGACAGGCAAACCCTCCGGCTGCATCTGTGGGACCGTCATTCCCGTCGGTTGCGGCGGAAAGGAAGTATACCCCATCCATGGTGGTTTGGTTTTCGGCAATATACTTTAAAAAAGCCAGCGCCATCTCCTGGTTGCGGCCACCCTTGCCTGTTCCTTTTATGGTGACGGTGGTCTCTCCGCCGGCAATGATGCAGGCAGGCCGTTTGGCCAGCAACTCGTTCCGTTTGATGTCCATGCAGATGCCTGCATAATTGACGGCAGCCACCCGGGCCTCTCCCAGGATCTGGGAAGAGAGCACAACGGTATTGAATTGCATCTCCCTGGCCTTGGCCGCCGCTTCCCTGACCGCGACGATATTACTCCCGATGATGAAATTATGGTTCCTTGCAAAGATGGCACTGCCCTTTTTCGGCGTTTCCAGTGAATCGTCGGTGCAGCCTTTGATCAAGTAGTCCGAGACCCTGGCCGGGACTTTTTCCTTTAATGCGTACTTTTCCAGGATGTCAACGGCATCATTAAAGCTTGTATTGTCATGGGAGGTGAGACCGGAAGCGATGGAATCAAGCCGGTCTCCGATCACGTCGGATAGAATCAGGTTAACGGAAACAGCCGGGGACACTGCTTGGATCAACCGGCCGCCCTTGATGGATGACAAGTGCTTTCTGATGCAATTGATTTCGCAGATATCAGCGCCGCAGGCAAGGAGCATTTCAGTCACATCACGCTTATCCCGGTGGGTTATCTCTTTTACCGGCATGGATAGAAGGGCTGACCCTCCCCCTGAGATCAGGCAGATCACCAGGCTCTCTTCGGTCAGGTCTTGGCAGAGGGTATGGATCTCTTCTGCCGCCCTGGCGCTGTTTTCGTCGGGAACCGGGTGGGCGGCTTCAATCACCTTGATGTGGTTCAGCTTTTCGGAATGACCGTATTTAACCGAGATAACGCCGCCGGTGATCCGATCCCCCAACAGCCCTTCCATGGCAAGGGCCATTCTTGCCGTTGCCTTACCCGCGCCGACAACATAGATGCTTTTAAACGCTGAAAGATCAAAGGTGTGGGTTTCATCCTCATGGCTGATGCACAGGATGTCTCCTTTGACCGCCACTTTGTTCAGAATGATTCCATGGGGATCAACACTCCTGAGCCCGGCTTCAAATATGGATTGTAAGGTTTCAATCATGGGACCCATCCTTTTGGCGTTCGATCGCTCTTTCTATCTTTTTGAGATTTTGTCCGATGGCCGGCAGGCCTGACAATTCATAGGCTTGTTTTATATATTTCCCGGCATTGCACAAATCCTGTTGCCGTTCATAGCAGGCGCCGGCATTGTTCAGGGCCTGGACATTTGTCGGATCTTTTTCTATGGCTCTTTTGTAACAATCCAGGGCCGCTGGCAGATCGTTGTTTTCCTCGGCGGCAACCCCTTTTTTGCAAAGGGCATTACTTGTGCCGACATCTTTAAACAGTTCATTGTTTTCGCAGATTGTGATTCTGCGTTTTACCGACAGTAAATCAGGTTCATCGCTTTCCTGGCCCTCTGCAAACCGGTAATAGAGAAGGCTTTTTCCTGCATTGCCTTGGGCATAGTACAAATCGGCAAGGACCTTGGAGCGGCTGTAGCTGTCCCCGAACTTTTCAAGTTCCCGGAGGAAACAGGTTTCAGCACCTTTAAAGTCCCCTTTGGCAAGATAGACCATCCCAAGGTTGTGGTTTGTTCCCAGTCCTTCCCGGGTGCGCTTGCGGATCTTTAAAAAATACTTCTCCGCTTTCCCATGCTGTTGAGCCACCATGGCATTGAAGCCAAACCGTGTATAAAGCCTGTTAATAAGTTTCATAAAAGCCCCATCCGGACAAGCCGGAACCAAAAAGGTTTCAAAACCCGTGTTGCGCTGAAAGCCGAAACCGGCTTTCAGCGCCTGAATGATTACGCAAATACCATGGCCAGCAGTTGAATGATGCACATGGCCGTAACCCCCTGCACCAGGGTAACACCGGTCTGGCACTTGTAGGCAATGGAGGTCTCCATGTCGGAAAACTGGGACACCACCCAGAAATAACTGTCATTTGCATGGGAGACGGTCATGGAGCCTGCCCCGATGGCCATTACGGTGAGCACCTTAGAAAGCTCGGAGGTAAATCCCATTTTAACCATCAGCGGCGCCACCATGGCCGAAGTCACGATCATGGCAACGGTGGAAGCGCCCATGGCGGTCTTTAGGATCATCGCAATGATAAAGGGAATGAGCAAACCAATGTTGTACTGCAAGAGAGAGGAACTCAACACCTCGGCCAGGGGCAGTTCCCTTAACACCTGTCCCAGGGCGCCACCGGCACCAGTGATGGCCAGGATGGATGCTGCGCTGGTGATGCCGCTGGCCGTAAACGCGAAACTGTCCCCGGTTTTACGATCCGGCACAAGGAACAGTGACGCCCCCACACCCAGGAGCAATGCCGTGACAGGATTACCGATGAAATCAAAAAAGGCCTTCACACTTCCCTCCCCAAAGGGGTGCACGGGAAAATCGGCAATGGATTTAAACGCGATCAGAATAATGGGCACGGCAATGGGAGCAAATGATTTAACGGCTCCCGGCAGCTCTCCGTATTTATCCAGCAGGTCATCCAAAGTCACATCGGGATTGGCATCGATGCTGTACCGTCTTGCAAACTTGGTGGCATAGAGATAACCGGCCATCATCACGGGAATTGAGATGGCAAGACCGATGAGAATGGTCAGCCCGAGGTCGGCTTTGAGGGTATCGGCCATGATGATGGGTCCCGGGGTCGGCGGCACAAGGCAGTGGGTCGCATACAACCCACTGCTCAGGGCCGTTGCCATGATGGCAAGGGAGGTGCCTGTTTTCTCGGCCAGGGCCCGGCTGATGGGGGAGAGTATGACAAAACCGGAATCGCAGAACACCGGGATACTTGTGACAAAACCGGTGAGGCTCATGGTAAGGGGGGCCTTATCCTTGCCAACGAGTTTCAGGATCGTATTGGCCATGGTCAGGGCAGCCCCGGTCTTTTCCAGGATCACCCCGATGATCGTGCCGCAGATGATGACAATACCGATGTTGCCGAGGATGCCGCCAAAGCCCTTCTTGATCAGTCCGATGACCGTATCGGCCGGCATACCTGTGACCATTCCGACAAAATAGGCGGACAGGATCAAAACAATGAACGGATGCCATTTATACTTGGAGATCAAAATCACCATGCCGATAACCGCCACTAAAATTGCGCCGAACAACCCTATTCCACTGACCATAACGTTTCCTTTATTGCTTTGTCTTATTAATCGTTAAACTGCAAACCGTGTTCCGGTACTATTGTGAAAAAACCGGCTTTCCAACCGGGATTTGATGAAGCTTAACTGTTCCGCGCCCCCGCTGCAGTGGGAGATGCCGATCACCGGAATCTCCTGGTCCAGCAAAAAGTCCATTGTTTGCCCAAGGCGCTCCTGATTTGCCTCAACCAGATGGGTCCCACCGATAATGGCATGGATTTTCTCCTCAAAACGATCCGTTACCGTGTTGAGGATGTTTACCAGCCCGGGATGGGAACATCCCAGGACGATGACCAGGCCTTTTTCCGATTTCACCACCATCACCTGCTCGTCGCAAAAATCGTCCAGCACCTCAACCCCATCCCGCTCAACCCTGAATCGGGGGTTCAACTGCTCCATGGGGCAGGTTCGATCAAAGCCTGATACGGAAAAAACCCCCGGGGCCACCTCCTTGACAGGGTCATGGATGATCTCAATGGAAACCCCGGCCCCAACAAGCTCTTTTCTGGTAAATCCATTGCCCAGGTACTCTGAATGGCTGCCGCTGACCCCATACTTTTTATTGAAAAACCCAGGTTTTACCAGGAGCCTTGCATCCGTGTTAAACCCCTGGTCGACAAAGTCCCTGTATCCGCCGGAATGATCGTAATGGCCGTGGCTGATGAGCACCTGGTCAATCGCCTTTAAATCCAGGGATAGCCGCCCGGCATTGTGAATGAAATTGGATGACGCCCCGGTGTCAAAGAGAAGGGTTGTGTCTCCGGCCTTGACATGGAAGGACAAACCGTGTTCAGCAACAAGCTGATGATGTTCTCCGGCCGTATTTTCAACAAGGGTAGTAATTTCAACCTTCATGGTGCATTTCCTTTTCATAATGCTTCTCAATATCGTGGAGGGCATTTTCCAGGTGGGCGGCCATTTTTGACGACGCCTCGTCCGGGTTGCCCGTGCCCAGGGCGTTAAGGATCTCCCGATGCTCAATCACCGTTGATTTATGGCGATCCGGCACCTGGAGGCTGCAAATCCACCCCTTGGTCAATTCAGAAACAATGGTCTCCATGATCTGCTTGAGGGTGGAGTTACCGGACAGTATGGCGATTTTATGGTGAAAATCCTTGTCCAGCTGGATTGCCCGGGCCATGTTTTTGTCCTGGATAGCCTTTTCATAGGCCTGGTGGATCTGTTCAAAGTCATCAAGGTCTTTATCCGTGACAGCCTTTGCAGCCCGTGAGGCCGCATGGGACTCCACAAGAATACGAACATCAAACAGCTCCGTAATGGACTCCTGGTGACGCTCAAACCAAACAGCAGCGGTTTCAGCAAGAAAAATGCCCTTACCCTGGTGCACGGTCACCCGCCCCTGGAGTTCAAGGGTGCGAATCGCTTCCCGAACCGAGGTGCGGCTCACCTCAAGACGCTTGGCCAACACATTTTCAGACGGGAGTTTATCCCCGGATTGTATATTTTCAGCAATGATCATCTCTTCAATGGCTTCGACGATCATGGTTGAGATCCGCATTTTCTTGATCGGTTTCATCATCCGACTCCTTGTAATATTGTCCACTTGTCCAACAACCAACAAGTCGACAAGATCATAATGATTTCATATTGTCAAATAAAATATCCGGCCTTTTCCAGTGGGGACGTAATTACTGTTGCACCCGGCCTCATTTTTTGGGATTATGGTCAAAACATCAAATCGTCACACCATAAAAGATTCAAAAACCCGTCATCGGGTTTAATGCATTTTAAGTTCTTAGGGCCTGTTAAAAAATTAACCATCTATATGTAGTATGCATTGACCCAATATGATATACTCTTTTTATGATAGAACTTGATGAAGTAACAAAGAGCAGAATAGCCAGGGTAATGCCCATGCTTACAGAAAACCAGAGACGCAAATTTCTGGGTATTGAGGCACTTGCCTTGGGCCATGGTGGGATTCAGGTTTTGAGCAATCTTACCGGAGCTGCCCGCTCGACTATTGCCATTGGTATTAAGGAAGCAGTCGAGGCAGAATCCGATCCCAAAGTCAGATCTTCATTGACAGGCACGAAGCGCATAAGGGTCAAGGGTGCAGGAAGGAAAAGTGTTGAAAAAACCAACCCTGGTGTCACAAAAGCTCTTGAGGCACTGGTTTCAGAATCCACTATAGGAAACCCTGAAAACCCCCTGTGCTGGACAACAAAAAGCCTCAGGAACCTTCAGGCAGAGCTTGTAAACCAGAACTATCGCATAAGCCACGTTAAGGTTGGGGAACTTCTTAAGGATTTGGGCTACAGCCTCCAGCTCAACAAGAAAGCCCTCCAAGTGGGCAAAACCCATGTGGACAGGGATGAGCAATTTCAGTATATCAATGCCAAGTCGAAGGCTTTCATTGAAGAGGGGCTACCTGTAATTTCTGTTGACACAAAGAAAAAGGAAAACATCGGCAACTTCAAGAACAACGGTGCCGAGTATGCCCCGAAAGGCAATCCTACTCTTGTGCTTGACCATGACTTCCCTATCCTGGGTTTGGGGAAGGCCAGTCCCTATGGTATCTATGATGTAAGGGAGAACGAGGGATATGTAAATGTGGGTATTAGCAGTGACACAGCAATGTTCGCAGCACAGAGCATCCGCACCTGGTGGGATGAGATGGGTTGTATTATAGCTCTGGTCAGATCAATTGATACCGCTACTTATTAATAATGGTGGGTTGGTATCACGTCATTTGACCGGTACTATAAGTATCATGATGCAACCAAGCTCTACATCACCGCTGACGGTGGTGGAAGCAATGGCAGTAGAAACAAGCTCTGGAAGAAGTCATTGCAGCAGTTTTCCAATGAGACTGGAATAGAGATACATGTTTCCCATCTTCCTCCAGGGACTTCAAAGTGGAACAAGATCGAGCACCGTATGTTTAGCCATATAAGCAAGAATTGGCGGGGGAGGCCCTTAATTTCAATAGCAGTCATCATCAGTTTGATAGGATCAACAACAACCCAAAAGGGTCTGAGAGTGAAATGCGGTCTTGATACTAACGAGTACGAGAAAGGTCTCAAGGTCTCAGATGAGGATCTACAAGAGCTCAATATCAGCAAGAATGAGTTCCATGGAGAATGGAACTATTGGGTGTCTCCGTCGGAGACTTTTGCATAGTTTATTTTTTAACGGACCCTTAGCTTTGTTTTTCGTGTTATTTTGGCATGCCAATCAGACAACCGCTTTGGTTCGGGCTTGTCCAGGTTAAGTAATCAGACCCATGAAAACATCAAGACGGGGAGACATACATGAAAGAAAAACTGATCAGCCGTGTCGGCCGGATTATAAGTGGCAGTGTTCATTCCTTGATTGACTCATTGGAAAATGCAGCACCTGAAACGGTTCTGTCGGAATCCATCCGGGAAATTGAATCGGCCATTGACGATCTTCGAACAGAGCTAGGACAAATCCTAGCCAAAAAACATCTTGCCGGTGCAAAACTCTTGGAAGAGAACAAAAAGCATGGGGATTTGAGTGAAAAAATAGTCCTTGCCGTCAAGGAAAATCGTGACGATTTAGCTGAAGCAGCCATTGCAAGGCAATTTGATATCGAGGCTCAGATTCCGATTCTTGAAATCACCATTGATGAGTGTAACGGCCAGGAAAAGGAGCTGGAAAACTATATCAATGCGTTACAGGCGAAAAAACGAGAAATGAAAGAGGAACTGATCCAGTTCCGAAACATGGTAAAGGAAGGCAGCCGTCCCTTGGGGAGCGACCCGTCATCCGAAGCCGCCGGTTCAGTTGAGGGCAACGTCTCAAAAGCTTCGTCTGCATTTGAACGCGTCATTGAGAAAACAACGGGGATTCCCGGACACAATCGGATGTCTGAAAGAAAATCAGCATCGCAACTGGCAGAGCTGGAAGAAATTGCCAGGAAGAATAAGATCCAGGAACGATTATCAAAGATCAAAGGGGATGCTGGGCAACAATGATTGAATTCATGCTCCAGGGTGAAAATTTGCCGTTCATGGTCTCATTGACCATTATGGTCATGATCGCCTGCCTGGAAGGCGTCACGACCCTGATCGGTCTGGGGCTTTCAAGTATGATAGACGCATTCATACCAGATTTTGATCTTGATGGGGAGTTTGATCTGAATCCGGATGCCCCAGTAACAGGGGTATTAACCAGAACCCTTAGCTGGTTTCGCATCGGACAGGTCCCGTTTTTAATTATCCTTATTGTTTTCCTTACCCTCTTTGGCCTTATGGGGCTTTTTATTCAATCGATTTCCGTCAAAATAACGGGTCATCTTTTGCCCGGTATTATTGCTTCCGGTATCACCCTTCCCGTCACATTGCCCCTTGTCAGGGCCATTACCGGTATCATCGGCAAGATAATGCCAAAGGATGAAACCGAAGCGGTTGATGAAAAAAGCTTTATCGGGCGGGTGGCAATCATCACGCTAGGCAAAGCCTCTAAAAACAGCCCGGCCCAGGCCAAGGTAAAGGATAAATTCGGAACCACCCACTATGTGATGGTGGAACCCGATATTGAAGATGAAGAATTTCATAAGGGAGATCAGGTCCTGATGGTAAAACAGACACGTTCCGGATACAAAGCGATTCAAAATCCAATGGCAGCGTTACAGGATTTGGATTAGCCACGCCTTTTAGCTTCTCAGCTCTGAACTTTACGTTATTTTACAAGAAAATCAGAACTCTTTTTTGGGTCCGGCTTGTCCGGGTCAGGCATGGAAACAAACCGTTAAAGGGGAGGATACGATGGAAAACATGGTTGATATACTTGTCATTGCAGGTCTCATTCTGATCGCCTTGATCGCAATGGTATTAATTTTTTCGAAATTGTACAAACGGGCCACCAAGGAGATTTCATTTGTCCGAACCGGTTTTGGCGGGCAAAAGGTGATCGTGAATGGCGGTGCCCTGGTATTCCCGGTTCTCCATGAAATAATCCCCGTGAATATGAATACCCTTCGCCTTGAAGTTCAGCGGAACAATGAACAGGCATTGATCACCCGGGACCGCATGCGGGTGGATGTGGCCGCAGAATTTTATGTCCGGGCCAAACCCACGGAAGATGCCATTGCAAGTGCGGCCCAGACATTGGGACTTAAAACCATGAATCCCGAGGAGCTCAAAACCCTCGTGGAGGGTAAATTTGTCGACGCCTTACGGGCCGTGGCAGCGGAAATGGCCATGGAAGAACTCCATGAGCAACGGGTTGATTTTGTCCAAAAGGTACAGCAGGTTGTCACGGAAGACTTGTTGAAAAACGGCCTTGAGCTTGAAACCGTGTCGTTAACGGGATTGGACCAGACAAATAAAAGCCACTTTAATCCGGACAATGCATTTGATGCTGAAGGGTTGACAAAACTGACGGAGAAAATAGAAGAACGGCGAAAAAAAAGAAATGACATTGAGCAGGATACGGAAGTGGCCATCGCAACTAAAAATCTTGAAGCGGAACGCAAGAAACTTGAAATTATAAAAGAAGAAGAGTATGCAAAGTTGAAACAGGAAAGGGAGATTGAAATTCGCAGGGCCGCCCAGATGTCTGAGATTGCAATGGAACAGGCAGAGAAAAAGCGGGAAGCGGAACAGGCACAGATTGACGCACAAAAGAATGTGGATATGTCGAGCATCCTGGCAGAAAGGTCCGTTGAAGAAGAACGCATAGACAAAGACAAATTACTAAAAGAAAAAGAAATTTTAAAAGACAGGGCCATTGAAAGCTCGGAAATTGAAAAAAAGAAAACCCTGGAACTTGCGGAACAGGATCGAGCCATTGCCATTGCAGAGAAATCAAAGGCCCAGTCAGAAGCCGAGGCCGAGGCCGATCGCGCCCGTTCCATTGCCGTAAAAGAAGAAGAGGCGGTTAAAACCGTACGGGAGACTGAAATTGCAGAACGTGCCAAAGCCGTTGAGCTGGTCAAAGCAAGGGAAAATGCCGAACGGGAGGCCATTAAAATAAAAATTGCGGCTGAAGCGGACAAGATTTCAGCCATGGATCAAGCTGAGGCGGTGAGAACCATTGCCAATGCCGAAGCGGACAAGCACCGGATTAACGCCCAGGGAGAAGCCGATGCTGAGAAAGTTAAGGCTGAAGCTGCACAAAAGCGTTATGCCGTTGATGCTGAAGGACAAAGGGCCATAAATGAGTCGGATAACCTTCTGTCAGACCAGCAGATTGCCATGCAGGTTCGCATGGCGCTGATCAAGCATTTGCCTGGAATCATAAGGGAAAGTGTAAAACCCATGGAGAACATCGAAGGCATAAAAATTATCCACGTGGACGGTCTGACAAACGGCCACAATGGAACCCTGGATGGCGACCCGGCGACCCAAAGCGCCAACAGCCTTTCAGATCAGTTGGTAAACAGTGCACTTCGCTACAGGGGCCAGGCGCCGCTCATCGATTCATTGATGGCGGAGATCGGCATTACAGCCGGGGATATCAATGGCCTCACAGCCGGATTAAAAGAGGAGACACCAGAATGACACTACCGCAATTTGACGAAATACACGTTGTTTCCGACCTCCACATGGGCGGTCGCAAAGGATCTCAAATTCTGAGAAACACCAAACGGCTGGCAGCATTTATCCGCTGGGTCGCAGAACAGCGACCGGATGAACGGGTGGCCCTTGTTTTAAACGGCGACATCATCGACACCCTGGCAGAAGAAAATAGTGATTACATTGCCGTTGACAATGCCGACGCCCTTGTTCGAAGAATCATGGCAGATGAATCCTTTGAACCGGTTTGGCAGGCCCTGGCGGATTTTGTAAAAGCAGACAAGCGTACCCTTGTGCTTGCCATCGGCAACCACGATCTTGAACTCTCCTTTCCAGTTGTCCAGGAAACAATCATGGAGACCCTTGCCCGAGACGACCTCAAGGCCCGGGCCCGCATCCTTTTCTCCACCACCGGGGCGGGTTATTCCTGCCTGGTGGGTGAATCCCGGGTGTTTTGCACCCACGGAAATGAAGTGGATGCCTGGAATTTTAACCGGTACGAAGATCTTTCCAAACTTAGCCGTCGCCTGAACGCCGACCGCCACCTCAAAACCGGCGAATGGAAGCCCAATGCCGGCACCAAGATGGTCAAGGATGTCTTGAACACGGTAAAGCATAAATATCCATGGATCGACCTGTTGAAACCGGAAAAGAAAGCGGCTGTGGGCGTGCTGCTGGCACTGGACCCCGGACAGATTGAAAAGATAGACCGGCTGATACCCATTGTCGGCAAAAGGGCCAAGGACAGCAATGAAGTTGACAAACGCCTTTCTGCCGATGGGTTCACCGCCCCCATGGATAAGGAACCCGGTTACGCCAACGTGGAGAGTCTGCTGGGTCCGAGCCTTACCAAAGGGTTGCGTCATCATAAAACCGGCAGCATCCCAAGTGCGGACGCCATGCTGCTTACGGCTGAAAACGAATATCAAACCGGTACCGCAGCCACCGATGCCCAGGATGAAACCCTGGGTGCCGGCGAGTATATCTGGGACCGGTTGACCGGCTGGTTCAGAGGTGTCAGTAAAATTGAGGCCCTGCGCCGGGCCATTACGGACTGGCTCAAGGATGACCACACCTTTGACATCCATGACCAGGATGAGACCTGCAAAGAAATTGTCAGCACCATTGGAACGGGTATCCACTTCATCGTCACCGGCCATACCCATCTTGAGCGCGCCATTGATCTGGGTGCCGGTCGTTTTTATTTCAACTGCGGCACCTGGATTCGCCTGCTTCGGTTCACGGAAGAAATGCTTCAAAACGAAGACGCTTTTAAGCCGGTTTTTAACGTGCTTGAAAACAGCACCCTGGAAACCATTGATGACGCAGAATTCAACGACGCCCCCTTTGTCCTGGATCAGAACAGCGCCGTCTGCATCGGCACCGACGGCACCCGGGTGACCGGCAAATTGGTTCACATCCAGGACCAGGACGACAGTGTATCCCTAAAAGTGATCAAACAATTTCAGAGGTAAAGATAATGTCATCAATCCGCAACATTAAACTTGAAATCCTGCGGTCCGGCCCTGCCCACAACCAGCTTCTCTCACCCCTGACACCGTATCTCGTCCTCTGTGGCGCAGACGGACCGGTAACGATAAACCTGCCCTTTGAACAGCGACAGCTCCTTGTCCGGTTAGAACGGCTTCGGTATTTTATCAAGGATACCAAAGTGGCTCAAAGTCAGCGTGAGGCAGAACTTCGCGAGTTGGGCGAAACCATCGGCAAGATTTTCGGCGGGATTCCCGGGTTGCTGTCCGAGCTTGGCAATGCCCAGTCCGGGAAAGGAACATTTGTGCATCTAAGGCTTTCACTTTCCGCCTTTGAACTCAGTGCCCTGCCCTTTGAAACGGCCATCGCACCCGACGGTTTCCCAGGCTCAGGCTCGCCCCTTTTCCTGCAAACAAACACACCGGTCACCATGACCCGGGAAGTGCGCCGGGGACGCCCGTTGCCGGTGGAATGGAATCGTCCCCCCCGAATTCTGTTTGTTTTTGCTTCCCCGGGTGGATTGGAGCCGGTTCCCGCAGCAAAGCACCTGAATGCCCTTCGCCGGGCCATTGATCCCTGGGTGGCTGTCAAGGACAGTCCCAACGACAAGTTAGATGAAGTAAAGAAAATGATCACGGTTCTGCCGGAGGCAACCCTGGAGCAGATCCGCCAGGCCTGTGTGCAAGACGAATATACCCATGTCCATATCCTGGCCCACGGCGCATCCTATGAACACGCAGGGGACCAACGATACGGCCTGGCCCTGGGCAGCAGTACCCAGCCGGGAGAAATGGATATCGTCGATGGAGAACGCCTGGCCATCGCCCTTACCATGGATCAGGCAACGACCTGTTCAGGCCGGGGCCGACCCACCGTATTGTCCCTTGCCACCTGTGATTCAGGCAATGTAAAAACAGTGCTCACCCCGGGGGGCAGTATCGCCCACGAAATACATGCAGCCGGCATACCCTGGGTATTTGCCTCCCAATTCCCGCTTTGGATGCGGGCTTCAACTATTTATACGGAGGTTTTATACAAGCGCCTGCTCAAGGGGGCTGACCCCCGTTGCGTGCTCCACGAGTTGAGGCAACAGTTGAGAACCTCCTGCCCGGGAACCCATGACTGGGCAAGTATCGTGGCCTATGCCACCGTTCCCTGGGACTTTGAGATACAGGTCAATGACTTTCGTGATACACAGACCCGTAGTGAAATCGAAACCAAATTCGCACGGATGGATGATCTCCTGGACAACAGCAACTCCCCTGACCGGACAGCCACCGAGGTTGAAGAAGAAATGAAAACCCTGTGTACCGGGATTCGTCAAGCACTCAAACAATGGCGTGAAGACCCAGTAGCACTTGCAAATCCAAAGGAAAATTCCGAACGCCTGGGATTGAGCGGTGCCAGTGAAAAACGCATCGCCATCGCCTACCAGACCCAGCAGGGAAAAGAGTACAACGATAACGAAAAAATAATTTCAAACGCCTACCAAAATTCCTGTGGGTTTTACCGAAAAGCCGTTAAGGCCGAAACAACAAACCACTGGGCAATTACCCAATACCTGTCCATGCTCGCGATTCCGACCCACACCAGCAAGCAAGAAATATCCGGATTAAAAGAAGAATATGGCAAATTGTGGAATGCCATCTTACAAATTAACCGATGGCAGTTGCCCACTGCGGTGGGGAAGGATAAAATCTGGGCAAATGCCACATTGGCAGAGCTGGAACTTCTCGGCTCTATTTTTGGCGGTGGGCAATACAGCCAGGAAGCCGCTAAAACCGAAATTGTCTGTTGCTGTAAAAAAATTATGGAAATCTGTGACCCGGAGGATTTTCCGGTATTATCAACCACCCGTCAGTTCCTGCGATATGCCAACCCAAAGCTCTGGTACAGGGAAGAATGGGCGGATCTTGCCCAGGCAGCACTTGACGCCCTCGGCTACACCAAACGCGACATGGCCTAAATCGCTATTTCCCATGAAACGTCAAACACTTAAGTAGAAATATGGATCTTCAGGCCCACCCCCCGAAAAGGGGTGGGCCTGAAGAAAAGATACACATTTTCCCGTCAACTCATCCCCCCCACCGTCCATTCATCCCCGACTGTTTCTATCCATCGTTTTTAGCGTGCATTCCATCAACACCCTCCCTACCCTGCGTCCATGGTAGTTCAATTCACAATCCCTTTTACGGAGGAACCAATGAGAAGAAACATCGTACGCGCTGCAGTAATCGGATCCGGAATCATGGGCGGCGGTATTGCAGCACTGCTTGCCGGGGCCGGGGTCAAGGTGGATCTGTTAGATATTGTTCCCTTTGATCTGAGCGATGATGAAAAATCAGATCAAACGGCCAGAAACAGACTTGCTAAGACAGGCCTTGACATGGCCCTATTTGCCCAGCCCCCCCTCTTCTATACAAAAAAAGATGCAGCAAATATTTCAATTGGAAACCTTGAGGATGATTTTGACCGGCTCAAGGAGTGCGACTGGATCTGCGAAGTGGTGGTGGAGAACCTCAAGATCAAACAGGATCTGTTCAAACGCATTGAGGCGGTTCGAAAACCCGGCGCCATCGTAAGCTCCAACACATCGGGTATCCCCCTTGCCAACATGTCAGAGGGCTTGAGTGATGATTTCAAGAAGCATTTCCTGGGAACCCATTTTTTCAATCCAGTGCGATGGATGCACCTCCTGGAACTGATCCCCGGAGAAATAACCCTGCCCGGCGTTCTCGAGGACATGGCACAATTCGGGGAGACCCGCCTGGGCAAGGGCATCACCTGGGCCAAGGATACCCCCAACTTCATCGCCAACCGCATCGGCATCCAGGGCATGGGCAAGATCATGCAGCAGGCCGTGGAAGATAAGATGACCCTGGCCGAAGTGGACCTGTTGTTCGGTCCTGCCATGGGCCGCCCGTCCACCGCCATCTTCGGCACCGCCGACCTTGTGGGACTTGACACCATGTCCCATGTGGCGCAGACCTCCTTTGACCTCTGTCCCGAAGATGAGCGCAGGGACAGTTTTGAACTCCCCGCCTTTGTGGCCGGCATGGTCGACCAGGGACGCCTTGGCAACAAGACCCAAAAAGGATTTTACAGAAAAAAGACCGATGACCAGGGGAAAAGAGTCAAATATATGATGGATCCGGCCACAGGCGATTATGTGGTGTACGAACGAGCCTCCTTTCCCTGTGTGGATGCGGCCAAAAAAGCTGAAACAGGAAAAGACAAAATCCGGGCCATCGTCAACGGCGATGACCGGGGGTCAAAATTCGCCTGGGAATGCGCTGCGGACGGTCTCATCTATGCGGCCAACCGGATTCCTGAAATCGCAGACACCATTGTCGAGATCGACAATGCCATGCGCTGGGGCTATGCCGTTGAAATGGGGCCGTTTGAGTCCTGGGACGCCCTGGGGGTACGGGAGTCGGTAACGCGGATGGAACAGGAGGGACGCCGGGTGCCCCAGGTGGTAAAAGACCTGCTTGATAAGGGCGACGGGACCTTTTACAAGAGTGTCGACGGCATCGACTATTACTGGGATTTCGCCACACAAACCTATAAATCCGTTGAACGGAACCAAAGGGCCTTAAGCCTTGCTTCCTGCCGGGCCGCCGGCAAGGTGGCCATGGGAAACGATTCCGTGTCCCTGGTTGATATTGGCGACGGCATCTTCTGTGTTGAGTTCCACACAAAAATGAACGCCTTGAACCGGGAAATCATCGAATTCATCGGCGAAGCAAGGGGATTTGTGGAAGAAAACGGCCAGGGCATCGTCATCGGCAACCAGGCCGGTGGCATGCCGGGGGCTTTTTCCGCCGGGGCTGATCTCGATTATGTGCTTAAGCTGTGCAAGGACAAGCACTATACTGAAATGGATGAATTCCTCAAGATGGCCCAGGAAGGTGTCCAGGCCATCCGTTACTCGAACATCCCGGTGGTGGCGGCACCCTACGGCATGACCCTGGGCGGCGGCTGTGAAGTGTGCCTGGGGGCTGCTGACAAAATTGTTGCAGCAGCGGATCTCATGATGGGCCTGGTGGAGGTCGGCGTTGGGCTGATCCCGGCCGGGGGCGGATGCATGAACCTGTGGAAGAAATTTCTCACTGCCATGCCCGGCAAGGTGGGCAAGGATACTGACCTTGGAAAACTCTTTGTTCCGGTCCTCATGAACATTGCCATGGCCACCTATTCCATGTCGGCCAGGGAAGCCGTTGCCAACGGCCATTTGAGCGCCACCAACGACAGGATCGTGATGAACCGGGATCTTCTCCTGGGAGAGGCGAAAAAAGAGGTCATGACCCTCCTTGAGCAGGGCTATGCTCCGCCGCCAAAGGCACCCCTCACCGTGATCGGCCAGAACGGCCAGGGCATGGTCACGGCCCAGATGTTCAATGTGCAGGAGGGGGGCATGATCAGTGAACACGACGCCCTTGTGACCAACGCAGTCGCCTATGTCGTCAGCGGCGGTACGGTGCGAACCGGTGCCAAGATCGAAGAAGAGACCATGCTTGCCCTTGAACGCCAGATGTTTGTGGAACTTGCAAAAGAGCCCAAGACCATTGCAAGGATCGAACATATGTTGACAACCGGTAAACCCCTCAGGAATTAACAGCCCCTTCAAGGAGATACAAAAAAAATGAAAGAAGCTTTTATTGTTGAATCGGTCAGGACCCCGGGATGCAGAAACAAAAAAGGTAAGTTCAAGGATACCCGGCCCGAAGAGCTGTTGGCCTATATCATGAGGGCCTGCGTGGACAGGGCTGGATTGGATCCGGCCCACCTTGAGGATATCATGTGCGGCTGTGCCTTTCCCGAAGGGGAACAGGGGTTGAACATCGGCAGAATCGCAGGTCAGATGGCGGGATTTCCCGATTCGGTCTCCGGCGTCACGGTCAACCGGTTCTGCGCCTCGGGCCTTGAGGGCGTGACCATGGCCAACGCCCACATAAAAATGGGTTGGTCCGATGTCACCCTGGGTGCCGGGGTGGAATCCATGTCCTTTGTTCCCATGGGCGGCCACACCCCAAGACCCCATGCCGAGTATGCGGCCAAGGATCCGGCCATGTATATCTCCATGGGCATCACGGCTGAGAACGTCGCCCAGCGGTACAACGTCACCCGGGAAGAGATGGATAAGTTTGCCATGCTCTCCCATGCCAAAGCCAAACAGGCCAGGGATACTGGGCTTTTCACGGAGATCGTTCCAACACCGGCCTATGAATTCAAAAAGACGGAAAACAACACCTACGAAAAAACACATTTCATGGTGGAACATGACGACGGCATCCGGGATGAAACCACCATGGAGGGCCTGGCCAAACTCAACTCTCCGTTTAAGGCCGGTGGCGGTGTCACGGCCGGCAACTCCTCCCAGACCACGGACGGTGCCGCAGCCACCCTGATCGCAAGCGAGGACGCTGCAAAGCGCCTGAATCTTACGCCCATGGGCAGAATCGTCGGTTACGCAGTGGCCGGTTGCAAGTCCGATGAGATGGGGGTCGGCCCCAAATACGCCATTCCAAAGGTGCTCAAACAGACCGGTTTGACCATCCAGGACCTGGACATCATCGAGCTCAACGAGGCCTTTGCCTCCCAGGCCATCCACTGCATGAAAGAACTTAACATCTGGGGGACCGACCTCATGGCCAGGGTCAACATCCACGGTGGCGCCATCGCCCTGGGCCATCCCCTGGGATGCACCGGTTCAAAGCTGACGGCCACCTGCCTTGCCAACCTGAAAGAGGTTAAGGGCCGGTACGGTCTTGTGTCCATGTGCATTGGCGGCGGCATGGGAGCTGCCTGTATATTTGAACGGATCTGATCCGTACCAATAGGAGGATTCTTATGAAATGCTTTGCAAAACCCTTTGTTTTGTCAGCTATTCTCTCACTTGCGCTTGTTCTGCCCTGCTTTGGCAACGGCCAATGGGAACTTTACAATGGAAGGAACGGAATCAAGACCTACTCCAGGACACGGGCGGATTCCGCCTATCGTGAGAGCAAAAGTTCCGCCGATATCCATGCAGGAATTGACAGGGTTGCAGCCATCCTGGCCGATGTGCCCGGCTTTCCCCAATGGATGTACAACTGCACGGAGTCCCCCCTGCTGGAACAGCCAAAGGAGAACATAAGAATCCTCTACTATCTTCAGCATGCGCCCTGGCCGGTATCGGACCGCCAGGCCGTGATCCGGGCGGTCACCCGGGTGGATCCTGAAAAACAGATCCAGGTAACCGACATGCAATCCCTTGGGGACTATCCCTATAGAGGCGCAAAAAGCAGGGTCTGGATGGATGATTTTTCCGGACAATGGAGACTTGAAGCCCTTGATGAACAGCTCACAAGGGTCACCTATACCGTCTATTCCGAGCCGGGCGGCGGCCTTTCAGCATCCCTTGCAAACCCCTTTATTACAAGTGTTACACGGGATTCCCTCAAAGGCCTCATGACCATGACAAAAGGAGATAATGATGAATAACCCCGATAAAGAACCGTGGCTCAAGGAGTACCGTGTTTTCGGAATGCCCAGAACCCTTACCCCCTATCCGGACGGACCGGTATTTGACAGCCTTGACCATGCAGCAAAGAAATATAAGAAACAAGGCCTGATCCAGTTCAATTACAAAATGACCTACCCAAAGGTCCGGCACCATGCCCTTTGCCTGGCAAAAGCCCTTGAAACACTGGGCCTTAAAAAAGGGGACCGGGTGGCAACCCTGCTGCCCACCTCCATCCAGTTTGTCATCGCCGATTTTGCCATCTCCCGGGCAGGCCTCGTCCATGTACCGGCAAGTTCCCTTGAACCCGTTGCCACCCTGGCCCACAAGTTTGAAGAGGCAACGCCAAAGGCCCTGATCTGCCTGGACGATAACCTGGCCGTGGTAAAAGAGCTTGTAAAAACAATCGGCCCCATCCAGACCATCGTGACCCGGCTTATGGACTACTCCCTGGATCCGCCGGTTCACAAAAAAATTCCACCCGTCACCAACGGGCATTGGTTTAAACTCCTCATCAAGACCCATGACCCAGACCCATCCCCCCACGATTTCAACGTTAGGGAAGATTTGGAACTGATCCTCTTTACCGGGGGAACCACCGGGCTTCCCAAGGGGTGCATGCTGACCCACCGCAACATCTACGCAAATCTCATCCAGAACGAATGGTCAACCGGGGCGGCCCACAAGCTTGTAAAAGGATGTCTCACGGTGCTTCTGGGACTTCCCTTTTTCCACTCCTACGGCCACATGATCATGCACACCATGGTACAGATGGGGTATAACCAGATCCTGATTCCCGATTCAAGGGATACGGCAACCATGGTGGCCATGATCAAGACCCACTACCCCCTCCTCCAGATCGGGGTGCCCACCCAGTTCATGAACATGTCAAAGGAGGAACTTAAGGGCATCGGCATGCTCGGCATCTCCGCCTCGGCTCCCCTGCCTGAAAGCGTCCAGAAAAAATATGAAAAGCAATCCGGCGGCGCCATCATGGAAGGATACGGCCTGTCTGAGATGTCCCCTGCCACCCATTTGAACACCTCCCTCCTCCTGAGACTCTTCGGCGGCCGGTTCGTCCACCGGGTGATGGTTTTCGGCCTGGGCATTCCAGGGGTATCCCCGGGGATAAATTTTTTCCTGAGACGGATTTCCCCCCACTTTATTGGTTTCATGGGATCAAAACTTGTGTCCTTTCTGCTCAACCACACCGGAAAAAAAGAAACCACGGCCAAGGGCGTTGAAAAACGGGGAACCTCCGGGATTCCCCTGCCCGATACCCGGATAAAAATCATTGATACGGCCACGGGGAATCCCCTCTCCTGGGAAGAAGTGCTTAGCGGAAAAACCGGGGAGATGTGCATCAACGGCCCCCAGCGCATGCTCGGCTACTGGCCGGACAAAGGCTCGGGCATGGATGAAGAAGGGTATGTACATACCGGAGATGTGGTCAGTGTGGACAAAACCGGATATTTCTACATCGTTGACCGCACCAAGGATATGATCAATGTATCCGGGTACAAGGTCTACTCCAGGGAGATCGATGATCTCCTGTACGGGTATCCCGGGGTGGAACACGCCGCCACCGTCGGCATCAAAGATCCCCTTCGGGAGGGCAGCGAGCGGGTGGTGGTCTATATCGAACCCCAGAAGGAATACGAAGGAAAACTTGATAAGGATGAGATAAAAACGTTCCTGGGGCAACAGGTGGCAAAGTATGCCGTGCCAAAGGCGATCCAATTTGTGGACGAAATGCCCCTCACCGGTGTGCATAAACTTGACAAAAAAGAGATCCGGAAAATGGCTGAAACCGAGTTTGCCGGGGCACCGGTTAATAATTAAACGTTTTCCCACATGTTTGTCCAAAGGAGCCCAGAGGGAACCATGGCTGAAAAGAACAGACTAAACCGGATAAACACCGGCAGGGTCTTTGCCAATACGTTTATTAACGGATACAGCCTTTCCATTGACACCGCCCCTACCTACTGATAGGAAGAAACCATGGGTGATACAAAAACAAAGATACTGGATGTGGCAGAGGACCTGATTCAACGGGTTGGCCTGAATGCAATGAGCTACAAGCACATAAGCGACGCCGTGGGCATTCGTAAGGCAAGTATTCACCACCATTTTCCCCAGAAAAAAAACATGGTGGATGCCCTTCTCTCACGATGCGAAACCACCTATGGGCTGCATTACCAGACCATTATAAATGACCGTTCCAGTGCCCCGGAGAAGCTAAGGAAACTTGCCGGTATTTTTGCAGACGGGGTGACCCGGGAGAAGCTTTGCCTTGTGGGCATGATCAGCTCTGACATGAACACCCTTGAGCCGGCATCCTGCAGAATTCTTGAAACGACCTTGGAGAGAACCATGGAGATCTTTTCCCTGGCGTTTAAACAGGGGCGTGAAGAAGGATCGTTGACGTTCAACGGAACCGAAAAAGAAATCGCCTATGCTTTTTTTTCTTTTCTTGTGGGCACACAGATTGCCGCACGGGTAAAAGGGGGAGCAGGGGCTTTTAATACAGCTACGGAAATTATTATTACCAGCTGGGAAACGTAATTTTTTTTCCTGTATTGCCTACCTACTGATAGGCAGAAGGATATATTAAGGGACAAAATGAAAAAAGAAGCGTGCTACCAGGGAGTTGAAACAGGCCCCATCCGGCCGCCCAGTGAAGCCGGCAGTCTGATGCTCAGGATCACACGAAACTGCCCCTGGAACAAATGCAAGTTTTGTGGGCTCTACAAGGGCAAAAAATTCAGCATAAGATCAGTGGATCATATCAAACAGGATATTGAGATAATCCGTAAAAACATTGACCAAATCACCACGGCCATGGCCCCTGGAGATTCTGTATCCCAGGATTTAATGCCCCTGGTAAAGGGTACAACGGGACAGAAACGATTCGCCTTTTATTCCGCCCTCAACTGGTACAGGGGGGGAATGGCATCCGTATTTCTCCAAGACGCCAATACCCTGATCATCAAGCCCGACGACCTGGTGGAAATTTTGAATTATTTACGGCACCAGTTTCCGGAGATTCAACGGATTACCTCCTATGCCAGATCCCACACCATCGCCCGCATCAGTGATGCAGACATGGAAAGATTTGCAGCAGCCGGGCTTAACCGAATACATATTGGTATGGAATCGGCAGCGGATGAAGTCCTGGATTTTGTAAAAAAAGGGGTCGATAAAAAAACCCATATAACGGCAGGCCAGCGGGTGAAACGGGCCGGTATTGAATTGTCTGAGTATTTCATGCCCGGCCTTGGCGGTGCTGAGTTTTCCAAAAAGAATGCCCTTGAAACAGCAGATGCCATGAATCAAATCGATCCGGATTTCATCAGAATCAGAACCTTGGCAATAACGGATTCTTCCGAATTGGCCAAGGATGTCCAAGCCGGCCGGTTTATCCCCCTCAATGATCCGGACACGGCCCGGGAGTTGCTGATGTTTCTGGAGGGCCTGGACGGGATCACCAGTGCAGTTAAAAGCGACCATATTCTTAATCTATTCCAGGAAGTGGACGGCCAACTGCCCGCAGACAAGGCGGCGATAACGGCCCCCATCAAAAAGTTCCTGGCCATGGCCCCGGGACAGCAGATGATCTACCGGGTGGGCCGGCGGGCCGGTATTTTCTCAACGTTAGACGATCTCAACTCTCCCGAACTTATGGCCCAGGCCGAAGCAGCCAGAAAAAGATACGGGGTCACGGTGAATACCGTTGATGCGTTTACCGAAACCATCATCAAACAGTTTATCTGACTGTAACAGGCAGCAAGGAGGAATTCCTGATCATGAAAAATATATTGACATCCTACGACCCCGGCACCGGTGAGAGAATTGGAGAGGTCAAAATCTCAACTCCGGATCAGATCCGGAAAAAAGTTACCCTGGCCCATGGCGCTGCACCCGCTTGGCGAAATTTAGGACTTAACGGACGGCTGGCCTTGCTGGAAAAAGCCTGGGCCGGAGCAGAACCCCACATTCCCGAGCTTGCGGAACTGATCAGCCGGGAAATGGGAAAAGATATCCAGCGATCATCGGGAGAGGCCAGCGGATCGGTTCACGGCGGGTCTTATATCGCCAAAGAAGCCTGGGATGCACTCCAGTCAAAATCAGTTGGGGGACGGACAACCATTGAGTATAAACCATTGGGTGTTGCAGCGGTAATCTCCCCCTGGAACTACCCTTTGGCCATGGCGAATAACCTGATTGTACCGGCCTTAATGGCCGGCAACCCCGTGGTGTTCAAGCCTTCGGAAGAAACGCCCCTTGTGGCGGATTTATTTGTGGAAATCCTGAACCGAGTATTACCCCAACATGTCCTCCAGGTGGTCCATGGCACCGCAGAACAAGGCAGAGCCCTGGTGGAAGACCGGGTCAACCTGATTGCCTTTACCGGTTCCCAGGCCGTTGGCAAGGAGATCATGGCCCGGGCGGCCAGTCAGGTGAAACGGTTGGTCATGGAATTGGGGGGCAACGACCCCATGATCGTTCTATCCGATGCCGACATTGGATCGGCAGCCGGTTTTGCCGTGGCCAGCGCCTTTGAAAATGCAGGCCAGATGTGTACGTCCACGGAACGGATTTATGTGGATGAACAAATTGCAGATCAATTTGAAGCCCAGGTCACCGCCATCGCTTCCAGGTACAAGACCGGCCCATGGAACATGCAGGGGGTCAATATAGGCCCCATAGTCAACAAAAAACAGCATGCCATGATCATCCATCATATCCGGGATGCGGAAACCAAAGGTGCCCGGGTACTGCTCGGCGGATCCGATCAGACCGCCCCCTATATCCAACCCACGGTGATTGCCGATATGACGCCGGACATGACCATGGAACAGGACGAAACCTTCGGCCCGGTGGTGGCCATAGGCAAATTTAAAACAGTGGACGAGGCTGTGGAACGGGCCAATGACAGCCCCTATGGTCTAGGTGCTGTGGTTTTCGGGCAAAAGCAGGCCCAGGCGGTAGCAGAGCAGCTTGAAGCCGGCATGATCGGCATCAACCAGGGGGTCGGGGGCGGCGGGAATGCGCCCTGGGTCGGGGCAAAGCAGAGCGGATTCGGATTCCACGGTTCCCCCGACGGCCACAGGCAGTTTGCCCAGGTCCGGGTGATCAGTAGCTAACCGGTTCCATTTTAGAAAGCTGTTTCAAAACTTCGGGGATGTATACGATTTTATAGGCCAAGGGCTTTTTCTACTTCTTCTGTTGTAAGGGCTTTGTCTCCACTGACAATAAAATTCTGATGTGCCTTTTCTGCAAGATAAAAGTCTTCCAGATCTTCCAGGTATCGTGTCAAAGCCTCCAAGGCATAGAATGATTTTGTACGGTTTGTTTTAGTAGCCAGGGAATTAAGCCTTTTTTCCAAATCTTCCGGCAATCTTACGGATAGCATCTTTACACCTCGTTCTATTTGTTGCTGTCATACACGTATGATGAGTATGACATCCCCTCAATATAATACAATGGCTGGTTGTGCCACGGCTCCCCATGGCACAAAAGAAGCGCGAGCGTTAGCCCAGGAGTGGCTTGGTTAGAAATCTTGGAATTTCCCGGAATAGGTTTCATCATCCCTCCAAAAGGATACCCCCTCCTTCAGGTGGGGGAGGAATTTGGGATTGCAAAATTATACCCGTTTTGACGGGATATGATTTTGCAATATCTCCAGGAAATACCCTGGATCGTTTCCTGTTTTGTTTGAATATTAAAGCTGCCGGATTTCCGGACAGCTACTCTACCAATATACGTCCCCTCCTTTTTGCCAGAAGGAACACACGCTTTAATAATATCTCCAGTTGCAAAACCGTGTACTGTTTTTTGAGACATTAAATACCCCCGGGGAAATCCATATTTATTAACCCGGGTTCTTTGATAACTGCCACGGCCCATAGCTTTAATCAAAAATACGTTTTGCTTCCAATCAGCAACCGAATCTATTTTTCCCGTACAGGCTGCATCCAAACAATGTGTTTTGGAAATATTAAGCCGGCAACGATTATATTTTGTTCTGCCTCCAGTTGAACATTCAACCGGAGCTAATTCTCTAAGCTCAAAAAAGAGAGCGTTTCTGGTTGCATTAACAGCCGCTGTTGCAGCCAAGGATGGTCTTTTTCCTTCCAACAACCGATTAAGATTTTTTAATCGAATCTTATCTATCTTTTTTCTGGACTTGGATAAAACTTCCATCCATTGTTCAGGCTGATAATTGTTCTTTGTCTGATTACAGGTTTTACAACCAATGACCAGATTCTTAATACTGTTTGTTCCCTTCGGTCCCTTTGATGGATTTTTAGGGACAAAGTGCTCTATTTCAAGAACGGGATCGTTGCTTAGGCCTTGGCAATAAATACAAGTTCTATTATATCGTTCAAGTAGATATTCTCTAACTTCGTACCCGAATAAAGTGCCTTGTTGATACTCGACGCCTGATATCTCCGGGTTATTAAGCTTTTGAATATCAAACCTGACCAGCTCCAAAACAATGCCTGAAACAGGACAAATGCTTTGATACTTTTTAACCCAGGATAAAGTATTATCCACCCGGGATCTTAAGCTTGGGGGAAGCCAACCTTTTGGCCGGGTCCTGTTATTGAACCGAGGTTTACGGTACCATAGATTTGCGGTTCTACGTCTTCTCCGGTAATTAGATCTTTGATCCAGTTTCTTCCGAATAGCGGCACCTCTGTGAGTTAATTCAGATAAATGCAGGACGTGGTTAACACCCTCCTCAATCCAAACCAAAGCCATCCCTGTTGTTTTTGCCCCAGGGTCAATTTTAACATTAATAGGCTGAACAGAGCTATCTTCTCGGGTCCTATCAATGAGTCTAATGGTAAATGGAAACATCTGGTGGACCCTGCCCCTGCCCTTAGCCAGAAGCTTCCTTGCTCTGGCCGGATGGCACGGCATTAAAGGCTCACCTCTCTTATCTAAGACAAAAACACGGCTTACGCCGTTCTCCGCTAATGCGGGTGACGATTCAACTCTGACATCAGTCGAACTCTCCCCTCGGGATTGTTGTACAGCGGCATTACGCCCGGACCCGTTTCGTCCATACCCATGCAGGTTGTCTGCAGCCCGGGCTTCAAGAGGACGGGACTGAGGAAGCATCCCGCCGTTGGTCTTTAACTCTCTGTACAACTTCTAATGTTCTCCTTTTGATTTTATCATCATCTTTGAACATTTCCCTGGTCAACCATAGGCTCTTTACAAGCCTTGCCCTTCAGGGCTGGGTAGTTGACGGTAAACGGTTTCCTCGTTATCACCATGGCAGCAGCGTCCAACCCAACCGGGAATTGACCCGATATAGCATTGATCCTCTTCCGACCACTCCACAATTTTAAAAAAACGGTCTCTGGTTTTCATCAATCTCCGTTTCAAAGCCTTCCTCAGCCATATCTTGTTCAAATTCGGGATTCAATTTAGCGCATTCCCGGGGGAGTCTGGTTTTTTCAATCCGTTCAAGTTTTTCTGCAACAGCCTCTTGAATGGCCCGGCTGCGGTTGGGGAAAAAATTTGATTTAACTAATAAGTCCAGTCGAGTCAGTGTGTTTTGATCTATCGTTATTGCAATTTTGGCTGTAGTCATGATCCACCTCCAGTGTTACACATATATCATACTGACCCATTCTCAAGTAGCTTTTTTCAGGTGGATGCAACCTTCGGCCAGGCCATGGCAAATTTCAGGCGCAAACCATCAAAAGGGTTGCGCCTGAAGTTCACTATCCCTGATAGCATCAATGTGGTATCACGATGTCAAACCCCAAAAGTTTCTCCATGAATCCAGGCATCAGGGCAAGGTTTTTATCAAGCTTGACTTCGCCCTGGTCAAGCCCCAGGGCAAGGCCGATGAGCTGGGGCAGATAGAGGACGGAGATGGAAAGGTCGGTTCCGGCATCCCGGGAGATCGCTTTCTGGAACCCCTCCAGGTTAAGCTGGCACATGGGGCAGACCGTTGCAATGGCGTCTGCGCCCCTGGCATCCATGAGGATCTTTTGAACAAGCTTTTTGGCGGTTTCGGGCTTTGTGCTCATGTTCGAAGCCCCGCAGCATCGGGCGCCCATCTCCCACTCGACAACTTCAGCGCCGCAGGCCCGGAGCAGCCCGTCCATGGAGGTGGGTGCTTCAGGATCGTCAAACACCGCATAGGGCCTCAAGCACTGGCAGCCGTAATAGGGTACGACCCTGAGCCCGGTGAGGGGCCGGGTAGTTTTCTGAAGAAGGGTGTCAGCGGTGATGTCGTTGACAAGGACGTCCAGGAGATGTCGCACCCGGGGGGGATTGTTGATGGCGAGATCTTCCTCACCAAGGATGGTGTCGAGGTTTTTCGCAAGTTCCGGATCCTCCCTGCGCTCCATTTCTACCTTTTTAAGGTTCAGGTAGCAGGCGCTGCAGGGCACGAGAATGTCCGAGGAAGGATCCATGCTTTCAGCCAGGGCAAGGTTCCTCGCCCCCAGGGCAGAACCAAGAAGAGAGCTTACCGCCTCCGCAGCCGTGGCGCCGCAGCAGTTCCAGTCGTCGATCTCGGTGAGCGTAATCCCGAGACGCTCAAACACGGCCCGTGTGGACACATCGTACTCCATTGCCGAACCTGACAGGGAGCAGCCAGGATAATAGGTATAATTCATAATGCCTCCTCTATCTCGGCCACCTTTTTAAAGAGCCTGTCCAGGTTGCCAATCCCTGGTTTTGCGGGCAGTTCAAAGGCCACCTTGTTTTTTTTCATCAGCTGAATGCCAAGGGAAGCAAAGGAAAGGGGCAGCAGCGGATTTTTCATGGCAAGGAAGTAGAGTCCCATGAACTCCCCTTCCCTCACCCGGCCGTGGCGGCGGACGCTCTCCATGAAACTCTTGTAGAACCGGGTGCTTTTCCGGTACTTTGCAAGGTCTCTCTTGGCGGCAATGGCCTTGAGCCTTGCCATGGCAGCGGTCAAAGGCAGTCCCCTGGGGCATCTGAGGGTGCAAAGATAACAGGAGGAGCAGAGGATAAAGGTCCGGCTGTCAAAGATCGCCTCGTGCCGGTCCATGAGCACCATGCGCCACAACTTCCTGGGCACAAGATCCATATCAACCTCATTGGGACAGGAGGCTGTGCAGGTTCCGCATTGGATACAGGGATTGAGCATTGTTTTTAACTGTAACAGTTCATCCATAAAGTCACCTCAAATAGCAGCATCGATGATCTCGAACATCTGCTGGTCCAGATAATTGTTCAAAAACGAGGCGCTGTTGGTGCAAACCGCAGCACAGGAACCGCACCCCTGGCAGGCCACCGGATCAATCCGGATTTTGCCGGCATCCGAATCAAGGGTCCTTGCGCCATAAACGCAGGAATCGATGCACCGTTCACACAGGGTGCAGAGGCTGGGCTTGATTCCCGCGGTGACAAGGGAGACACCGGCAGACTTGCTGCTGATCAAGCGAAGGGCTCCCATGGCGGCGGCCCTGGCTGAGGCCACGCTCTCCTTTGCATCCCTTGGTCCCAGGGCAAGGCCGCAGGCAAACACCCCGCCGTTGACGGCGTCCACGGGTCTCCATTTGGAATCCGCCGCCTTGAAGAAGCTGTAGTCGTCTACCCGGGCATCAAACAGGGCGGCCAGGGGTTTGATGACTGAAGGAAGAATGCCCGTGGCAAGCACCACAAGATCGGACCGAATCTCCAGGGTCCGGTCAAGGATGGGTTCGTGCACCTTTACCATGACCCCGTCCGTACCTGAAAGGACTTCAGGCTGTAGCTCCTGGCTGTAGCGGATAAAGATCACCCCCTTCTCCCTGGCCTCCTTGAAATAGGTTTCAGAAAACCCGTAGGACATCATCTCCCGGTAGAGCACATACACGTCGAGTTCCGGGTTGAGTCGTTTCATTTCAAGGGCGTGTTTCAGGGAGGATTTGCAGCAGATCCTGCTGCAATACTCCCGGGAGTCGTTCCGTGAGTCCACACACTGGATCATCACGACCACGTTCAGGTTGACAGGATCCATGGTCCCGGCCTTAAGCGCCTGTTCCACCTCCCGATGGGTCATGACAGCATCGCTTGTTCCATAACCATAGGCGCTTGTTTCCGCCTCCCTTCCGCCAGTGGCAAGGATCACCGCTCCATGGTCGATTATTTTGCTATCATTGTCGCAAGTCTTGAGACTTGTGGTATAATTCCCCGGTCCTCCCCTTGAGTCCTCCACAACGGCATTGGTAAAGACCCGGATGCCCGGGTGTTTCTCCACCCGCCGGCAGGTGTTGTCAAGGAGGCGGCCAAAGTCGTTTCCGGTGATATCTTTCTCAAGCCAGACAAGGTTACCGCCAAGCCGGGACTCCTTTTCCACGATAATTGCCTCAAACCCGGTATCTGCAACGGAAAGGGCTGCGGTCATGCCCCCCAGTCCCCCTCCCACCACCAACACCGTCGGCACCATGGCGGATGCCCTGGAATTGAGCCTGTCTGCGTAACGAATCCTGGCAAGACCCATCTTCACCGTGGCAGCAAGGGGTTCCCCTTTTCCAAGATCCGCGAAATCGATGTAGGCAGGATCAAGATTCACGGCCTTGGAGATGGCCGCCTTTTTATCCAAAAAAAGCTGGGGAGTGCAGGCAAGAACCAGAATTCGATTGAAGGTTTTTTCGGCAAGGGTTTCAAGCATCCCGTCCCACCCTTCCCTGGTGCAGATCCGGTCCATGGCCATTACTCCTGAAACATGGACGTCACTTGCTCCCATGGATTTGACTTGCGGTTCAATATCCGGCCCGTTGGCACATTGGCAGAGAATTACACCGATATCGGGTACCTGGGTTGAGACATCCCTGAAACCATTTAACGGTTCTCTCTCTTCATCATGGGGACTCCTTGCGCCATGGATCACCTTCAGGGCCATGGCCGATGCCGAGGAGGAGTGGATCACGGATTCGCCGATATCCTTCAACCCTGAGGCAGATCCGGCGGCAAACACTCCAGTCTTGTCGCCCTCCCCAGACAGGGGATCTTCGAAAAAGCCCAAGGGATTGAGACCGATGCCGGTGATTTCCGCAAGCTCTTTGACGCTTTTTCCCGGCCGCTGGCCCAGGGAGAGAACCACCATGTCGAACATCTCATCTACGCGAATGCCTGAATCGTCGGTGATATAAAGACTGAGGCCCCCTGTGTTACGATCGTAGCGAACCGAATGGGGGCGCGCCCTTTTCAGGATCACGCCATACTCGTTCTCTGCCCGCCTGCGATAGGCCTCGAATTCCTTGCTGAAACAGCGCATGTCCATATAATAGATCACGGTTTCAATTGTTTGCCTGGAGCGTTTCCTCACAAGGACCGCCTCCTTCAGGGCGATCATGCAGCAGACCGAGGAGCAGGCCGGGAACTCCAGATCCCTTGATCCCACACACTGGATCCAGGCCATGCGGCTGGGCACCTGGCCGTCGGAGGGGCGTTTAAGCGATCCGTTAAAGGGGCCTGTCCCGCTTAAAATCCGCTCAAGCTCGATGTTGGAGACCACATCCTTAAGCGCCTTGTACCCAAAGGTGTTGACCCCGGAAAGGGGATCGTAATAGTCAATGCCGCAAGCTAGCACCACCGCCCCGACATCCATCTCCACAAGGGTTCGAGGAATCTTCAGCTCCAGCCTGTCTTCACCTGGAAGATAGATGGCGCCAAAGGGGCAGACCGTTTCGCACTCGCCGCAGAGGGTGCAGTGATCCATGTCAATGGTATAGATGTTGGGGATGGCGTGGGGAACGGGCAGGTGAACGGCCTTTGTTGTGGAAAGGCCCTGGTTAAAGGGATCGGGGATGGTTACGGGACACACCTCGGAACATCTGTTGCACCCGGTGCACAGCTTGGGATCGATGATGGAGGGCTCGGTCTCCAGGATTGCCCGGTATTTGCCTGCTTCGCCCTCAAGCCCCTTCAGGGTTGTGGAGAGCATGAGATCAATCCCCCCATGGACAAGGCCTTTCCTGAGGCATGCCTGGAGGCAGGTGTCCCTGTCTGCCATGGGAAGCAGCCGGCACATGCCGCACCCGTCCGAGGGGAACTGATATTCCAGCTTGGAAAGCACCCCTCCCATGTGGGGGGCCGCGTCGATCAAGGTCACGTCACAGCCGGTTTCCGCAAGATCCAGAGCTGATCTGATCCCGCTGATGCCGGCGCCAACAACCAATGCTCTTCCCTGTTTCTCACCCATAATCCCCTCTCATATCCCTGTGACATCCTGAAACTCGTCCTCAAAAAACACAGACAAGGGAAACGGATCGTCCATGCTCTTGCCTGCCTCATAACCGAACCCCTGCTGAACACCTTTCCCCACGGCCGTGAACAACTCGGCCACCCTGATGTCGTTGGGGCATGCGTTGGAGCACTGGCCACACCCCACACAGGAGAGTCCCATGTGGATCATCCGGGTCAGATGGAAAAATACCGTGTCCATGGGCATGCGAAGGGTTCCCTTGTTCTTTGCCCAGGCAGCATATTGAAACGGCTCGTAATCAAACACGTCGGTGTTGAACACGCACTCCCTGCAGAAACAGACCGGGCAGGCCACCCGGCAGTTGTAACAGTTGACGCAGGAAGCAAGATAGTTCCCAAGCCCCGCCATGGTTGCTGTCTTGCCGGCGAGATCCTCAAACACCTTTTTTGCGGCCTCTTTTTTCCGTTGGAGCACCTCCTTGACCGTATCTGCCCGTGTCCCAGGTAGGGATTTTACCTCAAATGCCTTCCCCATGATGAGCTCCCTGCCCCGGTCCGTACCCGCAAACACGCCTAAGGCCCCGGGATCGTGGTCAAGCAGAGTGATGCAGAGGTCGGCGTTTTCCGGAAACGGCCCTGTGCAGATTCTACATGAGGTTGAAAGCTGCTTGTCGGTGTCATCGTCAAGCTTTGATCCCAGCCGCTGTTCCATGAACCCAAGGGTTTTTGCTTTGCCTTCGGCTGCTTTGCCTTCGGCTCCCGTCCGGTTGTATTCTCGGTTGGGATAGGCCCCGGCACAGTCAAAAGAGATGGTGATGAGATTGTCCATGGTGGCCTGCTTGATCTTCACAAGTTCCACCAGGGCTCTCAGCTCGCAGGGGCGCAGCACTGCGGCGATGATTTCGTTGGAATGTTTCTTGGTCAGCTTTGACACAAGCTTTGCCGAATTAAGTGGAAAACAGGGGGCAAAGGGATCCGCCCCTTCAAGCTCCCCGGGATCTGAAACAAGGGTCGGCATCAACACATGGGTGGTGGAGTGGCGGACGGGAACGAGCATTGAGGTGACGCTGCTTGTTTCAAACACAGAGGCGAGAAGCTTTTGCACACTATCCAGCCAGTTGGTTCCACGGATCTCATAGGTCTCTTCCATCGGGTTCCCCCTAAATTACCAGTTTCATGTCTGAAACAGCAGGTCCCAGCTCCTTGATTTCGGCCACCATGGTATGGATCACCTTGGCGAATTCAATGCCGTCGCTGGCCCCGATCCAGGTGAGGCGCAACCGCTCTCTATCGATGCCGAATCGTCCCAGGATCCCATGGAGCAGCCGGACCCTGCGCCTGGCCTTGTAGTTGCCGTTGATGTAGTGGCAGTCCCCCGGATGACAGCCGCTCACCAGCACGGCATCGGCCCCGGATAAAAACGCCTTGACCACATATTTCGGGTCCACCATGCCCGTGCACATCACCCGTATCAGCCTCACATTGGGAGGATACTTCTGTCGGCTGGTTCCGGCAAGATCCGCAGCAGTATAGGTGCACCAATTGCAGACAAATGCGATGATCGTGGGTTCAAAACGCTCCATCCCTCTCCTCCTTGTTCTCTTCGTTTGGGGTCTTTGTGGGTCTAAATGCCCAAACGGTTAACGCTGTCCAGTACTCCGGAAAGCTCTGCAAACAGCTGTTTTTCATTGAAGTGCCTCACCTGGGCGGCGCCACTTGGGCAAAATCCCGAGCAGGAGCCGCACCCCTTGCAGAGTGCCTCATTAACCACGGATACCCCCCGACGCTCATCAAAACCAATGGCCGTGTAGGGGCAGAGCCCGATGCAGGTTTTGCACCCTGCACAGATGTTTGCATCGATATGGGAGACCGTGGAGGAGACCGTGACATCCCCCCGGCAGGCGAGTTGGAGGGACTTTGCCGCCGCCCCCGACGCCTGGGCCACGGTGTCCGGGATATCCTTGGGTCCCTGGCAGGCCCCGGCAATGAACACCCCGTCCGTTGCCGTGTTCAAGGGACCAAGCTTGGGATGCTCCTCAAGAAAGAACCCGTCCGAGCCCTGGCTGATGCCGAGGATCCGTCCCACCTCCCTTGCATCCGTTCTTGCCTCCATGGCCGTGCAGAGCACCACCATGTCCACGGGAACCCGGACCCGCTCCCCCAAAAGGGTGTCTTCGGCAAGAACGATGAGTTTGCCCTCTTCGTTGGCAGATTCGGCCCTGTCCGTGATCTCCGCCACCTTTCCCCGGACAAAAATAGTCCCTTCGCCCTGGCACTTGGCGTAGAACGCCTCATACCCCTTTCCAAAGCAACGCATGTCGATGTAAAAATTGTAGACAAGGGCGTCATGGCCCGCTTTTTCATGGACAAGGTGGCCGTATTTCAGGGCATACATGCAGCAGACCCTGGAGCAGTACTCGTGATGGTTCACGTCCCTGCTGCCGATGCAGTGGAGAATGGCCACGCTCTTGGGGGTCTTTGAGAGGTTCCCGTCCCGGTCCCGGATGAGAATGTTACCCCCGGTGGGGCCTGTGGCGTTGCTCAACCGCTCGAACTCTAGGTTGGTGAACACGTTGGGATAGCGGCCGTAACCGTACTGCTTCACGGGCGAGGGATCCATGGGGTCGAACCCCGTTGCCGTGATGATGCTCCCCACCTTGATATCCACGATCTCGTCCGCCATGGCGTGGTCCACGGCCCCTGGCTGGCATGCATCCACGCAAAGCCGGCATTCGCAGCACCCGCCGCAGTTGATGCACCGGTCTGCCTCCTTTTGTGCCCATTCTTCGGACAATCCCTGGTCCACCTCGTCAAAGCTTTTTTTCCGGATCCCGGGATCGAGGAAAAGGGGTTCAACCCTTGGCAGGATATTGGGAGGGTCCGGCAGGGGGGCAAATTCGTGGCCCCGCTGCTCCCTCTCCATATCCCCAGCCGTAAATCCTTGGAACGCTTCTTGGTTCAGGTATTGCGCCATGGCCGCAACCACCCGGTGACCTGCTGCCACGGCCTCGATCACCGTTGCAGGCCCAGTCACGGCATCCCCTGCGGCAAAGACGCCGGGGATGCTTGTCTCCATGGTTTGAAAATCCACCCCCACCGTTCCCCAGGAGGTGAGGGCAAACGTCCCTTCCATTCCCGTAAGATCGAGGCCCTGGCCGATGGCGGTCACGATGGTGTCGCAATCCACCCGGAACTCACTGTTCTCCATTGGAACAGGCCTGCGCCTTCCACTATTATCCGGGGGGCCGAGCTGGTTTTCCAAGCACTCCATGGCCTGAACCCTTCCCTGGGAGGCGATCACCCGTTTGGGGCTCGCAAGGGTGAGGAACTCGATCCCCTCCTCCATGGCACCCTTAATCTCCTCCTTGTCCGCCGGCATTTCAGCTTCTGACCTGCGGTAAATCACGATGACCTTTTGAGCGCCCAGCCGGACCGCCACCCGGGCGGCATCCATGGCAACGTTTCCCCCGCCGATCACGGCCACGGTTTGCCCGACCTTTTCTTTCTGCCCGCTGTTAACGGATCTTAGGAAATCAACGGCATCGATGACCCCGGTGCTGTCTTCGTTTTCAATGCCAAGCCTTACGGGCAAATGGGTGCCAAGCCCCAGGAACACGGCATCAAACCCGTCCCCTTTAAGGCTATCCAGGGTAAAATCCCGGCCCAGGGCCGTGTTGGTCTCAAGCCCGATGCCGATGCTTAAGATATGGTCGATCTCCCGGTCAAGGACCAAGGGGGGCAGCCGGTAATCCGGGATCCCCCACCTCAGCATACCGCCGGGCTTGTCCCGTGCTTCAAACAGGGTCACCTTGAACCCCTTTTGCCTGAGGTAGTAGGCAACGGTCAATCCGGCGGGTCCGGAACCCACCACGGCAACCCGCTGTTCCTTCTCTTCATCCACGGTCACCGGCACCCGGGAGAGATCGCCCCTGTCCGCGGCGACCCGCTTGAGATCCCGGATGCTGACAGCCGAGTCCACAAGGGCCCGCCTGCAGTCATTCTCGCAAGGGTGGGGGCAGACCCGGCCAAGAACCCCCGGCAAAGGCAACCGCTCCATGATAAGGTTCAGGGCCTGCTGATAGTTTCCGAGTTTCACCATCTGCACATAGCCCTGGACATTGGTTCCGGCGGGACAGGCGGTTCTGCACGGCGGGATGGCTCGTTTATCGATGGCAAAGGTGATGGGAACGGCCTGGGGAAAGGATCGATAAATCGCCTTTCGCGAAAGAAGGCCCACATCCCAGGCGCTTGGCATGGAAACCGGACAGACCGAGGAACACTCGGAACACCCCGTGCACTTCTCGTTAACGTATCGGGCCTGTTTTCTAACTTTAACCGTGTAGTTTCCGATATACCCTGAGACTTCCTCGATGCGGCTCAACGTCATGAGGTGGATGTTGGGATTCTGGGCAGTCTCCACCATCTTGGGGGTACCGATGCAGGCAGCACAGTCCAGGGTGGGAAAGGTCTTGTCAAACTGGAGCATGTGGCCCCCGATGGTGGTATCCTTTTCCACAAGCCAGGCCTTTAACCCGGCGTTGCCGATGTCGATGGCCGCCTGCATCCCTGCAATGCCGGCGCCGACAACCAGAATGTCCGGATGGATGGGAACCGTTCTCGACTCAAGGGCCTGGTGGAAGTTGACCCGATTGAGGGCTGCGGCACTCAGGGTCATGGCCTTGAGGGTGGCACTGTCCCTGTCGTCCGTGACCCAGGAGACCTGCTCCCTGACCGAGGCCATCTGAAAATTGTAGGGATTCATGCCCGCCCGCATGCAAGTGCTCTGGAAGGTCTTCTCATGGAGCCTTGGCGAGCAGGAGGCCACGACCACCCGGTTGAGTCCGAATTCCCTGATATCCTTCTCGATGAGTTCCTGACCGGGATCGGAACACATGAACTTGTAGTCCCTTGCCACCACCACGTTCTGGACGGATCGGGCATAGTCTGCAACCTCGTCCACCCGCACCATTCCAGCAATGTTGATACCGCAATGACAGACATAGAATCCGGTTCTGATGGCCATGTTACCCTCCCTTCTTTGTATCCGTAGAACCGGTTTACCGGTTCAGGGTGTTAATCCGGTTTGCCGGTTTAGGGTGTTGATAAGGTAAAGAAGCTCGTCCTCCTGAAGGGGTTTCTCCAGAAAAGGAAGCAGAGAAGCCTCTTTCAGGCCGTTGTGGGCATGGATAAGCCTGTTGCGAAAAAAAATCGATTTCAACGGAATGGGGGAAATAAAAATCACCGGCAGCGTCATATCGCAACCGCAGAAAGACAGCGCCCCCTCTTCCGGAAGCATGGCATCCACGATCATCAGGTCGGGACAGCAGGATTGCTTCTTACAGGTTCCGTCCTCAATCCCCTCGGCACAGTGGACGATAAATCCGCGATTTGTCAAAAGAGTTCTCAGGAAAGCCCTTGTTTCAGCCTCCTGGTCGACGATAAGAATGGAACATGCCATGGCTCCGTCTCCCTGTGGGTGAAGGTTTCTCGTGGCCGGCTTTGTTCTCTGATGTGCTCTGATGATGATCAACGCACTATCCATGCCAACACTTCAAAATTGGAGACGAATTTCGCCAAGCACCCTGGTTTCCGGTGCTCCGGCAAGGAGAGAGGGTCTTGGGGACAGACCCGGTAATGAACCAGAATCATAAATTATTGAAACATCCATGCAACATATCAAAGAGACAACCCTGGAGAGCACTTTGATATAGGATCAAACATGTTGCGCAACACTATTGCAACGACGTTGCATCACTCTGAAATCCTGTATTTTTGCATCTTCCGCCACAGGGTTGTCCTGTCCATGTTAAGCACCACCGCTGTTTTTTTCCGGTGCCAGGAATTGCGGGTCAGGGCATCGACGATTTGTTGCCGTTCCAGGACGGTTTCCGGCTCAGTCTCCCCTGGAACGCCCATCTGGGAGGAAGAACGGTCAAGGAGGTAGGCCGGCAGGTGGCAGGGACTGATCACATCCTCCTGGCAGAGGATGATGGCGTGTTCGATGATGTTCTCAAGCTCCCGGATATTTCCAGGATAACCGTAGTTCAGCAGAATTTCCATGGCAGATTCGGAAATATCGGGAAAGGGCTTCTTGGTGATGGCCGCCTGTTTTCTCATGAGGTGGCGGATCAAAAGGGGCAGGTCTCCCCTGCGTCGGCTCAGGGGGGGAAGCTCGATCCTGAGCACATTGAGTCTGTAAAAAAGATCTTCCCGGAACAGCTTTTTCCCAACCAGGGTTTCAAGCCGCCGGTTGGTGGCGGAGATGATCCTCACGTCCACCTTTTTCGTTTTCCTGCTGCCAAGAGGATAGAACTCCCGGTCCTCCAGCACCCGGAGGAGCTTTGCCTGGAGAGACAGGGGAAGATCCCCGATCTCATCGAGAAAGATGGTGCCGGTGTCGGCCTCGCTGAACCGGCCCGGCTTGTCCCTGTCCGCCCCGGTAAATGCCCCCCGTATGTAGCCGAAGATCTCAGATTCAAGTAAATTATCCGGAATGGCCGCACAGTTCACCTTGACAAAGGGTTTCTCGCTTCGGTTGCTCTCCGAATGGATGATCTTGGCCAGAAGATCCTTGCCCGTACCGGTGGCGCCTTCGATGAGCAGGGTGGATTCGGTCTTTGCCACCACCTTGACCATGTCGAAAATCTTCTGCATCAGGGGATCCTTGCCGATCATGTGGTGAAACTTATACTTTCCCGTAATGGCCCGGTCCAACTGGTGGGCCAGGGTCATATCCTGGAAGGCTGCAAGGGCGCCGATGATCCGTCCGTGATCGTTCATCAGGGGGATGTAGTCACCGCTCACCGGGATGGTCTCCCCCTGGAAACTCAGGATATCCCCCCGTATGGTGGTCGCCGGCAGCTTGTTTTTCAACACCTGCCTGAGCACACCGCAGGTTTTCTTTACATGGCCGGCAAAGAGGGTGGCGCAATCCTTTCCAAGGAGCTTCATCCGGCTGAACCCGGATATCTTTTCCGCAGCCCGGTTGAAAAAGGTGATCAGCCCGTTTCTGTTGACGGTAAAGATGCCCATGTTGAGGCTGTCCAGGATGATCTTAAGGCTCTGCTCCTCATAGTGGATCCGGCTGACAAGCTCGCTGTAGGGAGAGTGGTCCTGGAGCACGGTAACGCACCCCTGCACCCTGCCCTGATCGTCCATAAGCGGGGCCCCCACCCGGGTCACCCGGTGTTTTTCGCCGATTTCGTCCAGGAATTCAATGTCCATGTCCCTGACATCCCGGGTTTCCGGATCATGGAACGGGCAGGTTGAAAAACAGGGAATCCCGCAGAAGATCTCCTGGCAGTCAGCGCCAAGGATCTCATGATCTTCAAGGCCGATGAGAATCCGGGCGCTTGTGTTGAATTGCCGTATTTTCCGGTCAGCGTCGATGAGAAGAACGCAGATGTTGAAGTGATCCAGAATTTTGAGCCATTGATCGTACAGGTTGAGATCCATAGCCGCTCCTGAAGTCCTATTTCAAATTACGAACAAAACATCCTCCTCCTGAACCACCCGACGATGGATTGTCCGAAGAATCATCCCCGGTGCCTGAAGGGTCTGAAGATGTATCCTGGGAAGCATCAGGGCCTGGGTCTGAAGGATCCGAAGCATCATCCCCCGGGACGGCAGGATCGGACGCGGTATCGCCCGAAGCATCATCCGGATTCCACCCGGCTATTTTTGCCCAGAGCCACCAGGCGGCATATGCTTTCAGGTTTGCGTTAAGGGGCTTGCTGTGTGCCGAATAGCAATCATACCAATCAACCCCTTCACCATGGGACTGCTGCCAGTCCGTTGCCCAGTTTTTATCACCTGTGCCGTTCAGGTCATAGCTGCAATCGTCATCTCCGTTCAGCAGCATATAGTTGGTCTGTCCGGTTGGCCCGTAGCTTTCTATATCTGCAAAATCATATAACACTTTTCCATTATTTTTGCAGTAGTCCCTTATCTGTTCATTACGCAGGTTCAGGTTGCCATTTGCACCGGTTCCGTCAAGATGGCCTGTCATGTAGACAAAGGTGATGCCGGGATAATCGGTTTCAAGCCGGGACATGGGGGTAAGATAAGTCTCTGCCATTTCCTGTTCCGTGCGGCCCGACACCTGTCCGCACCAGGACCAGATAACAACATTTACGTCCCCCTGGGTGGTCCCCCGTCCTGTCCCGGGATCAGGTGGACCAAGATAATCCACGGTGTTGTTTACCCAAGTGGGATAATATCCGGCATCTCTATCCATTGCATAATCATGGAGATCAAGTGCGCCCCCGGTACCGCCTCGATACCATTTAAAAATATCATGGGGTAAAGCCAAGCCCAGGCCGCCGTTGTTGGCAAATTCCACAAGCCCTGACATTCCACTGGTCACTTGACTGCCGTGGGACGTGTGACCATAGGCAATGTGAAGCGTTGATTTGGCTTGTTCAATGGCGGATTCGGGAATCCGGGTGATATCAACACAGGTATGGTCAATGATTGCAGGTTCCCCCCCGAACACCGAAGAACTTAAAAGTACGAACCCAATTAAAAAGGTACAAATGAATAACGCCAGGTAAGATTTTTGGATGGTAGGTTTTGCCATGATCCTGTTCCTTTTAGTAAAGAGTCAGGTTTAAACATCCTTTTCCATTATTCGAGTTTGATGGAGTGATCCACCACCAGGCCCTTTTCCTTGTCCCAGAAGATGTTCATGTATAGAAAACAGGGCAGATCACCGGTGAGCCGAATTCCAGTCTTGACATCGGTCTTAATGGGAACCGGCACCACTTCATCCACCATAAACTGGGTTTTGACGGTTAAGTTCAAAGGGATCTCAAAATCATGCTTGATCTGACAGTTCAGTGGTTGGGTGGAGGTCAGGGAGAAGTCGTCGTTAATCCGAATAACATCATCAAAGGGAATTGTCAAATCAACGGGCACAGCCCCCTGGATGGGCACCTGGGTATCGATTCCAAGAAGGGTTGTCTTGACGTATTGATCGATAAGCAGTTCGCTTTTGATGGCCAACTCTTTTTGGATCCTGAATTCATGGTCCAGGGCCACGTGGATGGGCGCGTTGACAGGGATGGTGAAAGGCTCGTCAATGCTGAGGTTTATATTGCCCTGGATGGGAAGATTGATGGAAACACTCTCTTTGATGGGAATATTCAGGATCGTATCAAGGGTGGTAGAGATGGGCACGTGGGTGTTCACCCGAAGGTTGATCTGTCTTTTGATCCGGATGCCGTCCGAGGTCAGCTGGATATAAAACGGCCGGAGGGTAGTCTCATAAAAGGGGATAGCCTTGACGGCCAGATAACCAAGCCCCACCACCTGGAAAAGGACGAACAGAACGGCAAAGCCCAGAACAGATCGCCAGAAGATTTTCGCCGCAGATTTTACCATGGGGCCATGATCATCTATTTAGCCGGCACGTTATAGGAGGTGTCATAGCTTCCGGCCTCCTGGATGAGTTCGGTAACCGTGCGAAACCCCATGGTACCCACCTCGTTGATGTCGCCGGTTTCACCGTCAATGGTCAGCACCTCCCAGAGATTGCCCGGCTGGTCGGCCGGAACAACAAAACGCGCGATCTCATCAAAGGCCTTGAAGACGGTCACCACTGCCCCGGATGTGGAAAGGGCTGTGGCGTCTTGGGAATCGTTATTGGTATGATCGTGGACCCGGAAGGTATACGTGCCATCAAACCGATTTTTAATGACAACGGTCTCGATGCCACTGGGCGGTCCGTCATCCCTTTGCAATGTGATATTGCCCCCCTGGGGATTGACCTGGGTATGCAGGTAAGGATAAAAAAGATGGAACTGTTCCCCGGACGCCGTAGGGCCGACAACATGGCTGTCCAGATCCAGGGCCGATGGTCCCCAGGTGAGCAGGATACGCATCTCGTCAACGGCACTCAAAATGGGTTCTATCTTTTGGGGCAATTCAGGCACACCGTCATAGGCAGCAACAGGGATTGTCGTTACTTGATAACCGTCAGCCTTGACGATGGCATGATAAGCAACCGGCCCATACTTTTTAAAGGTACACCGCCCTTCCGAATCCGAAGATAACGTCTCAACGCTATCTCCCCCCTTGTATTGATTTAAACTGATGGTTGCACCGGTTATCTCGACCCCTGAAATGGCATCGACCAAGGTGATGGCAAGCGCTCCCTGCCCGGAGTAGGCATCGTCCAGCAATAGGATCTCACCAAAGTCGGTTTTCCCTTCGGACGTGATGGCAATATCCTTTAATTTAAGAAGGATGAAACCATCTTTACTAAACTCCACCCTGGCTTTGGGCGAAAGCGTGGATATCTCGAATTCGCCCTGGCTGCCTGTGGTGCCGGATCCAAGGAATTGTTCCTGGACATCCCCCCCTTCCTGTTTAAAGACCTCAACCTTGACATCTTCCAAAGGGGTGCCGGTTTCAAAATCCACGACCTTTCCCAAAAGGGTTCCCGCTATCTCCGGCAAATTATCCTTATCTTTGATGGTGATGCTCACGGTATCCCGATCCAGGTTTCCGTTTGCATCCAAAACCTCAAGGTTAAAGGTGAATGTCCGGCCTTTGGAATTAACCCCGGGTGCGGTGAACAATGCAACGGCCTGGGAACTATCTATGAACTCTACATCCGGCTCAGATGAATTGTTCTGCTTGATCTGTTTCCATTCATAGGACACAATGCCGTCATCCAGATCATAGGAAGCGCTTCCGTCAAGGGTAATTTCCTCTCCTTCCGTAGCGTCCTGATCCTTTCCTGCGATGGCAACGGGATGGTATTCGATAAGGTCAAAGCAGGTTTCTTCAAAAATCTTGGGAACACTGCTAAATGTGGACTTCATTTCCTTGTCTTCAACGTCATGGGTGCAGAAAAAATCCAGACTCACCTCACTGGAGGTGCCAAATCCGGCCGCCTGTTCCATACAGACAAGGTTACTGTCCGATTTTACAGTTCCATTAAGATTGTAAAAAGTATTGGTGTTGCAGGGAAAAAGTGAAACACCAAAAATCTTCAGATCCAGTTCCGATGTGGCTTTGGTTTGAAACGCAACGGCGGCCGAAAGAGTCGAGTCAGGGTGGGCCACCACCGGTTGTTCCGTGTATTCCGCAAGCGTCACAAGGTTTGTCCCGTCATAGGAGAAAAAATACTGGTATAAGTGTAAAAAATCCATGCCGGTCTTTGACTGGGTACTGAATTTCCCCTTGGTGTCGAGCAACAGCTTGAATTCCGGTGCCAGGACAAGTGGGGATTCCGGGGCAATGGTAAACGGTTTTGTCTTGAATTCTGCAAGTACAATGGTTTCCTCCACCTCAACGGCAAGATCGGAAAAGAATTCAAGCTGGGCTATTTCTGTCACCACAGGCCTATACGACACCGTTTGGATTGTCCAGAGATTGATATCCACATAAAACTCAAATGCCAGTGCAAACACCATGGTGCCCTTGACTTTAACCTGGTCTCCAAGGGTGGTCAGATCCTTGTCATGGTCATAGATGACGGCATCCAGGGTAAGATAAAAGGTTCCGTCCCGGCCTTGGATATCAACCCCCGGATAAACCTGTTCCGGGGTGGTGTCGGACATGGAAACGCTCTTGTCAAAATCCATTTTCAGATATTTATACGCATTTTCAAGGGTCGGCGCATCCAGGGTGATTTCTATTGCGTTCTTTAAAAGGGTGATTCTCTTGACCCGTCTGAAAAGCCCCTGGGGAAATGCTTCGGAAACACCATACATCAGGATGTCCCACTTTTCAATGGTTTCATACAACCGACAGGTGGATTGCATCAGCACGGAGTTAATTTCAGGATCACCCTCGAACTGAAGATGTTCAAAATCCGACGATTCAAGGGTGATGGTCTTGTAGGAAGGGGTTGAATCAAATGTCCTTACCGTTAAGGTGTCCGTACTCAGATCTTCTCGAATGGTTACCGGGGTACTCCCGGTTTCATCATCACCGCCGTTACACCCCATGACAAGGGACAAAAAGGTAAGCAGGATCAAAAAATATCTGGTTTTCGAGAAAATCATTATCCGTATATCTCCCTATTTTGCTTTTTCCAAAAGATGTGAGATAAAACATGATGATACTGCGTCGTGTTCATAACTTACCTCTTCCTCATCCATGGCGGAAAAAGACCAGCTGTAATTATAAAGTAACGCTCTGCTTGTTGCGTCATCGGATATTTCGGCGGCTTTGGCTTTGGAAAGAAGGATGGCAGTGTAGGTGACGTAGGGTTTAAAAAACTCATTATCCGGCAATTTCAATTCACACTGGGTATGGGTGGCATTCCAGATATATTGGAATTTATCCGGACTTGAATCAAAGGGCTCCAGGGTCAGACCGTAATAGGCCTCCCGGGTGTCCGTCTCCGGTCGGTAAACGCTTTCCGGATCCATGGGAAGGGAAAAGGTGACGGTGATGCTTCTTTTGGAAAGGTCCAGATCGTTTTCTCCGCTGGCCGGTTCCACCAACAGGATCTCCGGATGAACCGTATCCCCGGTGTACTTTGTTTTCCCGGTATTCCTGGAATTGCCTCTGAAAATGGGCCAGGGAGAACTGTCATTGATCTCCATATCAATGCCGCTCTGGCCGCTACCCGTCTTCACGGCAGGCAGAGAATAGATGCTGCCGCGGTCGTACCCGCAGGTTCCAAAATAAACGGCGCCCCCGTGGATCGTCGGGGAAGAGCTGGTGATCGGGTCTCCCACGTCGTATCTCCAGAACTCGTCCCGGCCTTTATAGGAATTTCCGTTTTTCAGGTCCAGCCCGTAGATCATACCGTCCTTGGACCCGGAAAAGATATAATCCCGGGAACCCACGGCCACCGAGGCCACATGGTCATCGGAAAACACTTTGAATTTGGCTAGACTCCCGCCTCTTCGATCAATGCCGAACATCGTGTTCGTGAAAGAGCCGATACAGATGGTCCCGTTTGCCCCGATCACAGGGGTGGAAAAGAAACTGCTGCCATGGCGGACAAACCATTTTTCATTCCCGGTTCTGGACAAGGCAAACAGCCCGTTGTCATCGTCTATCCCGCCTCCGAAGGCGGCGGTTCCAAAAAAAATAGTGCCGTCCTTATCCAGGGCAGGAGATCCCACAATGTCGGATTTGGCGTTAAACCGCCATTTTTCAGTCCCGTCCGGTTCCAGGGCATAGAGATAATTATCCAGGGAGCCGATATAGATGGTATTGTCAAACCCAATCACCGGAGAGGAAGTAATTTTCCCTCCGGTCTGGAAAGGCGGCCAGGCCCTGGTGCCGTTGTCATCCATTTTCAGGGCGTATAGATGGGAGTCTGTGGAGCCGATATAGAGTAATTGCAATTTTTCATCCAGTGCCGGTGAAGAAAAAACAGGACCGTTTACCGGTTGTATCCAGAGTTCCTCATAACTTTCCCCTATATCCCTGATGCAATAGACAAAGCCGCCTTCGCAGCCAAAATATAGTCTTCCCTCACTGTCCATGGCCGGGGTTGAACTGATGGCGCCCCGGGCGGTAAACCGCCACTTTTCTCTTCCATCCAGGGTGTCCAGGGCGTAGAGGTTACTGTCCTCAGATCCCAGGTACACGGTTGTTTTTTCGAGACTTGCATCGTAGTTTACCAGGGGAGAGGATTTAATGCAGCCCAGGTTCCCGCCGGCGTTAAATACCCAATTGGTAACCCCGATGGTTATGGTGTCCAGGATTTTTTTATCAGACGTTATCTTCCCGTTCTCGTCAATGGCGGTCCAATTGAATGTGGCATCGGCATCATGGTACCCGGGAGTATCAAAAGTAAACGCATACTCATGCTTTATGGTCTTACCCGCCTCAACCGGGAACTCAATGGTGTGGACATGGTCCGTTTCCATATCAATGGAAAGGGAGATTTTTAAAATATAGGGGATGGTCGTACCCGGTTTTAATTCACTGGGTGTATAAATCATGGTGAAGACGACTTCTTGGCCCCTCTCTATATACATATCCGATGCTATAATGGACATGGTGGCTCCCAATGCGGAAGAGGCCATCGTGGCAAACAAAACCAGAAGAACAAAAATTCTCATAACCCCATGCCTTTAAAAAAGAGTTGAAATAAAACAATTTAGCCGGTCCCAGCCTGAGTCATGGCTGGAGTTGGTAAAGGGCTTTTCATCTATTCCGCTAAAAAGCGTGTCACTGTGACGAAAAGAGAGCAATCCGCCCCTGCTGTCCCCGATATAGGTCAATCGTTTCGCGTCGGTGCCGGCCACAAAAACCGATGCGGCGTAACCGGGTGTATCGTGGGTGGTGATCTGGGTCAGGGTGGCTGTCTGCCCATCGACAATACCCAATACCAGCACGCCTTTGGTGCCGACTGCCGTATGAATATAGGACTGATGGACGGAAATAGCCTCGGCCCGTCCGTCTGTGGCAAAGGTGGCCGTCTTTATCGGTTTGGTGGGATCGGAAAGGTCGATGAGAACAACGCCCGCGTCGCCATCCGCTACCACGGCAAACTGATCCTTGACATCGATATCCAGGGCCTCCCCCGGGGTTTCAAATGAGGAGACCGGTCCTTTGGGTTCAAGGGGGTCTGTGACGTCAAACACCTCAAGACCCGTACCATTGACAACCAGGGCATACAATTTCACTTCTCCGGAACTCTCCTCGGCTTGGAACAGGGCCAGGGCCAGGGCCCCGGCATTTTCAACTAATATGCTGCCCTTGTGGACGAGGTTATTTTCCCCATCGATCCCTGCAATGAAAAGTCCGTTGCCGGTATCGGTATAATATACAAACGTTTCTTCCTCTTTGGTCATCAGGGTGATATCCGAAACCCAGGTGACATTTTCTTCCTTGTATTCAGAAACAATAAAAGGGGCACTTTTGTCAACGACATCAACCACGGAAATACCGGCCGCTCCGTCTGCAATGTACGCACGGTCATCTTCCACATAAAGGCCATTGGCCACTCCCGTGGTCGTGACCTGTCCAACCAGGCGATACTCTCCTTCAGTGACGAGATCAATGATGCGCAGTCCATCCTTTGATCCGTCATTGTCAAGGAGATATGCATGGTTTTTCTCCACAAAGACGGTATCGCCATCAGCCGGGGGATCAAAGGAGGCGGTTTTTGAATAGACAAAGGCGCCTGTCTGGGCAACACTTGCAAGCCCGTCCGTGGTATCGGCCACAAAAATCTTTCCGCCGACGGCATACACCCCGTAAACGCCACAGCTTTCATAGGTTCCCGCATTGACCGGATCGGTTTTATCCGAGACATCCACAACGAAAAGGCCTTCGGTCCCGTCCGCCGTATAGACCTTGTTATCCGATAGAAAAACCCCGGCGGCAGTGCCGGGGGTTTCAATCTGACCGACCTTGTCAAGGTTCATGGTCAGGGGGTTGGCAAGATCGGAAAACAGGGAGAGAATGGTCAGGCCGTAGGTGGTATCGGAAATATATATATGGGTATCGTCAACGGCGAGATCCTTTACAAGGGAGACCTGCCCATAGTACTGGGAGGTTCTCATGTCAAACCTGTCCAGGAGTACCGGCTTGGAATCCACGGTAACGTCAAACACCCTCAGGCCGTAATACGTGTCCAGGACAAAGGCATATTTGACGTTGTTGATAAGGGCGACTTTGACATTAATATGACCACCGGAAAAGGGCTCGTCTTCGCCTTCCTTTGTGAATTCTGAAAACTCCTCGTGGAACCCTGACTGGTTGGGATTCCCGGGGTTGCTCACATCAATGATGCGAAGGCCGAAATAGTAATCCGCCAGATACGCCCGGCTGTCCAGGTAATCCACGGCGGATCCGTAAACAGTGTTGCTCTTGTGATCCGTGAGAAGTTCTCCCATGACAATCGGTTCCATGGGGTCGGCAACATTGATGACCTGGAAGCCCCCGCTGCCGCAGGCGGCATAGATCTTTTTGTTGTCGCTGTCATAGACAATCCCCTTGATCCCTTTTTGGGTCTTTAGTGAAATACGGGATTTTTCCACAAGGTTTGCCCCATCAAGAATGACGAACACATCTCCGACGGTGTAGAAAAGAAGTGTCCCGTCCTGATCCGAAGCCATATTTGTCCTGGAAACCTCGGGCCATCCTTTTTCAAACGTAATGTCTTTAAGGGTTTCATCCCCCGGGCAGGGAATAGCGACAAGTAAGACCAGCGCAAAGATGGCACATTGGTTGATGAACCGTTTCAGGATCTCCGGATTAAAACTTGAACGATACGTTGCATGCATAGCCATCTTCATCTCCAGTTCGAGCTTCCAGCCCAAGAATAATATTTTTTGTCAGTCCAATTCCTACCCCACCAAAAAAAGAGATATGATTCGTTTCCTGGATATCGCCTTCATAGTAAATTGGGTCGTTCTTAAATCCTTCATCGGTGACAATATTGCCACTGTCGGAAAACGTTTCATCTGCGAAAAAATGGGACACCTTACACCCGGCATAGGGTGTAAACTTAAGGGTTAATCCGGAAAAGGGTTGCCATTCATAACCGTCAACAGCCGCCACCAGACTTAGCTGCACTTCATGTAGTTTGGAGGCATACTCCATGTCATACCATTCAGTCGTTTCCGAACCGGCTCTTTTTTTGACGTCAAAATCAAAATATCTGTATCTCAAATCAAGTCCGAGATTCAGGTGATGGTTTTCAGAGATCTCTTTTTTATACGGCTGCAGGCTGATTCCGCCGCCGTACACTGGAAAGGCATCGCTTTCAAAGGTGGTGTTGATACGGTAGGAATATTTATTGTCCGTAAGGGTGTCCTGGAAATTAAAATCGACTTCAGCCTCGGCATAGCCAGCTGTAAGATAAAAAAAAGGCAGGCTTTTGAATTTAAATCCGGCCTTTACCCCGGCATAGGCGTAGGAATTCACAGATGACCGCAACTTTGTATAGATACGGTTTTCGTTGATACTGTCCTTTTCAACGGCTCTCTCCGTCTGATCCGGGAACATGTTCTCTTGAAGCTCATATTCAAGGCCGATCATGAAGATGCTTTTTGTGGTTTCACTTTCAAACAAACAGGGGAAATGGGTGTTTGATGCTGCGTAAAGGGGTTGAAAGGAACAGCAGATGAGCAGGCAGGCCATAATAATTATTTTCATGCATCAATTCCGTTTAAGAGGGTCATCATCAGAGTTGCACCACAATCAATTCAACAGGAGTTCATATTTATAGAAGGTCACCTTTCGATCCTCGCTGAAATCCAGGGTAAATGCCTGGCATGAATTGTCTTTGAAAACAATGGAAGCGTTGTTTAAAAATCCGTTAAACGGCTGTTTTTGAATCGTATCATCAAAAACGAGATGCCATTCTTTTTCCTCCACCATGGCAGGATAGGCCATGTGACTCCCATCGGGGCTGAACCAGGGAAAACCGACGTCGGCAAATAACGGTCCGGGTTTTCCGTTTTTAACCATCAGCATTTTTCCTGAGTTTATGGCGGTGTAGACAACGGTTTCAGAGTCGGGACTGAACACGGGCTTGCGAACCAGCTGGTACTTTTCACCCAATGAACCATCATAAAATATTTGCCAATATTTACCTGTCCATACCCGGAAAGCAAGATGCTTGGAATCCGGGCTGAACACGGGCACACCCACAGAGTCATAGGTGTGGAGCTCCGGAGTTTCCTGGGCCTTCTTAACCACAACCACCACACCCTTGTCTTTCTTTGTAATGCCTGAATAGGCAAAACGGGTTGAGTCAGGACTGAAGGTCAAAGAGGCAAGGGTCGTAAACTCCGGCCCCTCCTGTCCGTCCAGAACCACACGCCAGTTTTCTTTATCCATCATCGCATAGGCAAAGCGTTTCGAATCCGGGCTGAAGACAAGGTTTCCCACGGCAGGATAGCGGGTCATGGCAATATCGTTTTCAACGTAAAATAATTTATTATTATCCTGGGCCGCATGGATGCATCGTTTTGAATCCGGGCTGAATTTCAGGTTCTGGATATTTTCATACCCCGTTTTTGAGATTTTTTTATCCTTGGCCAGGTACCATTTGTCCTTCCGCTTCAGGCTAAAGGCAAGGTGCTTGGAATCCGGGCTGAAAGTTATCTCCTTGGCATTGTCAAGGCCTTTCATGATGACCTTGCCGTTCAGCACCACAAAGACCTTCTTTTCATTTACCCCTATAAATGCCAGATGTTTTGAATCCGGGCTGAATACAGGGTAGCCCTTGATGCCGTCAAATGTGGCAATGACCCTCCCGTCTTCAACCAGGGCCTGCTTTTTTTTAATGGGCACCCTGTAAGCCAGGCGTTGGCCGTCCGGGCTGAAAAGGGCCCGGTCCAGCCCTTCAAATTCAGGCTGCTCCTTTCCGTTGGTCACCATAAATGCTTTCTCCCCCCGGAAGGCGATATAAGCGTACCTGGAGCCGTCGGGATTGAAAAAGGGCGTCCCTTTTGCGATATTTTGATACCCCGGTCCTTCAATCCCGTCAATGGTGACGAACATGAGATCGTCCCTTTTCTTCACAAAAGCGAAATGGGTTGAATCCTCTCTGTTGAGTTTAATGGATTGAACAAAAAGGGTCTCGCTTCCATTGGCCGTTCCAATGACAACCGCCTTTTCCGGTAATTCCCTGGCATGGACCGTTGAATCGGCATTCAACAGCCCCATCAGAATGGCCAGAAGCCCCCCTGCGGTTATTGCAAGGGTTGACAATTTAACCTTCATGTTTGTCATCCTTATGAAAGGGGTTGATCATATTAACAAGTCTGCCCAACATGTTAAATGGCAAAGCCACTATATTTCCAATCGCTGAGAGTCTTCGTCCCTGTTCTTCTATGGGCATGGTGATACCGACGGCGAAAATCTTAACGGTAAGACTCTGCTCATAGTCAAGGCCGGCATAGGGACTGCCCACATCGGTAAATATGTTGGAGTTGAAGTTGGAGCTGGTATTGTTGGGAACCTTGTAGTCATGGTAAAAAAGGTAACCGAAACTGAGATCCAGGCGCATGTTCTTGGCTTGTCGAATGCCGATGCCGCAACCGATAAATTCAGCATCGGGCATGGAGCCTGCGTCGAACAGATGCGCCTGATGGGAGGTGGGCCTCTTCTCATAGCCGGCCCGGAGGCAGAGTTTGGGGGTTGCCTGGTATTCCATCCCCACACTCCAATGCCAGGTATCTTTCATATCCCTGTCCACCACGATGCCGCTGTCGCCTCCCTTGGCACCCAAAAGTTTTGCAGACTGAAGTGGATGGATTTTTTGGTCAAACTTAAAACTGTCTTGTTCTATGATGGACCAGTCTGCCCAGTGAACGTCAAAAAGAAGCTTGAGCTTTTCCATGGGCTTGACCATGATACCGGTCTGCACCCGCTGGGGATACCGCACCGTTCCGGTCACCGTACCCGACTGAAAGGGAACCGATTTAATGGGCAGGTCCAGCATGCCCGCCGTCTGCATGGTCTGGGGGGAACTGGCGTTCCAGTCCACCGTGGCCCGGTACTGGTCGCTGTATTCAAAAAAATAATCGCCCCTCATCTCGGATTTTATGGCGCTCTGGTAGCAAATACCAAAGGAAAACCAACTCTGGGGACGCCAGAGAAGCCCCAGGTTGAAAGACGGTGAAAAGTCGTCCCTGAGGTTCAAGTCGGCCCGGACATTGGTCTCGTAGGGCCCACTGCCGCCGCCGTACCAGGGGGGCGGCATGGTCTCCTGGGAGATATAGGGGATGTTCAGGTCCTTGGTGGCGTCCCCCAGCACCCGCTGGAGGGCGACCAGTTCATTGGGTGCCCGAGAATCGATCTCGGTTCCCATGGCAGACTGCCCGAGACAGACGGCCAACCCCACGGACAGGGTCTCTGTCAGTTTCAGGGATGCCGTGGGCGCCGTATAGATCAGGTGCTGGGCATATCCTGATTTAATTTTAAACCGCAGGGGATCGTCCTCATCCCGATGGGTCATACCGCCGCCATAGGGGGCGTAGTTGGCGTGGGCAAAGGTCCATTTAGAATCCTTGGCCCTGGAGGAGAGCCCCATGCTGGATCCAATGGAAAAGTCAAGGGGGCCATAGAAGGGTAAGAACATTCGGCCGGACGAGCTGGTGCCCTCGGTTCCGGCCAGGGGATCCGGGCCGCCATGGGCGCTCAACGGATCATCGGGATTGTAGGGTGCCCGGGGGCCCCAGGTGTCTCCCATGAGCCCTTCCCAGTCCTCATCGGCCGTGAACTTTCCGGTTCTCTTTAGAAACGGAAGCGCATAGGTGTTTCTCAACATCTTTCCGTCATCCACCCAGGAGAGGCCGGCCGGGTTGTAATGGGTGGGAAGGGAGCTTGCAGGATCGGCAGTCACGGTGTTGGCCAGGGCGATGGCCCGGGCATCCACGGCCATTTGCTCGTTGTTGACGCCTAGGGCCGTATGAGCCAGTGTCAGCTCCAAGACCAGGACCAGGATCAGTGTGGCACGTTTTGGATTAATCACGGCCAAACTCCATGGGAAGTCTGAATGAGAGAGAGAAGTACTCGCTGTTTCCAAGTCCGATGCCAAGGCTGACATTCACCCTGAGCTTGTTGGAGAGTCTCCAGGACGACCCAATGGAGAGGCTGGAAGAGGTCTGGGTCTGGTACTCCTGGGGTTCGGCCCCTATGTAGTATCTCTTTGACTTGAAAGTATAGGAATAGGAGTACCCCAGGGTGACCGAAGTAATATAGGATACCGAGTAGCCAAGCCCCACACTGAACCCCAGGGAATCTCCCCTATCGAACCGTTCCAGGGTGTTGCCCCCGATCTTATAGTCCAGGTCTTTTATGGGAAAACGATAGTTGTAAGACAGGGTTCCGAATGCCATGATGGGATCGATGGCCTTGCTCAAAGAGACACTCCCGGCCAAGGCGTATCCGCCGGTGCCCGTGGAAAGATCGTAAGCCGGGTTCACCTCATAGGGGCTGCGCCCCATGGGACAGGTCAGGGTGGTGTTAAAAATCATGGACGGTATTTTTCCGCCGGCCTTGATGGGCTGAAAACTGGCACCGAAGCTCACATCGCCGAAATCGGTGACGTGTTTTGAATCGTCCCGACCAACGGCATCGTACTCATAGACGAAGGGAATGGAGGCTTCCAGGGTCAGGTTGTCCATCATGGGATATTCTATGGTAAAGGTGTTTGTAAGGGTGTGGTTGCTGTTGTGTTCGACGGTGCTGATCTCAGTGAGGGAATCAAAGGCATAGTAGGTGTAGCTAAGCGAGTACTCAAACCCGAAGCCCCCCTCTCTCATGAGGGTGTAATTTCCGTCCGCCGCCTCAAGGATATCTTCGTCTCTGTCCTTCTTTTCGTCCTTGCTCTCCGTGAGTTCCCCCCGGATCTCTTCGGCGTCAAGCAGGCTTTTCACCTGCTCCTTGAGTTCGTCCAACTCAGACTCAAGGGTTTCCATGGCCAGGGAATTCACGGGTGGGGTTTGGATTACGGCCTGGGTTGACTTATCTGCCTCCCCTAGGGTTGTATCGTTCTCTCCCCAGGAAGTATCCGTACCGGAATCCTCCCAGGCGGATTCACTTTCAGGCGCGTCCCAGGAAGAATCAGCAACCGTTGCCGTGTCCTTGTTCAACACGGGTTCGGCCGGAGGGACCTCCTTGGCCGTGTCCGCCCCAGGTGCGACCGGGACAGTCGCCTTGGCCGTGTCCACCCCAGGTGCGACCGGGACAATCGCCTTGGCCGTGTCCGTCACAGGTGCGACCGGGGCAGTCGCCTTGGCCTTGTCCGCCGCAGGTTCAACGGCCCTGGCAAGGGTTTCTCGTTCCATTATCACGGATTCAAGGGAGGCGTTTTTTGCCTTAAGCGCGTTCCTTTCCGAGACAGCCGCGTCATACTCGGCATAGGGTCCGATACGAACTGAGTAAAACAGTTTATTGTCGCTTGTGTTTATTTTTATCAGATAGGCATCAGGTGCGATCTCACGGAGATCGGTTTTAAAACTTTCGGCGTTGTCTTGGATTAAGAATGCGCCAAATTGAATCTCATATTCTAGGCCACGCGCAAGGGCAGGACTCATTGTGAGACAAATCAGAAAAACAGAAATCAGGGTAACTCGAATTTTTAGATCCAATGTGCCTTCTCCGTTTCTTTTTTAGTTTCTTAGCTCTTATTTTCGTGTTTTATTGGCAAGAGAATCATGTGCTTTTCACATAAGCCTTTGTCAATT
>JAEINR010000031.1 GCA_016342325.1 Desulfobacterium sp.
GATTTAGTTTTTAAACGCTATCTCGACCGGACAAGATAATTGACGCGAACCGGACAAAGTAATTGACGCGAGACATGCGATGTTGAAAATAGAGAAAGGCAGTGACATCCTTCCCTATTTTAATAAAATAAATCAAGCATGTAATCGGGCAAAAGATCTGGTACACCAGATCCTAACCTTCAGCCGCCAAACCAATCAGACGCTAAAACCGGTTAAAATGAGCTCTGTACTGAAAGAGGCTATGAAATTGCTGACGGCATCTTTACCGTCAACAATTAATCTTGATTTGAATATCAAGTCTGATTCAAGGATAATGGCCGATGCCACACAGATTTATCAGGTGATTTACAATTTATGCATAAATGCGGCACAAGCCATCGAAAATGAAATCGGATTTATTAACGTAGGCTTGAGCGATGCACAGATAAATGAAGAGCACTCCTTATCCCATCCTGAATTGAAACCTGGGAAATATATCAAGCTGTCTGTCTTGGATTCCGGTCATGGCATCTCTTTTGATAATCAGGATAAAATTTTTGAGCCCTATTATACGACCAAGCCGGAGGGGAAAGGTACAGGAATGGGGCTTGCCCTAGCCCATGGCATCATAACAAATCATGAAGGTTCAATCACCGTATACAGCGAGCCTGGAAAAGGGACAACCTTTGATGTCTATTTTCCGGTTTTTAAAAGAAAAGAAGGGGAGGTGGCCGGCGTTGCACCCTTTGAACCATTGCCAACAGGAAGTGAACGGATTTATCTGGTTGATGATGAAGAAGAGATCGTTGAGGTGGAACGCCAGATGTTAGAAAAGCTGGGTTATAAGGTGACGACGAAAACAAGTAGTATAAAGGCATTGGAAGAATTTTGCTCAACTCCGGAGGAGTTTGATCTATTTATTACAGATATGACAATGCCCGAAATGACAGGGTATCAGCTGGCTGAAAAGCTGAAAAACATACGACCAGACTTGCCGATCATTCTTTGCAGTGGATACAACCAAGAGATCTCAGCTAAAAGGACAAAGGAAATCGGTATAAATACAGTTGCCTTGAAACCAATCACCATGGTCGATTTATCCAAAATCATAAGAAAAGTCCTGGATCGAAAAAACATAGATCGCAGACAAAATGAAAGATTCAATATTAAAGAAAAGGCCGTTGCCATAGCCAAATCAGATCCCATGGGGAAATACAAAATCATTGATATCAGCTGGGGTGGGCTTGCCATTCGTTCCCATGATGTGACCGGATTTCATCAAGATTTCAATGAATTGGCAATAAACATCGTCGATAAGGGTATTCTGTTGGATAAAGTCCCCTGCAAAATTATTTCGGATGAGGGTTCACATTCAACGCTTCAGGTGTCCCAAAAAAGACGTGGCATACAATTCGGAAAATTGGCATATAACCAGTTAACGGTCTTGGATCATTTGATTCAAAACTATACGGTTGGGAGCGGTCCTAATCCGCCGGCACACTCCTATAGATAGTCTCCCACGGGATCCTCAATCTGGGGGCCGGACCCACCAAACGAATCGGCATTAAAAAGTTACCGATCGGCGCCTCGCAACATTCAAAGGGTATGAACATTAGATCAGATTTAGATCATGACCCGTTGTCCAGCAATTTACGGTACAGGGTTTTCCTGCTGATACCAAGTATTTCCGCGGCTTTTGACCGGTTTCCATCCACATGCTTGATAACCTTGAGGATATGATTTTTTTCCAGGTCTTCAAGGGTGGTAAACAGGGGGGCGGGAACACCGTCGTTCCCATCCGCTGTTTCAAGAAGTTCAAGGGGCAGGCAGCGTTCGGTGATGGCATTGTTCTCAGCCAGGATAACGCCCCTTTCCATTACATTATGAAGTTCCCGGACATTGCCGGGCCAGTCATAGGCCATGAGGCGTTCCATGGCATTCTTTGAAACCGTGTGGGGCATTGTGCCGAAACTCATCTTCCCCAGAAAATATTCCACAAGAACGGGAATTTCCTCTTTTCGTTTACGCAACGGAAGAATCTTTATGGAGAAAACGTTGAGTCGGTGAAAAAGGGCCTCACTGAATCGCCCCTTTGCCACCTCCTCTTTCAGGTCTCGATTGGTTGCAAAGATAAATCGGATATCCACCTTTATCTCATTCTTATCCCCCACAGGACGAAAGGTCTGATTCTCCATGACCCGGAGCAGGGACGCCTGAACCCCCACGGTCAGTTCACCAATCTCGTCCAGAAACAAGGTGCCCTGGTCTGCAAGGGCCAGGAGTCCGTTCCTGGACTCTTCAGCGCCGGTAAAAGCACCTTTGCAATAACCGAACAACTCGCTTCGTATCAACTCCTCCTGCAGGGTGGCACAGTTTTTTGTTATCAAGGGATTGTCCCCCCTCAGGCTCAGGCCATGGAGCTGCCTTGCAAAAACACTCTTACCGCTGCCGCTTTCCCCGGTAATCAGCACGGGAACCGACGTTGGGGCAACCTTGCCGATGAGAAACCGAACCTCCTCCATAGCTGCGGAATGGCCCACGATCTGCTCAGGGTAATTCCTGTTTGTTCGGTCCCCCTGGCTTTTCAAAAACGCTTGTCTGTGAAGGCATCCCCTTTGATAGGCCTTTTCAACCACCTGTTCCAGACGCCCCAGGTCAAAGGGCTTTGTGATATAGTCGCAGGCCCCTGTCTTCATGGCCTCCACCGCATCGTCCACATCGCCGTACCCGGTGATCAAAATAATCTGGATCGCCAGGATCTCCTCCTGGAACCTGGACATGAGTTCAATGCCATTGGCATCGGGAAGGCTGATATCCAAAACAATGACGTCAAACACATCCTTCCGGATGGCGGCAAGGGCTTCTTTGGCATTCCCGGCCGTTGTGATGCTCCGCCGGGAAGAGGTTAATTCCTTTTCGAGTAATCGGCGGATGGATTTTTCATCGTCCACCACAAGAATATTAATCATGTTTGGTTGTTCAGTCATTTTCCACACATTTAGCTTTTCAGCTCTGATTTTCGTGTTATTTTGGCAAGAGAATCATAGCACCGCTTTGGTTCTGGCTTGTCCAGGTTAAGGTCTGGGAATTTAATTTTAAAAACGGTTCCGTGGGCTTCTTTGCTGTTCACGGTGATCTCTCCGTTGTGCTGCTTGATGATATTATAACAGATGGATAACCCGATGCCGGTTCCCTTATCCACAGGCTTTGTGGTAAAAAAGGGGTCAAAGAGCCTGTCCAGTATTTCAGGTGCAATGCCACAGCCATTGTCCTCGACCGAAAGCGTGACCCAGGGGCCCTGCTTTTCCGTACGGATATGCAGTCTGCCATGGTTTTCTACGGCATCCATGGCATTACAGATGATGTTGAGTATCACCTGCTTCAATTCGCCGGCATTGCCTTGAACCCTTGGAATCCCGGTGGCAAAATCAAGGTCGATTTCCAGCATAGGATCGTTTTTCAAGCGGTTGTTCAACAGTTTCAGTACATCGATTACCAGATCTTTCAGATCCACCGGCGTAAAATCGATCTTTTTCCTGGGGCTGAAGGTGAGCAACCCCTTTACAATATCCCGGCAACGGTTGCCCTCGGCAATGATGGTTTCGATATACTCATTGAAATCCGCCATGAGCTCACGGTTTTCCGGGTTGTCTGCCAGGTTGCCCTCAAGTCTTGGCAGCCGACGCTTGAGTCCTTCTGAAAATCCGCTGATGGCGGTCAAAGGGTTGTTTATTTCATGGGCAACACCGGCGGCAAGGACCCCCACGGTGACCATTTTCCTAGAATAGTGATATTTCTCCTGGTACTCTTTTTCCCGGGTCACATCCCGCATGAGAAGCAGAAACCTGAATATTTTTTTGCTGGAATCCAGCATGGGGGATACCGTGACTTCAAATTGATGATTTTTGTTGTCAATCTGATAGACAAGCAACTGACGGCAGACCTTGCCAGTCTTTTGGGCATTTATGATGGGGCACTCCGGGCAGGGGGTTGTCTGGTTTTTAAAAATTTCATAGCACAACCGCCCTTCCGGATTTTCACAATCAAAACTTTCCGAGAACAGGCTATTCACAGATATGATGGTGAAATTCAATGACACAATGGCCATCACATCGGAGATACCATCAAAAACAGCCTGGAGTTGGCGCTGCTTGCGCTCGAGTTTGAGGTTGGTTGCCTGGAGCTCGGCTACCTTATTTTTCACCTCACCAAAAAAACCCAGTTTGGTCGACTCAAGACCGACGATATCTTCCAGGGTTGTGGGTTTATTCATCACCACACCCCTTCACAGATCTGCATCATATCTTCAGCCGTTGCCTGTCTTGGATTGCTCAACAGGCACGAATCATAGGTCGCCATCTTACATATCTGGGGTAATGCGGACCGGTCAGGCACGATATCACGCAACCGGGTGGCCACCCCAAGGCTTTGAAAATACCCTTCAAGCTGCTCAATGCCTGCAAGGGCTGTTGCCCGGGGGGATGCAAGGGATCGACCCAGGACAACCTCCCCTATCTGGGCGATTTTATCCGTACATTCGCAAAGATTATACCGCATCACCTCGGGAAGAAGTATGGGATGAATCGTACCGTGGACCGCATCCAGCATGCCGCCCAGGGAATGGGCAAGGGCATGGTCCAGCCCCAGGCTTGCATTGCTGAAAGCCATTGCAGCAGATGTGCCTGCCATGCTCAGTTTTTCCAGATTATCCATGGAACGATTCTCCAGGGCCAGGGGCAGGTATTTCACAATAAGCTCGATGGCTTTTAAGGAATGCACTTCGGTCATGGGAGAGGCGATCCTTGAAACATGGGCCTCAACCGCATGGGAGAGTGCATCCACGGCAGCAGCAATGATAAGTTCCCGGGATTTTGTAACCAGAAGAGCGGGATCGACAATGGAGATATCGGGAACCAGGGTCCGGCTGATGATGGACATCTTCACCTGGCGGTCCATGTCCGTTATAATGGCAAATTGTGAGATGTCAGACCCGCTGCTGGCCGTTGAAGGAATGAAAATCATGGGCGGAAGGGGTCGTTTGATGCGGTTTGCACCTTCATAATCATTCACCCGGCCACCGTTGCTGGCAACAAGGGCTATTCCCTTAGCAGCATCCATGGGACTTCCCCCGCCCAGGGTAAGCACCACATCACATCCATGTTTTTTATATAAAAGCGCGCCTTTTTCGATCTCCTTGTCCCGTGGATTGGGAGAGATATCGGAATAGTAAACCCACTTGAGATGTTCTTTATCCAGGATCTCAAACACCTGATCGATCCATCCGGATTTTTCCAGGCCCGGATCAGAGACAAAAAAGATTCTTTCGGCGCCAAGCCGCTTGGCGCACATTCCGGTATATTTCAAGCTGCCCCGCCCAAAAAAGATTTCCGGAACTGAAAATTTCAAAACATCCATGGAATAAAAACCCTTTATTATATGAACCTCGTTAACAGAATGTACAGTTAACACAAGTATTCAGCGAAAACAAGGATGGGTTGTCCCCCCAGAAAGAGGGATCAAAATAGAGCGGCTAAAGTGCGCAATATCCGTATTTGGTTCTGAACAGGGGTGATTATATTTTTGGCGTTTGCCCAAGGTGGCGTAAGGCGTGTACATGGGTGGATGAGGAGTGCGGGGGCCGTGCTGATGGTTCTGGGTTCTGTCATGATCCTGCTCTGGGAATGCGCAGGATTCAAACCCAGAACTTGATTTCTAAAAAATATTTTTTCCGGTTGAAATTAGATGGACATGGAAAATCCCACACAATAATCCCCTTCATAGGGACCGGCCTTAAAACGTGTGACATGGCGCATCTCAACCTTGATCTCCAGGCTGCCCTTGGGATTGATGTAGTTCATCTTCATCACCACCCCGGTTGTCAGGGTTTCCAAAACCGTGTCCTGGTCAGCCTTGACAAGCATACCAACGCCCCCCTGACAAATATTCAACACCTTAAACTGGTATTCCCTGCCGCTGATGACGACCTCAAGGAGATGCCCCGTATCCGAAGGGCCAATGCAGTTCCGTTTTTCCGAGCGTTTATCCTGTGCTGACTTTCCCATTCCTTAGACCCCATTATAGATACGTTCACAATGCAACCCAAACTATTTTCAGCACTATATACCTCTGGCAGAATTCTGCAAACAGATAGTTTTGACATTCTCCTCCCTAAAGGAAGGAGATTCTTGGGCTTAAGCCGCAACCGGCTTAATATTTCCACAAGCTAACACGGCATGCCCTGCCGCTAAAATATTTAAAGATGCGTTCAGACCGGATTTTGCATTTACATTTTTCCCGGGACTTTCAGTAGTCCCCTTGGCTGACTTGCTCATATTCGACACCTTCAAATCTTCAAGAACCACCACTTGGTTTTCGTTTGTGATTGAATTGGATTTTTTGTGAAGGAAATCTTTTCGAGTATCAGCTATTTTTATGTGAAGGTTTTGCACTTTACGTATCTGCTTGTTCCAGTTATTTGAAAACTTAACTTTCCGAGCAAGATCTTTTTGAGCTTTTGCAAGTTTGCCCTCAGTCTCTTTGAAACTATTTAACGGTTCTATTACCGTTCCATCGGAAAGTGTAGCAAATTTGGAGACACCTAAATCAATTCCAACTGCTTTTCCCGAAGGGTGTCTTGAAATAGAAACTTCTTTTTCAGTTTGAATTGACACAAACCAGTGTTTTCCTTTCCTGCTAACAGTTACATTCTTCGGCGTACCTTCAATTTCCCTGCTATTAAAATAACTGACCCAACCTATTTTAGGTAAAAATATTTGATTGTCCCGAAACTTAAAACCTTGAGGGTATTTGAAAGAATCTCCCAACCCACGTTTTTTAAAAACTGGGAATTCCTTATTTGGTTGTTTTTTGTCAAATGCGTCTTTTAGTGCCCGGTCAAGATTTGTCAGAGTTTGTTGAAGTGTTTGAGAAGGTGCTGTTTTCAAAAAAGATGTTTCGTCATCTTTTTTCCAATCAACCAGGTTTGATGCAAGGTCATTATACGAAAAAATCTTCTTATTTCCCTCAAGAGATTCCTTTTGCATGGCAAGAGTTCCCATCATTTTCAGAAAGATACTGGAAAGGTGTATTGTGGTCTCCATCTTACTTCGCCAGTTCATGTGGTGGTGCTCCTATCACCATTATCAAACAATACATAGAAGACCCGCAAAAACCAGTCTAACGGCTGGGTGCCTTACATTCCCGCCCTGAAGGATGGGGCTTTACGGCACGTTGGATAAAAGCCAAAATTCTATAACCCATTTGAACACCTGCCTTTCTCACATTATTGGATTATTGGCAGCGATTGAATGTTCGAAATTGTTCGATTGTGTTCAAAAACGATCATTGGAGAGCGAAAATATGGGCCAGGCCAATATTGAAGGAATGGCGCTACAACAGCTTGGATGACGCCCTGAAAATGAGAAACACAAAGACATCGATCCGTTTAAGAACTTGATTTTTTCACCGATCCTCCCATGGACTCGGATTTAAGTTTTTAAAAGAACAAGCTGTTTGGAAATATAAAAACATCCCATCATATTTTTTTTAATGTTCACAAACGAACACTTGTGATAGACATAGGTTATGAAAATTCTCAAAAAAGGCGGTAACACTAGGGCAATGCCAGGTGCCGAACTGAATGGGGAACGTGTCCGGCGAGGTGTTCAGACTTCAACCCGGGATGCTGGAGGTTATATAACATGATCAAAACGGACGTCATTATTATTGGCGGCGGAGCCACTGGGTGCGGGATTGCCAGGGACCTTGCCCTGCGCGGGATTGCCCATCACCTCATCGAGAAGGGTGATTTTGCAGCCGGCGCAACGGGTGCCTGCCATGGCTTGCTCCACAGCGGAGGCAGGTATGCTGTTTCAGACCCGGAGGCTGCGGAAGAGTGTATCCGGGAAAACATGATTTTAAGAAAAATCGGTGAAAAATGCGTGGAGCAGACCGGAGGCCTGTTCGTAAGACTGGCCGGAGACTCCAGGCGGTACAGGGACAAATTCCTTGAAAGCTGTGACCGGGTGGGGATTGATACAGAGCTGCTTTCTGGGGCAAGGGCACTGGACCTGGTTCCCAAATTGAACCCCTCCCTTGAGGAAGCCGTTCGGGTGCCTGACTGTTCCATCGACCCCTTCAGGCTCTGCATGCTCAACGCCATCACCTCAAAGAACCGGGGCGGCGTGTTCCACAGGCACCATGAGGTGTTCGAATTCATAAAGGAAAAAGGCCGTCTGGCCGGGGTCAGGGCAAGGGATCGCTTTACCGGGGAGATCAAGGACTTACGGGCCAGGGTGATCATCAATGCCTCGGGAGCCTGGGGAAAAAAGATCGCAAATCTGGCGGGGCACGATCTTCCCATGAACCTGTCCAAGGGGAGCCTGGTCATCACCAACCACCGCCTGACCAATATGGTGATCAACCGTCTGAGGCCCCCGTCCAACGGAGATATCATTGTTCCCAACGAAGCGGTTTGTCTTGCGGGCACCACCTCTATCTCTGTGGATAGCCCGGACAACCTGGTGGTGGGGGCGGACGAGGTGGATATCGTCACCCGGGAAGCGGGCCGGATGATTCCGGAGTTTAACAGTACACGGTTGATCCGGGCTTACACCGGCGTCAGGCCCCTGCTTTTGGCTGAAAAGGATGCCACGGACGACCGATCCGTTTCCCGGGGGTTTCGTATCATCAATCACCAGGACGGCATGTATTCCATTCTGGGCGGAAAGCTCAGCACCTACCGGCTCATGGCGGAAAAAATGGTGGACACGGTTTTAAAAGAGGTGTTTGACAAAACCGTGGCCTGTCAGACCGGGGATCTTCCCCTGGAGGGACAGGAGTTTCTCAGCGGCTACCCCCTTTCAACGCGCCTCAAGGATATGAAGGATATCATCTGCGAGTGCGAACTGGTCACCCGGAAGGATGTGGAGAGCGTAATAGACCGCATCGGCACCAAATCCATCGGAGACATTCAACACCGGACCCGGCTCGGCATGGGTCCCTGCCAGGGCGGCTTCTGCACCTACCGCGCCCTGGGCATTATCCAGGAGAAGGGAAAAATCACCTGTGATGAGTCCATGGGGGCGCTCCGGGAGTTTCTCCAGAAACGGTTCCGGGGTATCAGGCCCGCACTCTGGGGGGATCAGCTCCGGGAAGAGCAGCTGGTGGAGGGAATCTATCTGAATATCATGAATATGGAGCAGCAATGAAAACAGGAAAATACGATGCGGTAATCGTTGGCGGCGGAATCTCGGGGCTGATGGCAGCCATTGACCTGACCCGGAAAGGACGACGGGTGGCCGTGGTCTCCAAGGGAGATCCCATTTGCTGTCTGTCCACCGGATGTATCGATATTTTGAAAGGTGTGGACTCCCCCAGGGACGGTATCTGTGACCTTCCGGAAAACCATCCCTATCATCTGGTTGGGGCCGGGGGCCTTGACCGTGCTGCCGGGCTTTTTGTTTCGGTTATGAAAGAGGCCGGTCTCTCCTATGTGGGGAATGTTGGGCAAAACAGGTGGATTTTATCCCCCGGGGGAACCCGGAAACAGACCGCCCTGGTGCCGGAAAGCATGGCCCATGGAAACGTGGAAGAGAACGAGACCCTGGTTGTGATCATCTTTAAAGGGATGAAGGACTTTTTCCCGGGGTATGTTACGGCTAAATTCCAGAACGCCGATGTTTATGAATTTGACCCGGGCAATGGTTCCACCCTGGGAATCGCCACAAAATTCGACGATCCCGCTTTCCAAGAAGATTTTTTCAAATGGTTTAAAAGCCAGAAAATATCCAAAGGAAAGATTGCCCTGCCGGCTGTCCTGGGCACAAAGCCCCAGGTATTCGGAGAACTTGCACAAAAATTGGACCGGAAGATTTTTGAGATTCCCACCCTGCCGCCTTCCATCCCAGGCCTTCGAATGTTTAAAGCCCTTAAAACCTGCCTCCAGGATGCAGGCGCGGACCTGTATTGGGGTCGCTCCGTGGAAAGCGTGGAAAAGGACGGTGATGCCATCGAAGCCGTCACCCTGGCCGGAATCGGACGATCCACACGCATCGAAGCCAGGGCGTTTATCCTGGCCACCGGTTCCTTTGTCAGTGGCGGTCTTTATGCCAGACAGGACGGGGTGGTCAAAGAGAGTGTCTTTGACCTGCCGGCATATGTTCCTGAAAACCGGGAATCCTGGTTCGGGCACAATTTCTTTGAAACCGGTCATGGGATCGAGAAGGCCGGAATCCGTGTCAACGGATCGTTTCAGCCGGAAAGCACCGGGATTCCCAATCTTTTTGTTTGCGGTTCGATCCTGGCGTTTTCTGAAACCATGAAATACGGGTGCGGTCACGGTATGGCCATTGCGACAGGGGTTACCGCGGCCGAAAAATGTGAGGACCACCTGGCATGAATACGGAATTTGAGCACTGTATAAGATGTACCCTGTGTGTGGAAAACTGCCCTGTCTTCCGGGTGGACAAAGACTACCCCGGCCCCAAGCAGGCCGGACCCGATGCCGCTCGTTTCAGGGCTGACAACGAGGCGCCTGTGGATGAATGGGTGCGTAAATGTGCCCAGTGCAAGCGGTGCGACGTGGCCTGCCCCTATGGCGTGAATCCTTCCGAACTCATCCAGGAGGCCCAGGTCCGCTACAGCGAACAACATGGAAAAGGACTGGCCGCAACCCTTTTTTCCAGAAACTACTACCTTGGGCTCCTGGGTTCCCTCTTTGCACCCGTGTCAAATGCCGTAACCGGAAACAAAGGGATGAAAAAGCTATTCCGGGCGCTGGGCATCTCCACCTATATGACGTTTCCCCGTTTTCACTTTCATACCCTTTCCAGGAGCTGGCAAAAGAAGGGGAAAGGAAAGCGGAAAGTGGTGTTTTTCCATGGATGCTACCTGGACAACAATTCGCCGGACCTGGGACGTTCCATGACCGGACTGCTGGCGGACCTGGGAATTCGGGTGAAGGTTCCCAAGCAGGTGTGCTGCGGGGTGCCTGCCCTGGCCAACGGGGATTTAAAGCTGGCAAAGAGATTCGCAGCAAAAAATGCATCCATCCTGGCCGGGTACATCGACAGGGGGTATGATGTGGTTTACGCGTGTACGTCCTGCGGGAACGCCCTGACCCAGGAGTATCCCGGGGTGCTTGACCCACCGGAAGGCAAGAAGATCGCCGAAAACACCTATGACATCCACGAGTATATCCTGATGCTCATGGAGGCAGGGGAAATCAAGCCCGACTTTGCGCCTGTGAAAAAAAGGGTGGCCTACCACATCCCCTGTCATCTCAGGTCCATGGGAATCGGGTACCCGGCGGCAAAACTGCTTCGCATGATTCCAGGCCTCACCCTTCAGATCCATGATGACAATTGCTGCGGCCTTTCCGGAAGCTACGGGTTTAAAACAACATTTGAAGACAATGCGACCCACCTGGGCCGGATTGCAGGGGAGGCGATTCTGGAGCGCAATCCGGATCTTCTGATCTCCGACTGCGGCGCCTGCCGAATGCAACTCAAACATTTTACAGCGCTTTCAACCATGGACCCCACCGAGCTGCTTCGTCTGTCGCTCTCGAACAAGCCCTGCCCCTCCCTTACCCATTGACTGCCAAACCGGGATGTATAGCTCTGATCAGACCAATTGATACCGCTACTTACTTAATAATGGCAGGTTGGTATCACCTCATTTGACCGGCACGATAATATACAAAACGGCTTGCCTGGATATTATTTCCGGGCAAGCCGTTTTTTTTGATCATCGTTTGGGTCAACCCAACCGCCGGGATTCACGGAATGGCCAGCTCAATTGAATCGTTGTTAAGCCTTTTTTGCATACTGTATTAAAATTTTATCCAGGTGACCGGCAAAAGCGTTTCGGTTTTTCTGGCTCAAGGGCGGCGGCCCACCCGTATCTATTCCGCTTTCCCGCAGGGTGTCCATAAAATTTCTCGTGCTTAGACGCTCTCTGATATTTCCTTCAGAATAGCGCTCGCCCCTGGGGTTCAAGGCATGCCCTCCCTTTTCAATCACTTGGGCTGCCAAAGGAATGTCAGCTGTGACCACAAGATCACCAGGGTTAAGCCGTTTAACAATCTCGTCGTCTGCGACATCAAAACCGGATGCCACCTGAAGTGTTGTGATATACCGGGACGGCGGTATACGCATGGGTTGATTCGCCACAAGGATCAACGGCACTCCGGTACGCTCTGCCGCTTTAAACAAAATGTTTTTGATCACCACAGGGCATGCATCTGCGTCTACCCATATTTTCATTTAATGCCTCTTATAATGCCGGTCAAATGGCGTGATACCAACCCACCACTATTAATAGGTAGCAGTGTCAATTGGTCTGACCCGAGCCATACGTTGAATGGATCAAACAACAGCTGTTTTATGGAACAACTGTAAATGCAATCTGGTCAAGTTTTTCCCCTTTGTCTGTCATCACTTCAACCCGCCATTCTCCAATGTGCGACGGGTGACCAAGTGTTACATTGCTCCATGTGCGCATACTTTGATATTGTATTTCCAGGGGAACCGCACAATACCGGCGACCGTTGACATAATAAACATGGGTCAGGGTAAACGGGTTTTCTTCTGACACCACATTCATCCAAATCGCGGCTGTTGCGTCTTTTTTGAGAGAGAAAACCTTTTGGGGTGAGCTGTATTGCCTTTGGGTTATGCGACTGCAGGAAACAATTTCGGAAATCCGGATACCGGAAGAGATACGCATTTGTTCAGTCGGGCCTGGCTGAACCGCCGCTTTTTGTTCCGCTGGTATTTCAGGGCTTGGAATCTCTTCGAAAACCCTGGGCGCGTCCCTTTGCAGTAACGCCTCTTTTTCAGGCAGATCTATTTCCATGGAAGGCGGTGTCTCCTTCCCATGGGTTGCCAGTACCGGGGCCATCTTTTTATTCTCAGCTACAGCAACCAGAACCGGGGCCTTCTCTTTAGTATCCGCTACAGCAACCAGGACCGGGGCCTTCTCTCTATCATCAGCTACAGCAATCGGATCCGGATTTTTTGTTGCAACCATGGCTTTGCTCTCTTCAACAGCCGCTTCAGTTCCTTGCGCTGGACTGTTTGACGCAATTATGGGAGACGGTTTTTTAAAAATCATCAAACCGCTCAGAATAAATCCTGCGCAAAGAATCACCACCCAGAAACCCGGTCTCTGCCAGGCAGGTTTCTTCTCCGATTCTTCTTCACGTATTCGCTCTTCCTTGTTAAGGAGCTCTTTCTTCTTAAGCGCCTCTCTCATTTTTTTCAGGAGGAGCTGATCCTTTTCCTCTACCATTGCCCTATTCATGGGTTAACCAAGCGGTTTAGGGTCAGCTCCGAAGTCACACCGCACAGCGGATTACCGAATTGTTTTTCACTCATGGGTCCTACCTTGTTCTTGTCTATCATCGGGTTATTTCTCCGGCTCTGCCGGGTTGGCAAAAATGAACCTGGGTGTTCATACCATAAAAGAACTGAATTGATCAAAATATTAAAATGTAAACCATACCCGAGGCGGCCTTCCGGAGCATCCGTTCAACGTCAGGGCCTGGAAGAAAAACAGAGCCCTTCAGCCCCTACGTTCAGCAAATTAAAAAAAATCAGGAATTCCAAACTTTTTACTTGACCTACTTTTTTTTTAGCTCTATAAGTTCGCTATTCCAAACAAAATGCACAGCAATAACAAAATCGGTCGCAACTAAACATTGTTTACAAAAAAACACTCAACGGGATAAACCGAATGACTTCATTGAGCAAAACCACCCCCGGGGGCAGCGTCAACATCAAAAGAATCACGGCCAAGGGAAAGCTTGGCCAGCGCCTCGTGGATCTGGGCCTCTACCCCGGTCTCAAGGTGACCGTAATCAGAAACTCTCCACTTGAAGATCCCATGGAAGTTGAAGTAAACGGATATTTTCTAAGCCTGAGACATGAAGAGGCAGCATATGTTGAAATCAGTTAGGATGGTAAGCCCCACAAGGCTTGTTGCATTGGCTGGCCAGCCCAACTGCGGCAAGTCAACGGTTTTCAATGCCATCACTGGTGCAAGCCAGCATGTTGCCAACTATCCCGGGGTAACCGTTGAAAAGCTTTCAGGTTCATATACCATCAACGGCACCCGGACAGAGATCGTGGATCTTCCCGGCACATATTCCCTGACATCATTTTCCCCTGAGGAAAAGGTCTCCAGGGACTTTATCCTCCATGACAGACCCGAGACCATCATCAACGTGGCAGATGCCGCAAACATCAAGCGAAGTCTCTATCTCACCTTTCAGCTCCTTGAGATGGAAATCCCTGTGGTCCTGAACCTGAACATGATGGATGTGGCCGAAAAAAACGGCATGACCATCGACTTCAAAGGGCTTGAACAAATCCTTGGCACCCCGGTGGTGCCAACGGCCATCAAGCGCGGACAGGGAAAACAAGACCTTGTCAAAGCCATTGATGCCTCCATTGCTTCAGGGGTTCACCCCGGATTCAAGATCGATTACGGCCCCATGGAGCCGTCCATACAAGCGATCCTAACTGAGATCACCGCTGGTGCCGGCTCCTTTTCCTACCCCCTCAGATGGCTTGCCATCAAGCTCATGGAGGGAGACCTTGGGGTGGAAAAGCTGCTCAACCAGACCCTCCCCGATTCCGGTACCCTCCTTGCCCTGGCCGAAGCCGAGCGGAACCGGTTCACACGCACCCAGGAAGAGTCCCCGGAAAAACATATCGCCTACGCCCGGTACAAGGAAGCCGACAGGCTCAACCACTTGGTCGTCACCCAACACCCAAGGACAAAGACAAGCAAGAACGTCACGAACCAGATAGACCGGTTTGTCTGCCACAAATTCCTGGGGCCGATCATCCTGGCCCTGATTGTCTACGCCCTCTACAACCTCTCCATCGTCCAGGGATATAAGATCACGAACTACACCTGGCCCCTGCTGGCCAGGCTGAGGGACGTAACCGAATGGTTCATGCCGGATCCCGGGTTCATTACAGAACCCATGATACGCGCCCTCTCCCTCTGGTTTGTAGACAGCGTCAATGCCCTTCTCAATTATGTCCCCATCTTCTTTATCCTGTTCTCCCTCATCGCCATCCTGGAGGACAGCGGTTACATGCCCAGAATGGCCTTTATTCTGGACAGGTTGCTCGCACGGTTCGGCCTCCATGGCCAGTCAACACTTCCCATGGTGCTGGGGGGCGTCTATGTGGGGGGCTGCGCCGTGCCGGCCATCATGGCCACCAAGGGAATCCCCGATGAAAAGGCACGGTTTGCCACCATGATGATCATTCCCATGCTCAACTGCCTGGCAAAGATCCCCCTTTATATCCTGATCATCAACATCTACTTTGCGGACCACAAGTCCCTGCTCATGGTCTTCATCGCCAGCATCACCCTGCTGCTGGCCCTGCCGGTGGCCAAGATCCTCACCCTCACCGTGTTGAAGAACAAACCCAGCGAGCCCTTTATCATGGAGTTGCCCACCTATCATCTTCCCACCATTTCCGGGGTCCTGAAACGGGCGCTGGAACGGATCTGGATGTTCCTGAAGAAAATCGTCACCATTGTTGCCGCTGTGGCCGTGGTGATCTTCGCCCTTATCCAGTTCCCCGGGCTCACCCAGGAGAGAAAAGCATGGTATGACAACCAGGCTGAGATCGCCATGGCGACGTTCCACCAGAAGATGGCAAAGACCGCCTTTGGCAAAACCCTGGCCACCAATGGCTCGGCCATGGAACTCATCCTGTTCGCAGACCGCTACAAGGGCGCCCGAACAAGGGCGGACAAAGCAGCCATGGAAAAGATCAACACCCGGTTCGAATCGGAAAACCAGACCTACTACGCCATCACCACGGGCAAGGGCGGCAAAGAAGCAAAAACAGCCCGGCGCACCCTGAAAAAACTCACCCAGACCCGGAAGAAACTACTTCGGGGAATAAAACAAGAGAAGATCCGGAACAGCTTTCTTGGGAAATTCGGCCGCACCCTGGAGCCGGTCACCCAATGGGCCGGGTTTAACTGGCGGATCAACATCGCCCTGCTGAGTTCCTTTGCCGCCAAGGAAAGCACGGTGGCCACCCTGGGGGTTCTCTACCAGCAGGAGGCAAGTACGGAAACCCTGAGTCTGGAAAAGCGGATGGAGCAGGGAGAAAAGGGATTTACCCAGCTCCACGCCCTGGCCCTTCTCCTGATGATGGCCCTGTTCCCACCCTGTGTGGCCACCATGATAACCCTGAAGATCCAGTCGGGATCGATAAAGATAATGCTCATCAGCTTTGGCTATCAGTCCCTGTTGGGTTTTACGGTGGCCTCATCGGTATTCACCCTCTCTTCCCTGCTCGGTCTCACCGGCCTTCAGGCCCTGTTCGGGTTCTGGTTTTTCGCCCTGGTTGTTGCCATTATAGTAGGATTCATCCCTCCCCGGAAAAATATTACCCTTTAAAGGAGTTCACCATGATCAAAAAAAGTATTATCCCAACACTACTCGTCTCCCTCGCCATGGCGGTTCCGGCCCTGGCCCACACCCCCCTGTGCAGTTGCTGGGACGAAGGCGACGACATCATCACCTGCGAAGGCGGCTTTTCCGACGGCTCCTCTGGCGAGGGCGTCATCATGTACGTCAATGGAAAGAACGGAAAGCCCCTCATCAAGGGTCAGATGAACGAATTCAGCGAATTCTCGTTCAAAAAACCGACCCCGCCCTACACCGTCATTTTTGATGCCGGGGAAGGGCATCAAGTGAAAGTGAACAGCGAAGAGATCGTCGAGTAATTTTTTTTGCCCATTGAGTTTGGCACACCAAACTCAATTCTATTAACGAGATTAATTCACGCACACAAAAAGAAACGAAATGAGAAGAAAAATGAACCCAAAAAATCTGATCACCCCAGGCATTATAGGACTTGTCCTGGGCGTCACCCTTTTCTGGAGCAACACCGTTCTTAGCGCCTGCTCGTCCACCCCCATGGCCCAAAAGGATGTGGTAATCATCGGGGAGCGGACCGTGGCAACGGCCCTTCGCCTCAACATACTGCCCGCCGCCTGGGTGGGCAGGAAGACGCTGTGGGAGGGGGCCGGTGCCGCCAAAGCAGGCGCACAATTCCTGAGCTGCCCCAACGGCTTTGCCGGCCCCAAAAAAACCAAGGTAAAAAAAGCCCTGGAGCAGTACAAGGGCATGCCGGTCCTCCTTTCAAAAGCGGCCACCACCTGCCTCTACAAGCCCGAGATCACTCCGGCAGTTCTTGAAAAACAGCTCAATGCCTGGGACATCACCCCGGTTGTCATCGATTTCACCAAGGGCATTGACCAGGCGGTCAAGACCCTGGGCGACTACTTTAACTGCCAAGAAAAAGCCACAGCCGAACTTGCCGCCTATCACAAACAGATGGACAGAGCCCAGACCCTGGCGGCCAAGGTAAGGCCGGGGATTAAGGTCGCAGTGATCAGCGGCACCTTCCAGGCTGCCACCGGCAAAAGCTTTCTAAGGCTTGAGGCCCCGGGCGGATATACGGACACCTACATCCTCAAAATGCTCAAGGCCCGTAACCTTGCCCATGCAGTGATCACCCCCCGGGACAAGATCTCCAAGGGGCATCTGACCATCAGGGAAATAGACAAAATCCTGGCGGCCACCCCGGATGTGATCGTGATCACCGGGGATAGCCTTGCCGTTCAGGTGGCCATTTCACGGGCTGTGGCAAAAAATCCTGCCCTTTCAAACACGCCGGCCCTCAAGAACCAGGCCGTCTTCTCTTTGCCCTTTTACAGCGATGCCGATCCCCTCTCCTACCCCCAGGTGCTCATGGAATGGGTCACCGCTTTAGGAGGGCAAGCTTAGCTTATTACGGACTCACTTTTTTACGCTTAATGTTTAACAAAGGAAACACCATGAATAAATCTGCCATTCTAAAAAACATCAACCGTTGCCTTTCACCCAGGCATATCCTTGCCATCGCCGCATGCATTTTCTTCGCTTCCAGCGCCTTTGGCCACACCCTCTACATCCAGTCCAGCCGCTACCATGTCCACGAGGGTAAACAATCCCCTCTCTTTTTCTGCTACGGCCACCACATTCCGGTTTCCGACGGCCTCCGGGCAAAGAAACTGAACAATATCAAGGTCCACACCCCCCAAGGAGCGGTGCGGGAAATTGATATCCGGGATGAAACCTCCCTGCACTCCTACATGGTCGACTATGACACCCCTGGCACCTATGTACTGACAGCAGAAACAAACCCCGGTTATTATACGATTTATATTGATAAAAAGGGCCGAGAACACCATGTGATCAAACCGAAAAACCGTGTTAAGGACAAGGCCCAAAAAATCATAACCAGCCTCTACTGCAACCAGTACACCAAGACATATGTGGTGTGCGACACCCCGTCCCCGAAATTTCCCGCCCGGGTGGGCCTGCCCCTGGAACTTGTGCCGACCAAGGATATCTCAACCCTGAAGCCCGGCGAGACCCTGGAGCTTACCGTTTGGTCCAACGGCAAGCCCTTTAACGGTGAGGGCAGCTGGGATGCCTCTTATAACGGCTACTCCACCGAAGCTGAGGAAATGTTTTACAAAAAAACAACCGTCGCAAACGGCGAAACCCTGAAGGTCCCCATTACCCAATCGGGCCGCTGGTTCATTCGCTACTCCACGAATATCGATGCCACGGGCAAGGCACTTAACGCCTGTAACCAGCTCAAGCAGGCGGCCTCCCTTGTATTTCAATTCTAAAATGGGGGTCAGGCCTAGCTTGTTGTCGTTGTTTGGATCACTTTTTCATACCAAAAAAACAACAAACCAAAACCTTCTGGAGGCTAATCCATTGTATTCAGAGAAAACCATATCCTTGACCGTATTCCTTTTTACAGTCCTGGTCTTTTTTTTCACCCCTCCCTGTTTTGCCAACGATCCGCCCTCCCAGGGGGAAGCGATCCGGCAAACAGTGGCAACCACCATGGAAGTCCAGAAGGAATGCCAAAAAACCGAAGCAGGATGGACAGACGAGCGAGCCAAGATGGAATCCCGCCACACCGCACTCCAACAGGAAAGCACACGGCTTGAAACCCGGCTGACCCGGCTGGAACGACTGCTCCGCCTCGAACAGGAACAGCAGGAAGAGAGCCTCCGGAAAAAAGCGGAGGCCGATCGTATCCGGAACGAATTATCCGACTATCTTGAATCGGTGCTTTCCGCCCTGGAAGCCCAGGCCGGAAAGGATCTTCCGTTTTTAACCGAAGAACGACGGGCACGGATAGACGCCCTTAAGGCGCTTCTGGTGGATCCGGCGGAATCGTCAGCAGAGAAATTCAGACGGGTGTTTGAAGCCCTCCAGATCGAAGCGGAATACGGTAATACCATTGAAACGGTCCAGGAAAACATCGACCTTGACGGCAAACAAACCCTGGTGGATCTCTTCCGGCTCGGCAGGGCATCCCTCTTTTTCCTCTCCTTGGACAAGGAAAAGGCCGGTTATTTCGACCGAACCGCCGGCATGTGGAAAACGCTCCCAAAATCCGAAAACGACGCCATGGAGACGGCCATTGCAATGGCCCGGCTGGAACGAACCGTGGAACTTGTTAAACTCCCCCTGGGAAGGATTGTAAAACCATGAAAAAATATTGTTTAACCCTTGCTTTCTGCCTTGTGTTTGCCCTGCCCCTCCAGGCCAGGGACATGAGAGAAGCCTCTGTTTTCGCCAAACAGGCGTTGGACCAGGCCCAGGCGAAACAAGGGGCCCGGACAAAAGAGATCCACCATACCCGGGAAGATATGCTGGCGGAAATCACCCGGTTGACAACGGCCAACAAGACCCTGGCCGGCAACATCAAATCCATCACCGGACAGATCAAAGACCTCCAGGCCGCGAATGCCGCCCTCGACCAGGCAGCCGCCAACGACCAATCCGCCATGGACGAATTATCCGGAGCGGTGCGCATGGGCGCAGGCAACCTCAAGGCCCTGTTGGCGGCCTCCATGTTCACGGCCTGGGATCCGGGCCGTCTGGACCGGCTCAAACCGGTGCTGGACACCAAACGATTCCCGGGGATCGACGACATGAAGGTCCTCTCGGACCTGTTCCTGGAGGAAAGCCGGCTCACGGGAAACGTTGAGATAAAAGAGGGCACGTTTATCAATGACCAGGGCGAAGCCGAGACCGGGGAGATTCTTACTTTGGGCGGTTTTACCGCCGCTTACAGAAGTCAGGGAAACACAGGCTTCCTCAACTACTCCCAGGAGAGCAACAAACTCTATGCCCTGTCGGCGCTGCCCTCCCGGACCGTTCAAAGAAATCTGGACCGTTACATGGATGGCAATGAAGATGCCGTATATATCGATGTATCCAGGGGCGGTGCCCTCCGCCAGATCACCCACAAGCAGACCTTTACAGACCAGGTAAAAAAAGGCGGCCTCCTGGTCTGGCCCATCCTGGGGCTCGGCCTTCTGGCACTTTTTATCGGCCTTGAACGCACCCTGTTCCTCGGCCGGGTCCACGCCAATACGGACAAGGTCATGGGCAAGGTAAACACCCTTGCAGCAGATGGGCGCTGGGAAGATTGCGACAACATGGTTAAAAACGAAAAAAAGATCCCCGTTTACAACGTCCTGAGAACCGGCCTGGGCGCCCGGTCCGAAGACCGGGAGACCCTGGAAAGCATCCTCCAGGAGGCGATCCTGAAGGAGCTGCCCCGCCTGGAGCGATTCCTGCCCATGCTCAACATCATGGGGGCCGTGGCCCCCCTCCTGGGGCTGCTTGGCACCGTTACCGGCATGATCGCCACCTTCCACGTGATCACCCTGTACGGCACCGGGGATCCCCGGATGATGTCCGGCGGTATCTCCACTGCCCTTGTGACCACCATGCTCGGCCTCATTGTGGCCATCCCCATCATGCTCGTCTACACATTTCTCTGCCGCCAGGTGGAACATGTGATCGGCGACATGGAGGAGAAAGCCGTGGCCTTGACCAATATCATTTTCAGGGAGAAGCGTTAGCAATGGATCTTATCCACGATCTTTACCACTACCTGGGCCAGGGGGGCCTGGTGATGATTCCCCTGATCCTCTGCTCCCTGACCATGTGGACCCTGATCCTCGACCGGATGTTCTACTTTTACGCCCTTGAATCCAGGGACATCGAGATCTCCCAGCTCACCACCGTACTCAGGGAAAAGCGGGTGCCCGTGAACCGTTACGGCCTCAAGGCCCATCTTGTCCGCTACTATCTGACCCACCGCACCGGCGATCCCTTTGTGGACAAGCGCATCCTGGAAGAATGCGCCATGTCCATAAATCCGAAACTCACCCGGTTTCTGGCCATCATTGCGGTCCTGGCCGCAGTATCCCCCCTGTTCGGCCTTCTGGGAACCGTCACCGGCATGATCACCACCTTTGACGTGATTACCCTGTTCGGCAACGGCAATGCCAGGGCCATGGCAGGCGGCATATCAGAAGCCCTGGTCACCACCCAGAGCGGACTCATGGTCTCCATTCCGGGGATGCTCATGGGCACGCTTCTCTTCAGGCGCTCCGCCCGGGCCCAGGCCCATCTCAAGGAAGCCGTCATGATACTAAAAAGGAGTCTACAATGATCAATGTCAGAGGCTCGGTACGAATGAAATCCAAGGAGGCGGAGATCAACATCTCCCCCCTCATCGACCTGGTGTTCCTGCTGCTCATCTTTTTCATGGTCACAACAAGCTTTGTCAAGGAAACGGGCATCGATGTCCGGCGGCCCTCGGCATCCACGGCAACCCTTGCGGAAAACGGTAACATCCTGGTTGCGGTTTCAGACAAGGGAACCATCCATTTTGACGGCAGAAAAATAGACCTGAGAAGCCTTCGCTCCCACATCACCCGGACCCTTGCTGAAAATCCGGAAGGATCGGTGGTCATCGTGGCGGACAAGGTGAGCTACACCGGCATTGTCATCCGGGTGATGGACCAGTGCAGGCTGGCCGGTGCCAAGCGGGTGAGCATCGCTGCATCCAAAACAGGCAAGGAGAGTTAATGGACGCCCTGGTATTTAAATCCCATGGGGGCCGCAGCCTGGCCGGTGCCCTTGTCATCAACCTGGTTCTCTTCTGCTCGCTTCCGGGTCTCATCTCGGTCACCCGCCAGGACAACGATGTTGAAAGCCTCAATGTGGTCAACTTCACCCGGATAAAACCGGAGCAGCACCTGCCTCCGGAAAAACCAAAGCCGAAGGAGAAAGCGCCTGAGGTGCCTAAAAAAGTGGTGGAGATGACCCGAACAAAGCCCACCCGGATCAGCCCCCAACGCTTTAAGATGAACCTGCCCCGGATGGATCTTGACATCGATCCACGGCTTACGGGGGGAATTCCCGTTGTAGCACCGCTTCCCCAGGTGCAGCCCCGGGCCACCATTGATTTCAACGGCCTGTTTGACATGAACGACCTTGACACCATTCCAATTCCCTCGTTCAAGACCAACCCCCGCTATCCTTACCGGGCAAAGCGCCTGGGACTTGAAGGAGAAGTAAAGATCCGATTCCGGGTGGACAAGGAGGGAACGGTTTCCGACGTCACCATTGTTGAAGCCACCCCCCCGGAAATCTTTGATACGAGCGTCATCAATGCGGTTTCCACATGGAAATACACGCCGGGTGAGTTGTCCGGCAGGCAGGTGGAAACCCTTGTCACAACGACCATACTCTTTAAACTGGAGGGCCAGTGATGAACACCTTTAGAAAAACAATCCTGCTCCTTGGAACAACACTCTTACTTTGCACGGCCACCCTGGGAACCGCCGTTGCCGGTCCAGGGGACGCAGATCTCAGCCCCCGGGCACGGACCGCCCTGGTGGACGCCCAGAAGCAGATGGCACTTGAAAACCCGGAACAGGCCAAAACAGTGCTCCAGGCGTTTCTCGAAAAACATCCCAACGAGGATCACCACTTTGTGGAGTACACCCTGGCGGGTCTTCTCTACGGCGAAAACCGTCTTGAAGAAGCTGGCAGACACTATAAGAAAACCGTTGCACTTTGCCCGGACTACAGCCCCGGATGGCAGAACCTCGGCAAGGTCTGCTTTGACCTTAAGCGGTTCGCCGACGCCGCAACCGCCATGGAAACGAGCTACAGGATCTGCCCTAAAAAAAACCCCCTTTTTCTCTTCCATGCTGCCGTGGCCCACATCTCGGCCAAGGCCCCTGAAAAGGCCCTGGACCACATGCTGTTTCTCACATCGGGCAGGGCTGGCAAACCCGAAACAAAATGGGTCAAGATCCTCACCCGCCTGGCCATGGAGCTGAAATGCCCGGGAAAGGCCCTTAAAACCGTGGAGCGCCTCCTGAAAGACCCGACGCCGGATCCAGTGCTCTGGCGCCTGGCCGCCAACCTCTACCTGGCCATGGAAAACCACACGGAATCGGCAAAGGCCCTGGCCGTCTTTGCCATGGTGCATCCCCTGTCCGCCCAGGACGAGACCCTGCTGGCAGATCTATACCACCGCATCGGCATCCCGGACAAGGCGGCAGATCACTACCAGCATGTGGTCGAAAAAAAGCCGAGCAGGCGCCTCTACGAACGCATGGTGTCCGCCCGGTTGGAAGCCTGTGACAACGACAGGGCCCTTGTCGCTGTTGACAAGGGGATTACGGCGTATCCCGATTCAAAGGGATTATGGAAGCTCAAGGGATGGATCTGCTATGGCCGCAACCAGTTTAATCCGGCGCTAGAGGCCTTTTCCAGGGCACTTGAGCTGGATAAAACCGATAAAAAGGCCTGCTTCATGAAAGGACTGTGCGCCTCAAGATCCGGGGCATTTGAAACCGCAAAACAGGCCCTGGAACGGGCCAGCACCTTTCCCGAATACAAGCGCCAGGCCCTGTCATTGATCCGGGAGATGGAACAAAGGGTTAAAAAATCATGAGCCGTGTCCTGAACTTTAAAAGCGACTATCTGCCGCCAAAGGATCCTGACAAAAACCGGTACGGCAAATATGTCCATGAGCTCGGGGGAATGGACGCCCCCGGGGAGCTGTTCAATATCATTCCGGTAAAACCCGGCCTGGTTCTCTCCTACGGTACCCATGCCGGCCTCCCCTGCCCTTGCCCCTCCATCAACTTTGAGATAGGAAGTTCCCCGGTGGATTTCACCTTCTGCCTGGCCGGCACCGCCACCCACAGGTACCACCGGTTTAAAGGCCGGAAAAACATATTTGAGTTCACCCCCCAACCCGGCATGAACGTGATCTCTTCCCTGTCCCACATCTGGGGAAATATGGATTTTCATTCACTGGAAAAAATCGCCTGGGTGGGCCTCAAGGTCGACCCCCAGCTGCTGTTCTCCTATCTTGAGCAGCAGATGGACACCGTGCCAAAGGAGCTTGCGACCCGCTTTGACAAGGGCGACCGCCACCACTGTTTCCTCACCCGGCAAATGACGCCCCTGATGCAGGCAACGGCATGGCAAATCATCCATCCGCCCTACACGGGAAAGGCGCGGGAGCTCTTTCTTGAGAGCCGGGCCCTGGCGCTTTTGGCCCAGCAGGTCACGGCCCTCACCCAGGCAGGCCCGGCCCATCCCCCAATCCTGCCCACCCCGGCCGACCTTGAACGCATCCATGGGGCAAAAGCAATCCTGCTCAAGGATATCCAGGCCCCCCCCACCATTCCGAGACTGGCACGGCTCGCCGGTATCAACGAATTCAAGCTAAAGCGGGGCTTCAAACAGGCCTTCAGCACCACCATCTTCGGCTGCCTCCAGCAGCACCGGATGAAAACCGCCCACACCCTGCTCCGGGATACATCCAAGAACATAAGCGAGGTCGCCTCGGAGGTGGGCTACACCAACGTCAGCCACTTTATCAATGCCTATCGAAAGCAGTTCGGCATCACCCCAGGCGTCTTTAAAAAAACCATCCGGAATGCCGGTTAGAACAACCGACCATTCAGACGGTTCAATTTCTTCTGTGGAATGGTGATAATCCCTGAATGGGCAAAAATGGCGCTGGGATCATGGGGTAAGGGACCCAAACAGAAGCAGGCCCAGGAGGCTGACCATGAGGGCGCCGGCAAACTCAAAGGAGAGTTCCACGGTCTCGGCAAGGCCGGGCCGTTGGTCCAGGCGCCCGAGGGTCATGGTCTTGCCCTTGAGCACCACCGTGACCACCGCCGAAATGGTCACGCCCATTCCCATGGCCGTTGACAAAGAGAGAATCATCCCAAGGCCCATCATGTCCATGGACATGGTAAAGAGCATGATCAGCACCACCCCCGGGCATGGCACCATGCCCGTGAAAAACGCCATGGCAAATAGATTGCTCCTTTTGGGAGCCGCCTTGGTCGGGCGATCCTGTTGCCGCCGACGGCGCCAGCTGATCAGGTTCCTAACCAGGAGAACCGCCCCCATCAAGAAAATGAGGGCATAGCTTATCTTCTGCATCATAAGGGTTGTCCTGTCCAGGGAACCTGTAATCCGCACATCCAGGATCTCCCGGAGAACCACCACCAAAATAACGGCCGACAGGGCATGGAACACGGCAATGAGGTTGCCGAGCAGGAGCCCGTTGCCCAGCCGCCGGCCCCTGGAAAAGAGGTAGGAGGTAGCAACGGCCTTGCCATGGCCCGGTCCTGCCGCATGGAGCACCCCGTAGGAGAACGACAGCAGCACAAGGACAAAGAGCGGTTTAATGCTCTTCTCCGCCTTGGCCTGGCGCACTTGCCGGGTGATCTTCTGTTTCAGGGTGTACTGGAGCATCACCAGCCTTGCCATCACCGGATTGGAAAAACCCGGGCGCTTTTCGACCACAGGGGGGGCAGGCCCGGATGACCCGGAAGCAAACGGGTTGTTGGCAAGGGTGGCCGTCGGGGCCAGGAATAGGCTGCAAAGGAGAAAAAGGACGATCAATCGGTTCATTGCTTTAACCTGAAGCTGACATGCTGCTGCCAGGGGTTGAGCATGCCGAAATAGTAATCGGTTTCCATATCTTTTTGGATGGTGGCCAAGACATCAACTGCGGACTCCCCGCTGATGAGGGTCGGATTATCTTCTGCAAAAAAGAGCGCGCAATAGTAGTCGGGATCAAAGGAGGTCAGGGTGACCACCTTGGGTTGGGACGTTGCCGTCACATGGCAGGGAATCACGAACTCGTAGGTCAGGATACCCTTGTGGAGGCTTGCTTTGAACCCACGCACAGACTTGACCTCAAAGGATTTGTTGTCAATCTTAATAAAAGCGTAATAGCCGTGGTTGACAAGGTTGTCAAACATGCCTTTCCTGACTTCTGCGACTTCTTCCGGTTCCAGGGCATGGTTCTTGTTCCTGTCGAAATCCCCGGCCACCATGGTGGAAAACATGTCGTCAAAGGTCCAGAACATCCGGATGCTGGCAAGGCCTTTGCCGTCGAACTCAAACTTGACCCGCTCCTCGATAAAAACATGGGGATGGGCAAATGCCCCCGGGCCAGGGCTCCAAAAAACGCCAGCAGCAAGGACAACGATGATGGTCATGAATAATCTGATTAAAGAATACATGGGCACATGTAAAACAGCATTTTCCCCTCCCTGTCAACTCTATTTCATAGAGAATAAAGGGGACGCCCATAAAATTATAAGTTTCTCCATGGAATGTTATAATTTTATAGGCGTCCCCAATTTTTTGCTTTTTTTAGGGCTTGACAGTAAGACTTACGGAGGAGCCATAGTAAATGGTCTGGCATTTCCCGGCAAGGTGTTTCAGTTCGTTGTCCGGCTTAACCTCTTTTCTCACCATGACGTTTACCACCCACTCTCCTGCTGTGGGAACACGGATCTGGGCCTTGCCGTCCATGATATAGGATGACAGGGAAAACCCGTCGGGTCCGCCATAGGTGTTGCTGGTGGCAAACAGATAATTCATGCCGTCCATGTCGCAATTAAGTTTTTTGCCATTGAGTGCGGCTTCAAAAGTGATGAGATCACCGGCATGGACATCGCCCAGGTCACAGGTGGGCATGAGCTCAAGCGTGTGGCCGGCGGGCTCGGGGGTTGTCCATTTTTCAATGGCCATATAAGTTTTTGCCACGGCCTTGTATCGGCAAGAGAAGTTAAAGGATTTGGCATCCTTGATCTCATCCATGGCCTGGGTGGTCATCTTGGTTTTTCCGTTCTTGTCAACATACCCTGTAAAGAAGTTTGCCTTTGACTCTGCAACCACCTGATAGGTGCCGGGCGTTGTCTCTTTTGTAAGGGAAATCTTCCTGAGGCCAAGATCTCCCGGTATAATATCCATGCCTGTCTTGGATATCACAGTTTTCTCTTTCTTGATCACCGGAAGCGCCATGGCGGTGATGCTGTTATCCGGCCCGACAAGATCATACCGCTCAATGGTGACGGCTCCGCCTTCGGACATGAGGAAATCGTCCATGGGAACCACATGTCCCCATCCAAGGGAGGAGATGGCGTGGCCCGGGGGATGGGAAAACGATTCATTGAGGTTGACCCAGAGGGAATGGGCAAAGACATTGGTAGAAAAAGCAAGGGCTGCCATTGAGGTACAAAACAGTGTGATTCTTTTCTTCATTTTACGTTTCTCCTAGTGTTATTTTGTTCGTAAAAATTAAGGGTTGTTTTCAGCGGGGTCCTGGTTCGCGCACGGTGTGTCCCGGTCCTCCGTCAAGGAAAATGGTATAAGGCACCCTGGGTTTTTCAAACGTCATCTCCCCATCCTCATCCATCTGCATTTTCTTTAAAGTCTTCTCTTTATCGTCCGCCAGATAAAGTGTCATACCAGCAGCTGTGGCACCGGTTGAGAACATCCCCTCAACGGTTACGGTGTTGTCTTCATTATCCATCACAGTCATGTACAATGTGTGGGAAAAGCAGACAGAAGCGGTCATGGCAAGCAAGAGGATGATACCCGCAAGGACAAATGACCTCTTTTTCAAAAATCGGCTCAATTTCAGATCTCCTTTCTGTTAAAAATAAAACGTAATCCCCACCCCTTGGGCAATGCCTTGGAAAGGGCAAGCTGCCGTATTCTCTCCAGGGCGGCCGGATATTCCGGTTGATCCTATTGATATTTAGCGTTGCTGCTCCTTTTCCTCTCCCTAGCAACTGTAAATTTGCTTAAAAACTGTATTTTGCCTTGACCCACACCTGGGTATTATCCCTGTACCTGCCAAACGTCCCCTCCCTGTCCCCCGTGAATATGTCTGAGCCAAGGAAAAGGGAAAAACCGTCCATCACCGCATACTCCCCTGAAAGCCGGGTGAGGCTGTCCCCCGCATCCATGGTGTAATAGTGCATCCCCGACAAGATGAGTTTCTCCCTCAATAGCTTCCTGGATAAATTAAAGGTGACCATGGTGGTATGCTTTTCCCGGGCAATCGTATCTGAGAATCCAAGGATACGATCCCCTGTCACCTGGCACAGGAGGGACCAATTGCTGCCGGGATACCAGTCAACCCCCAGAAGCCATTTCGCCTGATCTTTCTTCTGAAGGAGGGAATCCCGATCCCTTGCCGAATAACGGCGGCCATGGAAAAAAGCGGCCTCTCCCCTGAACACGAAATCCCCATAGGGCTTGGAAAACTCAACCCCGGTGATGTGAAGACGGTTGAATTCAGGGGTAACAAGGTATGCGTCGGAAAATTCGCCCGCCTTCCGGGTAAAAGCGTAATCTGGTAAATCGTTCCATGTATAAAAATAAGACAGGGCAAAATCAAACCCGGGAAGGAAAAAGGCGTACTTTGCGCCGAACTCACCATTTTCAAGCCCCTTGCCCGGTTCGGCGTCACCGGATGACCGGGTCATGGTATCGGTTGAGGAAAATCCGCCGACGGCCCAGGGACTGTCATCTTCAGGCAGGATACCGGCCTTGAAAAAAGGGATATAGATCAACTCAGCCGTGCCATGGGTGCCAAAGAGCCTGAACTTCAGGGCATCCACCGCCATCCTGATCTCATCAAAATCCCGGGTAATATATTCCGACAGATCAGAAGGTGAGATATTATCAGTGACGCGCACGCCGTCGGCATTTCCCCAGGTGATGATCTGCCTGCCCGCCCTCAGGTCCCATGGGGATGAGACATAATCGACATAGGCCTCATGGATGGACACGCCGGATTCATCTCCGAACCGATAATTCGCCGACAGGTCCACCGAGGCAAACAGGGAAATATCGGCCGTTGAGGCGCGCCCTTCAACCCTTGCCAGGGTTTCGGAGGCAAGGAAGTCATTTGGGCTTTTTGCCTGGAAACAATGCCGAGTCTCAACATATCCGGACAGATCAAAATCCAGACCCAAATCCGGATCCGGGTTCAAAAAGGCTGACGCCTCTTGGGCCATTGCAAACAAGAGCACAAAAATGGCTGCCCCCCATTTTTTCACCGGACAATGCCCCGGGAGATCGTAGCCACCTTGAAAAAAGAATCTGCCACACCGATGTTGTATTCAACATTCCGGATCTTCATGATCGTGGTGTGATTCTCCCGGGGATTCTTCATCTCCATCTCAAAGATGGTCCAGATGTTATCCTGCTTTTTCAGGTCACGGACGCAAAAGGTCTTTATCAGGCCCTGGGCGTCATAGTACTCGGCCTTGACAACAACATTGGCATCCTTCCTGACCCAGGCGATCTTTTTGTCATAATAGTCATCCGTATCCACGGGCACCGACTCGACCACCCAGCAGTCCACCCCATGAAGAACCGCCCCACCGGTCAATGCATGGGTGTCCTCATCGACATTTCTATCCCCCATGTCATCATAGGTAAAGTCACTGCCCATGAAATAGTCCTTGGTTGACTTGCCGGAAATTCTTCTCACCTTTCGCAGGGCCGGCATATAGAGCCATTTATCATCGTCGGTCCCGGGATTGTCGTACTCCCAGGAAAGAAACGATGTGCCCTTGACATCCATGGGTTTCTGGAAATACATCAGTTTTTTAGCGTCTTTGCCATAATCCTTTGAATAGGAGAGCATTTTTCGTACCCGTTTTTTTCCCCGGTGATTGACAAGGGTCATCTCAACAACCGATTTTCTGTCCTTCCCGTCATCGCGCTCATCCACCATGACCATCACCTCCCGGCCGGTCAAGGCCTGGGCCTGGGTATTCAGGGGGAGCAAACCTGCAACAAGGATCAAAGCAGCCATTAAAATGAAACACAATTTCCCGCACATAATACCTCCGCCATTTTTTTTCGTTAGTTGCTATTTTGTTCGGCAAGACTAACATCCCAGTGACAAAAGTTCTACCCAGATAGGGATTCATTATGCCCTGATCGGAATTTTTTATTTGATACCCGCCAAAAAAATTAAAATGACGATCCCGGAAACATCCGGGATCGTCCGGGAAGTAAAATAACGTGGATTAGAAACTCAGGTTTACACCGGCATAGACCATGGTTCCCAGCAGCTTGTCGTGGAGTTCCTCCTCCTTTTCATCCAGGAGATTGTCTACCCCCACATAGATATCTATTTTTTTACTCAGCCTCTTTTTAACGTTAAGGTTGAGCAGGGTAAAATCATAGTTTTTCTCGTCTTCCAGGTAATCCATGGTGTGCTCCCCCCATAGGTTGACGTCAAAATCAAACCGGGGATGGGTGTAATAGAGCTTGGCGATGATTTTATTTTTGGCCCGCTGCTCCAGCCGTTCATCCGTATCCTTGTCCATGGCGTCCAGGTAGGAATAGGCTGCCTGGAACCTGAGATCATCTGTTATGCTGAAACCGGCCTCCAGTTCAACCCCCTGGATCTCGGCCTTGCCGATATTCCGGTAGATATACGCCTTTGTCTTTGGGTCTTCACGGTGGCTGTACACCGAATCGATCAGATCGGTCACATCGTTATAGAAATAGGCAATACGCCCGTTGACACGACCTCTTTCACCTTCCAGGGCAATTTCATAGCTGTTGCTCACCTCCGGCTTGAGCTCCTTGTTGCCAATGATATGATACTTACCGCCCATGCCGTACCAGTCCTTGTAGAGCTGGGGAGCACTCGGGGCCACGTAGCTATGACCATAATTGAGTTTCATCCGCATGTCCGGTCCCAGGAACCATGTGATTCCAAGCTTGGGACTGATCTCACTGTCAAACTCCTCGGGGTCGTCATACCGCAGGCCGGGGATGATGAGCAACCTGTCGCCGATGCTCCATTCATCCTGAAAATAGAGGGCATAGTTATCCGGTTCACTTTCAGAGCCCTTGACCGTGACGCCCTCCCGGGTCAGGGTGAAATTACCCTCCCCGGTATCCATGCGGGCACTGTGATGGAATTCCCTTCGCCATTCTCCTCCCAGGGTGGCCAGATGACTCTCACCTAGAACCTTGGAGACCTGGCCTTCCAGGACAGTTGTTTTTCTCTCTCCCGAATCAAAATCCTTTAGTTCTCCTGCGGGATGGAGGGTTCCCTTGCTGAGGTAATCCTCCAGATACCGACTCTCATACTCCTTGTCGTAATCCGATTGGTACCCCCGGAGAATGGCCGTGAGTCCTGGTTTTTTGTACTGAAACTCAAGGGAGGAATCAAAGCGTTCGCACCCATTCACAGAACTTCTGAGATAGGTGCTGAAAAGCTGGTTTTTAACCTCATCGTCGGTAAACCCCAGGGTCAGAATGGAAGAAAGGGCATCGGTAAACTGATAGGCGAGCTTTCCGTTTACGCTCTGGAGTTCCTTGTCCGGGGTGAGAGACACCTCTTCACTGGTCATCAAGGCATTGCCGTCCATCATCTGACCCGATAGATTCAATCCGAACCGGCCCATCTTTTCCCCGCCCAGGACCAGGTTAAAGTAGGCTTCGCTGAAATCGGAATCCCGGTCATAGGCACCGTACTTCATCCCGGCAACGGCAGATATGGCTTCAGCCTTTTTAGTGATCACATTGATAACCCCGCCCATGGCCTCTGAGCCGTAAAGGGTGCTCATGGGGCCCCGGATGATTTCGATCCGTTCAACATTCTCCAGGGTCATTCGGTCGGTTTCATTAAATTTTCCCAAGGGACCGGCCATGCGCTTACCGTCGATGAGCAGCAGCGTGTGCCTGCCGTTCATTCCCCGGATGGAGGGCGTCGTCCGAACCATGTTGGAAGAAAAGTCGATACCGGTGGAATACTTCAGCACATCGGTCACCGTGGCGCCCTCCATCCTGCGAATATCTTCCTGGGTAACGATCTCCACACTCGCCGGAACATCCATCACACGGGCCTCGGTCTTGGTGGCTGTGACCACGATTTTATCTGCAACTACGGTCTCTTTTGCTCCTGCCGAGCCGCCCCAAACCAGGGTGGCGGACAGGGCCAGCAAAAGGCCTTTCAGTACTTTTCCGTTCATCGTTTTTTCTCCTTCGTCAAGGGGGCGGCGCCCCTTACTTTTGTTAACCGGAAGATTGAGTAAATACCAGATTATTTTGGCTACATAAGAAATGTTCTTTATGCCAAACTTTTTAGGTTGTCAAGAAAACTTTTTCATATTGGCGTTACAAGGCAGGGACACTGATGAAGTTGGCAGGTATTGCAGCCAAGCAGAAAAAGGAATTTAAAATGACGACAGACAGCAAGCAAGCAAGCAAGCAAGCAGAATTTGCCTGTTGCACCGAACCTATTAAATCGACAGTGTGAAGTGAAAGAACCGGAAAGGGAACGTTGAAGACTGAAAGAATCTTTTTTACAAACGATGCAACCCGAGAAAACGCCAGAAGAGACGTCGTTGATTACATTGAAATGTTATACGATAGAAACAGGCGGCATTCTTACCTGGGCTATGTGAATCCTAAAGAATTTGAAATTCTGTGGCTTTTCAAAAAGGCTGCTTAACAAACGTGTCCACGTTTACTTGACCAGGTCACTTGTACAATAACTGGTTGGCATAAAATAAGACCGCCTCTTACCTGTCAAATTATTATAATTAATCAACGACGTTCCTTGTTTATTTGCTATATGATGTGCTCAATAGCATCTTTTTCATTATCATATACAGATGCCCATCCTATATTCTGAAGTTGATCCAGTGAGTTAAAGGTATCAGAACCAATCATTTTAGGTATAAGCACATGGACTTCAAATGGAAAAGAGTTAAGTTCTTCTATATCTTCGAACCTCCCGACAATGTATAGAGTATCAACATCTACGCCACCCAGACCATAATCCTGTCCAAATACAGGAATATCAACGAGAACCCTAAAAGCTACACGACCTTCAATTTTCAGTTTAGTCAACGAAACAATTTTCCTCGGTTTCTCAAATTCTTCATATTCATAAGAAGATAAATACATAATCTATCCTTAAAATTCAGGGTTCACGCCAGACACTCTTTTTTTAACAACATTTTTCGGGTCAATAATGAATTCATTTAATCCACCTTTATTACCATCGAGAGGTAAAGCGTCTCTTGTTTTAATAATAGCTGTTTTTTTTGCCGTTCCCTCTACGACAAAACGGCCTGTATTTACATCCGGTAATCCTGCGGCATCTCGATAAGTTTTAACTGTACTGGGATCGACATCTGTCCATGAAAAACCATCAGGTTTTGCTTTCCCACCATATACTCTATAAACATCAACAAATTCGTCTGTACTCTTTGGGGCAGGCAACAACCGGGTTGGATCAGTAATAACATTTGTAGTAAGTCTTTTGGTACTTTGCCCTGCTCCAATAACCTCATCGGTATTTTTGTATACATTTTTAGCAACATCGACAACTTCGTCACCATATTTTGCCGCATACTGTGCACCTCTGGAGGCCTGACCAAGGATAGGAATGGCTGCTAGACCAGACATCCCTGCATTTTTATAGTCACCTTCAGCGAGATACAAAAGCGTATCTGCAATATCCGGTACAATCCCCAATCCAGGAGCCAACCCGGCGCCTGCAAGCCAGTTATGAGGATCTCGTGCCACCAGCCCGTCGGGATCAGTGAACATCAAGGGACTGTTCAGGGCATAGACATAGAGGTTCAGGCCGCCTCCAAGCCCAAGGGGATCTGTTCTCAGATACCGGCCGGTATCAGGATCATAGTAACGGTTGCCGTTGTAGTGCAGGCCGGTTTCTGCATCATAGTACTGGCCGGGCAGACGCAGGTGGTTGGTGATGGTTTGAGTTTCAAGGCTTGCTTTGCCAAAGCCTGTATACCTGGCTTCCCAGGTTATGGTTCCTGTGTCATCCACAAGCTGCTGGGGAGTTCCGATATGGTCGTTGTGGTACCAGTAATATTGGCCGTTTTCTTTGGTGTACAATGGCGCAACGGAGTTGGCCGTCCCAGGCAGATATCCGTAAGATTGGATTTCGATACCTGCGTTGTCGTACTCGGCGATCAATCCCTGTTCGGCATACAAATAATAGGTCTTTGCGCCGTCAACCTCTTTCCACAGCCTTTGGCCGAAGGGATCATAATAATAGGTGGCGATGGTGGTGCTGGAGCCGTCCAGAATCTGGGTCAACCGGCCGGTTTCATCATACTGGAACCTGAGCGGCTGGCTCCCGGTTTTATATGTGATGCTGCCATTATCATCATGGGTGTAGGATGTGGCATCCTGGCCGGTCAGTTCATTGTTTTGCTTGTATTGCCAGGGCCCGGCCGTTGCAAGGCTGGTTATCCGGTTGCCCACACCATCATAGGTGTAGCCTTCGTTATCAAGGCCTGGGGGGGCATTGATGCCGATTAACCTTGATAGTTCATCATGGGTGTAGGCATAGCTGCCATGCTCGGCATCAAGGGTTTGAAGATCTCCTTTGGGGGAAAGGGTGTACTGCCTGTCCAGGAGAGTGGCTGCAAGACTGTCCTTTGCAGTGATGGCGGCCACACGTCCGTTGAGGTCATAGGCATAGTTTACGGTTGTGCCCGGCAGGGTTTTGGTTTGAACCATGTCCCATAAATAATCGCTGTACCGGACCTGGCCGGCGATTTCATGGTCTGCGGTAACCAGGCGGCCTGCTGGGTCATATGCAAAGGTTGCGGTCTGATTATCAGGGCCTGTAAAGGTCTGGGTCCAGTTATCAGGGTAGGCATTGGCATATGTTTTGGTGAATGGGCCAAAATCCACGGTGGTGACTGTTTTGCGGCCAAGATCATCATAGCTGTACGTGGCTGATGTGACGGCATCGTCATAGCCTGTCATGTTGCCGTTGGGGTCATAGCCAAAGCGTACGGTTTTAACAGGTGTGATCAGGTCGGCGTTATTATAATACGCCACCTGCAACGGCTGGTTCAGGCTGTTATAGGTGTAGGCTGTTTTATGGCCTTCACCGTTGATCAGCGCTTCAAGGTTGCCAACATTGTCATAGGCAAACCGGGTCTCCTGGCCCATGGATCTTGTTGTTCTGGTTTTACGGTTTGCCCTGTCGTATTTGTAATAGGTGGTACGGTTTTCCTGGTCTGTTACGGCAAGCAGATTGGCGTTTGGGTCATAATCATAGAGGACTGTTTTGTTTAAAGGATCAAGGTTGCCTGTTTTCCTGCCAAGGGCATCATAGGCAATATGGGTTTCATTACCGTCCTGGTCACGGGTCCAGATGAGGTTGCCTTTTTTATCATACTGATAATGGGTTTCTTCGCCCAATGGGGTGATGGTTGTGACAAGGCGATTGGCAAGGTCATAGTCGTTTTCCGTAATGCCAAGGGGGGTGGATGTGGAGATCAGGTTGCCCACGGCATCGTATTCATAGCTGACCGTGTTGCCGGCTTCATCAATCCCGGCTATTTTACGGCCCAGCTTGTCATATTCACGGATTGTTCCGGATTCTGAGCCGTCTTTTCCGTGGTCAACGATGGTGGTCTGCAACAGATCACGGGGATCAGGATAGTAGCTGTTTTCTATTCTTCTGAGTTCCTGGTCGGAACGGTCATAAAAAACGGTTAAAAGAACATTGCCTTTGGGATCATACTGGAACGCTTTATAGTTGCCCTGGGGCGTGATCTCTTTGACCAGGCGGTTGAGTTCATCATATCGGTACCCAACGGTTCTGGCTTCGGGTGTGCCAAAGCCTGTTGTTTTGGATTCCACACGATTCAGAGCATCATATGTAAATTGTGTCACAACAAGGTTGGGATCAATGATGCTTTCTTTATTTCCATTGGCGTCCCATGTGGTTTGCGTGGCATGGCCTTCAGGGTCAATGGCCTTTACAGGGCGGCCTTTGGCATCATATTCGTACAGGGTGGCATTGCCCCTGTTATCCGTGCTGGATAGAATGTTCCCGTTGCCGTCATACTCAACATAGGCAGTTTGGCCAAGGGCATCGGTCCTGCTGGTCAGACGGCTTCTGCCATTATAGGCCGCATAACTTGTATACCCTTGGGTATCTGTTGTTGACAGGATATTGCCCAGGCGGTCATGGGTGAACAGGGTTGAGTTGCCCAGGGGATCAATGATCTCTTTGACTTTGGCACCGGTGACAAGATCCCTTGCAAAGTCATAGACTTTTTCAATGACGGCCCCATTGGGTTGGGTCGTGAGGGTGGGTTTTCTGTTGTTGTCATAGCCTTGGCTTGTCTGGTCCCCGTTGGCATCTGTTACAAGGGTAACCTGGCTGTACGGGTTGTATTCAAAAGCAGTGGTAATCCCTGAAGGATACAGGGGACTTATGATGGTTTTTGATTTTAAAAGACCGACAGGCGAACCTTCCCCCGCCAGGTAATAGGTAAAGCGTGTTACATGGTCGTTCCTGTCGGAAAAGGATGTTTTATACAGCCCGTTTGCACCATAGGTGTGGACACTGGCATTGCCCGTGGGATCCATGATGCGGGTCAGGTTGCCATATGCGTCATATTCATAGGTGGTGGTAAACCCGGGCGCTCCGGGAGTTGAGACCAGTCGTTGATCTGCACCATAAGCAAAGCCAACCCCTGTGGTTTTGGTATGAACCCTGCCGGAGGGATAATAGGCAAGCCGGGTCACATGATTCTTAGGATCGGTTATCTGTGAGGGGCTGTAAGGATTATTGGGATCATTATAAACAAGGTTGGTTGTATTACCCAGGCTGTCTGTGGATGACGCCAGAAGTCGTTTTGAAGGATCTGCTCCAAAATCAAAGGTGGTAACCTGACCGTTGGCATCGGTCAGGCGGGTCATGTTATGAAAGGCATCATACGCTTTTTGTATGATGGTGCTGTCCTCAAACAGGACCCTTATTTCATCATTGTTTTCATTAAAAAAGACTTTCCGGTAATACCCTTCTTCGTTCCAGGTTTCTCCGTACCGGTTGAGGGTTGAGTAGAAGAAATTAAAGGTATCCCCGTTTTTGTTCCTGTGGAAAGACACCTGGTCATTCTCATAATAACCGATATCCAGGTAATCACCCATGGGCAGGGTATACCGGGTCAGGTTGTGATTGTTTTGAGGGTCGGACTGATTTTTCAGGTAGGTGAACGACGTGATGTTGTTCCCAAGGTCTGTAAAACCGGCAAGGTCGTCACCGTCATAGGTATACGTACAGAACCTGCCGGTAACGTCTTCAAGGCGTTCCACCTTGCCATTGCCATTATAGGTCAGGGTCAGGCGCTGGCCCAGGGCATCGGAGATGGTGACCAGGCGATGGGGATGGGCGGTGTCATATCCAAACAACAAATAGTTGCCATGGGCGTCCTGTTTACGGGTCAGAAAACCGTCGGCGTTAAACACAAACGCTGTGTTGTTCCGGAACTTGAGTTTGTAATCCGTTCCATCCTTTCTGACCGTATAGGTGACACCGGGAGCCGTCTGGTACGTGTTGTCCAGGTTGTGAACCAGGGTCTGGGGAGTGGAGTCGGCATCATAATAGATCAGGTCCCCATTGGCCTGGGGAACCATGTGCTCCCCATGGTTCCAGGTCCAGCCGTAGCCAAAGGGGCCATTGTATATCAGCTGGCTTTTATAGGTTCTGACAACAGACAGGTTCAAGCCCCTGGACGGAATGATGATATCGGGCAATTCTTCATGGTAGAACTCGCCCGTGGCCATGTTTACCGGATCCCCCGCCGCGGATAGGACCGCAGAAAGCCAGCTGTTGTTGGATGCGGTGGTGGTATTGTTCTCACTGTTCACATAGGTGTCGGTTACGGTCTGTTGGGCCCCGGAAGATATGACCGGGGAGGTGTCATGGAATGCAGTGGTGGGGACGGTCGTAACAGATGGGATGACAGCGTCTGACGTTTTCCCCCCCTCAAACATGTTGAACAGGTATGAATCACCGATACTGCCATCCGGATTATTTACCAGCATGACATAGCCGGTCATGCCTTTATATGTGACTTTTCTCAACGGTGCGGTTACCTGGCCGCCTTGATTGAGCCGGGCAATCATATAGTCTATGGTGGACGGATGCAGGGCATTGCCCACAACACCATAGTCTGATTTAAGGGCCTCAAGCATGGGAATATCCGCACTTGTCATGTGCTCGACATCAATGTTCGGATCTTCGTTTGCAACCATCAGGATTTTAATTGTGCTGGCACTTGGCGTATCCTGCCAGTCGTCAAAGACCATGCCTTCGTTAAAAGAACTGGCATACCCGGAAAGCCATCGTGCCAATTTATACACCGGATCTTCCCAGTCCATGGGTTCGAGCTGGTCCCCCTGTCTTTTAAAATATCCTGACGCCGACTGGGCATCGATATTCCACTGGGGATGAAACCAGAATTTTGATTCCTGGTCCGGGTCCATACCTGACGGATCCGTAAAGATAAATGTTGGCGCAAGCGCACTCCATACGGTCCTGCCGTGCACCAGGCGGTCTATTCTTTCGGTGATCTGAAAATTACGGGACAAAAAGGTATCTGATACAATTTTACCCATCCTGCCCAAAAGCTGTTCGCGATTATCCGGGTCAGAGATAAGGGTGGGATCAATGGTTGAATATTCTTCTTTAAGGCGCGCGATGGTTGCGGGGCTTGCGGCAACCGGATCAAGACCGATATGAACAAAGGTACCGGCATCCATGGCCGGGCGGTTCACCCGATTGGCATACCCGCCACCGATATATGATATATAAAACCGGTCAGAAGCCTGCAGTCCCGGGTCTGATGTCCCTCCCCCCTGGACAACAATGCCGTCCACTTTAATCGTTGGTTTGAGCGCCCCTGAAACATTTTTAAAATCAAGACAGATTCTCTTGCCGGAAACCTGGGGCATAACGGCGGTATAGGACAGCAGCGCCGTATCATCGCCATATTTTCTAAAGGTAAAGGTGATACTTTCCTGCTCGGAAGCAGGAACCTGGGCAAAACTAGAAATCGTCGAACCAAACCGCATGCAAGCCGGTAAAGTGGGCGCAAGTATGGTTGACTCATACTCTTTTACCGTCTCTTTGTACCCAATGGTTTCAAGGGTCTGGCCCGGATGGTGAACGGAAAGGTATTCCTGAAACTTTTCCTCATACAATTCTGCGGCGTGTTTGGGCGTGTCTGTTAACAGATAGGCGTTAAAATCAAATTCAAGGCCCGGGGGGAGCTGACTGCCGGGAAACAGATCAAGGCCCGGCGCGGTATGGTATTCCTTAAACCACGGCACCATGGGTATCCACTGCCCGGATATGTCATCCCCTGAACCGTTTCGATAGTTGCTGTGTTTTATCCAGGCCTCAGCCCAGACAAAATCAGCCCCCTCAAACCGGGCATATCGGGCGGGGATACCGGATATGCGCAAGAGTGTGATTAAAAGAGAACTGGTATCCCAATGATTGCCATGGCCCGACAGATAGGTTGACTGGGCCCCCAGACGGGATTTTGTGTAAAACGGCCTGAATTTTACAGAATTACCATCAATGAACATTGGTTTGGGAGCGTCTATGTTTTCATAGACCCACTTGAAAATGCTTACCGGGTCATGACCAAGCGCTGCGGCAAGTGCCGTCAGTTCCGGGGTAAACTGACATTCCATTGTCTGGTCCGTATATTCCGGGCCCGGCACAGCAGCAACGGAGATCCCTGCAAAAGAAATAAAAGAGATTAAGATAAGCAGGCCGAGGGCACACTGAAGTTTATTGACAACATTCATGGTTGAAGTCCCTGTTAATGTATCAGTGCTTTCTGAATGATCTTTTATGTTTTTCATTTGAGTAACGCCTCCAGACATAAACCGGTAAGGTACGGATCGTTTTCCCAACTGCCGTTCATGAGCTGTGTTGTAACCAGATACAGCTGGGCCGCGGCCTTATCCTGAATAATGTCTGGCTGCCAGATCAGCACACCTGCCGTATCGGTTATATTATTCTCAAATGCGCCGTTTGCCTGTTGCAAGTTTGTTAGCCAGCCAGTGATTGCGGTTCCCGGCAGCGTGACACTGTACACGGCAGCAGAAACAAACGGACTGGTGTCTTTTCCAGGCACCCAGCCGTATTTGGTATTTTCAGGCCCCTGTAACGGCCCCCACACCTCAAGGGCCAGTTTCCCCAGATCAGTCAATGGTGTTTCATCGGAATCTTTAAGGTCAATGGACAGACAGGCCAAAGCTTTGGTACCAAGGGCCGTATCAAGGGCATCCGCCATGAACAAACGGTTTATCCCCCAGCCATAGATTTGAGCATTATAGATATAACTTTTTGAGATCAGCCGATTAACCGCTTCATCAACATTTTGCCCATGATTAAACAGGGTGATAATTTTTCTTGAAAGATAATCCGTATTATCAGCCTTGCTGCCCCTTAAATAGAAAAGACCGTAATTCATCCCTGCATTTTGTACGTTGGCAAGCCGCAATCCATTCAATGCCTGACTGGTTGCAAGGATCTGTTTTCCGCCGGTATCCCAGGCCCCGTTTGCCTGCTGGTTATTCTGAAGCCAGGCAGTGGCACGGACAGCCGCCTCTTCTTTTGTCAAGGACTGGTTTTGGGCGGTTATGTTAACTTGAACCAGATCGCAGATAACCGATTCGACACCGTCTTGATCCACGAATGTAACACCATAATAATAGATGCCGCCTTCAACCAGGTCTGCCGAATGGGTATGATTGGCGATATTGCCGGTGGTGCTGGCGATTTTAAGCCGTTTCGGGGGGGGGGTACCCATTTTCCAGGCTGTCTTTGAGGATGACCCTGTCGGCAATATTCATACACCGGTAAAGATTATAGCTTTGAGCATCCGGTTTTTGGATCCAGGAGAGCAAAACCTGGTTCAGGGGTTGACTGTATATGGCACTTAAACCTGTAACAGGAGCAATTGTATCATTGAACATAAAATCAATGGACCGGGTTTGTTCCCTGTTTCCGGCAGTATCAACGGAAAAGAACTGCAACCGTGTTGTTTTAGAAATGGGGATTCCTGAAACCGGTGAGCCGCCTGACAGAGTATTCCCAGCGCCCACAAACGGGGGATACCCATCGGTTGAATAATAAATAACGGCGTCTTCTGAAGCAGCCAGGTTTATCGATAGAGGTGAAAAATATCTGCCGGAACCCATGTTTGCGGTTATAACAGGCAGGGTGTTATCAACCCTGAATGAAACCGGATAGTTTAGAATATTCCCCACTTGATCTTCAAGTGTAACAGTAAAAGCATATGTTTTTTCCTGGGTTGGAGATATCAGGTATTCAATTGTGGAACCGGTGACCAACGCGCTTGACGTGATATCCGTATTTTCGTGATCCCGGAGAACAACCGATTTGATACCGGCCAGGTTATCGCCGAATGTTCCCAGCAATATGATGTCGGCGCCATTGGCTGGGACAACGGAATTATTTAACGGATAAGAACTGATCATTGACGGTGGTTGGGTATCCACAGACACCGTCATTTTCTGGTGGCTTGAACCGCCTTTTCCGGTCGCGGTTAAGGTATATTCAGTTGTCACAGCAGGTGTGACATCAATGTAAGTGATTGCTGAAACATCCCCGGGCCCGGGTTCAAGGGTAATTGAATCGGCATACAAGACGTTCCAGGAAAGAGTGGCGGACGTAAGCCCGTTGGTCATTTCCGGGTTGGCCGCAAAGGTAATCAGGGGAGCGGGAACAACAAGACAATCGGTTTTTCCCAATTGCCCGGCGAAATCAGAATAATCCTGGGGCGGGGTATCCGGCAATTGATAAAAAAAGGAAAGATCCAGCCCGTCAACATCCCCGTCATTATCAAGATCAAATGAACAGGGTTCTGATCCGCCTGCCATCTGAGCATAAATCATTACCATCGCCAGGATCACAAAAGCCCATTTAAACGTAGATTGTTCCATGGTATCTCCTGAATAAGCACCAGAAATGAAGTACATTATCGATTGAAATCATATACTGAAACAGTTTTAACAATAAAAGGCATGGGAATAACAGATTGGGGGGAGGCTAATGCAGGAACAGGAAGCGGTGAGATAGACCATAAATATCGTTCCCTTACGTTAAAAACGTATCGCAAATAATACAATTATTAACATAAGGATTCACCTTCCCCCGCATGAATAAAACGATTTAAATTTGTTTTTGTCAAGTAGAAGGGTGAAATCATTAACCGGCGATGACCAATCACGGGCTGGTGGAGATAATCCTGGCGGTCCAAAGGGGTTTATTCTTGAGTCCGTGGCCCATAGCTGCTACTATCTTTCGTTCACAAATCAATTTGGTAAGGGGAATAAAAAGGTTGGATACCCGGTTAAAGAAATACTTAAAATTCGTAATAATCACTTGCTTGGGATTTTTGCTTGCCCTTGTAGCGACGACTGTTTCATTGAGATTCTGGCTGGAAACCGACCAGGGCCGCCAAACCGTGCTGAACCGCATCAATCAGCGCATTCCCGGACGAATTCTAATGGATGGCATGGGGTTTTCCCTTTTCAAGGGGGAGATCGAAATCAATGGCCTTGGAATTCAAGGGCCGGGGAATGAAAAGGTGCTGCAGGTGGAAAAGATCCGGATTGCCTTTGACCCCTCCCGCTTGCGACAATATGAACTCGCCTTTGGAGAAATCCAAATCATTGCCCCGGATCTCCATCTGATCAAAAAGAGGAGCGGAGCGTTGAATCTTGCCGCCTGCTTCACGGATTCAAACAAGGCGCCGGGACAATCCGAAAAAGAAGAAGGGGCCCTGTTCCCGTTCAACATCATTCTCAACGCCCTGTCCTTGGAAAACGGTCGCCTCGCCCTTACACTGGAACAGGAACAGCTCTCCCTGACCACAGGAGATATAACCATCACCGGATCCGGCAATCTTGTTGAGCAACTCATTGGGCTCGATCTTGCCACCGGCACCTCAACCCTGATCGTAAAGGATGAAGAACCCTTTGAAACCGACCGGCTGGATCTTTCCCTGGCCTATAAAAAAGGGTCCCTGACCCGGGTGGAGATGAATCTTCATTCCCAACCGGCCCAGCTTGCCCTGAAGGGCTCGGTGGCTGACCTGCTCCAGGAGCCCAGGCCAAAACTCTTTCTGGAGATCCTGGCAGACCTTGATAAAACACCGTCCCCCATCAGCGGGCAGCTCAACGCCAAGGCAAGACTCAACGGCACCCTGTCCCAGCCCCTGGCCACCCTGTCCGTCAACTACACCGGTGGAAAAGCCCCATCAAGCCCCCTGGCGCACGCGGATCTCCAAATGCGCCTGGAAAACAATCTGCTGACCCTGGACCGATTCAAGGCCGCCCATGATGGCGGCAAAATCACAGGCCAGGGGAATGTCGATCTCAGCCGGGCCTTTCCCAAGGGGCTTTTCTCAGATGTAAGAGATCTTGAAAAACTGTCCGGCTCCCTCGATTTCCAGGCAGACACCTTTCAGCCGGGGATTCTTTTGGAGCAGTACGGCTTGGCCGGCGTCCACGGCAGTTGCTCGTTCAAAGCCCGGATCCAGGGCAGTCCCAACCACCCTGAAGCCCGTCTTCAACTGACGGCAACGGATATGGGGTATCAAGACTTTCCCCGGGCCCATGCCGACCTGGACCTGGCCCTGGCGGAAGATCATCTTGAGATCAAAGGCCTGGCCCTCACCTCCCTTTCTTCCCACTTGAATATCACGGGAAGGGTCAAGGTCATGGAAAAAGGCGGTCTCCTGCCCTATAAAGAAATGCCGGCAAGCCTTACGCTCTCCTCAACCCGCCTGGCCCTGGAAGATTTTCTTCCAAAAGATTTTCTACCAAAGGACCTGGGCGCCGAGTTTACCTTTGACGGAAACCTCACGGGCACCCTGGAGCACCCCAAGGCGAAGCTTGACCTTTCCGGGCAAAAACTCCGGGCCGCCGGGCAGACGGCATCGACCCTGACCCTCAAGGCAGACCTGGACAACTCCGCCATGACAGGAAAACTCGCCTTAAAAGGTATTGAGATCATGGAAAAACCCTTCCGGAATTTCACGGCAGACCTGGGCTTTGACCAGGGAATCGCCCGGATTCAGGGAAACCTGGGTTTTGATGTGAACGCCACCCTTGACACCACATCCATGGATTTCACCACGGATTTGATCTTTGGGGAGACCGATCTTCTGCCCTGGTTCACCCTTGCTGGGGTCAAGACGCTTGGGGGCAATATCAGCGGGAAAATTCAAGCTGAAGGAAATCTCCGGGATATGGAAACCATACAAGGCCAGGCGGAAATCCACCGGTTGTTGCTGCGTTATAAGGACGAATACAGCCTTACCTCCCAGGAACTCCGGGCCAGGATAAACGGAAGACAGGTTGAACTCTTCCCTGGCACCCTGACGCTTCCCGGAGACGGAAGCCTGGCCCTTGAAGCAAAAGGCAAACTCGGTGACGAGATTAAGCTCCAAGCCAAAGGTACGATTCCGGCCCGGACGGCAGCACTGTTCACGGATGCCGTTACAGGACTTGAGGGCCACCTCACCACGGAAACCCGGGCCATCCTGAAAAAAGATATCAAAACCAGCACTGTCACAAGCAGGCTGGAACTCCACGACCTGGGCATGATCATTTCCCAGACAGGCCAGAAAATCCAGGGCGTGAACGGGCTGATCCTTGCCGTGCCCGAACGGGTGGAGATCCCTTCCATCACGGGCAAGCTGGATACCGGAGATTTTTCCCTGTCCGGGGATATGGCGCTCAAGGATTTTTTCCCGGAAAAATTCCAGGCCCATTTCCAGGGAACCGCCCTCCCTGTCGTGGTACCGGATGCCATGGAAGCCGTGGTTCACGCCGACCTGACCCTTGCTGGCACCCCGGAAGCGTCAATGCTCCGGGGGAGTGTCACCCTGGAATCAGGGGAATGGACACAGGATTTCAACCTGGAAGAAACCGCACTGGAAAACCTGGCCGGGTTAACGAGAAAAAAACAAGGCCCAACCACCATGGACAACGCCGGCAACCCGGCAGACACGGTGCAACTGGATCTTGTGGTAAAGGCAAACACCCCCTTTATGCTGAGCAATAACCTGGCCGACCTCGAGATCAACCCGGATCTGGTGATCAAAGGAAGGGCAAGCTATCCCACGGTTTCAGGACGGGCCACCCTCACCCCGGGCACCGTCACTTTCCAGGGCAAGGTGTTTGAACTGACCAAAGGAGTGGTCGACTTTGTCGACCCCTACGGTATCGAGCCGGACCTGGATCTTACGGCCGACCACCACATCCGGGACTGGGATATCCAGCTTAACGTCTCGGGCACGCCAAAGGACCTGATCGTCACCCTTTCCTCCCAGCCCCAGGAGGAACATGGGGAGATCCTCTCCCTTCTTCTGACCGGGAAGACCACCAATGAACTCATCCGATCCGAAGGCGGTTCCACCACATCCCCGGCCGCCCTCCTTGCTGGCATCGCCGCCTCCTCCGTTGCAGCAAACCTCAAGGAGGCAACCGGCCTGGATATCCTGGAGGTGGAGATGAAAGAAAACAACGGGGGCTCTGCCATGGGGGACGTCAACCTCACCGTTGGCAAGGAGCTCACCGAAAACATGACCGTCACCTACGGCATGGAAACCAAAGAGGGAGACATGATCCAAAAAACAACGACCCGTTACAATCTCTCGGACAAAATGTCCATCTCCGGCTTCCAGAATACGGAAGGCCACTACGGCGCAGAGCTCCGGTATCGATTGGAGTTCAAATGAAACAATTCCTCCCTGTTTTACTCTACCTCCTGGCAGTCACATCCCCCTGGTTTTTTCCAGTCCCGGCCCCGGGCGAGGACCTGGATCCCTGCACGCCCATAGGCAGGCTGGAACTGTCCGGCAACCACACGTTTTCCGATATCCGGCTCAAGATGCGAACCAAGATCTGGTCAACAACCCTCATGCCCGGAAAAAAAGAGTGCCTCAACCTGGATTGGCTGAAAAAGGACAAACAGAACCTCATCTCCTTTTATCGCGAAAAAGGGTTTGCCGATGTCACCATCTCCCATGAAATAGTCGGGCAGGAGACCTTGCGCCTCATCATCCGGGAGGGCCTGGAATATCGGATCAATTTCCAGGGGGAAGCCTTCTACTATGCATGGCAGCTGAAAAAGGAGATCGACGTCTTTGAAAAGGGAAACCTGGGGGACAGCGGTCTCAAAAAAGGGGCCAGGAACATTCGAAAACGCTATCGAACCGCAGGGTTCAAGAATGTCGGTGTCACCTTCACAAAAAAGAAGCTCACGGAGAAAAAAAAGGATCTCTGGGACGTCACCTACCTTATTAACGAAAAAGAGCGGATGCGGGTCGCCGATATCGCCATCCAAGGCAACGCCGGGATTCCGGAAAGCGACATCCGAAAGGTAATCCTCCTAGCGAAAAAAGGCCTGCTGCACCAGGGCGGGTTCAACCGGAACACCCTGGACCAAGACATCAAGGCGATCAAACGTCTCTACCTCAGCCAGGGATTTAAAAAAACCATGGTCAAGGAGGAATTAACGGTCCAACAGGTAGAATCCGGGGAGGAAGCCCATCCTGAAAAACAGGTTTTCGTCACACTCACGATCCATGAAGGCGATCAAACCCGGGTCAGCACCGCACGGATCACCGGCCTTGACGGCCTTTTGGATGAAAAAGAGATCATCCAACAACTTGCCCTGGGACCGGGACAGCCCTTCAGGCAGTACATGGTCAGAAGCGATGAAAATGTGATCGCCTCCCTGATATCGGCAAAGGGGTATCCCCATGTGCAGGTCAAGGGCACGGTCTCCGCCCCGGACCCGGCAGTGGCCCTGGACTTCCAGGTGGACAAAGGACCGTTCACCCGGGTGGGGAAGATCAGCTATACCGGCCAAACCCGCCTTAAGACAGGGATCATGGCGGATTTTCTTAAACTTAAACCCCAGGATCCCTTTTCCCTGAAAGAGATCCTTGCCGCCGAAAAAAGGCTACGGAAAATCAGGGCCATAAAATCGGTCCGAATCCAGGCCCACGGACTCCGGGAGAAAACAGGAACGGCAGATCTTGAGGTAATCATCGAAGAGAAAAAGCCCTATTATATCGAGACGGCCATGGGCCATGACACAGAACGCCTCTTTTACCTCAATGCCGAAGCGGGAGACAACAACTACCTGGGCCGGGACATCGATGCCTGGCTCCGGGGGGAAGTGAGCAGCATCGGTTTTAAAGGCGAGGCAGGCATCAAAGACCCCTTTTTCATGAAAACGGACATGACAGCAGCCACCACCCTCTTTGTCCAGGACCAGGAAGAGTTGAACCAGGACTTTCGTGTCAAGGCATGGGGGATTTCAGGCACCCTGACAAAGCCCCTTCTGACAAATCTCAATGGGGGCCTGTCTCTAACCTACGAAAACCGAGTCCGAGCCGGTGGTGAAGACGATGCCAGTGCCTCCCAGGATTCAGATGATGCCTACGAGACCCGGAACATCCTCAAGACCTCCTTTTCCCTGGCCTACGATACAAGGGATTCCGTGGTCAGGCCCAAAACCGGCCTGCTCTCCTCCCTGACAACGGATATCTACACGGGATTTGGCAATGATCTGGACAAATTCCTCAAGTACACCCTGGATGTGAGACGATACCACACCCCTGTCAATCGGGTCACCCTGGCCTTTCGCACCCGGCTGGGGTATATCCAGCCCTTTTCCTCGTCCAGCACGGTTGCCGAAGACCGCCTCTTCTTTCTGGGCGGTACATCCGATGTCCGGGGGTTCAAGGAGAACATGCTTGCCTATGACCGGAAAAACGATCCGGCCGGCGGCAGATCCATGGTTTCCGCAAGCCTGGAGTCCCGCATCTCCCTCACGGACAGTATTGAATTCATCCTGTTCCTGGACGGCGGCAGGCTCGGCCACCTGGAAAACAATGCCCTGGACCAGGGATTTCGCTCCTCCCTGGGAGGCGGTCTCAGCTACGTGACGGCCATCGGTCCCATCAGCCTCCTCTACGGCCACAAACTTGACCCCAAAGAAGAGGAGAGCCCGGGGCAGATCCATTTCTCCATCGGCTACACCTTTTAGCAGGCTTCCACCACCTGGGAGGGTGGTTCTTCTCCAGGTCTATCGTGGTTCCTTATCCGGGATTGATACCCCGGCAAAAGAGACGGAGAACCTTAAGCACCCGCTCACCCTTTTCCGAGTCAGAGGCAAAGGAAGCCCTTGAGAGTTCCAGCTGGATCCAGGGCATGAACTGATGCTGATGCCGGGTGATCCACCCTCCGGCAAAGGGGCGGTTGATCCGGACCTCACCATTAAAATACCGGTCCAGGCATTCCGCCAGGATCCGGGTCCAGGGGGTGGGGCAGCTGGTGCCGTAGACATCCCCCAGACAGACATGGGGCCGTCTCTGCCCGGTGTCCGGCCCCACAGGTGGCCCCGTTTCTGCCATGGTGTGGCAATCGATGCCCAGGATCACCCCCTGCCCTGCCAGCGCTTCCAGCTTCCGGTGATAGGGCCGGTGGTATTTTTGAATAAGGGCGCCCACCTGCTCCGGGGAAAGGGGGGAGCGGTAGATGGGCTCACCCCAGCAGGTGCGGGTCTTGACGACTCCGTCCGTTCTTATATCCTTCTCCCCCCGGTTCAGGTCCACATAAGCCCGGGCGATCTTTGTGGTGACAAAATGCCTGACATGATCCCTGAGGCGGGTGTAAATGGAATCAGCCCCCCCGTCTCCATCCGCTATAATCTGGCCGGGGGTGAGCAGATTCAAACGTTCCACCTCCGGGGGAACCCCTGTCCCTGCATGGGGAAGGGAGATCAAGACAGGCAAGGGTTTCATGTCAGGGGCCTCCTGCGGATCCATCCCGTCTGGGATCGGCCACCCCAAGAAAAGTCCCCCCCTCCTTGATCACCAGCTGCACGCTGCCCAGGTAAAAGGAGTAGGGATCCCGGTTGTTGACGGTAAATCCGTGGCGCCTGAGAAGCCCGGGCACATCATCCCGCATGCGGGTGCCCTCAAGGGAGACCTTTCCCTCAATGGAACAGTGCATCCGGGGAGCCTCCACCGCATCAAAGGGATCCGCCCCCTGCTCCAGGCGGAGGAGTACCATGAGAATGGCCGAGACGATCCGCTCGGATCCCGGGGAACCAATGGCCATCCAGGGTTGGGATCCCTTGAACACGATGGTGGGGGCCACCGAGGCCCAGGGGACCGCCCCCGGCCTCAGGTAATAGGGGTGGGTGATATCCTGGTACTCAAAGGCGCTCATGTAATTGTTGTAAAGGAATCCAAGTTTCGGAGAGGTGGCAAAGGAGCCGTACACCCGCTCAATGGACTGGGTCAGGGACACCACGTTCCCCTCCTTATCCATCACCGACAGGTGGGTGGTTTCCCCGCTGGTCTTGATCCGGGTCTTGATCCGTTTGGCCACCCGCTTGGCGTAGTTCACATGGGTGATATCCTCCCCCAGTTCCATCTCCTGGGCAAAGAGGGCGGGATCGTCCGGCCGGTCGGACCGGTCCAGGTTCGCCTTCCGGATCACATGGGCCAGCAGAAGAATTCCCTGGGGAAGGTTTGGGTCCCGCCGGGTTGCCGGAAACTGTTCCAGGAGGTTAAGGGCCTCGATGAGGGTCCTGCCCGCTCCAGGCGGGCCGAAGGTGAACACCCGCTTGTTTCCAAAATGGGTGGCCAAGGGACGCCGTTCCACGGGCCAGGGAATCTGGGCAAGATCATCGTCCCGAATTAATCCGTCATTTTCCACCATGTCCCGATGGATCATGGCAGCTATCTCTCCTTGGTAGAAATCCTCCACCCCAAACCTCCCCAGATGTTCCAGGGTGTTTGCCAGCACCGGTTGCTTAAATACCGAACCAATGGGGTATGGGATCCTGCCTTTCTTCAAAAAAAATGCCCCTGCTGAATGGGCCCTGAGGTGCTTCAGCTCCCGCTTGGTGAGGAAATGCTGGAGGGGAGAAACCCGGAACCCCTGGTGGGCAAGGCCTAGGGCCGGCGCCAGGACCTCGGCCAAGGGTTTGGTTCCGTAATGCTTCAGGGCGTGCCCCAGGACGGCAGGGGTGCTGGGGACGGTGGTGGCCCGGTGGCCCCGGAGTTGCTCCCTTCGGTCCAGTTCCCCGGGGGGCGTCCGGTGGGGAGCCCGGGTTCCCCCGTCCAGGCAGAACTTTCTCCCGGAATCAGAAAGGTGCAGCAGCATCATGGTCTGCCCCCCCAGACCGGAAGCGGTGGGTTCCACCACTCCCAGGGCAAAGGCCGATGCCACGGCCGCATCCACGGCATTGCCCCCGGTGCGGAGCATCTCGACTCCGGCTTCCGTTGCCAGATAGTGCTGGGTGGAAACCATGCCGCCGGTGGAGACCCCCACCCGCTGGGGATTAACCACCCGGTGATCTCCGGGATCCAGCAGATCCGTGTCCAGGGTTTTTCTTGAGTGCCGTCCCTTGATCATTTTTTCTCCGTCAGAATAAGAAGGTACTGGGCCATGAGGAGGGTCCGCTGCACCAGGCTCATGCGCGACACCGCCTCCCGGGCCGTGTAAAGGTCCCTGGCCACGGGGCCCAGACCGCAAAGTACCGGAATCGGAGGGGGAACCAGGCCAGCTGCAGAGGGCCAAAGGGAGGTTTCCGTGGAAAGGGGAATGTCCCATTCACCGGCCAGGGCCACGAGCTCATCAGTCATAAATCCATTGCCCCTTTGCTCCACCATGGGGGGGCGGTCCGATGCCAGGGCCAGGTCCCACCGAAGCCCCTCCCCTTTTAATATCTGCTTCATGGCCCTCTCCAGCTCCACCATTTTTTCCTGTGTGGGATATGAGACCAGGAGGGTGACCCGTGCCCTGTGGGGAATTCTCTGGGGAAAGGCCTCGGTCCGGATATCCACGGCCGCCACCCCCAGTCTGTTTTTACGATTGCTCAGTTCGCTGACCTGGTCCAGCTTTTTATAAAGAACCCGCATCACCTCCCGTACCCGGCCCACCTGGCCCAACTTCAGGGATTTGCCCTCCACCGTGAGTCGATAGTTTCGCTGGCCCCGACGGGAGATAACGATCCGCTCTCCCAGGTTACCGGAGTTAAGCACCAGGACCCGGTCCGCCTTTTCCGCAGCCCGGGTGATGATCTCAGCAGACTCTTCGCAGTCCCGCCCCTCGTCCGCATAACAGACAACCCCCAGCCGGGTACTCTTGAATTTGCGGACATGCTTGAGAGCTCGAAGAACATACTCCAGTTGTACCAGGGGGGCCCGGGAGGAGCCGATCCCCTCTCCGAACAGCCACTCCGGGTCGCACCGGAATTGCTCAAGCCCCAGATACGGGCTCACCGGCACATCCATATGGCAGATGAGCAAGGAGCCCCGGCTCAGGCCCAGGGGGCTTTCCCAGGTCCATACGTCCCGACGGTCGGTGAGATCCTTAACCTGTTTCATACCGATCTCAGTCATGATTTTATCAAACTTGTTCGCGGCCATGCGCAGCCCCACGGGATCGTCCGACCGGGAGCTGATGTTGCTCCACTCCTCCACCCTTTTTTCCAGTTGATCCCGCCGCTCCGTGAGAAAGGCAAATACCCCCTGGCGGGGATCCCTGATTTTTTTGGACATCTCGGGAGGATTGGGGGTTCCGAAATAGCGGGCCGAGGCCACCTCCACCATCCGGTTGGCAAGGGCAGTGAAATCCATCCCCATGGCCCCTGCGGCGGCCGCATAGGAACCGTGCGCTCCCAGGCTTGGCAACGAGTTGATCTCCAGCACATAGAGGGCGCCCTTGGCATCCATTCGCAGGTCCACACGGGCACAGTCGTAGCATCCCAAGGCCTCAAAGGCCATCCGGGCGATCTTCTGGGCTTTTTCAGACACGGCCTCATCAATCTCGGCGGGGCAAACGACCCCGATCGTTCGGTCGGACTGATGCTTTTTGTCCTCCAAAGTGTAGATCTTCGGGCCCGTGTCCCCGAAGATCAGTTCCGCTGGCATAAAGGTTTCCAGGTTGCTCCCGTTACCCAGGAGCCCCACGTTGATCTCCCTCCCCTCTATATACCGCTCCACCAGCACTGCCTGGTCAAATTCCTTAAAGATAATGGCCGCAGCCTCCTTGAGCTCTTCCGGGTTGTTGACCACCTTTATGCCGAAGGAGAGCGCTTCGTTCTTGGGCTTCACGATGAGAGGATAGTCCATCTCCGGCATCGGGGCATCCGGGTTGTTCAGTACCGCAAACTCAGGGGTGGGGATGCCGTTCTGAACGAACAGCATCTTGGCCACCACCTTGTCCAGGGCCAGGGAGTGGGCCAGGGGGCCTGAGCCCACATAGGGCACCCCCACCATCTCCAGAATGCCGGGAACATGGGTGTACCTGGCTTGCCCCTGGATCCCGTAGGAGAGATTAAAGGCCATGCCCGGTCGTTCTCCCTTCAGGGCCCGGGGCATGAACGCCTCCAGCTTATCGATGAGGTCCTTGTCTCCCTCCATGGACGTGGCATGGTGGCCCCCCTTCTTCAAAGCCGTAACAATACGCTTGATAGCTGCCAGGCCGTATTTTTCACGGTTGGGCATTCCGAACAGGTTGATCACTTTTTGAGATTCGCGGTTGTAGATCACTGCTATTTTCATCTATAAAATCCTTGTATGGAATGTTGAAATAAAAATAACCCGTAAACCTGGGGGCAAGAGATGTGGAATCATGATGTTGCGAAAAACATTATACCACGGTGGGCAGCCCTTTCAAGCTGTTACAGCAATCCAACTTAAGCACATGATCTTTTCTTTTTCAAGGCGTTTTATTGATGGCAGCAACTTCACCCCCTTTGCTTTGCTCCCATGGGGGACTTCCATCTGAATTGATCTAAAACCGGCCCGTGTCAAAAACACAGCGCCGGCATCATCCTTGACCGGCCGCAGGCGCAGACCCATCGCTCAAGATCCCGGTTCCGGCGCATCAATTTTCGGCAGGTGCACACCTCGGAGATGCGTATCTCCTCCCAGGCTTCGTCCTGGGACATCCCCTTCTGCTGGAGCCGGCCTGCCATGGCCTCCGCCTCTTTCCAATCCGCTCGATAAATCACCGCTCCACCTCCCTGATCTCTATCATCTCCTCTAACGTCCGGGGACCGTGGGTAAATCTATCCGATGTTGCCCCACCACCATGGCCAAAGGCTACCCCCCGCTGGAACATAATCGAGGGCTTTATCGCAAGTTTGCTCCTCTGGGAAGGACAGGGGTTGAGTTTATCGGTATTCAGGCAGATTTCTTTTCCGCCGAGGATTCCAAGGGTCAACCGACCGCAGCCGGTACATCTTTTGTCGAGTATTCCATATAATTTCATGCTGACCTCCCACTTCTTGTCAATCGGTCGTGGCGTCTGGCTTATTTATCCGTTCCCCCGAGTTCCGATACGGAAACAAATCGTTTCAACGTATAGTAATGTCATCGGTTCTTTCTCCGAAAAACTTCACTGCACCGATCTTGGGCCCCATAGACCCGGATCAGCCATCGTAATGGAATCTAACGATTCATAACAATTCCCATTTTATTCACGAATCTATTAATTTCATTTGACATTTGATTTAGCATTTGGTTATCGTGTCTTTACGACATTGTCGACAATCGTCTATCGAATATTAATTAGAGAATACGACTGACCCATGAATGATGTATTCAATTCAACAACCAATGGATGCGGCCATGACTCAAATCAAAACCCATAATCTCAGTGAAGAGATTGCTCAACATATTGGTGAAAAGATTATCCAACTTGAAATCAAGCCCGGCGAAAGAATTCTTGAGGCAAAGATTGCCGAAGAGTTAGGGGTCAGCCGGAGTCCGGTGCGGGAGGCATTTCGGATATTGGAGCGCTACCGGCTGGTGGAACTCATCCCCAGAAAAGGGGTTAAGGCCACAGAAATTACGGAATTTTACATTGAATGCCTCTACGACATTTTAAAAGTCAATTTCGGGTTGATGGCAAGCCTGGCAGTAAAAAGAGCCAATGACGAACAGCGAGAACGGGTGAAAGAGGTGCTGCAACAGATTGAAGCCCATGCCCAAAAAGGGAATGTCCGGGAATACTATAGCGGCATATTTGAGTTCGCGGCCATTGGGATGGCAGCATCCCGGAATCCTCTCCTGGAACAGATGTTACTGGATTTATGGCCGAGCATCCGACGTATCCAATTTGCGTCCCTCAGCATCAGGGCAGAGAGATTAAAGGATAACGGTGCCTATTTCAAAAAGATGATCCGCTACCTGGAGGAGGACAATCCGGGCATGACCGAGAAGATCGTAAGGGAATATGCGGAGAACGAAAAACAATTCGCCATAAACATCATCAAAAAAGGACTCATATGAAGGCATTAAAAGATCAGGAATATGATGCAATCGTTGTGGGGACAGGTCCGGGTGGGGCCACTGTGGCCAAGGAGCTTGCCCAAAAAAAGCGATCCGTGTTAATGCTCGAATGGGGCAATAATGAACCGATCAACGGCACAAAGGCCCAAACCATACGCAATCTCGGGACACCGGGTAAAAGCGCTCTGTTTACCAATGAAATGCTGACAATGGTGCGGGGCATCACCACCGGGGGAAGTTCTGTTTACTACTATGGTACGGCCTTTTATCCACCAGTTGAGATGCTGAAAAAATATAATATCCGGATTGAGGATGAAATCGAAGAGGTGAAAACTGAATTACCCGTCGCCCCCCTGCCTGACGAATTAATGGGCCCCATGGCGAAACGGATCATGAACAGTGCCCTGGAACTGGGATATGATTGGCGAAAAATGCCAAAGTTTATCGACCCGGACAAATGCCGGCCGGAATGCGGGAAATGCGGCTATGGGTGTCCCCATGGAGCAAAATGGACCGCCAGGCATTTTGTTGAACAGGCCCGAAAAAAGGGTGCGACCCTGATCAATGGCGCCAAAGTGACAACGGTTTTAACTGAAAACGGGAAGGCACAGGGGGTTGTGTTCCGGCATCGCCAATCCTCCCATCGGGCATTTGCCAAACAGGTGATTTTAGCGGCCGGCGGTATTGGGTCTCCCGTGATTTTAAGGGCATTGGGTTACCCGGGTGCCGGGCTGGATTTCTTTTATGATCCGTTGATCGCGGTCATGGGCACGGTATCAGATGTAAAAGGGGGTAAAGAAATCCCCATGGCTGCCGGTATCCACATGGAGAGTGAGGGATATGTCATGACAGATATGACACTCCCCTCAACATTGTACGGTCTTCTGTCCGCCCAGGTGGGCCGGATCAATCAATTGTTAAACCATCCCAAATCATTGACCATCATGATAAAAGCAAAGGATAGTTTGGGCGGACATTTGTCCGATTCAGGCGGAGTGCGTAAACGTCTCTCCGGGTCGGATAAGCAGAAGCTCTCCCGGGGATATGAAAGGGCCAAACAAATTCTCAGGAATGCCGGGGCCAAGACTGTCTATAAAAGCAATTTTCTGGCTGCCCATCCAGGCGGCACAGTGAAAATCAACGACCTGGTGAATTCAAATCTTGAAACAGACATTAAAAATCTTTTTGTGTGCGATTGTTCCGTCATTCCAGAAGCCTGGGGTTTGCCGCCGACATTTACCCTTTTGTGCCTAGGAAAACGACTTGCAAAACATCTGGTCAACCCATCATGACCCGAAGGTAACAAAAAATCGCTTTCGCGATTAAACATTATTAAAGGAGATTTTTCCAATGTCCGGCCTGCAATTTAAAAATGCTTCTTTTGCTGTTTTTGCCACCGAGGTCATGAAGACACGGGAGGCCAGAAATATTCTGGATTCCACGGTTACAGATTTTTTTAACAAATGGGGCGAAAAAGGCGACATCCAATCTGAATTTGCAAAGCATGCCAAACGGATCATTCAAAGAAGGCTGACCCAATCCGGGGACAGGCGAAAAGACCAGGAATTGATGGCGCTTTTACAGAATCCGAATGTGATGGAATCTATGACCGCAATTGACGGTTGGCACTTATTTTGCTGTTGACGGACAGAACAGCGCAGAAATTTTCACTGTCAA
>JAEINR010000001.1 GCA_016342325.1 Desulfobacterium sp.
TTACCCGGTATTGGGCAAGTATAGGAGTTATACACTATTTTTGCTTTTTCCGCCGCGTAGCGGCTTCGTCCAACAACGGGTTGGAGCTTCATCGGCATAACAGCCTGTTCTCCCTGGCGGCTGAGCACCAGGATCTGTTTGACAAGATCCCTTGCCCGTAAGGCCGCCTGAAGGATCTTATCGATATGTTTTTGTGACGGGCTCTCCAGGGGAAGATCTTCTTTGAGCATTTCAGCATACCCCATCAATGGAAACAGCATATTATTGAAATCATGGGCAATGCCACCGGCAAGGGTGCCGATAGCCTCCATCTTCTGGACCTGGAGCAATCTTTTTTCAAGCTGGGTTTCCTTGGTGACATCACGCTTGACCGCCACGTAATTAACGATCTTGCCCTCCCCGTCCCTAACCGGAGAGATGGTGGCCTCTTCGATAAACTCTGACCCGTCTTTTTTCCTGTTGACCAGGCGCCCTTGCCAGGTCTTTCCATGTGAAATCGTTTCCCACATTCCACGGTAAAAGGAATCATCATGATAGTTGCTTTTTAGAATCCGGGGATTCCCAGAGGCAACCTCTCCCCTGCCATACCCGGTGAGGGTCTCAAATGCCGGATTCACATATTGAATTGCCCCCTTGCTGTCCGTAATGATCACCACCTCGGCTGCCTGGTGAATGGCCGCTTCCAAACGGACACGTTCGGCATCCTTACGCTTTCTTTCCGTAATATCTCTAAAAATGCCTACCAAGTACCGCACTCCATCCATTTCAAACCCATTGGCTTTTATTTCCACATCCTTGATGACACCGTTCTTGGTAACCACCCGGGCAACAAGGGTCTGGCCTTCGTGATCGGTTCGGTGCTGTTCAAATGTCCCGGATGCCTGCGCATGATTATGTTCATCCGGGTGAAGGATCTTCTGATGGTGGCCGACCAGCTCAGCCTTGTCCCTGCCGATCATAGCAGCAAGCGCCCTATTGCAATCAACAATGATACCTGTTTCAGCTTCAGCCAGGCACAACCCGTCCAAGGCCTCATCAAAAATTTTCCGATGCCGCGCTTCAGAGTTACGCAGTTGTGCCTCCACTTTCCGCCTGGCAAGGATATTGATTATCGCAAGCAATAAAGCCACGGAGATAAGAATGAACGCCCCAACGATACACCATATCAAGGCCTTGTGCTCCTCATAAAAGGAATCGGGATCATTCAGGATCAAGCTACCTGAAGGCACCATAGATGTAGATACACCGTGTTCTTTCAGCTGGTTGTAATCAAAGACATACCGATTGGGGCTCTCATGGGTCACCTGGATTTCATGGACAGGCCTTCCCCTTAAAACCTCAAGAGCAATTTCTGCTGCGGCTTTTGCCTGTTCATGATGGCTGATGATCTTGCCCCCAAGCACCCCATCTCCCAATCCATGGTACCAGAGGTGGAAAAGGGGTACAGAAAGCGACGTTTTAATGCGCTTGAGACTTTCGTCAAAGGACAGTATTTGATTATTTTTATCCTTGTATGCCGAGAGCAGAAGGACGGCACTCTCCTGCCCAAGACCAGCCAGGGAGGTTGAAAATTCCTGCCAGGTCAAATCGGCCAGGGAGATGTCTGAAAACCGTTGATTGGGGAATTGGGTTTTCAACCGATAAAAAGACCTCAAATTCCCCTGCCCGCTGGGTGTTCCGTCCACCAGAGCAACAACATGGGAGGCCTTGGGGTTCAGTTGAAGCATCAGCTCGATGGTCTCTTCCAGGGACACGGCCTCAATCACGCCTGTCACCAGGGGATTATCGTTCTGCCTGAGGGCAAGATCCATGTCATTCACCCCCAGAAAAACCATGGGAATTCCCCTGAACAGCCGGGATTGTTGATCAAGGGCGAACAGCAGGGCGTTATCATCTGCCACCATCACCAGGTCATAAGGGGGGGCTTGATCTAGCTTACAGGAGAGGGAACCCAGGAAATGCGCCAAATTTTCTTTGCCGGGAAACCGTTTCGTGTCCATGAATTCAATATCAACAACGATATCCTTGCCATTGAAAACGGATTCCATGCCCGCCACCTGTTGAAAAAACGTCGGAAAGCTAGGATGATAGGCACTGATAAACAACACCCTGTCAGGCTCCCTGGCCCAGGCGGGGCTGGAAACAAAGGAAATAAGACCGAAGATAAAAAGTAGAATAGAGCACAAGGCTATAACGAACCGGGCCTGCTGTTTTGCCATCTTAGATTTTCCCTATCACCTTACGAATGATGTCGGCCATCTCCCTTTTCACCAACGGTTTCAGGACAACTCCGTCAATGCCCATCTCCCGGCCGGTTTCCCCATTAATCTGATGGCTGAATCCCGTACACAGGACCATGGGAATATCCGGGCGAATCGCTTTTATGGTTTTGGCCAGTTGGATCCCCGTCATCCCGGGCATTGTCATATCGGAGATCACAAGGTCAAACGATTCAGGAGCAGCTTTAAAGCGCTCCAGGGCTTCATGACCGTTTGCATGAGCCGTAACATGATATCCTAAACGCGTCAACAGCTCCTGGCTCATATGGATGATGGATTCTTCGTCATCCACCAGCAAGATCGATTCAGTGCCCCCCTGAATGGGCGCCAGGGCTTTGGATGGCTCCTTGGTGTCCCGGCTCCAGACCACCGGAAGATAAATATGGAAGGTGGTTCCTTTTCCCGGCTCACTGTATACGCATATCTCTCCTTTGGATTGTCTGACAATTTCCTGGACCAGGGAAAGCCCCATACCCGTGCCCATGTTTTTCTCCTTGGTGGTAAAATAGGGATCAAAAATATTGTCCAGGATATTTTTGTCAATGCCGGTCCCTGTGTCTGCCACGGTGAGCCGTGCATAATCACCTGCAGGCAATTCCAACATCATTGATTCGTCGGTATCCATGGAGACCTGTTTAAGGGAGACATCAAGTATCCCCCCGGCTGTTTCCATGGCGTGGAAGGCGTTGGTTGCAAGATTCATGATCACCTGGTGAACCTGGGTGGGGTCTGCCGCCACCCGACCGCAGTGGGAATCCAAATTGGATTGGATTTTGATGGTTGTTGGAAGGGTGGAACGAAGCAGCTTTAACACCTCTTTAACCAGCAGATGAACCCGAAGGGGTTGAATCTCACCTTCAGCCTGGCGGCTGAAGGTGAGAATCTGAGAGACCAGGTCCTTTGCCCTTAATGCAGCATGGAGGATTGCAACGATGTAATGATGGTGGGCGGTCTCCTGGCCGAGGTCTTCTTTTAAAAGTTCAGCATACCCGATCAACGGAAAAAGGATATTGTTGAAGTCATGGGCAATCCCCCCTGCAAGGGTGCCGATGGACTCCATTTTCTGGGCCTGGGCAAGGCATTTTCGTTCCTGCCGGACATATCTTACTTCAGTCAAGTCGGAAACCACTGCAAAGTATCCCTTGAGGACATCTGAATCGTCCCAGAGTGTTGTGGCATTGATCCGGGTATAACAGAAGGTGGCATCCTTTTTTTTCATTGTCATGTTATACATTTGATGCCGGCAAGCCCTGGGATTTTCAAACTGTGCCTTAGGTTGGCACCTGTCTTCTTGACCCATAAATTCCAGGGGGCTTTTCCCCAGGATCTCCTCCCTTTTATATCCCAGCATGGCGCACAGGGCATCATTAACCTCAACAGTCCGTGTGTCGACATCTAACCGCCAATATCCCTCGGAGATGGTTTCAAGAATGGTGCGACATCTTTTTTCACTGGCGACCAGAGCCATTTGGGTTTTATTATTCTGTAATACTAGTCGTGTCGTCAGCAAGCCAAAAACAATGACGGTTAACACCGCATAAAAAAAGGATTCCACGATAAGTCCCCCTAAGCTCAAATCATAAAACAGAGATCAAAAAAGATTGGCATTCATCTTAAAAGAGAAACGGTTTTCTGGGCAATGGTGTTGATATCCCGGACATGGTCGACCCCACCTAATCGAATGGCCTCCTTGGGCATGCCAAACACCACGCAGGAGTCCTCATCCTGGGCAATGTTCACGGCTCCGGCCTGTTTCATCGTTAATAACCCAGCAGCCCCGTCCCGGCCCATGCCCGTGAGTATAATGCCAAGGGCATTGGCCCCGGCAGACTGGGCCACGGATTTAAACAAGACATCCACTGCGGGTCTCTGGTGGTGAACCAGGGGCCCCTTTTTCACCTGGACATAATACCGGGCGCCGCTGCGTTTCAGCAGCATATGATGATTGCCAGGAGCGATAAGCACCCTGCCATTGGCAACGGTATCGCCGTCTTCGGCCTCTTTCACGCCCATGGCGCACAGGGAGTCCAGCCGCTGGGCAAAGGAACGGGTAAACCCGGCCGGCATGTGCTGGACCACCACAACCCCCGGGGCATTACCGGGCAGCCGGGTCAACACGTTCTTAATGGCTTCGGTGCCGCCGGTGGAGGCGCCCACAGCAATGACCTTGTTGGTTGTCCGGGCAAGGGCCCTGGATGAGAGATCCTGCACTCCGGGAGCGGCATGGGTGCCCAAAGCGGTCGGCTTCACCCGGGCACCGGCCACGGCCCTTATCTTGTCCCCAAGCTGAACCCCCATATCATCCACGGAATAGGCCGAGGTTGGTTTTGAAAGTACTTCAAGGGCCCCGATGGTCAGGGCCTCAAGGGCAAGCTTACTACCCTTGGTGGTCAACGAACTAACAATGATCACAGGCAGGGGATAATAGTGCATCAACTTTTTTAAAAAGGTGATGCCGTCCATGCGAGGCATCTCAATATCAAGGGTGATCACGTCGGGCTTGAGCCTGACAATCTTGTCCCGGGCAACATAGGGATCGGGTGCCGTCCCGATCACTTGGATATCCTTTTCCCTTGACAGCTGCTCCGTAAACACCTTTCTCACAACCGCAGAATCATCCACCACAAGCACCCTGATTGTCTTTGCCACTGCCTTTCTCCCGATTATTTTTTTATATCAATCCAGCTCAATAAAAACAGTCATGGTTCCGTCCATGGTTTCAACCTGCACCAGGGCTGTGGTGTCAGGAAGCGTTCCCCCATCCACCATGCCCGGGACCTGGAGTTCATAGGATGAAGCCCCCGCCATTTTGCGCAGGGTATTTCCGGCGATCATGTTCAGGCCCTCCTTAAGGACCCCCTCGAAATGTTCCATGGAAAGGGTTTCTCTGGGATCCCCCATGAAATTTTCCGTCATAACGGCCAGCAAGTCTCTGGGAATGAACAGGGAAAAACACCCCGAACAGGGTCCGGTAAACCCCAGTCGCCCGCCCTTTATCTCCTGGGAGCCAATCAAACCACAACGGGGCATGGTGTCCCCATGGCTGATCTCAACAGGCAAATAGAACATGGCTTCCATGACTTCAGAAATCGAGGTCTTCATCGCCGTTATCAAATTCTTCTTCATATGCGCCCTCCCCAAGTATTCGTGTTATGACATCCCGGATGGTTTCCGGGGTAAAGGGTTTGGTGATGTACCCGGCAGCCCCCAACTCCATGAACCGATCTATTTTTTCCCGGCTGCCCTCGGTGGAAATCACCACAACGGGAAGCGCCTTTGCCATGTCATGTTTTTTCATTTCACACATCAGCTCAAGGCCGTTCATGACCGGCATGTTGTAATCGGTGATCACAATATCGATCCAGTTGTCCCGTATCAGGTCAAGGGCCTCCCTGCCGTTGCCGGCTTCATGGAACTCGCACCCCCCATACCCTGCCGTCCTGAAGGTCTTTTTGATGACAGACCGCATGGGCATGGAATCATCCACCACCAAAATAGAATAGTTCATAGTTTTACCTCACTTGCCCCGGATGTTTTCAAATACACATCACCGGTATTGATATCCAGATGCACGGTGCGGTTGACATTCCCCCCTACATCTTCACTGGTGGCCATGACCCTGTTTTTGAAAAACATCTTTTTCAGGGCCATGTAATTTCGCTTACCGATATTGAAAAACCCTTGCTGATCCATAATTTGGGCCCCTCCCACCACAAAGATCTTCATCCTGGACTTTTTGGCGTCATATTTATAGGTTTCCTTAAACAACCGTGGAATCCCGGTATCGGCAAACATAAACGGATTTTTTGCCGCCTTGGCCTTGTCTATGGCGGATTCCGGCAACATATAGTGCAGAATCCCCCCCACCCTTGCCACGGGATCGAACACCACAAGTCCGATACAGGATCCCAGGGAATAGGTCACCAATGTGTGGCCGGGATCGTTACTCACCTTCATATCTGCAACACCGACAATCAGCTTCACGGAGCGGCTCCCTCTGCTGTCAACCTGTTACCAACGAACTGATACCGTGGACGTCAAGAATCATGCCCACCCTTCCATCGGCAAGGATGGCGCCCCCGGAAAACCCGACAACCTTGTCCAGGCCTTGCCCCAGGCTCTTAATCACATACTCGTCCTTGCCAAGCAGCTCATCAATGAGAATTCCCAAGCGCTTGTCCTTGCATTCCACAATAACAATCAACCCTTTCCAGGGATCGGTGCAATCGGTGGGCACATCAAAGATGTCGTCCATGCGGATCAAGGGAATCAGTCCGTCCCGGTCGCGGATCATCTCCGCCTTGCCTTCCACGGAAAAGCACTCTGTTTTGTCCGGTCTGAAGGATCGCTGGATCACCATGGTGGGAATCACGTACCGTTCTTTACCCACCCGGACCAACATGCCGTCGATGATGGCAAGGGTCAGGGGAAGAACAATGTTGAATTTTGTTCCCCTGCCCGGGATTGAACCGATGGCCAGATGCCCCCTGAGCTTCTCAATCCCCCCATTAACCACATCCATTCCAACCCCACGGCCTGAAACATCGGTGATCGCTTTGGCCGTGGAAAAACCGGGCTGGAGAATCAGATCGTAGATCTGGGCATCGGACAGGTTTTCATCCCCGGTGATCAGGCCCGTTGACACTGCCTTGGCAAGAATCCCCTCCTTGTCAAGGCCCTTGCCGTCGTCTTCGATCTCAATATGGATGTTGCCGCCTTTATGAAAGGCGCGAAGGGAAATGGTTCCCTGCCTGGGTTTGCCCTGGCGGGCACGTTCTTCATCAATTTCAAGACCATGGTCCACGGAGTTCCGGATCATATGTACCAGGGGCTCATACAGGGCCTCCACCACATTTCGGTCGATCTCGGTATCTTCTCCGATCATCTCAAGAGCCACCTTTTTGCCGGATTTCCTGGAAAGGTCCCTGACCAGCCGAATCATCTTCATGAAAGTGGATTTAATGGGAACCATGCGCATGGACATGGCAATGTTCTGTATGCTTGACACGATCTGTCCCATCTGTCCCATGCTCTGCTGGAGTCGGGCATCCAGACCGGTCTGTTGCTTGATCATGGACTGGGAGATCACCAACTCTCCTGCCAGGTTGACCAACTCATCCAGCTTGGCTGTGTTGACCTTGACCTGGCTATCGTTAGTCATCCGACCGGCTTTTTTCTGCTCCATGAGGGCCGTGGCCACCTCCCGGGCACCGGCTTTTTCTTCACGGACAAGGATTTCCCCCAGTTTCCCCCCGGGACGCTTCTGTTGCGTCTCAAGGGCACTTTCAAGGGCTCCTTGATCAATGACCCCCTTCTTGACCAGAATTTCACCAATGGGCTGCCGCTCTCCACTGATAAGGGAATCCTGGAGGGCCTGGAGTTTCTCCCCCAGTCCATGGATTTCAATCCCATCGTCCACGTGGGTGACCCCCCGGGCCGTTGCCTCTTTTACCCGTGACATCAGCAGTTTCAGCGTATCAACCGCCTCCAGGATAACGTCGATGGCCGTGTCGTTGATGATAAACTCCCCGCTCCGGGCACTGTCAAGGAAGCTCTCTGTTGCATGGGCCAGGGTATTGATCTTTTTCAATCCCAGAAACCCGGATACCCCCTTGATGGTGTGAAAGGGACGGAAGATGTTATTAATGATCTCCATGTCCGACGGTGCCTGTTCCAGTTCCACAACCCCTATTTCGATGCTGGCCAGCCCCTCTTCGGATTCCACCACAAACTCCATGAGGATCGAAACATCCTCGTCGATCAACGGCTCTTCAACTGCCGATGGGGGTGATTCCGACCCATCGTCTCCCCCGTTGGAAACCTCGGTTTCAACCGTTCGGGTCATTTCCGGAACCTCCGTCTTCTGGGTAAGCCCCCCAAGAATATCGGAAATGTCAAAGCAAAACTCTCTTCCTTTTTTCAAATGACGAACCAGGGCCTTCAACAAGGCCACCCCCCCTTCAAGGGGACGAATGGGAACAAGGGGGTCAAGCACCATGGTTTCCCCATAGGTTCTGCAGGCACGGGCAACCGTTAAAAATGTGGGCTCCTGGATGGAACCGCCATGAACAATAAGCCGATCCACGGTATGAAGGATGTCCTCTCCCATAGGAGGCTCCCCCGGACAATATTCACCGATCATAAGAAAAAGGTCATCAAGGTCCTGGGAAATCTGTTTCAACCCCCCTTTGGCAAAGTCCCGGGGGGTCGTATCCGCCCCCCCCCCAATGGATATGGAAGGTCCCTCCTCCTGTTCCAGGTCAGTTTCTTGTTTTCCCATTCCGGAAATGAGATCCTCCATTTTTTCAAAATTCGGAGTAAGCCCTCCAAGAATATCGGAAATGTCAAAGCAGAACTCTCTTCCTTTTCCCACATGACGAACCAGGGCCTTCAATAGCCTCCCTCCCCCTTCAAGGGGGCGAATGGGAACAAGGGGGTCAAGAACCATGGTTTCCCCGTAGGTTCTGCAGGCACGGGCAACCGTTAAAAATGTGGGCTCCTTGATGGAACCGCCATGATCAATAAGCATATCCACAACATGGAGGATGTCCTCCCCTTCGGGGGGCTCCCCCGGACAATATTCACCGATCATAAGGAAAAGGTCATCAAGGTCCTGGGAAATCTGTTCCAAATCCCTTTTATCAACAGCCCGGATAGTCGTATCCGCCAAAAACGCCCCAGTGGATATGGAAGGCCCCTCCTCCCGTCCCAGGGCAGTCACTTGTTTTTTCATTCCGGAAATGAGATCCTCCAATTTTTCTATAAAAGGATTTGCCTCGGACACGGTGCCCTGGACAGCCTGCCCAATAAGAATACTTGCCTGTTGAGCCAGGAGGGCAAGGTTTTCTTGGGAAAGCCCACGGCTAGTTTCATCAATCTTCTCCAATAACGGAGAAAGCCCTAAATAACTTTCCGGTTCCAAAGCATCCTTTAAAACAAATTCAAGAGAGAGTTCCTCCACAAGTTCCTGAATGAATGTATAAGTCATAAGCCTGTCTTTTGTTAGGGTTCATCGTTTCCATCTTCAACCATGAAGCGTATCTTGACCGTCCGGGTCAAGGACGGCCTGGCCGCCCTTGACCCGGAATCACCCTAGAAATCGGTAAAGTCGTCGTCATCATCCATGGGAATCACCTGCTCCGGCCTCACCTCCCTGTGACCACGGGCGATCATCTTTCTAGGCGCTGTAAGCTTCATGGGAGTGGCGGGTTTGATGGACCGGGGGGCGGTCCTTGCGTCTCCCCCGCCTACAAGCTGTACCAGCGCCTCCACCAGGGACTGCATCTGATCGGCCTGGGCGTTGAGTTCCTCCGAGGCCGAGGCCGACTCTTCGGCAGTGGCGGCATTCTGCTGGGTCACCTTGTCCATCTCTGTCACGGCGATGTTCACCTGTTCAATGCCCTGGGCCTGCTCACTTGAGGCGGCGGAGATTTCAGCCACCAACGCTCCCACCCGGGCGCTTTTTTCCGAAACCTCGGAAAAGGCGGTATTGGTGGTCTCCACCAGGCTGGATCCCTGCTCCACCTTTTTCACGGTGCCGTCAATGAGCACGGCCGTACTTTTGGCGGCTTCCGCAGATCGAAGGGCCAGGTTCCTCACCTCTTCGGCAACCACGGCAAATCCGGCGCCGGCTTCACCGGCCCGGGCAGCCTCCACCGCGGCGTTCAATGCCAGAAGATTGGTCTGGAAGGCGATCTCATCGATGGTTTTCACCACCTTCTGGGTTTCGTTACTGGCCTTGGAAATTTCATCCATGGAGGCGATGAGTTCCGACATGGACTGATCCGCCCGGGTCACCACCAGGTTGGCCTCCTTCATCAAACTATCGGCCTGATCGGAATTGTCAGCATTCTGCTTGGTCATGGAGGACATCTCCTCCAAAGAGGAAGAGGTCTCTTCAATGGAGGCGGCCTGCTGGGAAGACCCTTCGGCCAGGGACTGACTGGCCGAGGCCACCTGGCCTGAGGCGGACGCCACCTGGCTGGCGCCTTCTTCAAGCCCCTGGATCACCCGCTTCAGGGCTCCTGTGATGCCGCGAACGATGAAAAAAGCCATCAGTATACCCACCACCAGTGCCACCAGGGAGATCACCATCATCAGGGTATTGGCCGAGGTAATCTGGGAGGCCATCTTGGCCTTTTGGTCCTTGCGGGCCGCTTCACACTCGGTCTGGGCCCCCCGGGCCGCCTCGACCATGAAGACCTCAGCCTTTTCCTGGGCTTGCATCAACTCCCAGAACCCATCTAATTCCTGCTCATAGGCAGTTAACGAGGCCAGGACCGCATCCACCTGCTGGATATTCAGCGCCAGCTTGAACCGGGATTTCAGACCCTTGCCCAGCTCCAGGATCTTAGCAATACTGGCATCCACCTTATCCTTATACCCCACATCCCCGGAGATGATCATCTCTTTCTCATTTTTCCGGGCATCAAGGAACCATTTGATCATGCGGTTGGCATCGTCGGCCTTGGCCATCTTATCATCAAGAAAGGCATCGGCATCTTTTCTGGCCTTGTCAAGCTGGGCCTTCTGGTCCGCCCGGATCTGCTGGATCGCGTCCAGGGCTGCAGTGGCACTTACAACCATCCGTTCCTTGTCCGACGGGCTCCGGCCTTTTAAATAAGACAGGGTCGCGATTTCATAGGCCTTGTAACTCTCCAGAACCGCATCTGCCTGGCGGATGTTCTTGTCAAATTTAAACTTTGATTTCAATGCCTGGGTCTGATCCAGGATTCTGCGGTTGACCGCCTTCCACTGGGCCCGCACCTGGTCATCGTTTTCAAACATCAACGACACCCGAAACGCCTTGGCATCCATGACAAGAAGGATCAAATGATTGGCATCGTCGGCCTTGGTCAGTTTATCCTCGATCAGGGCCGCGCTTTTCTCCTGGGCTGCAACAAGCTGATTCTTTTGATCGGTCCGGATCGCCTCGGTGTTTTCCAGGGCCTGTCGGGCACTGGCTCGCATCTTTTCCATGGTGAGGTCTTTTTCTGCGGCAAGTCTCACATAGGTCTGGAACGACTCGCCATACTCCCCCACCTCGGCAATGACGCTGTTCATCTGCTCTATGTTGTTCTGCTTGCTGAACTTTCCCCGGGTTTCCAACGCCTGCTGCTTGACCTGGTCAACCGCTTCACTTAGCTTGTCTGCATAACTTTTCTCGTTCCGCAGCATGAAATTCTTTTCATGCTGACGGGCAGTAAGGATATTTTTGACCAGGCGATTCACATCATCGGCCTTGTCAACACGGCCCACCACACCGGTCATACCGGTATAACCGAAAAAGGCAACCACACATATAAGCACAATGAGTATTGCGGCCAGTCCGGCGATTTTCGTTCCAATCTTCATCTCTTTAAACATCGAAGCATTCTCCTTGGTGTTCAAAATTTGGTATATCTATCGAGTGGGACTCTTCCTGTCCCACTTATTCTTCAACTCGCCTGTTCAAGGCCTGCAATCTCTTCGGCATTGAGCACCCGGTCAATGTCCAATAGAATTTTCACACCGCCCTCCAGCTTGGCCATGCCCAGTATATAATCGGTATCAAGCCGGGAGCCGAATGCGGGGGGGGCTTCAATTTCTTCATCTCCGATGTTCAGTACTTCAGATACGGAATCCACCACGATGCCGATGAGCAGAATCCCCTTGAGGCACTCAATTTCAACCACGATAATGCACGTCCGCTCGGTATAGTCCACGGGCTCCATATCGAATTTCAATCGAAGATCCACCACGGGAATCACCTTGCCCCTCAGATTGATCACGCCCTTTACAAATCCCGGGGTCCGGGGCACTGAGGTGATGGGCATCATGCCGATGATTTCCTTGATAGTCAAAATACCGATACCGTATTCTTCACCCCTGAGGCTGAAGGTCAGGTATTTACCTGCCCTGCGGGAGACCTCCTTCAGGGTTTCGGATAGATCAGCCATTGGTTTCTCCTTTGGTTCATGGTTTAAGGATTTAAAATTTTGTTCAACACCGAAATCACATCATTGAAATCACTGTCGATGAATGTCAGGAAACTGGTTTTCAACCCCACCCCCAGGTAGAGGGTCGTAGGGGTTCTGTCCGGCAGGACCAGGATCACACGAATATTATCCAGCAGATCTCCCATGGATATCAATTCCTTGAGTTCACGGAGGGAGGCTGCAACCAGAACGGCAATGGTGATGCCGTGCCTGGGACGACACAGGGTTTTCTGAAGCGTATCCATACCAGAGCAGATTTTTGCCGGGCATTCTGGCAAACAGCCTTGAATTTTGCTCCAGAGCCTTTTCCCGGCTCCATCTACTTTTGAGTTAGAAAAAACAACGATCATTGCCTGACCTTTATCTGGGGTTAATGTTTTTATCTGTGTAAACAGCATAGAATGTGCCAACAGATGCACTAAAAAAACAATGTTTACATTTCAACGGGTTACTCCGAAAAGAGATCAATAGGGAGATGAAAAACCAATGACATTCCTAAAAACAGGAATCCCCGCATTCCTGTTTTCAGGAATTGACATGGAAGATCCTCTTTTCAGGCGCTGCCGGCTTCATGGGAGTGATGCGCTTCCTAGGCCGGGGATTGGTCCGGGCGCTGCCCCCGCCCACTAGCCTGACCAGATCCGCCACCATGGACTGCATCTGGTCGGCCTGGGCATTGAGCTCTTCCGAAGCCGCGGCCGACTCTTCGGCATTGGCGGCATTCTGCTGGGTCACCTTATCCATCTCGGTCACGGCGTTGTTCACCTGTTCAATGCCCTGGGCCTGGTCACCGGAGGCGGCTGAGATTTCTCCCACCAGCTCCCCCACCCGTCCGCTTTTTTCCGAGACTTGGGCAAAGGCGGTATTGGTGGTCTCCACCAGACGCGAACCCAGCTCCACTTTTTTAACGGTGCCGTCGATGAGCGCCGCCGTACTCTTGGCGGCTTCGGCAGATCGAAGGGCCAGGTTCCTCACCTCTTCGGCAACCACGGCAAACCCAGCCCCGGCTTCACCGGCCCGGGCAGCTTCCACCGCAGCATTCAATGCCAGAAGATTGGTCTGAAAGGCGATCTCATCTATGGTCTTCACCACCTTCTGGGTCTCGTTGCCGGCCTTGGAAATTTCATCCATGGAGGCGATGAGTTCAGACATGGAGTGATTCGCCCGGACCACCACTTGGTTGGCTTCCTCCATCAACCGATCGGCCTGATCCGAACTTTCTGCGTTCTGCCGGGTCATGGAGGACATCTCCTCCAGGGAAGAGGAGGTCTCTTCAATGGAAGCGGCCTGCTGGGAAGCGCCTTCTGCCAGGGACTGACTGGCCGAGGAGACCTGGCCTGAGGCCGAGGCCACCTGTCCGGCACCCTCTTCAAGGCCCTGGATCACCCGGTTCAGAGCCCCGGTGATGCCGCGGCTGATGACAAATGCCATCACCAGGCCGATAACAATGGCCGCGGCACCCACCAGGGTCACATTACGCTGGGTGCCCTGGGCCGCTTTCAGCATAACAACATCGGTCATGATGTTGTTTTTCGCCTCCTGGCGCAGCTTGCCCAGAAGTTCCTGGGTTTGACCCAAAGCCGGCAATGTCTTTTCGGCATAGATTTGTCTGGCATGGTTCATTCCCTCGACCATGGCATCTGCCCGAAGAACAAGATTTTTCAAGGCGGTTTGAGTCTGTTCAAGGGCGGCCAGGGTTTCGGTTATAAAAATATGGTGAGCCTGTTTGCCGGCCTGGATATTCGTTTTCTCCAAACGAATCAGTTCTTCAAAATATCCGGCAACCGTTTCAAGTTCAGCGGTTGTCTCTCCCTCAAAGATACCCACCCTGGCATCATGGCTGCCGGCCCTGGTAATTTTGATTGCTGTCTGGTGAAGTTTTCCATGGTGAGCGAAGACCTTGGAGACAATGACGCCAAATTCCGGCCACATGGCAGAGATATCCCTGCACTCGTTACTGTTGAGCCACCTGCCGAAGGCACACGTTGAGGGGTCGGTGGTCACATGGATCTTTTTCTCGGTGAGAAGAGCGGTGGCAATCTCTGCCGCCCATTTGCGGTGATCGTCCAGCCGGGCTCTCAATGTGTCTATCAGACCCGGATGGCCCTGCTTCCATGCCGCCTGGATTTTAACGGCCGAGGCATGAAGTCCGGCATGGGGGGCTTTTAGCCCATTGATCAGCCGGGCCAGTTCCGGATCAGAACCCGCGGCATTACGGCCCACATCCCCATGAAGAAACTGACCCAGGCCGCACCCCTGATCATCGGTCACGACATCAAGTTTGGGAAGGTTGTATACAAAAAGCGCCTGAACTTTGGTGATCCATTTGAGATGATCCACCTCTTTCTTCACCAGAAAAGAGGGCAGCGTTTCATCTGCCTGAACAAAATGGGTTTTGATCTCAATGGCCGACGCGTGCAATTTTGCGTGGGGGCCCTCGATCCCCTTCAACAAGGGGGCCAGGGACGGAACCAGGGCTTGTGCCTCCCTGGGGCCTTCACCGTAGAGCCACGTGCCAAACCCGCACAGATGGTGATCGGTCTGAACATCCAGCGTTGTGATGTTTTCATCGGTCAATAGCCCGTTGACCTTGTTGGCCCAGTTCAGGTGATCGACCTCCTTCTGGGCCAGATTTGCATCAAGTTGGTTGCCGTCAATGACCTGGCCTGCATTTTGGACGATGCCGCCAACCCCGGTATAGCTCAGCAAACCCACAATCCCCAATAGAACCAAGATTATCCCAAAGCCAATCGCAATCTTTTCGCCAACCGTCACATCGTTCCAGTTCATAACATTCCCCTTTTATAACAGCTATTTTTGTTGAGTATGTTTATCTGTATGCTTAGCAGAAAACGTGCCGACGAAGACGCTTTCGGGAAAGAACTTAGATTTCAGAGAGTTAGACCATATAAAGATAGGTGTGAGGAGGGAAAGGCACAAGGGATTCCCAAAAACAGGAATCCCAAGGTCCCTGTTTTCAGGAATTGGGAAAGGGTTGCGAAATCGTGAAATAAAGAAGGGTTAGTTCTTGCTGAACCCCGGCAGTCCGTACTTTTTCAACAGACCGTACAATCGCGACTGGGAGATCCCGGAAAGGGACTCAGCTTTTTTTCGATCCCCGTCAGCTCTTTTTAACAGCAAGGTAAGATATTCGCACTCAACGCGTTCCCGGTGGGCATTCAGGGTGGGGAAAACATCGTCATTTTCCGTGGAAGAACCAAGGAAAGCATTTTGCACAGGAGACCCATGGGGTTTTAACTTCAAGACAGCCATGCGATATTCCGGTGGTAGATGCTTGGGAAACAGGGTGGGATCCTGGCCGGCTGCCCCCAGGGTAGCGTCCAGTATGTTTATCAGTTCCCGCACGTTGCCCGGCCAGCTATGGGCTGTCAAGACATCCAAGTAATCCCGGGAGATGCCCTTGAGTTGGATGGCGTAACGATTTGAGAGTTCATGGAGCTTTTTGATGGCAATCTCTTCAATATCCTGTTTTCGCTCCCTTAAGGGGGGCAGGTGAATGGAGATGCCACGGATACGGTAGAGGAGGTCTTCTCGAAAAAGCTGCTCCGTTACCAGGGAATCAAGATCCCGGTTTGTGGCGGCCACCAGCCTGAAATCGACCCGCTGTTCCCTCCCCCCGCCCAAGGGGCGTACTTTTTTCTCCTGGAGGGTTCTCAGCAAAGCGATCTGCACATTCAAAGGAAGATCGCCAACCTCATCCAGGAACAGGGTGCCTCCGTCTGCCTGGACAATAAGGCCGTCCTGCTGTCTATCCGCCCCGGTAAAGGCCCCCTTGTTATGGCCGAACAGGGTGCTCTCCACCAGGGTGTCGGGCAGGGCGCCGCAATCCACTGCAATGAAAGGTCGAGATGCCCGTTTGCTGTTATTGTGAATGGCCCGGGAAAAGAGCTCTTTTCCCGTTCCGGTTTCACCCGTTACAAGGACACTACCGTCTGTTACCGATGCCTTGGCAACCTCATGCAGACACCACTGAAGGAGATCGGATTCCCCGATGATCCCTTTCCGAAGAAGGGGTATTGGAGAAACATCCACCTGTTTTTCCGAACGATATTGCAGGGCCCGGGTGATGGAGAGACTCACCTCATCCAGCAGAAAAGGTTTCTGGACGTAATCCCATGCGCCGTATTTGAACGCAAGTTCTGCCCCCGTGCCCCCCCCTGTTCCGGTGATAATGATAACCTCGGGACGGGACGGGACGCGCATGAGATCCTGCAGGATATCGATACCGTTTCCTTCAGGAAATTCCAGGTCAAGGAGAACCAGGTCAAAGCCTCCGCTTTCGGCAAGACCAAGGCCTTTGGCCAGGGAATTGGACTGGATTGCTTCATGGTCCATCCCCTTGAAGAGCTTGGTTAAGAAAAGTCCTATTTTGACATCATCGTCAATGATCAGTATTCTGGCCATGGTGCTCCCCTCCACTGTTCCTATTCAATGCACTGGCGATCACCTGGGCCAGCTTGTCTGCTATTATCGGCTTCATGACCATATCAGCAATGCCAGACGCCTTAAGCATGGCCGGGGTGGGACTTTGGCTGAATCCCGTGCACAACACAATGGGAATATCAGGACGGATTTGTAAAAGCCGCTTTGACAGTTCCAGTCCGTTTATGCCGGGCATGGCCATGTCGCTTACCACAAGATCGAATTTTCCGGGATAACTCCGAAAGAGTCCAAGGGCATACAAAGGATCGGTGGCGCCGGTGACCTGATATCCCCAAGATTCAAGGACCTGCCGCCCGGTCCTGATGATCCCCTCTTCACCATCCACCCAAAGGATCCTGGACGTTACCTGTTTTAATGGGGATGGGGATTTAACGGGATCAGCTGCCTTGTCCCCCCATACCGGCAGGAATACCTGGAAGGTTGATCCCTGGCCGGGTTCACTTGCAACCAAAATATTCCCCGCCATCTCCCTGACAATGCCGTACACCGTGGAAAGCCCCATGCCGGTGGCTTCCCTGCGTTGCTTTGTGGTAAAAAACGGATCAAAAATCTTCCCCGCCACCTGGCTGGACATACCTGTGCCGGTATCTGCAACACTTAATTTAAGATAGGCACCCGGGTCGAGATCCTTGGCCCTGGCTGTGGCTGGCTCCTCAACGGCAACGGTTTCGAGCCTCACCTCAAGCATCCCTCCGGAGGATTTCATGGCATGGACAGCGTTGGTGCACAGGTTCATGATGATCTGGTGAAGCTGGGAAGCGTTGGCCATGACAGTGGCGTCGGTTTTCTCCATTTTCTGTGTGAGATCAATGCCCGGGGGCAGGGAGGCCCGGACAGATTGCAAACACCCTTTGACCAGGGGAGACAGAATCATGGGGGATTTTTGAATATCGGTCTGACGACTGAATGTCAAAATATGTTTCACAAGCTCCCTTGCCCTGATCCCGGCAGCCAGGACCTGATCCAGATTGCCTTCGAGTTCCGGGTCATTTTTAACACCCATTTTCGCAAGCTCGGTAAACCCCAGCACAGAAGATAAAATATTGTTAAAATCGTGGGCAATGCCGCCAGCCAACGTGCCCACGGCCTCCATTTTCTGGGAATGCTTGAGGCGCTCCGCCATTTGCCTGCGCTCTGTGATGTTCCGGGTGATACCAAGGATCCTGTCGGCATGGCCCTGGTCATCCCTTAAGAAACGAGCCGACGTCTCGGTCCAGACCGTGGTTCCGTCCTTTTTGATCACCTCCAGCTCCAGTGCGATCACCCTGCCGGGATCACCACCGCCCTTTTCTTCCAGGGCAAGCTCCCGGTCAATTTCCATGGATATATAAGTAAAAGATGCCTCGGTCAAAAAATCCCGGGGAGCAAGCCGGACAAACACCTCCGGCGTATGGCCAAGGAGCTGTTTGACGGACGGGCTCATGTAAATCAGCCCCATGGCAGAGAGTGCAAACACCCAGATACTGTCTGTGGCATTATCCGCCAGCAGACGATAGCGCTGTTCACTTTCCATCAACGCTTTTTCAGACCGGTTTCTCTGGATGATTTTCCACATGCCGTCCATGAGCAACTGCAGCTGGCGGAGATCGGAATCATTGTAGTCATCCCTTTTATTGGCAACCCCTGCAACAGCAACAATGGCGTCCCCATCAAACACGGGAGTGTTGAGATGGCGCACAATGTCAACATGACCCGGGGGAATGCCCTTGGCCCGGTCAGGCCCAAGCCCCTTGTAGTCATTGGTGATGACCGCCTCCCGTCTTCGGATGGCCTCCCCCCATAACCCTGAAGCCTTCACAGGAAAAACCATGGGCGTATCAACGATTCCGCACTGATCCATGACATGGGTTGACCAGTTCTGCACAGTCATCTCGGTTTCATCATCATTCATAAAAAACAGATACCCCATATCGCTTTGGGTCAAAGCCGTGGCCTGATCCATGGCAAAGGTGGTCAGCTCTTTAAGAGATACATGGGACATCTGGCTCAGTTCCAATATTTTTTGAAGGCGTCGCTCATCCAGGCGCAACGCCGTTTCCACCTGGGCACGTTTTTTTCCGTTCTTAACCGCCTGCCAGGAGATGTAAAAGGAGAGGCCAAGGACGATGACGAGAAGCCCCATAATAATTTCAATCAGGTCCCGGATGATCTCCTGGATTTCTAAGTTGACATCTTCCACATAGATGCCCGTGCCCAGGACCCAGCCCCAGGGAAGGAACCCTTTTACAAAGGAGATCTTTTCAACGATTCTTGTGGGATCATCCTTCCACTGCCAGAGATAGGTCAGGTAGCCTTCCCCTTTCTCTGCGACAAGAGCTGCGCTTTCGGTAAACATGAATCGGCCCTGGGAATTGGCATAGGTGGACAGATCCATTCCCTCAAGCCCGGGCACATAGGGGTGCATGATCATTCTGGGGTACAGGTCATTGATCCAAAAATAGTCCTTGCCATCGGGGCCGTAACGAAGCCCTTTGATACGCTCCTTTGCCCTTGACTGTGCATCAGCCAAAGAAAGTTCACCAAGTTCCACCCGATGATAATAATCCGCGACCAGGCTCCAGGCACTGTCAGTGAGTTCATGGATCATCGCCTTTTTTTGATCCATCATGTGTGTTTTCAGGGAGGGAATAAAAACGAAAAAAAGGCTCAGCAAAAACAGGAAAAAGGTGATCCACAGGGGGATGATGATTTTCAGAGCTGAAACCTTGACCATGGGAGGCGGTATGTTTTTCATGTCAACATTTAAACCATAAAACCCCTACCATGAAAAGAAAAAGTTCATTGAGTAAGCACGATTCAAGGGTCTAACCCGAGTCATCCGTGTTGACCCTGGATGAAATATACATTATTAGTAGCAACACGGGGTTGGTCATGGGTTCAAACCCGGGGTATGACAAAAACAGATAAAGACCGGGGGCTCTTGTGACCGTTGGGTTACGCAATCCCCTGATAGATAAGGAGCAGAATCATGAGTGCATGTCCATGTTGTTCAACGTTAGAGTACAGCCAGTGCTGTGAACCCATCATAAAAGGGGAGGTGCTGGCCAAGACGCCTGAGCAGGTGATGCGATCAAGGTATACGGCCTATGTAAATGCGGACATCGACTACCTGGAAGAGAGCACCCATCCCGATGGTCGGACCGATTTTGATGAAGAGGCCACCCGCACCTGGGCTGAAAACTCCGACTGGGAGAAACTTGAGATCATAAGCACCAAGGGAGGCGGGCCTGAAGAAAATGAAGGTTTTGTGGAGTTCATTGCCCATTTTGCCCAAGGCGAGGTAGAGCATAAACACCATGAACTGGCCATTTTCAAGAAAGATGCAAACCGCTGGTTCTTTTTAGACGGCAACCCGGTGAAGCTGGCACCGGTCAGGCACGACGGTCCAAAGGTCGGCAGAAACGAACCCTGCCCCTGCGGAAGCGGGAAAAAATATAAAAAATGCTGTGGATAACCTGCAATAGGTTTTAAACGTTCTTCCCCCGGGGCATGAACCACCCTGCCCCGGGGTTAAAGCTTAAAAGACCGCAGCCGCTTTTTCCGTGAAAGGGTGGTCGCCAAAGAGATAGCGGCCTCGGTATTTCATCGTGAAACAGCAAGTCACCACCAGGGTGGCAAGCTCAGCTGCGGGCAGGGAAAGCCAGATCCCGTTCAGCCCGAAGAAATGCGGAAGCATGGCAATAAATCCCAGGGTAAACACAAAGGATCTCAGGGCCGATATCAGGGCGGACACCTTACCGTTGTTGACCGCGGTAAAAAAAGCCGACCCGAGGATGTTGATGCCGTTGATAAGAAAGGTGAAAACCACGATGCGCATGCCTCCCCCGGCAATGGACACAACGGAATCCTGGCCTTTGGCAAAGAGTTGAATCACACTATCCCCGCAAAACATCCCAAAAACAAAGGCCCCCACGGCAGAGATAACGGTGACCTGCACGGCCATGGCAACCACCTCTCGGATCTTTTCGAAATTCCGGCTGCCGTAGTTGAAGCTGATCACAGGGGACACCCCCATACTCAAGCCGATATAGAGGGATGACAACAGGAAAAACAGGTACATGAGGATGGACATGGCTGCCACCCCTGCCTCACCGGCATATTTGATGATGGTATAGTTGAACACCAGGGTCTTCACACCCGAGGCAAGTTCGGACACCATTTCCGAGGACCCGTTGACCATGGCGTCACGAAGGAACCGCCAGTCGATCCGGGGGCGAACCAGGGTCAGCATGTTGGCCTTAAAAAGAAAATAGACCGTTCCGTTGAGACAGGAGGCTAAAATGCCGGCAACAGAAGCCATGGCCGCCCCCTCGATTCCCATGCCGAGGCGGACGATGAAAATATAGTCCAGGACGATGTTGGTTCCCCCGCCGATGAGCGAGGAGTAAAAGGCCCACACGGGCTTTCCGTCAAGCCGTATGGCAAATTCAAAGAACATCTGGAGAACCAGGGCACCAATGCCCAGCAAAAAGATGTTCAAATAGTCGACACAATAGGGCATGAGCCGCTCTGTGGCCCCGAGCCATAAACAGATCCGCTCGATCCCGAGGAGATGACCCACGGCGATGAGTCCAAGGGCAACGGCAAACAGAAAGCAGAAAACAAAGGAGAAGTGGCCTTTGGCAAGATCGCGCTTTCCCTGGCCAAGCTCCATGCCGATGATGGCGCTGGCACCTGCGGAGACCATGATACCGATGCCCAGGGACAAACTGTACAAGGGCATGATGATGTTGACCGAGGCCATGGCAAGGGTGCCGACAAAGCGTGATATAAAAACAGCGTCCACGGCCATGTACAGGGAGATGGAGATGAGACTCAGGATCGAAGGGGTGACAAATTTAATAAAATCGACCCTGGACCAGGGGTTGCCGAACAACTCTTTCATAGGATGTGTCTCGTTTAAATAATGCAATTGGGTTTTATAAAAAGTCCCTTCCTAGGGTATATAGTAACTATAGGGTCAACACGATTATGGGGAATCAATGAAAATAAAATTCATGGCGGGCGAGATGGCAAGGCTCCACGGCATCTCCAAACAGACCTTGCTCTACTACGACAGGATCGGCCTGCTGAAGCCAAGGGAAAAAAACGAGACCACAAGTTACAGATACTACACCCTGGATCAGTTTGAGGCGCTGGATGTGATCCTTTGCCTTAAGAACCTTGGCATGAAGCTAAAGGAGATCAAGTGCTACCTGGACAAGACCTCGGTGGGGGACCGCGTGGATCAGCTCAAGGGCCAGGAGGCGATCATCCAAAAAAGAATCGAGCAACTCAACCGAACCGACCAACGGCTAAAGGCGATCATCGCAGCGTTAGACACCAACATCACCATCACCCCCTTTGAAACAGGCATCAAGCAATTAAACAGAAGATACATCATCTCAGAACCGGTCCTGCCTCCCTTTGAATGGTATGACCTGGAAATTGCCATTAAAAAGATCATCAAACGCTCTTTGGAACATCCGGACACGGAGATGGGTGATTTTATGATCTTTGTGGAAAGCCGGGCCAACGGAGAGGAGATCTTTAAAAAGGTGGCCCTGGAGACCTCCATGGCATCCACGGAATTCATTGAAGCGGGGGAGTATGCCTATATCTACCACAAGGGACCCTATGAGACCTTGAACCAGTCCAGATCGCAACTCTACGACCATGCCGAAAAATCCGGATGCAAGGTAACCGGAACCACCATCGAAAAAGGGCTCCTTGGCTCCTTTGCCGTGGCAAGTGATAAAGATTACCTGATCGAACTCCAGGTGCCGGTAAAACGCCGGCAACCATGACAGTCAAAGGTCGTACCCCTGTTTACATCCCCCATGATTACGGCTATAATGCCCCACATTTTCACGAAACCATTTGTTGAAAGCCCATGGGGAGGAAAACCATGTACCTTGTTACGGCCCAAGAGATGCAGAATATGGACAGAGAAACCATCGAGGGATTCGGCCTTCCCGGACGGGTGCTCATGGAAAACGCGGGACGGGGTTCGGTTGACATGCTCGTCCGGCGCTTTCCTTACTTAAAGTCAAAGCGGGTGTGCGTCCTTGCGGGAAGGGGTAACAACGGCGGGGACGGGTTTGTGGTGGCCCGCTACCTGATCCAGATGGGTGTAAAGACCGACCTCTTTCTTCTCTCCCAAAGATCAACGGTTACAGGGGATGCCCTGGCCAACCTTGAGCTTGTGGAGACCCTCGTCGAAAAGCACCCGGACACCACCCTGACCGAGGTGCCAGACCTTGAAAGCTTTGACCGGGTAAAGCCCCGCATGGTCCACGCAGATCTCATTGTGGACGCCATCCTCGGCACCGGGTTGAACGCTGATGTCAGGGGCTTTTTCAAGACCGTAATCCAAACGGTGAACCAGCTCGCCTGCCCCACCTTCAGCATCGACATTCCGTCGGGCCTCAACGCTGACACGGGTCGTCCCTGGGGGGTCGCAATAAACGCCTGTGCCACGGCAACCTTTGCCTTTGCCAAACCCGGCCATTTCCTGCTGCCGGGAAAAGAGCTCACCGGCGAGCTTGAAATCGTTGAGATCGGAATCCCCCCCTTTATCCGGGAAAAATATGACCCCAAGATAACGCTTGTGGAACCCCAGGATGTTGCAGCCCTGTTTCCCCCCCGCCGGCTCCAGACCCACAAGGGAAGTTTCGGCCACCTGGCGGTGGTGGCGGGCTCCACCGGCAAGACCGGGGCAGCCGCCCTTACCGCCAATGCAGCCATGGCCATGGGCACGGGCCTTGTTACCCTGGGGATTCCGGCCAGCCTCAACCCGACAATGGAACCCCAGGTCACGGAGACCATGACATTTCCCCTGGCTGAAACCGCCCCGGGCCATCTCTCCGACGACGCCATGGATGAACTCAAACAGCTTGCAAAGGAAAAAACGGCCATGGCACTGGGGCCGGGCATTGGAACCGCCCCGGCCACCCAGGCCCTTGTTCGAAAAATCATCACCGGCATCGACCTTCCCCTGGTGATCGATGCCGACGGCCTCAACGCCATTGCCGGGGATCCCGGCATCCTCAAGACGACCCAAACCCCAATGGTGATCACCCCCCACCCGGGGGAGATGGCACGGTTGTGCACCACCACCACCCAGGAGATCCAGGCCAACCGCCTTGAAACCGCACAACGATTTGCAGGCGAGTTCAACGTCATTGTCGTACTCAAGGGAGCCGGCACCATCATCGCCCTTCCAAACGGACGGGCCTATATTTCCACAACCGGCAACCCAGGCATGGCATCGGCCGGCATGGGAGACGTGCTCACCGGCATGATCGCAGGCCTTGCCGCCCAGGGATTTTCCCTGGAAGAGGCTGCCGTGGCCGGGGTATACATCCATGGGCGCTGCGGCGACCGGCTGGCCCGGGAACGGGGCGGTTTTGGTTTTGTGGCCTCTGAGATGATCCAGGCCATTCCCTTTGTCATCCATGGAGATTTATCATGAACCACACCGTTATTACCCGCTCCGGCAAGGAGACCTGTGAACTTGGCGAAAGGCTCGGCAGACTGATCCAAGGGGGAATCGCCATCTCCCTGACCGGAGATCTGGGGGCAGGCAAGACCACTTTTGTCCAGGGCCTGGCAAAAGGGCTTGGGGTGCCCGACGCCTATTACGTAACAAGCCCCACCTACACCATCATCAACGAGTATCCCGGAAGGGTGGACCTCTGCCACATGGATCTCTACCGCCTGGGTTCAAGCGATGAGCTGGACTACATCGGATTTGACGAAATTGTGGACTCAGACAGGGTGATCATCATCGAGTGGCCCGATATCATAGACCCCGGGCTGATCAACTTTACGCTGGACATCATCCTGGCAATCGATGAGCAGTTCAACCGAAAAATTTCCTTTATTGCATCTGGACTTGGGGCAGTAAAAGTGCTAAGGAATCTTTTTGTCTAAATAACTCAACCAACCAAAGCAGGAGCTGTTATGGCATTGAAGGTGCAAAAATTCGGCGGTACTTCGGTTGCCGACATCAAACGAATTAGAAACGTTGCCAAAAGGGTGGCAAAGGCCAGTGAGCAAGGGGATCAGGTGGTGGTGGTTCTCTCTGCCATGTCAGGGGTTACAGACAAGCTGATCGCCATGGCGGAGGAAGCCGCCGAAACACCGGACAAACGAGAACTGGATGTTCTTCTCGCAACCGGCGAACAAACAACGGCTGCCCTTCTTGCAATGATGCTCAAATCCATGGGCTACCCGTCAAAATCCCTGCTCGGTTTCCAGGCCGGAATCCGAACAGACCGGAGCGCAGGCAAGGCAAGGATCCTGGACATCGAGGCCAAGCGTATCAAGGCCCTCCTGGACACGGGTCACATCGTTGTGGTGGCCGGATTCCAGGGAAGCGACATGAACGGTGACATCACAACCCTTGGCAGGGGCGGATCCGACACCTCGGCCGTGGCCATTGCCTCTGCCCTGAAGGCAGATGTCTGCGAAATTTACACAGATGTGGACGGGGTATACACCACCGACCCGCGAATCTGCAGTAAAGCCAAGAAGATATCAATAATAACCTACGAAGAGATGCTTGAAATGGCCGTACTGGGTGCCAAGGTTCTCCAGATCCGCTCTGTGGAATTTGCCAAGAAGTACAATGTGCCGGTTCATGTTAGATCATCATTCAATGAGGAGGAAGGAACCATGGTTGTCAATGAAAGTTCCGACATGGAGAGCGTTGTCGTCTCAGGCATCACCTGCGACATGAATGAAACAAGGATCACCCTGAAAAAGGTGCCTGACCAGCCCGGCATCTCGGCCAAGATCTTCTCCCCCCTTGCCGAGGCGGAGATCATGGTGGACATGATCATCCAGAACACCCGCTCCGGCGGTGAAACCGATCTCACCTTCACCGTTCCCAAGGCGGATTTCAAAAAAGCCAAAGAGATCTCCGAAGCGGTCGGCAAAAGAATCGGTGCAAAAGAGGTGCTCACCGCCGAGAACATCGCCAAGGTATCGGTGATCGGACTGGGCATGAAGAGCCATTCCGGTGTTGCCGCCACCATGTTCTCAACCCTGGCCGCCGAGAACATCAACATCCGGCTCATCGCAACCTCGGAGATACGAATCTCCTGCGTCATCAAGGCAAAATATGCAGAGCTTGCCGTCCGGGTGCTCCACACGGCATTCGGCCTTGACCAGGAAGACGAAGAATAAAATTCCAGGCCCTGGAAGGCTGAAGCTGGAGCAAAAACAAAAGCTTAAACGTCCAGGGCCTGTTCCACTTCCCTCGCAATCCTGTCGGCGGCTGCGGCAGGATCGGCAGCCGTCCGTATGGGCCGGCCGACAACGATCAGATCAGCTCCCTGCTGAACAGCCATGCCAGGGGTGGTGATCCGCTGCTGGTCATCGTTGGCAACACTTCCCCAGGCCGGACGGATCCCCGGCGTCACTGCAAGGAACTCCTTGCCAAACCGCTTCTTGATGGCTGACGCCTCAAGTCCTGAACAAACGACCCCGGAACACCCGCTATCATGGGCAAGGGCCGCCCGTTTAAGCACCAGGCCCTCGGTGTCTGCGACATATTCCTCTTTAAAACCGCACCCACGAACCACCGATGCATCGTTGTCCGTAAGCAGGGTGACCCCCAGAACCCGGGTCTGCCCCTTTCCGCCGGCCACCGCCATCTCAAGCATTTTCCGTGACGATGAGGTGTGGACGGTGACAAGGTCCGCACCGGTCCGGGCAGCGCTTTCCATGGCCTTTTTAACGGTTGCCGAGATGTCGTGGAGCTTGAGATCAAGGAATATGCCTGCGGAACTCAATTCCCTTACCCGCCTCACAATGGAAGGCCCCTGGTCGATGAAGAGCTCAAGCCCGATCTTGAACATGCCCACCCGGCCGTCAAGCAATCTGACAAGTTCCTCGGCCTCGGCTGCCGAAGACACGTCCAGGGGAAAGATGATACGACTGTTTCCTTTTTTCATTGCAACCCTCCGATTCCATGCAAGCTGTAAAAAATAAAATCCCGGCAAGATACGCCATCGAATCCCAAGTTTCAAGCCTAAAGTGAATCATACAACTTTATGGTTGAAACCTTTTAACTAATAATGGTATTAAATGTAGTTTACGTGGTCAATCAAATAGTTGTAAGGGACAGGGGAGAAGGGTTTCACATGGAGAGATTCAGGAGAGAACACATTCCTGCAGGCAGCTTCAGGGCTGAAAAACAACAGCCGGTCCTGTTACAGGCGTTCCTCGGCACCTGTGTCGGCGTGGCCCTCTATGACAGGGTGGCAAAGGTGGGCGGGATGATTCACATCCTTCTTCCCGAACCGCCGTCGACCCCTCCCCATGAGTATCCTGAGAAATATGCCGCGACCGGGCTTCCGGCCCTGCTCAAGGCGCTCTTTGCCATGGGAGCGGACCCGGTCAACCTGACCGCCACCGTTGCCGGCGGCGCCCTGGTAGCCCCTTTGAGCCAACTGGATGTGAGCCTCAATATCGGCGGCAGGTCCACGGAGATCGCCCTTGGGATCCTCCAGCGCCACGGCATCCGGGTCGTCAAATCCGAGACCGGCGGCTTTTTCACCTGCACCCTTGAGTTAAACATGAACACCGGACAATTTGCCATCAAACCGGCCTCACTCAAGCGGGACGTCACAGCCAAAGCGTTCAGCTTTACCCCGCCCACCTCCAAAGAGGTCGCCCAGACCATCAATAATCTCAAGCCGATCCCCCAGGCAGCCCTGAAGATCCTCAGCATGGTTCACGAAGAGCGCCACGACATCAAGGCGATCACCCAAGAGCTTGTCAAGGACCAGGTGCTGAGTGCCAGGGTGCTTCAAACATCGAACTCCGCCATGTTTGCCGGCAGAATTCGAATAGAGAGCATTGAAGATGCCGTGCTTCTCCTCGGTGAAACCCTGCTGGTAAGACTGATCATCACGGCCGCGGTCAAGACCTATTTCAACCAGGCAGGCGCTGAGGGTTACTCCCTGTGCAAGGGCGGAATCTTCTTCCACGCCGTGGGCTGCGGTGTGGCCGCAGAAAGAATCGCAACCCTCACCGGCAAGGCAAACCCGAAGATCGCATACACGGCAGGGCTTCTCCACGACATCGGCAAGGTGGTGCTGGACCAGTACATCACCCAGGCCTGTCCCCTCTTTTTCCGGGGCATCCACCACGACGGCACCGCAGCCCTTGACCTGGAAAAAAAGATCCTCGCCATGACCCATTGCGATACCGGAGCCCTCCTTGCTAAAAATTGGAACTTCGCCCCTGCCCTCACCGACGTGATTCGTTTTCACCACACCCCGGAAAAGGCAACAGACCACAAAGACCTGGTCAGGATCGTGTTTCTTGCAGATCTTCTGATGTCCAGGTTCAACGCCGGGCTGGAACTTGAAAAGATCAAAACAACAAATCTAATGACCATTCTTGACAATCTCGGGCTCACCGTTCTTGACCTCCCAAGCCTCATAGATTCGATTCCCCTGGGTTCCTTTGACATAAAAGACCAGACATCATCACCCACCACGAAGGTTCATTCATGACAGCGACCAACACACAGGATATTCTCAGAAAGCTTCCCGGGGTAGACTCCCTTCTGGAACTTGCCAAAACCGACACCGCCACCGAGGAGATCCCCCCCAGGGTGCTCAAGACCGCCATCCGGCAAACCCTGGAGCGCCTCAGAAGCCGAATACGCAAGGGAGACACGGCAAACGTTTCCCCCGACAACTGCCTTGCCACGGCCCTAGCCATGGCCCGAAAGGTGCTGAAACCCAAGCTTGTTCCCTGCATCAACGCCACCGGGGTGGTGCTCCACACCAACCTTGGCAGGGCCTTGCTTTGCGACGATGCCCTTTCAAACATCACCACCATCGCGTCCGGCTACTCCAACCTGGAGTTCAACATCGAAACCGGAAAGCGGGGCATCCGCTACGCGGCCGTTGAAGACCTCCTCTGCGAACTCACCGGGGCCGAGGCGGCCATGGCAGTCAATAACAATGCCGGGGCCGTGCTCCTGTGCCTGGACACCCTGGCAAACGGCAGGGAGGTGATCGTCTCCCGGGGGGAGCTTGTGGAGATCGGCGGATCCTTCAGAATCCCGGACGTCATGGCAAAGAGCGGCGGCATCCTCAAGGAGGTGGGCGCCACCAACCGCACCCATCTGAAAGATTACGAGACCGCCATCACTGACGAGACCGCCATGCTTCTCAAGGTTCACACGAGCAATTACCGCATCCAGGGATTCACCAAGAGCGTCTCCCTGCCGGAACTTGCCGCCCTGGGTAAGGAGAGAAAGGTCCAGGTGATGGAGGATCTCGGCAGCGGCACCCTCATCGATTTTTCAAAATACGGACTGGCCAAGGAGCCAACGGTGTCCGATTCCGTGGCCTCGGGTGCCGACATCGTCACCTTCAGCGGAGACAAGCTCCTGGGCGGTCCCCAGACCGGCATCATCGTGGGAAAACGCGCGGCCATCGAGAAGATCAAGACCAATCCCCTCACCCGGGCCCTTCGCATCGACAAGCTGACCCTGGCCTCCCTGGAATCCACCCTCCGTCTCTACCGCAACGAGGCTGAAGCCGTTGAAAAGATCCCCACCCTGCGGATGCTTTCCCAGAGCTTTGAACAGACGAAAAAACGGGCAGAACCCCTGCTCCAGGAAATCCAGGAGCGGGTTAAGGCGTCAGCGGTTGTAGAATATGCAGATCTGTCCTCCCGCACCGGAGGGGGGGCCTTTCCGGAGCTGGCCCTTCCCAGTCGGTGCATCGCCATCAGCCCCCTGGCAATGTCAGCGGCCCACCTGGAAAAAAGAATGCGCATGAACACGCCTGCCATCATCGGCAGGATCGACAATAACAGATTCATCATTGATCCCAGAACCTTGCAGCAGGGGGATACGCAAACCATCGCAGATGCCCTTGCCACAATCCTATTAGAGAACAAGAGATGACAAAAAACACCCCCCTCAGCGATACTGGAAACGGCTTCTCGTCAAGGGAGGTCCATTTTCTAAAGTCCGATTCAAAACATGAAAAGCCTGCTGATTTCGTTCCAAAGGACTATTTCACGGACAGGATCCTCTCAGAAAAATCATGGATGAAATCGTTTACCGACGCCCTGGAAAATGCCAAAATCCCAGACAATTGTTTTATCTGCGGCGTACTTCAGCAGCGCCTCACCCCGGACACCCCCCAGGAGGAGACCCCGGTCACGGCGGCCAACGTTCTTCTTGACGCATGGGTAGGCCCGGGCACCGGCATCTGGAAAAGGATCGACCACACCTGTGTTGTTGTCGCCCTGTGGGATGGGAATGACACCGCTTCCCTGGATCGACTTACCCTGATCAAGGAAGCCATGGCCGCAGAACTTGACAATGATCCCACCCTGGGAATCGCCCTGTTCCCCTTCATGGACTTTACCCGGACAGAAACCTTTTACAATGCAGCCAAGGCCGTCGACCATGCCGCCTTTTTCGGACCTGGCAGCGAGGCGCGTTTCAATGATGTCTCCCTGAACATCAGTGGAGACAGGCTTTACCAGATGGGCCGCACCAGCGACGCAACCCGGGAGTACCAGAGGGGCCTTGAAATCAATCCGAGCAACACCAACCTCATTAACAGCCTGGGGGTTTGCCACGGCATGGCCAACGATCCCCAAAAGGCAAAAGAGGTGTTTAAACAGGCCATCGAAACAAATCCTGCAGAGGTGATGGCCATTTACAACATGGGCCTTGTCTGCGACATCCTGGGAAATAAGAAGCGAGCCATCCAGTACATGGAACAGGCAAGCCGCCTTGACGACGCTATTTTCGAGGTGGAGCTCACGGCCGGAAACCTGCTTTTCAAGGCCCAGGCGTTCGACCGGGCCCTTGTCCACCTCGCCCGTGCCGGCTTGCTCAATGGCAAATCAAGCATCCCGTGTAAGCTCATGGGGGAGTGCTACCTTGAAACAGACCGCATCGACAAGGCCATTGTTGAATTCAAACGGGCCGTCAAGCTCAATCCGTCGGACGCAGCCGCCCTGTCCGGCCTGGCCCACGCCTTTGGCCTGAAAGAGAAAAACCTTGAGATCGCCATCACCCTGGCCAAAGAGAGCATAATGATCGATCCTGCCACGCCACTTTTCCGCTCGCGCCTTGGCCGACTCTACCTGAAGACAGGCCAAGACGACCTGGCCCGGATCGAATTTGATACAGCAACACAGCAACGCGGGGCAGAGGACTCTTCAAGCCAGGAGGCCCAGGAGAAGAAATCTGCCTGACAGCGGGTTATCCCGGAGAAAAATTAATGAAACAACACATACTTGACACCCTGGAAGAGAGCATCTCCGTTAAAAAGGAGTTCATCTCGACCCACACCGCCCTGATCGAAAAGGCAGCCCTGTTCCTGGCCCAGGCCCTGGACAAGGGCAACAAGATCCTCTTATTCGGCAACGGCGGCTCTGCCGCCGATGCCCAGCACATTGCCGCGGAATTCGTCAACCGGTTCCAGATCGAGCGCCCGCCCCTTGCCGCCATTGCGCTTACCTGCGACACCTCGGTGATCACCAGCATCGGCAACGACTACGCGTTTGAGGATATTTTCCTCAAACAGGTCCAGGCCCTGGGCAAACCCGGGGATGTCGTCATGGCCATCACCACCAGCGGCAACTCCCCCAATGTTATCAAGGCGGTGAAAGCGGCGCGATCCATGGAAATGACCATCATGGGTCTATCCGGGGGGAAAGGCCGTTTAAAGGAGCTCTCCGATTTTCCCTTTGCCGTAAACGCCACATCCACTGCAAGGATCCAGGAAACCCATATCACCCTTGCCCATATCCTCTGTGATCTCACGGAAAGGAGCCTGTTCAATGGCTAATCAAATAACACCGGTGGACCTTACCAAGATCACCACCTACAGTATTAAGGATAGAAAAAGCAAGGTCAGCGTTGATGATTTTGCAACCCCCTGGACACCCGGAGAACGCTTTTCCACCTTTCTTGAACGACTGCCGGCCATCCTTGCAGGCGAGGACCTCAATGGGGTGATAAATGCCATTGCCAAGGCAAAGGCCGACAACCGGCAGATCTTCCTCGCCATGGGTGCCCATGTGATCAAGGTGGGCCTCAACCCCATCCTCATCGACCTCATGGACCGGGGCCTGATCAACATGCTCTCCATGAACGGCGCAGGCATCATCCACGACCTGGAAGTTGCCATGGGTGGCAAAACCTCGGAAGATGTTGCCGCCTCCATGGGGGACGGTGGTTTTGGCATGGCAGAGGAAACCTCGGTCTTTCTTGGCCGGGCCATCAAGGCGGCCGCAAAGGAGAACAAGGGACTGGGCCGGGCCGTGGGCGATCTTATCAACCAAGAGAAAATGCCCTTCAGGGAGATGAGCCTCACCGCCACCGGTGCCCGCCTCGACATTCCGGTAACGGTCCACGTGGCCATGGGCACCGACATCATTCACATGCATCCGGATTTTGATCCGGCGGCCTGCGGGGCGGCCTCCCACCTGGACTTCAGGATCTTTTCAGCAATGGTGGCCCGACTTGAACAGGGCGTGTTCATCAATGCTGGTTCAGCCGTGATTCTGCCGGAGGTGTTTTTAAAGGCCTTGACCCTTGTGAGAAATCTGGGCCACACCCCGGACAACTTCACCACGGTGAACCTTGATTTCATCCGCCACTACCGGCCCATGACCAATGTGGTGAACCGCCCAACCCTTAAGGGGGGCAAGGGTTACAGCATCGTGGGCCACCACGAGATTCTCATCCCCCTGATAGCGGCCGGAGTGATCGAAAAAACAGATCAATCCTTGCAAAAATAGGCCATAACTTGTACATTGCCTTCTTGACTGTTTCGTATAAATGAGCACCATTTAGGAATGAGCCACAGGCTCTTAAAATAAGGATAAACCCGAATCTTGAGCAATGGATTCGGGTTCCAGAGAGGTTACAAGAAATGCCCATATTTGAGTACAAATGCAACAAGTGTGATAAGACGTTTGAGACCCTGGTCCTGGGCAGTGACGTGCCCGAGTGCCCCGCCTGCAAAAGCGAGGACCTTTCAAGACTCATGTCAAAATGCGGTTTTGTCACGCAATCATCAGGATCCTCCGATGGCGGCCAGTCGATATCCGCCTCCTCCTCTTCATCTTCCTGCAGCGGCTGCTCGGCGACCAGCTGCTCCACATGTGGCAGCTGATAATTACTATGAAAAAGACAATCATAATAGGAACCAGGGGAAGCAAGCTTGCCCTGTGGCAGACCAATTGGGTAAAGCAGCAGATCCAGCAAGGGTTTCCCGAACTTAAGGTCGAGATCGTCACCATTAAGACAACCGGTGACATGATCACGGACCGCCCCCTGGCAGCCGTCGGCGGCAAGGGACTCTTTGTCAAAGAAATTGAAAAAGCCCTGCTGGAGTCATCCATCGACATTGCCGTTCACAGCATGAAGGACATGCCCGGGGATCTCCCGGACGGCCTTGAAATCGGTGCCATACCCGAGCGGGAAAACCCCTTTGACGTCCTGATCTCAAAGGACAACCTCCGCCTTGACCAGTTGCCCAAGGGCGCCAGGGTGGGAACCAGCAGCCTCAGGCGTGCGTCCCAGATCAAACACGCCCGGCCCGATATAGAGACCGCCTCCATCCGGGGGAACCTCGATACCCGGCTCAAGAAACTCGCTGCAGGGGAATTTGACGCAACCCTTCTAGCTGCTGCCGGTCTTCACCGCCTGGGCATGAAGGAGAAGATCAGCCAGTACCTGGATGAAGACATCATGCTGCCCGCCGTGGGCCAGGGTGCCCTGTGTATCGAATCCCGGGAAGGCGATGGAGAACTTGCGCCGATCCTTGCATTTCTCAACCATCCTGAAACCAACACTGTGGTTACGGCAGAGCGGGCCTTTTTAAAGCGTCTCGAAGGAAGCTGCCACATTCCGGTGGCCTGTTTCGGCAGGCTTGAGAACGACCAGGTGGTTTTAACGGGCGTGGTTGCCTCTGAAAACGGGGAGACCGTCATCAAAGAGGTTGTCACCGGAAATGCGGCCAACGTTAAGCAGACAGGCATTGACCTTGCGGAGACACTCCTTTCCAGGGGTGCCGATAAAATTTTGGAGAATTTGAACAGCTGATGGAAACAAACAACGGGAAAGTCTATCTTATCGGTGCAGGCCCAGGAGATCCGGGCCTTTTGACCATCAAGGCCATGGAGTGCATCCAACAGGCCGATGTAGTCGTCTACGACTATCTTGCAGCCCCAGTGCTTCTGAAGTATGCAGCGCCTACGGCTGAAATCATATATGTGGGAAAAAAAGGCGGAGACCACACCCTTACCCAGGACAAGATCAGCCAGCTCCTGGCGGACAAGGGAAAAGAGGGCAACATCGTAGCCCGGCTCAAGGGCGGCGACCCCTTCATCTTTGGCAGGGGCGGAGAAGAGGCTGAGGTACTCATCGACCAGGGCGTGGATTTTGAGATCGTCCCCGGTGTAACATCTGCCATCGCAGCACCGGCCTATGCCGGCATTCCCCTCACCCACCGGGAGCACGCCTCGTCGGTATCCCTGATAACCGGCCATGAAGATCCCCTGAAGCAGGAGAGCAGTATTAAGTGGGACGCCCTTGCCAACAGCGGAAGCACCCTGGTGTTTCTCATGGGGGTGAAGAACCTGCCGAGCATCACCGAGAACCTGATCAGCAACGGTAAAGCGCCGGATACCCCGGTGGCCTTGGTTCGTTGGGGCACAACAGCCCTCCAGGAGACCGTTACCGGAACCCTTGAAACCATTGTTGAAGAAGTAAAAAAGGCAAAACTCAAGCCACCTGCCGTGATCGTTGTGGGCAGTGTCGTCACCTTGAGGGAAAAGATGAACTGGTTTGAATCCCGGCCGCTGCTAGGCAAGACCATTGTGGTCACCCGGGCAAGGGTTCAGGCAAGCGATCTTGTAACAAGGCTCTCCAACCTGGGCGCCCGGTGCATCGAGATCCCTACCATACGAGTGGTGGAACCGGAAGATCAAGCCCCCCTTGTCACTTCAATCAATGAAATTGCCGGCTACGACTGGGTTGTCTTCACCAGCGTCAACGGCGTAAAACATTTTTTCAACACCCTCTACGCCGGCAAAAAGGATGTGCGGGTTCTGGGCCATCTGCAATTTGCCTGCATCGGCCCAGCAACCAAGGCCGAGCTTGCCACCCACGGTATCGTATCTGACATCCTGCCCGAAACCTACCGGGCCGAATCCGTGGTAGAGGCATTTTCAGGGATTGATATAAAGGGCAAGCGCATGCTGCTCCCCAGGGCAAAAGTGGCCCGGACCATCCTCCCCGAAGAACTCCTAGCCATGGGTGCCGATGTTGTCGAGGTCACCGCCTACGAGACCGTTGCCGAGAACAATGATCAGGCGACCCTGAAAAGGCTCCTTGAGGCCGAAGAGATCGACATGGTTACCTTTACCAGTTCCTCAACAGTAACCAACTTTAAAGCCATGCTCGAACAGGAAGGCGGGATTGAAATCGGATCCGAGGTGACGGCCGCATGCATCGGACCCATTACGGCTGATACAGCCGCTTCCATTGGTATTAATCCTGAAATTGTGGCAACGGAATACACCATTCCGGGACTTGTGGATGCCATTGTAGATCATATCAGGAAGAAATAAAGCAAATGACGTTTTTGAAATCAAACCTGGAAACTCCAGGCCCCATCCACCACCGGGTGAACTATCTTCGTATTTCGGTAACTGACCGGTGTAACCTTGCCTGCAGGTACTGCGTCCCAAAGGACCATGTGCCCACCCTCTCCCATAAGGACATCGCACGGTATGAAGAGATCCTCAAGATCGTCCGGATCTCCCGGGACCTCGGCGTTACAAAGGTGCGGATCACCGGGGGAGAGCCCCTGGTGAGGAAAGGGGTCCTGGAGTTCATCCAGGAGGTCGCTGGGATGCCCGGCATCGAGGATGTCTCCATGACGACCAACGGGGTGCTTCTTCGAAAAAATGCCCACCGCCTCAAGGGAAGCGGTATCAAGCGATTAAACATCAGCCTTGATACCCTCAAGCCCGAACGCTTCCGGTTCATTACCGGAAAAAACCTGTTCAAAGAGGTATGGGGCGGCATCATGGCGGCCCATGACCGGGGTCTCACTCCGATCAAGCTCAATGCCGTGATCATGGGGGGGGTCAACGACGACGAAATAGAAGACCTTGTCGCCCTTACCCTTGACTACCCCTTCCATGTCCGGTTCATCGAATACATGCCCATGGGAAATTCCAAGGTGAACATGGACCAGCAGGTGTTGATCCCCGAAATTAAGCAGCGGATTGAAACCGCATTCGGTCCCCTTGCACCCGTTGCAAGGGGCCTCCATGACGGCCCGGCCAAGCGTTTCAAACTTGCCGACGCCCCTGGCGAAGTCGGGTTTATCTCACCGTTGAGTTCCCATTTCTGTCACGAGTGCAACCGGCTCAGGCTCACCTCCACCGGCAACCTCAGACCCTGCCTCCTGAACGCCTATGAACATGAAATCCTGCCCTCCCTTCGCCGGGGTGCATCAGACCATGAACTCAAGGAAATCATCATGGAGGCGGTCCGAAGAAAGCCGGCGTCCCACACCCTGATCACCGACGCGTATCCCAGGGTAACAAGCCAGATGTTTACCATCGGCGGATGATATCCTTTGATAAGAGGCATCCATGAATATTCCTGAATCAATTCTCCAGAGACTCCAAGAAAACGAGCAGCTTGCCATGAAATTCCACGAGTTGGAGAGCAGCATCCTCACCATCCTCAACTTCCAGGACTTTTTTGAAAATTTACTCACCAAGATCAGCCAAACATTCCGCGTTCCCCATGTATGGATATCCGTGATCGGGGAGAGCCCCATTGCAGAACAAATACTTGCCATGGAAGACGCAGACCTGCTGAAGGCGAAAACCGCTTTCATCTCCAAGAGAGATTTCCTTGCCCTCATCGGGCAGACCCAACGCCCCCTCCTTGCCAATGAAGACCTGACTCGATTTTCCGCTCTTTGTCCGCCAAAATCGGATTATAGGATCGGTTCCGTGGCCGTGGCCCCCCTATCACTGGACGGGGTTATCATCGGAAGCCTGAACCAGGGAGACCTGGACCCGAACAGGTTCATGCCGGGAATAGACACCGACCTGTTGGAACGCCTTGCACTGAAGATCTCCCTCTGCCTTTCCAACGTAGTTGCCCATGAACGGTTGAGGCACCTGGCCTTCCACGATCCCCTCACCGGCCTTTTGAACAGGCGGGTCATGGAGACCATGTTGGAACAGGAATTTGAGCGGTCAAAACGCTATCTGTCTCCCCTCTCGGTCATATTCCTCGACCTGGACGATTTTAAGGGGATAAACGACACGTTTGGCCACGACCAAGGGGACAGAGCCCTGATTCATATCGCCCGGGCGCTGACCGCTGAAAAACGCGCCAACGACATGGTGGCTCGCTTTGCAGGAGACGAGTTCGTGGTGATCCTACCATCCACAATCAGGGCGGAGGCCGCACACTATATCCAACGGGTGAAAGAGGTCCTTGCAAAACAGTCTGTAAGCACGGGAGATAGATGCTTTCACATCAACTTCAGCTCAGGGATCGCATCCATTCCAAACCCGGAAATTACCTCATCCCTTGCGCTTTTGAAGCGGGCTGACCAGCGACTCTACCAGTCAAAAAAAAGAAAGCCCTGAAGCGATTCTATCACCCAAAAAAAAAGAGGCCCTGACAGTTAAATACCTGTCAGGGCCTCTTCTTTATTGCTTAGTAGCAAAGCCGTTTAAACCAAAAGGGTTTTAGGCTTCATCACATATAAGTTCGATCATTGTCATTGGGGCGGCATCACCGGATCGAAGACCCAGTTTGATGATTCTGGTATAACCACCCTGTCGGCTGCCGAATTTAGCAGGGGCGTCGTTAAAAAGCTGATGTACGACATCTTTCTCCCGGATCACGGCAAAAGCCTGGCGTCTTGCATGGAGGTCACCCCTCTTTGCAAGGGTCACCATCTTGTCAGCAAGTTTTCTGAGTTCCTTGGCCTTGGCCTCGGTTGTCGTGATTCTGCTGTGTTTGAATAGGGATGTCACCATGTTTCTGAACATGGCCTTTCGATGGCTTGACGTACGGTTCAGCTTAGCGCCTGATTTTCTATGTCTCATGGGAAATTTTACTCTCCTTCCTTAGTTTGATCCTCTTCTGGAGGCTCAAATCCTTCCAGATCCATGCCCAGGGTGAGGTCCATGGAAGTGAGAACCTCTTTGATCTCATTTAAGGATTTTCTTCCAAAGTTTTTCGTTTTGAGCATTTCATTGTCTGTTTTCTGAACAAGCTGATAGATCTTGTAAATCTGCGCATTTTTAAGACAGTTGGAACTTCTCACAGACAATTCCAGCTCATCAACACTTCTGTAAAGGTTCTCGTTGAAAGTCTTTTCCGCGCCCTCGTGTTCTTTCTCAACCTGTTCAGGCTCAAGATCCTCGTCAAAACTGATAAAGGGATTCATCTGCTCTTTGAGGATCTTTGCCGCATATGCGACTGAATCTTCAGGAGTCACGCTGCCATCGGTCCAAACTTCCATCGTCAGCTTGTCATAATCTGTCTTCTGCCCAATTCTGGAAGCACCAACAACAAATTTAACACGCTTGATGGGCGAAAAGACGCTATCGATTGGAATAGTTCCCACCGGGGCTTCGTCATCCTTGTTAGCAGCAGAGAGAGTATAACCTTTACCGGTTTTGACACTCATGTCCATCACCAGCTCTCCACCCTTTGAAACGGTGGCAATGTGCTGCTCCGGGTTGAGAATCTCCACATGCCCGTCACTGCTCACAATGTCAGCCGCGGTAACGACTTTTTCACCTTTGACATTGAGGGACAGCACCTTGTCAGCCGGATCGTCCACCTTAAGCTTGACCTCTTTGAGGTTCATGATGATCTCGGAAACATCCTCACGGATGTCAGAGACAACACTGTACTCATGGAGGGCTTTATCAAACTTAACGGAAACGATGGCTGCGCCGTACAAAGATGAAAGAATAATTCTTCTAAGAGAATTACCGATTGTTATTCCATAACCCTTTTCAAGGGGCTCACACACGAATTTACCGTATGTCGAGGTTGTGGTAACCGCAACCCTTTCCGGCATGATCATGTCACGCCAGTTCATATATACAAGTTCATCTGATGACATTGTTTATCTCCTGGTATAGATCTTACGGACAAACTGTCGCTCTACTATTTCGAGTAAAGCTCTACGATCAGCTGTTCCTGTATGGGCAGGGTAACATCTTCCCTTGTGGGCATCCCTTTTACCACACCTTTAAAACCATCTTTCTCAAGTTCGAGCCACTGGGGTACGCCCCGTCTGACAACCGTATCCAAGGAATCGGTAATGGCCTGAACAGTCCTGCTCTTTTCCTTGAGTTCGATCACATCACCCGTTTTAATGACATATGAGGGAATATTCACCTTTTTACCATTAATGACAAAGTGGTTATGTTTTACGAAATGACGTCCCTGGGTCCGTGAGCTTGTGAACCCGAGCCTGAAAACAACGTTATCCAGGCGGCGTTCCAAAAGACTCAGCAGGTTTTCACCGGTGATACCCTTCTGGCTGTCAGCTTTTTTGAAGATGATACGGAACTGTTTTTCGCCAATCCCATAGATTCTTCTCACCTTCTGCTTTTCACGAAGCTGGATTCCGTAATCGGAGTGCTTCATGCGCCTCTGGCCGTGCTGGCCCGGGGGATATCCTCTTCTGTCAAAACTGCATTTATCTGAAAAGCAACGATCACCCTTCAAAAATAACTTCATATTTTCGCGTCTGCATTGACGGCAAACTGATCCTCTATAACGTGACAACGTTTTCCTCCTTTATAAATCTTTTCAGCACGATCCCCAGGGGAACCTGATCCCGTGGGGATCTGATAAACGGATCAGACCCTTCTTCTCTTTGGTGGTCGACATCCGTTGTGAGGAACAGGGGTTACATCCTTAATAAAGGAGATATTGAAGCCCTGGGCGTGGAGTGCCCTCAAAGCTGACTCCCTGCCTGCACCCGGTCCTTTTACATAGACGCTGACATTCTTCATTCCGTGTTCCATCGCCTTGGCGCCGGCGTCCTCAGCAGCAAGTTTTGCCGCAAAGGGTGTGCTCTTCCTGGAACCCTTGAACCCCTGGATTCCAGAACTGGACCAGGAGATAGTGTTGCCGAGCTCATCTGTGATGGTCACGATGGTGTTGTTGAATGTGCTCTGAATATGCACTACTCCGGTGGAAATATTCTTTTTAACTCTTTTTTTTGTAACGCTTTTCTTCGTTTTCTTGGCCATGATTTAGCAATGCCTCCTAATGGGTAGGATAGGAAAATGTCCTATCATCCTATCATCCCTACTTCTTCTTCTTAACAGCAGCCCTTTTCGGACCTTTTCGGGTCCTTGCGTTTGTGCTGGTCCGCTGACCACGACACGGTAGGGATTTACGATGACGGAGGCCACGATAACATCCCAGATCCATGAGTCGCTTGATGTTCATTGAGATTTCGGTTCTCAGCTCACCCTCGACCTTTAAATCGCTGTCAATGACCTTTCTGATATCATTAACCTGCTCTTCGGTGAGAAGGTCTGACTTGAGTGTAGGATTGATCCCAACCTTTGCAAGTATCTCTTTGGATCGGGTTCTACCAATACCAAAGATATAGGTTAGAGCGATCTCTACGTGTTTATTTCTCGGTAAATCTACGCCTGCAATTCTTGCCACGCTTTTCCCCCCTATCCCTGCCTCTGGTTATGACGTTTATTTATACAGATTACCCTGACGACTCCGCGCCTTCGGATAACCTTGCAATCTTTACAAATCTTCTTCACAGATGCTCTGACTTTCATCTTATCATACTCCTAGTGTACCCCTTGTGGCGGAGTACCCTGTTCTATTTATAGCGATATGTAATCCGGCCCCTTGTCAGATCGTACGGAGAAAGCTCGACGGTTACCTTGTCACCAGGCAAAATTTTGATGAAATGCATTCTCATCTTACCTGAAATGTGGGCAAGGAGCTGATGTTTGTTCTCGAGCTCGACCTTGAACATGGCGTTGGGCAGTGTTTCAAGTACCGTCCCTTCAACCTTAATGGCTTCTTCCTTTGCCATACTATATTCCCCTTCGCGTTTCTTTATGATGTGTCGGTGAGTTAATGTTCGGTTTATCTTCTTGACTTAACACTGCCTGATTTTCCCAGAAACCCTTCGTAGTTCCTTGTAATGAGGTGGGATTCGATCTGGGAGATCGTATCAATAGATACACCAACGACAATAAGAAGAGCAGTTCCACCGAAATAAAATGGCACATTGAATTTGGTCATCAACATGGTGGGTAGCACACACACGAGGGAGACATAAACCGCCCCTCCCGTGGTTATCCTTGTCAACACCTTATCAATATACTCGGCCGTCCTTTTGCCCGGTCTGATACCCGGAATATACCCACCGTTCTTCTTCATGTTCTCTGCCACATCTTCAGGATTGAAGGTAACGGCCGTGTAAAAGAAACAGAAGAACATGATAAAACCGATGTATATCAGATTATAGACAATTGTGCCAGGACTCATGGCCGCTGCCACCGTCTTCATGATCGGAAGATCAATGAAGTTTGCTAAGGTCGCGGGAAACATAATGATGGACGAAGCAAAGATCGGCGGTATAACACCTGCCGTGTTGATCTTCAACGGAAGGTGGGAACTTTGCCCCCCGTACATCTTCCGGCCAACCACACGTTTTGCATACTGGACCGGGATCCTGCGCTGGGCAGTTTCAAAAAAGATGATGGCCGCCACAACAGCAACCATGAGGACCGCCAGGATAATTATGGCAAAGAGTCCCATCTCCCCGGTAGATACTAAACGGAGTGTATTGACGATGGCTACGGGCATATTTGCAACGATACCGGCAAAGATGATGAGGGAGATACCATTTCCGATCCCCCTCTCCGTAATCTGCTCGCCAAGCCACATGATAAAGGCCGTACCTGCGGTCAGGGTAATCACGGTTAAAAGCCTGAATCCCCAGCCGGGGTAAAGCACAATGGGTGCCCCTGCCGGAGATGTCATGCTTTCAAGCCCAACGCTGATCCCAAATCCCTGGATCAGACTCAGTACAACCGTTCCATACCGTGTATACTGGGTGATTTTTTTCCTGCCCTGCTCTCCCTCCTTGGACAACTGCTCAAGATGGGGGATTACAACCGTCATCAACTGAAGTATGATTGATGCGCTGATATAGGGCATGATTCCCAGCGCAAACACCGAGAGCCTGTCCAGAGCCCCTCCTGAAAACATGTTGAACATCGCAAAAAGAGTGCCCCTGGCGTTGTCGAAAAACGACGCAAGCGCTGCTCCGTCAATACCTGGCGTTGGAACATGAACTCCCACACGATAGACAAATAGAAGAGCGAATGTAATCAAAAGCTTTCTTTTCAGCTCAGGAAGTTTGAGTATGTTCTGGTATCCGCGCTCAATCATTTATTAAAACCTCAGATTCAATTAGTTTTCAATGGTTCCGCCAGCAGATTCGATCTTCTCTCTGGCTGCTTTGCTGACAAGGCACTGTTTCAGGGAAAATGATTTGGTAACATCTCCGTTGCCAAGCACCTTAACCCTGTCAAACCCACCCTTGATGAGTCCGATATCCTTGAGGGCGGCCGTATCGATCACAGCCTTATCCTCAAACCGGTCAAGGTCTGCCACGTTAACGATGGAAATGCGTTTTGCCAGAACATTCGTGAATCCCCGTTTGGGAAGTCGTCTGTGAAGGGGCATCTGGCCACCTTCAAATCCGGGTCTAACGCCACCACCGGACCGCTGATTATGGCCCTTGTTACCCCGGGTAGATGTTCCGCCCATGCCGGACCCCGGACCTCTACCAACCCGTTTTCTTTTCTTTCGGCTGCCCTCGGAAGGTGCCAATTCATGAAGCTTCATTCTACGCCTCCTCCACAGTTACAAGATGGGGAACTTTCTTGACCATTCCTATAATTGCGGGGTTGTTCTTATGCTCAACTGTCATATGCATTCTTTTCAAGCCAAGGGCACGAACGATCTTCCTGTGCTTTTCAGGACGCCCGACCAGGCTTCTGGTCTGTGTAATCTTTAGTTTACCTGACATTTCAAGCCTCTTTCGTTAAATGTCTTCAGGACGGAGGCCACGCCTTTTGGCAACCTCTTCCTTGGTTTCGAGTGACTGAAGTCCGGCCATGGTGGCTCTGACGACGTTGTGGGTGTTGTTTGTTCCGATGCACTTTGTGAGAATATCGGTAACACCCGCAGCCTCAAGAACCGCTCGAACGCCTCCGCCTGCAATAACACCCGTACCAGGAGATGCCGGCTTGAGCATGACCTTTCCGGCGCCGGCCCGTCCCACGATCTCGAAGGGAATTGTGCCATCGAGAATGGAGACCTTTGTCATGTTTCTTTTCGCCTTATCAAGGCCTTTACGAATGGCTTCCGGAACCTCGCCAGCCTTACCCAGTCCGTAACCGACACTTCCTTTACCGTCGCCTACAACCACAAGGGCGCTGAAGCTGAAATTTCTACCACCCTTTACAACCTTTGCAACCCTGTTGATCTTGACAACCTTGTCGATCAATAGGTTTTCATCTGTCTGATTATGTGCCAAGGGGACTCCTCCTTATTAGAAATTCAGCCCGGCTTCCCGAGCTCCGTCTGAAAGTGCTTTTACGCGTCCATGATAGAGGAAACCGTTTCGATCGAAAACAACCTTGGTAATCCCCTTATCAAGAGCCCTCTTGCCGACCAGCTTTCCGATTGCAGCGGCCGCATCCTTTCCAGTAACCTTATCGTTGTTTTCCTTGAAGTCGCCATCGAGTGTCGAAGCCGCAGCAAGTGTAGCACCCTTGACATCATCGATGACCTGGGCGTACATGTGAGAGGCACTTCTGAAAACACAGAGCCTGGGACGGTCCTCGGTCCCAGTAATACTCTTCCTGATTCTCTTCTGTCTTTTAAGCCTTGAAGAAAGCCTTGTAGATTTATTTGCCATAATAGTCTATTCCTGGTTTGATTATTTAGCCGCAGCCTTTCCAGCCTTTTTGATTATTCTCTCGTCAGAATACATAATGCCCTTGCCTTTATAAGGCTCAGGCGGTCTTACCCTTCTGATTCTTGCTGCAGTCTCACCCAAGATCTCCTTGTCGATTCCGGACAGGGAAATGGTGGTGTTTTTATCAACCGTTGCGGAAATCCCCTCTGGCAGATCAAAATTGACGGGATTGGAATATCCTACATTGAGCACAACCGTGTTGCCTTTAATCTCAGCACGGTATCCGATACCGTTCAGAAGAAGCTTTTTCTCGTATCCGTCTGATACACCGATGACCATGTTGGCTATCAACGACCGGAACAGACCCTGGAGGGCCACAATTTTCCGATCAGAGATGTCGGTAACACCTACGGTGATGATACCATCGTTAATCGCTACGTTTACAGCCGAATGCAGACTACGGTTCAAAGTGCCTTTGGGACCCTTTACTGTCAGGGCATCTCCCTTAAGAATCACTTCAACCTTTGCTGGAATCTGGATCGGCTTTTTACCTATTCGTGACATTTATCCCTCCAGTGTTACCAGATGTTACAGAGGACTTCGCCGCCCACATTCTCTTTTTTAGCCTGTTTATCCGTCATCAAGCCTTTTGATGTGGATAAAATCGATATACCAAGACCGTTCAAAACCGGTTTAATCTCCCTGGACTTTGTGTACATACGACGACCGGGCTTACTTACCCGCTCGAGTCCGTAGATCACAGGTTTCTCAGATACATATTTAAGGTATACACGAAGAATACCCTGCTTATCGTCTTCGACAAACTTGTAGTTCTTGATGTATCCCTGTTCTTTCAGCACCCGCGCCAGCTCCAACTTCAGCTTTGACCCGGGGATATCCACTTTGGCGAACTCTGCTTTTGCACCATTTCGAATTCTGGTAAGCATGTCCGCAACTGGATCACTCATTGCCATAATAATCTCCTGAACTTTACTTTTTCTGCAGGGACGCTGCCCTGTTCAGAGGTAACAGCCTGGCCATGACGGCCAGAAAGCTATTACCAGCTAGATTTGGTCACTCCGGGAAGTTTACCTGCAGATGCAAGTTCCCGGAAACAAATTCTACAAATGCCGGCCTTCCTGATAAACCCTCTGGGCCGACCGCACATTGGACATCGATTATAAGATCGAACTCCAAATTTCGGCGTTCTTGCTGCCTTTGCGATAAGACTCTTTTTAGCCAAATCACCCCTCCTTAAAATTCTTTCAGTATGCAGTACCGAGGTTGGCGACGGAATCTGCCAACCCCAACTGCCCTATCTAAACAATCAGTTTTTGAAAGGCATCCCGAACAGTCTCAGGAGTTCTTTTCCCTCTTTGTCAGTATCGGCCGTGGTAACAATAGTTATGTTCAGACCTTTGATACTGTCGGTTTGATCAAAATCAATCTCAGGAAAGATGATGTGCTCTTTGATGCCAAGGCTGTAGTTGCCGTGACCGTCAAACGCTTTTCCTGAAATTCCCCTAAAATCCCTAACACGGGGAAGGGTGATATTGACAAGCTTCTGGAGAAAGTCGTACATCTTCTCCCTTCGAAGCGTTACCATGCAACCGATGGGCATACCCTCACGCAGCTTAAATGCAGCAATGGACTTCCTTGCCTTTGTGATAACCGGCTTCTGGCCGGTAATCAGGGCAAGATCTGCTGCAGCTGAGTCGAGAAGCTTTGCGTTGTTGATAGCCTCTCCAAGTCCGATGTTCAGCACGATCTTCTCAAGCTTAGGTACCTGCATAATGTTTTTATATGCAAAGGTGTCCTTGAGCCCGGGAATTATTTCTTCTTTATATATTTCTTTTAGAGTCGTCATTTAGCTCCTCCGGCTATCCTAGGCATCAATCTGCTCATTGCATTTCTTGCAGACCCGGACTTTTTTCCCGTCCTCCAGCTGTTTGATACCGACTCTCACCGGTTTGATGCAGCTGTTGCACATGATCATGAGATTTGAACAATCCACAGGCAAGGGTTTTTCAACAATCCCGCCCTGGGGACTTGCCTGGGTCGGTTTCTGATGAATCTTTGCCACGTTAATATTTTCAACGATTGCTCGGTTCTTCTTGTTGAGCACCTTGAGGACTTTTCCAATCTTTCCCTTGTCCTTGCCGGTAAGTACTTTGACTTTATCGTCTTTCTTAAGTCGTAATTTCACATTTTCCATAGGTTTCTCCAAAAAACCGAGCAGTTAAAGCACCTCAGGAGCCAGGGAAATTATCTTCATGAACCGTTTGGCTCGAAGTTCCCTTGCAACAGGTCCGAAAATACGGGTACCAATCGGCTCGTTGGAAGCGTTGATGATAACGGCTGAGTTGTCGTCAAAGCGGATCATGGAACCATCAGGTCTTGAGACCTCTTTTTTGGTTCTAACAATAACGGCCTTGACAACGTCGCCCTTTTTTACCTTGGCATTGGGAATAGCTTCCTTTACGGAAACGACAATGATGTCACCAATACCGGCATACCGTCTTTTTGAGCCGCCAAGCACCTTGATGCAATAGAGCTCCTTAGCGCCGGAGTTGTCTGCTACAGTTAGTCTACTCTCGGTCTGAATCATTTTTCAATCCCTCTCAAATCAAATTGCCTTTTTGACAATCTCACTGACGCGAAATTTCTTTGTCTTACTCAAAGGCCTTGACTCGGTTATCTTGACCACGTCTCCGATGCGGCACTGATCGGTCTCATCGTGGGCAGTATATTTTTTATGGCTCTTTATGTACTTCTTATATACCTTGTGCTGAACGAGCCTCTCTACCTCGATAACGACGGACTTGTCCATCTTGTCCGACACTACGGTACCTAACAGTACTCTCTTTCTTCCTCTTTCATTCATGGCAGCAACTTTTCTCAAATTAGCTAATGTTTAAATTCATTTCCCTGGAGACGGTCATAAGTCTCGCAATATCCTTACGAATAGAGGGGAGAATGGCTGTATTTTCAAGCTGACCAACACCATGCTGAAAGCGCAGATTAAAGAACTCTTTTTTCAGCTCAGTCAGTTTTCCGGTTACCTCTTCAGCACTCATATTTCGAATTTCACTATTTTTCATAGTCTTAACTCCTTTCCACAAATCTGGTTTTTACGGAAAGTTTATGAGCGGCAAGGCGTAGAGCCTCTTTAGCAAGCTCGCGGGGCACACCCTCCATTTCATAGAGGATTCTGCCCGGTCTGATTGCAGCAACCCAGGCATCCGTGGGGCCCTTACCCTTACCCATCCGGACTTCGGCGGGTTTCTTTGTAACCGGCTTATCTGGAAAGAACCGAATCCAGGTTTTACCAGTTCTCTTGATCTTACGGGTCATGGCGATACGGGCAGCCTCGATCTGCCGTGCGTTTATGTAGCCGCACTCGGTGGCCTGGAGCCCGAAATCACCGAAGTTAAGTTCGGTGCCTCCAGTGGGCTTGCCCTTCAGCCGCCCGCGCATCCGCTTGCGATATTTCATTTTCTTAGGACTCAGCATATCTTCATCTCCTAACTAATTTAAGCTTTTACGTTTCGATCACTCTTCAGGACTTCACCCTTAAAGATGAAGGTCTTGATACCGATGGTGCCGTAAGTGGTCCGAGCCTCGGTAAAGCCGTAATCCACATCCGCCCTAAGGGTGTGAAGGGGAATTCGGCCTTCTTTGTACCACTCGGTCCTGGCCATCTCGGCGCCACCCAGACGTCCGGCACAGATGATCTTAATCCCCTGTGCTCCAAAACGCATGGCGGAAGAGACGCTTCGTTTCATGGCTCGCCGAAAGGCGATCCTGCGCTCAAGCTGGGCAGCAATATTCTCCCCCACAAGCTGTGCATCGATTTCAGGTCTTCTGACTTCCTGAATGTCGATGAACACCTCGGGAACGATCATCTTCTCAAGTTCCTTCTTGAGAAGCGCGATCTCGCTGCCTTTTTTTCCGATGATGATTCCGGGTCTTGCCGCAAACACGCGGATTCTGATCCGTTTTGTGAAACGTTCGATCTCGATCTTGGATATTCCGGCATGGAAAAGTTTCTTTTTCAGAAACTCCCTAAGCTTGAAATCTTCAAGGACGAAATCTGCATATTTCTTATCTGCATACCACCTGGAATCCCAAGTGTTAACAATGTTCAATCTTAATCCGATTGGATTTACTTTCTGGCCCAAGCCTTTGCCCTCCTTATATTAGACCGTTTCATCGACAATGACAGTAAGATGACTGGATCTTTTAAGAATCCTGGCGCCTCTGCCCCTTGCCCTGGCCCGGAACCGTTTAAGGGTTGGGCCTTGATCAACAATGATGTTTTTAACCATGAGACCGTCAACATCCATCTCATGGTTATGCTCAGCGTTGGCAACTGCCGAGCTGAGGGCTTTTGATATGATACCGGCGGCCTTAAGGGGCATGAACTTGAGGAGATTAAGCGCCTCCTCCACCGTCTTTCCCTTTATGACGTCTACCGGACCTCGTAACTTGTACGGGGATATACGCACGTATTTTGTAACTGCCTTAACTTCCATCACAATATCCTTTAGCTTTTAAAACCGCCAGGTTATCTCTTCATCTTAGATTTTTTGTCACCAGCGTGCCCGTAGAATGTACGGGTTGGAGAAAATTCTCCAAGTTTGTGACCGACCATGTTTTCAGTTACAAAAACAGGAACAAACTTTTTGCCGTTGTGCACAGCAAGGGTGAGTCCGACCATCTCAGGAAATATTGTAGATCTCCTGGACCAGGTCTTGACCACTTTCTTGCTTCTGGTTTCCTGTGCAGTAAGCACCTTTTTTAAAAGCTCTTGGGCGATGTAAGGGCCCTTCTTTAACGATCTTGGCATATCAGATCACCTATTATTTCCTTTTAGCTCGTCTTTTAACGATGTACTGGTCAGATCTCTTGTTCGTCCGAGTTCGATAGCCCTTTGTGGGTGTTCCCCACGGAGTACAAGGATGTCGACCACCGGAAGATCTACCTTCACCACCGCCCATGGGATGATCCACAGGGTTCATTGCAACGCCCCTGACTGAGGGACGTCTGCCAAGCCACCTTGAACGGCCAGCCTTTCCAAGCTTAAGATCACCGTGCTTTTCGTTGCCGATCCTTCCAATTGTGGCCTTGCACTTCAAGTGAATCATACGGACTTCACCGGAGGGAAGGAGTACCTGAGCATAGGTGCCCTCTTTAGCCATGAGCCGTGCAAAGGCACCAGCGCTTCGAACGACCTGGCCGCCCTTCTGCATCTTCAGCTCGATGTTATGGATACGAGTACCAAGGGGAATATTCTCCAGGGGAAGGCAGTTGCCTGGTTTGATGTCTGCACCAGACCCAGTCTCGATGGTGTCACCGACACTAACTTCCATGGGAGCAAGTATATACCTTTTTTCACCGTCAGCATAAACAAGAAGAGCAATGCGTGCGCTTCTGTTGGGATCGTATTCGATGGCTGAGACCTTGGCCGGAATTCCGTCCTTGTCCCGCTTGAAATCGATGATACGGTAATGGCGTTTTGCTCCGCCGCCCCTGTGCCGACTTGTTATTCTACCGTTTGAGTTACGACCACCCGTTTTTTTGAGCCGTGCAAGAAGCGCCTTCTCAGGCTTGGTCTTTGTAATCTCTTCAAAGGAATGGTATTCCTGAGCTCTTCTTCCGGGTGATGTCGGTTTTGTCTTCAATATTGACATGTCTACCTCTTTTTAAACACCTTCAAAAAAATCAATTCTCTGCCCAGGCATAAGCTTAACAATGGCTTTTTTCCAACTGCGCCTTTTCCCGACAATCCGACCACGCTGTTTGGTTTTACCCTTAACCTGCATGGTTTTCACCGTCTGAACCCTGGTATTGAAAATTTTTTCAACTGCGTTCTTGATATCTACCCGGCTTGCGTCTCTGGCAACCTCGAAGGAGAACTGATTGTGGAGCTCTCTTTGTAGGGTGGTTTTTTCAGTATTAATGGGACGCCTGATGATGTCGTACTCTCTCATTTGGCAAACCTCCCTTCAATACCCGTAATTGATGATTCCAACAGAAGCAGGTGATCGTATTTGAGAATATCGTATACGTTAAGACCTTCTGTCCGGATAACCTTTACGTCAGATACGTTCCTGGCAGAGAGCACAAGGTTTCTGTCGTCTCCGTCAATGACGATAAGGGTATTTTTGAGCCCCAGGGCGTCGATGATTCCGTCGAACTCCTGGGTCTTGATCTGATCCATTCCAAAGGTGTCGATGACCGACAGCTTATTGGCGGCAAGCTTGGTGCTCAATGCCATCTTGAGCGCCAGGGCCTTCACCTTTTTGGGAACCGAGTATGCGTATGATCTCTGGGAGGGCCCAAAGATGACGCCGCCGCCCCTGCGAAGGGGGGACTTAACACTACCGGAACGCGCGTTTCCGGTGCCTTTCTGCCTGTAAAGCTTTTTGGTGCTTCCAGAGATCTCAGATCTGCCCTTTACTTTGGCAGTTCCGCTTCGTCTCTTTGCAAGCTGCATTCTAACAACCTCGTGCAGCACACTTTTCTTTACAGGAATGCTGAATACCTCATCAGAAATCTGGGTCTCAGAGACCTTTTCTCCTGATCTGTTTAAAACATCTACAGCAGCCATATCCTTCCTCATAAAACTTTAGCGACCGTGCTTCACTGCGATAATAATTGCAATACCCACGGTCGCATTAAAAAATCGTGTTGGGAACCGTTTCCCAACACAAACTGGACTATCCGACAAAGAGTGCGATGATTTGCAGTTCTATCGAATCTTCATCCTGTGGAACAAAACCAGTCTCACAGGCTGGTAAATCGGGTTAACCGACCTTGCGAATCTCAAGGAGTCCGGTTTTGCATCCCGGGACTGGACCTTTTATCAGGACGATGTTCTCTTCCGCTCTGATCTCGATCACTTCCAGGTTCTTGACGGTCTTCCTGTCAACACCCATGTGGCCGGGCATTTTTTTGCCCTTGACGACCCTTGCAGGCCAGGCTGAACAACCGATGGAACCGGGTGCACGGTGATTACGGGAACCATGGGTCTCAGGACCCCGGCTAAATCCCCACCGTTTGATGGTACCGGCAAAACCACGACCCTTTGAAGTGCCTGTTACATTGACCTTGTCGCCAATGGAAAAGGATTCAAACCCAATGGCCTGTCCAGTCTCGAACTCCTCAGGAGCGTCTACTTCGAACTCTCTTACGGTTTTAAAACCGGTGGAGCCGCTCTTGGCAAAGTGACCGGCCCTGGGCTTGGTGCACTTTTCCAGGGGACGCTCGTCAAAGCCGAGCTGAAGTGCGTTGTACCCGTCTGTCTTTTCGGTCTTGACCTGGGTTACGACACAGGGCCCAAACTTTACAACAGTCACCGGAACAAGTCTTCCGTCGGATGCAAAGACGCTTGTCATCCCGATTTTTTTACCTAACATTCCTTTAAACATGATAACTTTCCTGCTCTTCTATGCTAAAGTTTTATCTCGACATCAACACCTGGTGAAAGATCAAGCTTCATAAGAGCATCGACTGTCTGCTGAGTTGGTTCCAGTATGTCCATCAGGCGTTTGTGTGTCCTGATCTCAAACTGTTCACGTGATTTTTTGTTCACATGGGGTGAACGAAGAACGCAAAATTTGTTTATCCTCGTGGGAAGCGGAATCGGCCCCACAACCTTTGCACCAGTCTTTCTTGCAGTGTCAACGATGTCCGTGGACGACTGATCAAGAAGCTTATGATCGTAGGCTCTGAGCCTGATCCTTATTTTGGTCTTTATCATAACAGTCTTATCTTCTCTTATTATTCGATTATTTCACCAATAACACCGGCGCCAACAGTACGTCCACCTTCCCTGATAGCAAATCGGAGTTCTTTCTCCATGGCTATGGGTGCGATGAGCTCTGCAGAGATGGCGGCATTGTCGCCAGGCATGATCATCTCAACACCTTCGGGAAGGGAGAGAATACCGGTAACATCGGTTGTTCTGAAGAAGAACTGAGGTCTGTAACCACTGAAGAAGGGAGTGTGACGTCCGCCTTCCTCTTTGCTCAGGCAGTAGATCTCAGCCTTGAACTTTGTATGGGGAGTGATGGATCCGGGCTTAGCAACAACCTGGCCACGCTCAACAGCCTCACGCTTGGTGCCACGGAGGAGGAGTCCGACATTGTCACCGGCCTGTCCCTCATCCAGAAGCTTCCGGAACATCTCAACACCAGTACAAATGGTCTTGGTAGTCTCACGGATTCCAACAAGCTCAACCTCTTCACCGGTCTTGACGATACCACGCTCAATTCTACCGGTTACAACAGTACCACGACCGGAGATGGAGAAAACATCCTCGATGGGCATGAGGAAATCCTTGTCCATGTCACGAACGGGCTCCTCAACATAGGAGTCCAGCACTTCGAGAAGCTCATGGATGGGCTTAGCCGCCTCATCTTCTGGACTGTCCGCCTCAAGGGCCTTGAGTGCACTACCACGGATGATGGGTGTGTCGTCACCGGGGAACTCGTACTTGGTCAGAAGCTCCTGGAGCTCCATCTCGACCAGCTCGATGAGCTCTTCGTCGTCAACCATGTCGCACTTATTAAGGAACACGACAATGCTGGGAACACCGACCTGACGTGCAAGGAGGATATGCTCCCGGGTCTGGGGCATGGGACCATCATCAGCGCTTACAACGAGAACGGCACCGTCCATCTGGGCAGCACCAGTGATCATGTTCTTGATGTAATCAGCATGGCCCGGGCAATCCACATGGGCGTAGTGACGGTTCTTTGTCTCATACTCAACATGGGCGGTGGAGATGGTTATACCACGCTCACGCTCTTCAGGCGCCTTGTCAATCTCGTCAAAGGCGACATACTCACCAAAACCTAGAAGGGCTGCATGCTTAGTGATCGCAGCAGTTAGGGTTGTCTTACCATGATCGATATGACCGATGGTACCAATGTTTACATGCGGCTTTGTCCGCTCAAATTTTTCTTTAGCCATCTTAATTTTTCCTTCCCTGATATATCAACAGGACATTCTTATGCTATTTTACCAACGAAAATGAGCAAAAGCCTTGTTGGCCTCTGCCATCTTGTGCGTGTCTTCTTTCTTCTTTACAGCACCGCCCCTCTCGTTGAAAGCATCGAGGAGCTCTGCAGCCAGCTTGTTTGCCATACCCTTTTCTGAACGGGACTGGCTATGCTTTAGCAGCCATCTGAAAGCGAGGGCTGTCTGCCTGGCAGATTTAATTTCCGTCGGAACCTGGTAGGTGGAGCCACCCACCCTCCTGGACTTAACCTCAACTGCAGGCCGAATGTTGTTGATCGCCTTCTCAAAGACATCGAGGGGAACCTCTTGATCAAGCTTCTCCTTAACAATGCCCATGGCATCTGAAAAAAGTCGCTCTGCGACACTTTTCTTGCCGTCACGCATGATGCAGTTGATGAACTTCACCGACGGATGCACATCTTTATTAATGGCATTCTTCAAATGCCCTGAAACTATTTTTTTTCTTGCCATATATCCACCGAATCCTAATCTTGATTCAAAAATCTCCAGGCAGTGTTACCACCCGGACATCTCGCCTATTTGGGCTTCTTTGCTCCGTATTTGGACCGGCCCTGTTTTCTATCTTCAACACCAAGTGTGTCCAGGGTACCCCTTACGATATGGTAACGGACACCGGGAAGATCCTTCACTCTTCCACCCCTGACCAGAACGACCGAATGCTCCTGAAGGTTGTGACCCATTCCGGGGATATACGCTGCGATTTCCATGCCCGTTGTCAACCTAACCCTGGCAACTTTTCGAAGGGCCGAGTTCGGTTTCTTGGGTGTGGATGTATAGACCCTAGTGCAAACCCCGCGCTTCTGGGGGCCTCCCTTAAGTGCAGGAGTTCCCTGCTTTTTCTCGGCCTTTTTTCTACCTTTCCTAACCAGCTGATTAATGGTCGGCATACCTAAATAACACTCCTTATCGAATATTTTCGAATCTTCTTGTGCGACAAAATGTTAGATTATTATACATAACCACCGATTTTGTCAAGTTTTTTGTTTATGCTGATCCGATAGTTTAGACTGCGGCAACATCCGCAATTTCGATTTCCAAATCCTTGAAACCGACAAAACCCGTACCAGCCGGAATTAATCGACCCATGACCACATTTTCCTTAAGTCCCTTAAGATCATCAAGGCGACCCTGCATACTTGCTTCGGTCAACACCTTTGTTGTCTCCTGGAACGAAGCGGCGGAGATAAAACTGTCCGTTGCCAAAGACGCCTTGGTGATTCCGAGAATCAAAGGCTCTCCCCTGGCCGGCTCGCCACCCTTGAGCACGACTTCCCGGTTTGCCGCAGCAAACCGCATTCTGTCCACTTGCTCGTCCGGAATAAAGTCGGTATCCCCGATCTCGATCACCTTAACCCGGCGCATCATCTGGCTAATGATCACCTCGATGTGCTTATCGTTGATCCGAACACCCTGGAGCCTGTAGACCTCCTGGACCTCATCCACAAGATACCGGGCCAGAGCAACCTCGCCCTTGATATTCAAGATATCCTGGGGATTGGCACTACCGCCGATGAGGGGCTCGCCGGCCTTGACATAATCACCGTCATAAACCGAAACGTGGCGTCCCTTGGGAATAAGGTATTCACGCTTGTCACCCACGTCCGTGGGCGTAACGGTCACTTTCTGCTTGCCCTTGGTTCCCTTGGATACGGTGATGTAACCATCGATCTCCGTGAGAACTGTGGGCTCCTTAGGCTTCCTCACCTCGAAAAGTTCCGCAACCCTGGGAAGACCACCGGTGATATCCTTGGTCTTTGACGTCGCCCGGGGAAGCTTTGCAATGATATCACCCGCCATGACCTGGTCATCCTCGTCCACCAACAGAATGGCGTTGACCGGAAGGAAGTAGCGGACAATCGCGCTTGCGCCCGGCAACTTAACCCCTTTTCCGTCCGGGTCCCTGAAGGTGATCCTCGGGCGAACATCGGAAATCTTGCCTTCGATAATGGTTCGACTTACTTTTCCGGTAACAGGGTCGATCTGCTCCTGTACCGTGGAACCGGCCTCGATGTCGGCAAAACGAACCCGGCCGTTCACCTCGGTAATGATGGGGGTGGTGAAGGGATCCCACTCGGCGATCCTGTCTCCAACTTCCACATGCTGCCCCTCTTTAACCAGGAGGGTTGCGCCGTAGATGATGTCATCATGGGCCCTTTCCCTGCCTTCGGGTCCGACAATGACAAACCCGCCGCCCTTTCTGTTCATGACGATCTGCTTGTCATCTGCCGTGGTAACGATCTGAATGCTCTTGTTGAGCCTGATGTTTCCTGCAACCCTGGCCTTGATCTCAGCGACCTCGACCTTTCTGCTGGCCGTACCACCGATATGGAAGGTACGCATGGTCAACTGGGTTCCCGGCTCACCAATGGACTGGGCGGCCATGATACCAACGGCCTGGCCGATATCCACGGTCTTACCGTAGGCAAGGTCACGGCCGTAGCAGCTTGCGCACACCCCGGTCTTGGATTTACAGGTCAGAACGCTTCTGATCTTAACGCTGGTAACACCGGCCGCCTCGATCTTCTCAACCATGGCCTCACCCAGCTCCACACCCTTCTCAACGATGATCTCATCCGTATAAATATCCCGGACAGCATCCTGGGTAACCCGGCCGAGGATTCGCTCACCCAGGCTCTGGATCACTTCACCGCCCTCAAGAAGGGATTCAACCTCGACACCCATGAGGGTACCGCAATCCGCCTCCATCACGGTGCAATCCTGGGCCACATCGGCCAAACGACGGGTAAGATAACCCGAGTTGGCGGTCTTGAGCGCAGTATCGGCAAGCCCCTTACGGGCACCATGGGTGGAAATAAAGTACTGAAGAACCGTCAACCCCTCACGGAAACAGGCAGTGATCGGGTTCTCAATGATCTCGCCCGAGGGTTTGGCCATGAGGCCACGCATTCCGGCGAGCTGCCTCATCTGATCCTTGCTGCCCCTGGCGCCGGAATCAGCCATCATGTATACAGCGTTGAGAACGTCCTCTTGGGGACCCTGATAACTCTTAGAGGATTTCGGGTCTTTCATCACCTCCATCATGGCGTCGGCAATGTCGTCCGTGCTCTTGGCCCAGATATCAACCACCTTATTGTACTTCTCGCCCTGGGTGATCAAGCCCTCGGAATACTGCTCCTTGATGTCAAGAACACTCATCTCCGCCTCATGGATGATATCCCACTTATTATCCGGAATGATCATATCGTCGATGCAGATGGAAAGCCCGCCAAGGGTTGAGTACTTGTAACCGATATCCTTGAGCCTGTCGGCCAGAACCACGGTCTCTTTAATGCCGATGTTTCTGTAGGCATAATCCACAAGCTCCCGGACGGCAGACTTGGTGATGATTTTATTCACAAGATGGAAGGGCAACGTCGTTTTACGCACGTCAACCCTGAAGATATTATAGAATCCACCGGATTCGATCACATCGGAGAACTGATCTTTTCGAAGTCCGTAAAGCTGCTCAGCCTTGATCTCGGAGACCTGAAAGATGTTCTTGAACTCCTTTCGGGTCAGGATACCGGTGGCACCCTTTGTGGATTTGGTCTCCTCATCCGAGTATGCGTTGGAAACCTGGTCAAAGGTTTTGCCGTTCCTCAGTTCCTGGAACGCCTCAGTCGCTGTTTCCCGGTCAGCCACCCGGATCCGGCTCATGTCCAGCAGGGTATCACCGGGAATGATCTCCCACAGCATGATCCGGCCGCAGGTCGTGTCGTAGAGTTCACCGTCGATGCGAACCTTGATCATTGCGTTGAGGGCAATCTCTTTTGCGTCAAAGGCAGACCGGACCTCAGCAACGCTGGAAAACCGCGTGTCTTCGCCGGGAAGCCCCGGAACGCCCCGGGTCATGTAGTAGATACCGAGAACGATATCCTGGGTGGGAACGATCACGGGCTGTCCATTGGCAGGGGAAAGAATATTGTTGCTGGCAAGCATCAATATCCGCGCCTCAAGCTGGGACTCCAGGGAAAGGGGCACATGCACGGCCATCTGATCACCGTCAAAGTCGGCATTGAACGCAGTACAGACCAACGGATGGAGCTGGATCGCCTTGCCCTCTATAAGGACGGGCTCAAAGGCCTGGATGCCGAGACGATGAAGGGTCGGCGCACGGTTGAGCATGATGGGATACTCTTTGACCACGTGGTCCAGGGCGTCCCATACCTCAACTTCCTCCCGCTCCACCATCTTTTTGGCACTCTTGACGGTGGAGACAAGGCCTTTCTGCTCCAGGTAGTTATAGATAAACGGCTTGAACAGCTCCAGTGCCATCTTCTTGGGAAGACCACACTGGTGAAGCCGGAGATAGGGACCGACGGTAATAACGGTACGGCCCGAATAATCCACACGCTTTCCAAGCAGGTTCTGACGAAACCGGCCCTGCTTACCCTTGAGGGTATCGCTCAAGGACTTGAGGGGCCGCTTGTTGGTTCCGGTAACAACCCTGCCGTGGCGACCGTTATCAAAAAGGACATCCACGGCCTCCTGGAGCATGCGCTTCTCGTTTCGAACGATGATGTCCGGCGCGTTGAGGTCGACAAGACGCTTAAGTCGATTGTTACGGTTGATCACCCTGCGATAAAGATCGTTGAGATCACTTGTGGCAAACCTGCCGCCTTCAAGGGGTACCAAAGGCCTCAAGTCCGGAGGAAGGACGGGCAACGCCGTCATGATCATCTTTGTGGGGCTCTGCTCCGAGTTTCGAAACGCATCCACCACTTTAAGTCGCTTGGACATCTTCTGGCGCTTAGCCACCGATTTAGTGGTGTAGATCTCTTCCCTAAGCTCCTTGTAAACCGCGTCAAGGTCCACCTCTTCCAGCAGCTTGAGGATCGCTTCGGCACCCATACCGCACTCAAACCCGTCAAACCCGAACTCCTCGATGGCTTCGTGGTATTTGTCATCGGATAGGAGCTGAAGCTTATCCATCCCGGTATCCTTGGGATCAACGACAATATAGGAGTCAAAGTAAAGCACCTTTTCAAGGTTCTTCAGGGTCAGGTCAAGTATGTTTCCGATCTTGCTCGGCAGGCTCTTCAGGAACCAGATATGGGAAACAGGACAGGCAAGCTCGATGTGGGCCATTCTTTCCCGTCGCACCTTGGACTGAATCACCTCAACGCCGCATTTTTCACAAATAACGCCCCGGTGCTTCATGCGCTTGTACTTACCGCAGTTACACTCGTAATCCTTGGTGGGGCCAAAGACCTTTGCACAAAAAAGACCGTCCCGTTCAGGCTTGAAGGTACGATAGTTAATGGTTTCAGGCTTTTTTATCTCACCATGGGACCACTCTCTGATCTGGTCAGAGGAAGCAAGAGCTATCTGGACTCCCGTATAGATCTTAGGATCTTTCGGCTTGGCGAAGAAATCGTATATGGTTTCCAATATCTTCTCCTTATTTCCCTTCTAAAAGGTTTATATCCAATCCCAGACTTTGGAGCTCTTTTGTAAGAACTCTGAAAGATTCGGGCATTCCAGGCTCAAGAACGTTCTGTCCCTTGACAATCTTCTCGTACATGCGTGTTCGTCCTGTCATATCGTCTGATTTCACGGTAATGAACTCCTGGAGGGCATGGGCGGCGCCGTAGGCCTCCATGGCCCACACCTCCATCTCTCCGAGACGCTGGCCGCCAAACTGGGCCTTGCCGCCCAAGGGCTGCTGGGTCACCAGAGAGTAGGGTCCGATGGACCGGGCATGGATCTTGTCGTCGACAAGATGATGGAGCTTGAGCATATACATGATACCAACGGTGATGGGTTTTTCAAAGCGCTCACCAGTCCGGCCATCATAGAGGACCGACTGGCCCGAGGTGTTAAGCCCTGCGTAATTGATCAAGGCCTTAATTTCACTTTCGGCCGCACCATCAAACACTGGAGTTGCCATGTGCACCCCGTTTTGGTAGAGCTTGGCAAATGCCATGAACGCCTTGTCATCCATCTTATCGATGGACTCAATAAATTCACGCTCCTCCTCATTCTTCGGAACGGGCATGGACTCTTCAAGGGTGTAGTGGGACTCAAAGTCGTAGTGGGTCTTTCCCTTGTTCGCTTTCTCACCCGGCTTTACCGGCGGTGTGACAAAGATCCGCTTGATCCTCGCCCGAAGCTCATCCGTATTGTTCTGGTAGATGAGATCATCGATCTGGCGTCCAAGCCCCCTGGCAGCACATCCCAGGTGGATCTCAAGAATCTGTCCCACGTTCATTCGCGAGGGAACACCCAGGGGATTGAGCACCATGTCAACGGTTCGCCCGTCTTCAAAATAGGGAAGATCCGCCACCGGAAGAATCCGGGAGACAACCCCCTTATTACCGTGCCTTCCTGCCATCTTGTCACCCACTGAGAGTACCCGTTTCATGGCAACGCTGATCTTGATCAGCTTGAGTACGCCCGGAGACAGATCGTCTCCCTTTTCATAGCGGGAAACCTGACTGTTGAAGTGTTCCCTTGCTTTTTTGATCTGCTGGTCAGCCTTCTCAAGGATGATCTGAGCCGTATCGGTCAGATGGGGATCACCAACACTCACACCCATAAGATCGGTAAGGGGAATTCCCTCAAAGAGCCCAGGCGCCACAGCCGTGTCCGCCTGGACAACCACTTTTTTGCCCTTTTTAAGGGGCATGGAAAGAAGTTGACCGGCAAGCATCTCTTCAAGGCGTTCCTGGATGGTTTCGGAGATGATCCGAATCTCATCATCCCTGTCCTTTTCAAGCTTCAGGATCTCAAAATCCTCAATGGACCTTGTTCGGTCATCCTTGGATAATCCACGGCGGGAAAAGACCTTGGCGTTGGTCACGACCCCTTCGACCCCGGGGGGAACCCTGAGGGAAGTGTCCTTGACATCCCCGGCTTTTTCACCAAAGATCGCCCGGAGAAGCTTTTCCTCGGGACTGAGCTGGGTTTCACCCTTTGGCGTGATCTTACCCACAAGGATATCACCGGGTTTCACCTCGGCGCCGAGGCGGATAATACCGCTCTCGTCCAGATCCTTGAGTGCCTCTTCACCGGCATTGGGAATATCCCGGGTGATCTCCTCCTTGCCAAGCTTTGTATCCCGAGCAACAACCTCAAACTCCTCAATGTGTACGGAGGTATAAATCCCGTCCCTCACCAGGCGTTCGCTCACGAGGATGGAATCCTCGTAGTTGTAACCGCCCCAGGGCATGAAGGCTACGGTGACATTCTTGCCAAGGGCAAGCTCCCCCATCTCTGTGGAGGGACCGTCGGCTATGACCTGGCCGGTTTTAACGTGATCCCCCTTCTTAACAATGGGCCTGTGGTTGAAACAGGTATTCTGGTTGGATCGGACAAACTTGGATGCATTATAAATAGTGACGGTCTTCGTGTCTGATCCGGCATCCTCATCTGCATTTTTAACCACGATGCGCTTGGCATCCACATCCACGACCACCCCATCGTGTTCTGCAACGATGGCAACACCGGAATCCCGGGCCACAACCCCTTCGATGCCCGTACCGACAAACGGTGCTTCGCTTCGAATCAGGGGAACAGCCTGGCGCTGCATGTTGGAACCCATGAGCGCCCTGTTGGCATCATCGTTCTCAAGAAAAGGAATCAATGAGGCGGAAACCGAAACCAGCTGGTTTGGCGAAACGTCCATGAACTCGATGTCCATGTTTTTCACCATCTCAAACTCACCACCCACCCTGGAGGTAACAAGATCATTGATCAAAACACCGTTTTCGTCAAGCACCGCATTTGCCTGGGCAATGGGGTGTTCCTTCTCCTCAAAGGCGGACAGATGGGTGATATCCCGGCTGACAACGCCGTCCTTGGCAAGCCTGTAAGGGGTTTCGATGAATCCAAAATCGTTGACCCGGGCGTAGGTGCACAGGGAAACGATGAGACCAATGTTGGGTCCCTCAGGTGTCTCAATGGGACAGATCCTGCCATAATGGGAGGGATGCACATCCCTGACCTCAAATCCGGCCCGCTCCCGGGTAAGTCCGCCCGGTCCAAGGGCTGAAAGCCGCCGCTTGTGGGTGGTCTCGGACAGGGGGTTGGTCTGGTCCATGAACTGGGAGAGCTGGGAGGTTCCAAAGAACTCCCGGACAACGGCCGAGACAGGCTTGGGATTGACGAGGTCATGGGGCATCATCGCATCCACTTCCTGCATGCTCATCCGTTCCTTAATGGCCCGCTCCATGCGAACAAGACCGATCCTGTACTGGTTCTCAAGAAGTTCACCCACCGCACGAACCCGCCGGTTACCAAGGTGATCGATATCATCGACCGCGCCCTGGGTATCCTTGAGCTCGACCAGGGTTGAAGCCGTAAGAAGAATGTCTTCCTTTCGAAGGGTTCTGACATCGATGCCCGTGGTCATACCGAGACGGTGGTTCATTTTCAAACGACCGACATTGGACAGATCGTAGTAAGCCGGCTTAAAAAAGAGGTGATCGATAAAATCCTGGGCAACCTCAGGGGTTGCTGGATTACCAGGACGAAGCCTTCGGTATATCTCGATGAGGGCTTCCGATCTTGAGATCACCTTGTCAACGGCCAGGGTCTTTCGTATGGAGTCAGAACTGTAGGTGTCAACGTAGAGAATGCTGAACTCGTTAATGCCTGCAGCCTCGATGGCCTCGATCACCTCGATGTCGATGAGCGATCCGGCCTTGGCAATGATCTCTTCGGTTTCAGCATTGATGACGGTGGAGGCAAAGCCCTTGCCGATGATGTCATCCTCATTGATGGGTATATTTTTAAGGCCTGCCGCCTGGAGCTGCTTCAGGGCACGAATGGTGAAGAGACGTCCTTTTTTCACCACCACGTCGCCTGTTTCTGGATCCAGGACATCGAAACTGGCCCGGTTTCGCTTCAGGTTCTCGGGATTGAACTCCTTGAACAGCGCTCCGTCCTTCCGAAAGATACGCTCCCGCTTGTAAAAAAAGCTCAGGATATCTTCGTTGGTATACCCAAATGCCTTGAACAGGATGGTTATCGGAAATTTTCTTCTCCGGTCAATCCTGATGTTGACAATATCCTTGGGATCAATTTCCATATCGATCCAGGATCCCCGGACAGGGATAACTCGAGCGGTATAGATAATCCTGCCGCTAGAGTGATTTTTGCCCTCGTCATGGTCAAAAAAGACACCGGAGGATCTGTGAAGCTGGCTGACAACAGCGCGCTCAGTACCGTTAATAATAAAGGTACCGCGTTTGGTCATCAAAGGAATCGTGCCGAAGTAGATCTCCTGCTCTTTGATGTCGCGGATGGATGTGGTGCCTGCTTCCTTGTCCACATCGTAAACTACGAGTCTTACGGTTATGTTAACGGGAATTTCATAGGTCATCCCCCGGCTGATGCACTCTTCCACAGAGTGCTTTGTCTCTCCGAACGAGTAGGAGACATATTCAAGGGAGGAGGTCCCTGTAAAGTCCTTAATGGGAAAAACCGATTTGAATACCAGGTGTATTCCGATATCTTCCCTGTTTTCAGGGAAAGCATCCCTTTGCAGAAAACGTTCAAAAGAGGTACGCTGCATTCCAATGAGATCGGGAATGTCAACGACCCTGCTTTTACTACCAAATTCTTTTCTTATGCGCTTGCTTGCCAAAAGGCTCCCGGTCATGGTATCTCCAAATATGGGTTATTATAACCGTGAAAGCGGAGACATGGCCTTATAGGCCCTGCCCCCGCATCGAGTGTGTGAAATTTACAAATTTTTTCAAATAGTTAGGACAAATTACTATTTGACAGAGACCTGGGCACCAGCTGCTTCGAGCTGATCCTTGATCTTTTCTGCATCTTCTTTTGTGATTGCTTCTTTAACGGGTTTCGGAGCCTCGTCAACAAGCGCCTTTGCCTCTTTGAGACCAAGACCTGTGATGGCGCGAACTTCCTTGATTACACCAATTTTCTTGTCGCCTGCAGCTTCGAGGATGACGTCGAACTCTGTCTGCTCTTCAGCAGCACCGGCATCGCCTGCAACCGCACCACCAGCCATCATTGCAACGGGAGCCGCAGCAGATACGCCGAATTTTTCCTCAAGCTCCTTTACCATCTCTGAGAGATCAAGGACGCTCATGTTTGCTATAAATTCAATTACATCATCTTTTGTGATATCAGCCATTATTTTCTCCTTAGAAAAACCTGTAAAGAGTTGCCTCTTTTTGATCATTAAAATTATCTAAAACGTTTATGCAGCCTCTTTCTGTTCGCCAATCGCATTGCAAACAGTGAGAAATGCCCTTGGAACGCCTCCAAGGACTCTAACCATGGCTGTCGGTACTCCGTTCATTGCTGAGAGCAACTGTGCCAGGAGGACCTCGCGTGACGGCATCTTTGCGAGCGCCTTGATCTCGTCAACCGAGAGGAGCTTACCGTTCATGGCTCCTGCTTTGATTTCAAGCTTGTCGTTTTCTTCGGCAAACTTGACCAGAACCCTGGCTGGGGCCACGGGGTCGTCCTTGCAGGTAGCAAGGGCGTTGGGCCCTTTGAAGGAATCTTTCATAAGAGCGGTATCAGTACCCTCACAGGCCATGGCGAGGAGCGTGTTCTTCATGACTTCCAACTGAACACCCTCTTTTCTCAACTCAGACCTGAGCTGGGTCATCGCCTCGACATCCAGTCCCTTGTAATCGACAAGGACTGAAATTTGAGTCTCTGCAAGGCGGACCTTTACCTGCTCTACAAATTCTTTTTTATTTGATAAATTCAATAAACTACACCTCCTTTCCAAATACAACATTTTTTCAGAGGTGCCAACTATGCCAAAACAGGCTTCCGTCTCGGCAGGCCGGCAGCGCCGATTATACACATGTTCATGTGCACCTACTGTCTTTGACAGACAATTTAAAACTTAATCTACCAGTGGCAGAAACGTAAGCAACTCTCAGCTATTTTGCCAACACCGGATCGATTTTAACGCCTGGTCCCATGGTTGTGGAAACAGTAATTGCTTTAAGGTATGTACCCTTACTGGATGCAGGCTTAAGCGCAACAATGGTGGAGAGAAAAGCCTTGATATTTTCAACCAGTTTTTCAGCACCAAAGGAAACCTTTCCAACCGGGGCATGTATGATACCGGCCTTTTCAACCCGAAATTCAATCTTTCCGGCCTTGAGTTCCTCAACCGCCCGTGCGACCTCAAAGGTCACGGTTCCGGTCTTTGCGTTGGGCATGAGCCCCCGGGGTCCGAGAACCCTTCCGAGCTTACCGACCGTTCCCATCATGTCAGGGGTTGCAATGGCCTTGTCAAATCCGAACCAGCCATTCTTGATCTTCTCGACGGTCTCATCGTCGGCTATGAAATCAGCCCCTGCGTCAAGGGCTTCTTTGCCTTTCTCACCCTTTGCAAAAACGAGAACCTTTACTTCCTTACCCAGACCGTTGGGAAGAACAACAGTACCGCGAATCATCTGATCAGCGTGCCGCGGATCCACTCCTAGCCTTACAGCAATATCTAAAGTCTCATCGAACTTTGCATAAGACGAAGCGAGTGAGAGCTCTAAAGCTTCATTGAAATCGTAACGAGCCTGCTTGTCGATCTTTTTAGATACTTCTGTATATTTTTTACCGTGCTTCGGCATTTTATATCACTCACTCCTTTAACGGTTAAACTACTTCGATGCCCATACTTCTGGCTGTACCAGCAATTATGTTCACGGCTGCATCAAGGTCAGCAGCATTCAAATCTTCCATCTTTGTTGTGGCGATCTCGACAAGCTGGTCCCGGGTTACCGTACCAACCTTGTCACGGTTTGGAACACTGGATCCTTTGTCTATCTTAGCCGCCTTTTTCAAGAGCATGGAGGCCGGAGGCGTCTTTGTAATAAAGGTAAACGACCTATCCTGATAGACGGTAATCACCACGGGTATGATAGAGCCTGCATCATTGGCCGTCCTGGCATTAAAAGCCTTGCAGAAATCCATGATATTTACGCCATGCTGACCCAGCGCAGGGCCGATTGGCGGAGAAGGATTTGCCTTGCCAGCCGTTACCTGAAGTTTTATCAGCGCCATTACTTTTTTTGCCATCTTTATCTACTCCTGACACTTACTTTAATGTTTCTCTATTTAAATCTTTGAAACCTGGGCGAACTCGAGTTCCACTGGCGTTGCCCTGCCAAAGATGCTGACCAGAACCCTGATTTTTCCCTTATCCGGCAGTGATTCTTCTACTGTACCGTTGAAATTGGTGAAGGGGCCATCGGTTACCCGTACATCATCTCCAGGTTCAAAATAATATTTGGGCTGAGGTTTCTTTTTGCCCTGTTCCATTCTCTCTACGATTGCAGCGGCTTCCTGATCGGTAATGGGAGCCGGTTTGTGCTTCCCACCAAGAAATCCAGTAACTTTTGCAGTGGAATTTACAATATGCCATGTCTCATCATTTAAAGACATGCGCACGAGAATGTACCCCGGATAAAATTTTCTTGAAGATTCCCGTTTCTTTCCGTTTACGAATTCGACCACGTGTTCGGTGGGGACGAGAATCTCACCAAATTTGTCCGAGCAGCCGGAATTGGAAATTCTATCTTCCAGGGCGAGTTTAACCTTCTGCTCAAACCCTGAGTAGACATGAACCACATACCATTTAAGAGACACTGTCACTCCCCTTTATGCAAGGACAACCTGAACAAGCTTTGAAAGGCTAAAATCGACCAGGCCAAGAAAAGCAGCAAGAATAAAAACAAGAATAATAACAACAACGGTTGAACCCGCCGTCTGCTTGCGATTCGGCCAGGTTACTTTTTTCAGTTCAACGCGAACCTCCCGCAGAAACTGAACAGACTTCTGGTAGAAATTCGGTTCCCCGGGAACTACAACTGCTGGAGGACTTGACTTTCCAAGTTTCTCACGAACCTTTGCAACCTGATTCGAGACCTGAGTTGTTGAATCTTCTCGCCTATCGGCCCCTTCGATTCCGCTGTCTCCCGCCAAACCTTCAGAATCCTGCACTTTTGTCTTGATTTTATCAGCTGGCGACTTCTTTTTTTGCAACCGTGCCATATCACTCCTGATTTATTTCTATCTTATCCAATCCTCCTGGATTCGACGTAACTGGTGGTGGCAGGTCAGGAGGGAGTCGAACCCCCAACATCCGGATTTGGAGTCCGGCGCTCTACCAATTGGAGCTACTGACCTGCATTACCAACAGACATTGAAGCGGCAGTCAACTGCCTGACAGAAACTATTTACGCGTCTCCTTATGAGTCACATGCTTCTTACAAAATCTGCAATATTTCTCAAACTCGAGTTTATCAGGAGTTATACGCTTATTCTTTGTCGTTGTGTAGTTCCGCCTCTTACACTCTTCACATGCAAGAGTAACATTAACTCTGGCCACTTGAAACTCCTTGATTGATTATTCGATTATTTCTCCGATAACACCCGCACCTACAGTGCGTCCACCTTCTCTGATGGCAAACCGAAGCTCTTTTTCCATGGCTATGGGAGCAATGAGTTCAGCACTGATTGCAGCGTTATCGCCTGGCATTATCATCTCAACGCCGTCCGGCAGTGTCAAAATACCAGTAACATCGGTTGTCCTGAAAAAGAACTGTGGCCTGTAACCACTGAAGAACGGGGTATGACGCCCACCCTCTTCCTTACTCAGACAATAGATTTCTGCTTTAAACTTAGTGTGGGGCGTAATGGACCCGGGCTTTGCTACGACCTGCCCTCTTTCAACGGCCTCACGCTTGGTTCCACGAAGAAGAAGTCCGACGTTATCGCCTGCTTGACCCTCGTCCAGAAGCTTCCTGAACATCTCTACACCGGTGCAGATGGTCTTGGTTGTATCCCTGATACCGACGAGTTCTACTTCTTCGCCGGTTTTAACGATTCCTCGCTCGATTCGCCCTGTAACAACAGTACCTCGACCTGAGATAGAGAACACATCCTCAATGGGCATGAGGAAGTCTTTATCCATGTCCCGAACAGGCTCCTCAACATAGGTATCAAGAACATCGAGCAGCTTATGAATGGGATCTGCAGCAGGGTCGTCGGAAGTATCAGCCTCAAGGGCCTTAAGGGCGCTTCCGCGAATTATCGGAGTGTCATCACCGGGGAACTCATACTTGGTGAGAAGTTCCTGCAGTTCCATTTCAACAAGCTCAATGAGTTCTTCATCATCAACCATGTCGCACTTATTAAGGAACACAACGATGCTCGGCACACCAACCTGCCGTGCAAGAAGAATGTGCTCCCGGGTCTGGGGCATGGGACCATCATCGGCGCTCACAACAAGAACAGCACCGTCCATCTGGGCGGCACCTGTGATCATATTCTTGATATAATCGGCATGGCCCGGACAATCAACATGGGCATAATGGCGATTCTCAGTCTCATACTCAACATGGGCTGTGGAAATAGTGATACCGCGCTCACGTTCTTCCGGCGCTTTATCGATCTCGTCAAAGGCTACAAACTCACCAAATCCCCGGAGGGCTGCATGCTTGGTAATCGCTGCGGTGAGGGTTGTTTTGCCATGATCAATATGGCCGATAGTTCCGATATTAACATGCGGTTTAGTCCGCTCAAATTTTTCTTTAGCCATCCTAGACTTTTCCTTCCGCTTGAATAAAAATGGAGCCCATGAACGGATTCGAACCGTTGAACCTCTTCCTTACCAAGGAAGCGCTCTACCAACTGAGCTACATGGGCATCATTACAAAGCAGTTGCAAACAAAATTTGTATTCGGACTGCATAGAAAGGTGGAGCGGGAGACGAGGTTCGAACTCGCGACATTCAGCTTGGAAGGCTGAAGCTCTACCAACTGAGCTACTCCCGCACATTCAAGAGCGACGCCATGCAAGCAATCACCCTATGAAGATCTATTCTATGCAGTATACGACCCGACCCAGGGGGTCTGCAGTCTCCTACATAAACTATTTGGTGGTGGGGGGAGGATTTGAACCTCCGAAGGCTTAGCCGTCAGATTTACAGTCTGATCCCTTTGACCACTCGGGAACCCCACCAATATGTTTTTTTCTGGAGCCGATACCCCGAATCGAACGGAGGACATTCTCATTACAAGTGAGATGCTCTACCAACTGAGCTATATCGGCCTTGCTTCGTTGCAGAAGCACTGTGCGCTTCACAACAAGACCAGGGGAATATAACAGAGGGGCCCCATATTGACAACCCAAAGATTCGACAGTTATCAGCAGCCTACAGCATCAACATAATTTTAGCGCACCATTTCACATCTTTTCCGCTCATTTACTGCTATTTACTCTCATTTTTAAACTACCATACAAAATCAATGGAAAAATCGACCCCCACGTAGGCCGATCAAATCCATATTTACTTGACACACCCCCGCTAATTCTATATTCATTATCAAACTCACCCGTCACAGACACCTCAACCTTAAACGCGCTTATATAATGATATAAATATATGAATAAAATAAATTCGATCATCCTAATACCATTTGTCATCATAGGTTGCCAGTCATCGATTCCAAGACAAGCTGCAATCACAGGCGAACAAACCGTCTTAGAACAACCCGCTCCATCCACAACCCCGTCAGCCATATCCACAGAATCAACCAGCAGCATCAATCCCCTTACAGCCAATACCAAAGAAGCACTCTCCACCGCAGATCTCGACAAACAGACGTCCAAAGAAACCGCCGCGCAGGAGGAGATCGACCAAGCCCTGGAACTCTGTGACTCGGCACAGACCCTGTGGGAAAAAGGAGAACTCGAAAACGCCCTTGCCCAATTAGATATGGCCTATGCCACCATCCTTGACCTGGATATCGACACCCACCCCCAGCTCAACCAGCAAAAAGAAGATATCCGGTACATGATATCCAAACGGATCCTTGAGATCTACGCTTCTCGAAACATCGTGATCAATGGTAATCACGACGCCATTCCGCTCACCATGAACACCTATGTACAAAAGGAGATCAAACGCCTGACCGGCCCGGAAAAGCGTTTTTTCATCCAATCCATGGAGCGGGCAGGCAGATACCAGCCCTTCATCGCTGCAGAACTAAAGAAAGCCGGACTGCCCGAGGAACTCTCCTGGTTGCCACTCATTGAGAGCGGATTCAAGATAAGAGCTCTCTCCCATGCCAGAGCCCTGGGACTCTGGCAGTTTATCCCCTCCACCGGATACAAGTTCGGACTCAAACGCGACTATTACATTGACGAGAGACTCGACCCTGTCAAAGCGACCCATGCAGCCATTGCCTATCTAAAGGAACTTCACAGTATGTTCGGGGACTGGGCCACCGTACTGGCTGCCTATAATTGCGGCGAAGGAAGAATATTAAGAACCATTAGAAAACAGAACATCAATTACCTGGATAACTTTTGGGATCTCTATGAGAAACTCCCAAGGGAAACCGCCCAGTATGTTCCGCGCTTTCTTGCAACCCTTCACATCGTAAAAAACCTGGACAAATACAACATCAAACCGGTCAAAGGGTTTGAACCCTATCAGTACAAAGTCTGCACCATTAAAAAGCAGATACAGCTCAAAGATATTGCAAAAGAGATCGGCGTAAAGACGACCTTACTCAAGGATTTGAACCCTGAACTCAGATACGCTCTCCTCCCCCCCGAGGAGTACAAGATCCGGATCCCGGTAGACAAGGTAAACACCTTTATCGCTCGCCTTGACAAGATCAAGTCCTCCTACACCGCCCCCACCCGGTACACCTACCACAAGGTCAGACGAGGGGAGACACTGTCCGGCATTGCCAAGCGCTACCACACGTCCCTTCGCAGGATCACCTCAGCCAACAACATCTCAAAAAAGAGTGTCATCGTGGCCGGAAAGGTCCTGAAGATACCCAACTCCAGCGCCAGGGCCAACCCCATAGTGGCAGGAGCCACCCCTCGCACCCCCGGAGGAGCTATCAAATACTCGGTAAAGCAGGGAGATAACCTCTGGCTCATTGCAGGACGATACAAAACCACAACCAAGAAGATAATGGCTTCAAACCACCTCAGAAGCTCGGCACTTTATATTGGGCAGAAGCTGAACATCCCCACCGGAAGTGTCCGATCCAGCACTTTTTCCACTCATTTTGTAAAATCCGGCGATAATCCCTTTACAATTGCCAAAAAATATAATATGACTCTCCATCGTCTTCTTACGTTGAACCATTTAACGGATAGAAGCAAGATTTACCCAGGCCAGAAATTACTGGTCGAATAATATAAGCCCCCGTAGCTCAGTGGATAGAGCATTGGATTCCTAATCCATGTGCGCAAGTTCGATTCTTGCCGGGGGCACCAAATCTTACCATGAAAACTATCCCAAAAAAAATAGAATTACTCGCACCAGCCGGTAACATTGAGAAGCTTGAAACGGCTATTGAATACGGCGCAGACGCCGTTTACCTGGCAGGAAAAGAGTTTAGCCTAAGAAACTTTTCAGGCAATTTTACCGACCAGGAACTGGAACAGGCCATCGGGTTTGCCCACAAAGCCGGCGTCAAGGTATATCTTGCGTGCAACATCTATTCACGCAATCCGGAACAGAGCGCCATCACCTGTTACCTTGAAAAGGTTGGCCGCCTCAACCCCGATGCCATCATTATTGCCGATCCGGGCATCATAATGCTGGCAACCGCCACCATCCCCCACATTCCCATCCACCTCAGTACCCAGGCCAACACAACCAACTACAACACGGTTCAATTCTGGAAACAGGCTGGCATCAAGCGGGTCAACCTTGCCCGGGAACTCTCCCTTGATGAGATCGGGGAAATCAGCACACGCGCCACCATTGAAACCGAGACATTTATCCACGGGGCCATGTGTATTTCCTACTCCGGGCGCTGCCTTTTGAGCAATTTTCTCACCGGCAGGGACAGCAATCAGGGATCGTGCACCCACCCCTGCCGCTGGAGTTACTCGGTGGTCGAAGAGCAGAGACCCGGCGAGTACCACCCATTGATGGAGGATAACCGGGGGTCTTACATCTTCAACTCAAAAGACCTGTGCATGCTCGACCATATACCCGAATTGATCGAAGCCGGCATCACCTCGCTTAAAATAGAGGGACGAATGAAGGGGATCAGCTACCTTGCTTCGGTGGTAAAAACCTATCGCCAGGCCATTGACAGCTATACCCTTGACCCCGAACATTACCGAATCGACCCCCAATGGAGGGAAGAACTCTCCCGGATATACCACCGGGACTATTGTACCGGCTTCTACTTCAACGACCCGGACCAGACCCTACCCAACTACCTAAACCGCCGCCAGGGCATGATCCACGGCTTTATCGGCAAAATCATAGACGCAAACGAAGAAGGTCAAGTTACCGTGGCTATCAAAAACAAGATTTCCCGGGGTGACACCATTGAGATCCTCACACCCAGGGGCCCAAATCCAAGGACATTGGTGACCGGCATACTTGACAAAAACAACAAACCGATTGAGCATGCCCAGCCAAACACGTGCTCAACCCTGGAACTCGAGATAGACACCCGGCTCAAAGGCATTGTCCGCAAGGTGTTCTGATCCCTTTGTCCATCTGGCTTTTTCAGCAATCCTGTTTGACTTTTAATTGGATCTTTTGTATTTTTAAGTCTATTATATATCAAATCGTATATAGATCATGCGATAACGGGTTTGTTAACTGTTCATAAGAAAATAACTTTTCAGGAGATGCATCATGTTTGAAGACGATGAAACCCTGCAGATGTATATCGAAGAATCCCTCGAACATCTATCGGACATTGAGAGTGATTTGCTAACCATCGAAGAGGGTGGCGAGGACATCGATATCGATCTTGTAAACAATGTTTTCCGTGCTGCCCACTCCATAAAAGGTGGCGCCGGATTCATGGGCCTTACTACCATCAAGGATCTGGCCCATAGTCTGGAAAATGTCCTGGATCTCATCAGAAACATGGAGCTTGTTCCGGACCCAGACCGAATCAGCGTTCTTCTGAAGGGATTTGACAAACTCGAAAGCCTGATGAACAATATCCAGTCCAGCAATGACGAAGATGTTTCAGACCACGTCCAGGACCTGGAAAACATCACCAAAACGTCTCTGCCCGAAGAGAAGCAGGACCTTGTCGCCGGAGTTGTAGACTTAGCGCTTACCGACGGAAGGATTTTTGCCCAGGTATCTCAATACGATGTCGAACAACGAAAAAATGAAGGTCACTTCATCTTCCTGGTTGAATATGATCTCATCAACGACATCCACCGGAAAAACAAGAACCCCATCAAGCTCCTTGAGACCCTTGAAAAGACAGGTACCATTATTGAGTCCAGAATAGATTTTGACTCGGTGGGGACGCTTACAACCTGGACCGCTCCAACCAGAATTCCCTTTCAGGTTCTCTACTCTTCCATCATCGAGCCGGACATGGCAGAGACCCTGTTTGGTCTCAATCCAGAGGCCATCCACATCATCAGCGATGACATGATCCACCTGTCGGATGCAACGGCGGATTCAGCTCCTCCGGCAATGACGTCAATAGAGATACCCCAAGAACAGATCGTGGCGTCCCAACCTGCTCCTGCGCCCATTGAGATGACAGTCGCGGTACAACCGCCGGCCATGGAAGAAGTCAAGGTTGTGGAAGCACCGGTGACAGCGCCTGCCATACAAAAAACCGTAAAGGCCAAAGAGACTCCCCAGGAGAACACACCGGCAGAGGCCGCATCCAAGCCCATGGGATCCCTGCGGGTCAACGTCAATCTCCTGGACACCCTGATGAACCTGGCAGGAGAACTGGTATTGAGCCGAAATCAGCTGCTCCAGGGAATCACGTCCTCCAATGGCAAGGCAACCGAACTCGCCGGCCAGCGCATCGACATGATCACCTCTGAACTTCAGGAAACAATCATGCAGACCCGGATGCAACCCATTGCCAGCATCTTCAACAAGTTCACCCGGGTGGTAAGGGATCTTTCAAAACAGCTTGGCAAATCCATTGACCTTGCCATCGAGGGCAAGGAAGTTGAACTTGACAAAACGATCCTGGAATCCATCAACGATCCGTTGACCCACCTGGTGCGCAACTCAGTCGATCACGGCATTGAGCCGACCCACCTGAGGGAGAAGATCGGGAAGCCCAAAACCGGAACCATCACCCTCAAGGCATTCCACGATGCCGGCCAGGTCAACATCGTCATCTCCGATGACGGCAAGGGACTTGATCCGGAGGGAATCGCCCAGGCCGCTGTCAAAAAAGGCTTGAGGAGCGATCAGCAGATCGCGGAGATGTCCGACAAAGAGAAAACAGACCTGATCCTCCTGCCCGGTTTTTCAACTGCCGAAAAAGTCACGGACGTCTCCGGCCGGGGGGTTGGCATGGATGTCGTGGTCACCAACCTCGAGAAACTGGGGGGGATCATCGAAATCGAATCTACCCTGGGCACGGGAACCACCATCCAGATCAAGCTCCCCTTGACCCTGGCCATCATACCGAGTCAGATCATCTCGGTGGGAAAAGAGCAGTACGCTGTTCCCCAGGTCAACCTGGACGAGCTGCTGCGCATCCCTGCAGCCCAGGTTAAGGAAAAGATCGAAAAAGTGGGGGATGCCGATGTGGTCAGGCTCAGGGGAAACCTTTTGCCCCTTCTTAACCTCTCAGAGGTCCTTGGCATTAAAAAAACCTATGTCCACCCCGAAGATAATGCTGAACATCAGGACAGGAGAACCTCCATTTCAGACAGGCGATCCTTCCAGATGGACGCATCCGGCGAACCGCTCAACGGCCAGGAGAGGGCCACAGAAGACGAACAGAAAGAGCGCCAGGGCAAAGACAGACGCTACCATGCCTCAAGCGCCATCAACATCGCTGTTGTCTCTGCAGGGTCCTACAAATACGGCCTTGTGGTCGATGAACTCAAGGATTCGGAAGAGATCGTTGTAAAACCCCTTGGCAGGCACCTGAAGCGCTGCTCCGGTTATGCCGGCGCCACCATCATGGGCGATGGCAAGGTGGCTCTCATCCTTGATGTTTCCAACCTGGGTCAGATGGCTGAGCTCACCACCATGGCAGAGACCGAGCGGGTCTCCAAGGCGGCCAGGGAGGCCGAAGAGGCTAAGAAAAGAGCCAAGGACAAGGCGTCTCTGCTTGTGTTCAAAAACGACGAGCACGAACACTTCGCAGCCCCGCTGAACCTGGTGGAAAGGATCGAGCGAATCCCCTCCTCCAGCATCGAGCTTGTCGGCGGTAAAAAAGTCGTCCAGTACCGGGGCGGCACCCTGCCCCTTTATGAGCTCTCCCAGGTGGCAAACGTTGGCAACCTTCCCGAAAGAGAACAACAGGAGATCATCGTCTTCAAGGTCAAGGACCGGGAACTCGGCCTCATGGTCACCCCTCCTGTGGATGCCGTTGAAGTCTCCCTGGAGATCGACGATTCCACCCTGAAACAGGCCTGCATCAACGGCTCCATGATCATAGAAGGACACACAACCCTGCTTGTCGACATCTTCGGGCTTGTCAAGGAGCTCAACCCTGACTGGTTCGAGGAGGAGAAAGCCGCGGCCGCAGAAATGACCGAGGACGGACAGAAGGTGATTCTCTTTGCCGAGGATTCCGCCTTTTTTCGAAACCAGGTAAAGGGTTTCATGATCGAAGAGGGATACAAGGTTTATGCCGCCGAAGACGGGGCCATTGCCTGGGACCTTTTAGACAAGCACAAGGAAGAGATCGACATCGTTGTGACCGACCTTGAGATGCCCAACATGGACGGGTTTGAACTCACGGAACGCATCAAAAACCACCCGGAGTTTTCCCACTTCAAGGTGATCGCCCTCACCTCCCTTGCAAGTGACGCCCACATTTCCCAGGGGGAAAGAGTTGGAATTGACGCCTACGAAATAAAACTTGACCGTGAGAACCTGATGAAAGTAATCCGGCGCTATCTGACATTTTAACTTAACCAGGGCAAGCCAGAACAAAAGGGGTTCTCTGCTTTTCTTGCCAAAAGAACAGGAAAAGCAGAGCGAAGAACCTGACCTGGAGCAGCCAGAACCCTAGCGTTTTTCTGATTCTCTTACCAAAAAGGTACGCCAATCAGAGAGAAGGAGCTAAATGTTCGGAACGAGGAGCAATCAACATGAATGAAACGGCAAATGCAGTCAAGGCGCACAGTATGGAACTTGCCACCTTCTATGTGGGCAAGGCCCTATGCGGCATCGATATCCTGAACATTCAGGAGATAAATAAACATTTTGAGGTAACCACTGTCCCCCAGGCGGCTGAGTATGTTGTAGGCGTTCTCAACCTCAGGGGTAGAATCGTCACCATCCTCGATCTTGGCAAAAAACTGGGACTCTCCCAGATCCAGGCGGACAAGAACAACCGGAACATCATCGTCCGTTCCCAGGACGAGCACATCGGCTTGATGGTCGACTCCATCAGCGATGTTGTAACGGCAGACACGGACAGAATCGAGTCTTCACCATCCAACATCAACGGCCTCAAAGGTAAATTTTTTCAGGGCGTTCTTAAGACGGAAACAAGCCTGATCGGCATTCTTGACATTGAAGAGGTTTTAAAGGAATAGATGGAATCAGTACGCGTTCTTGTGGTGGATGACACCATCGTATACAGAAAGATTGTTAGTGACGTGCTCAACGAGCTGCCCGGTGTCGAAGTGGTGGGATCCGCCAACAACGGAAAAATTGCCCTTTCACGGATCGCCAAACTTAAGCCGGATCTTGTCACCCTGGACATCGAAATGCCCCAGATGAGTGGCATTGAGGTGCTCGAGGCCCTGCACAAAGTTCCGGACGCTCCCGTGGCTGTAATGCTGAGCACCCTCACCCACAAGGGCAGTGACATGACCATCCGTGCCCTTGAACTGGGGGCTTTTGACTTCATCTCCAAACCGGATTCCGGCAGAATGGCTGATAATCTGATCAAGGTGAAGGCCGCCCTGGAACCCATTATCGCCGCATTCAAACGGCAAAGACAGATTCGGGCCAGGCTCAAGGGAAAACTCTCGGGAACCACGTCTCCGCCCACACCGAGGCCTACCCGCCCGGTCGCAACGACACGGAGCAACCTGGCCCGGTCCCGGACCACCATGTCCGAGATTGTGGGCATCGGCATCTCCACCGGAGGGCCCAACGCCCTTGCCAAGATGATGCCCATGCTTTCTCCCAAGCTCAACGTTCCCATCCTCGTGGTCCAGCATATGCCACCTCTTTTTACCCAATCCCTGGCAAAGAGTCTGAACGCAAAATGCCAACTCACAGTCAAGGAGGCAACAAACGGCGAACCCCTGGTTCCCAACACCGTATACATTGCCCCGGGTGGAAAGCAGATGAAGATCGTTGCAGGAGCCGACGGAAAAACCCGAAACATAAAGATCACGGACGATCCGCCGGAGAACTCCTGCAAGCCGTCTGTGGACTACCTGTTCCGCTCCATTGCCGAGCACTATGTTGGACGGGCCACCGGCGTAATCATGACGGGTATGGGTTCTGACGGCACCCTGGGCCTCGCCCAGATGAAAAAAAACGGCAGCCTCATCATCGCCCAGGACAAGGAGAGCTGCACGGTTTACGGTATGCCCAAGGAACCCATTGAATCGGGTCTGGCAGATGTCGTAGCCCCCCTGGACAAAATCGCCGAGAAAATAACAAAAACCATCATCAGATAACCAGCAGGCCGCAATGATCAAAATAACTCCACCGGAATTTGACATTTTAGCCCGGTATATTTTAGAAATATCGGGAATCGCCCTTGCTAAGGGCAAGGAGTACCTTGTGGAGACGAGGCTCAGCCCCCTGGTTGAAGAGCTTGGTTGCACATCCTTTACCGAATTCCACAAACGGGCAAAATCGGATTTCAAAAAAGATCTCGAAAAAAAAATCATCGATGCGATCTCCACCAACGAAACCTATTTTTTCAGGGATAAATCCCCATTTGAGCTGCTCCAGCACAAGATTATTCCCGACCTCATTGACAAGCGGACAAAGGGAAAATCCGGCTTAAAACCGAACCTCCGTCTCTGGAGCGCTGCAAGTTCCACCGGCCAGGAAATCTATTCCATTGCCATGGCCATGAACGAGATCGGTATTTTCCCGACCGGTTTCAACATCAAACTCCTTGGTACGGACATTTCCGACGCTGCCGTTGCCCAGGCAAGCTACGGTTGGTACAACAAGTTTGAAATCGCCCGGGGCCTTGAGCAGAAGCGGCTCAATCGCTTTTTCAACCCTGACAAAGATGGCTGGCGCATCAAAGACGAGATCCGTTTCATGGCGCAATTCAAGAAGATGAACCTCATGAAGCCCTTCGTCGGCCTTGGAAAATTTGATATCATCCTTTGCAGAAATGTCATGATCTACTTCACTCCGGAAGACCGACGCAAAATTTACGCCAACATCGCCAAGGTACTTGAACCCGACGGCTACCTTCTCATCGGATCCACCGAATCCCTTGCAAACGATTCTGATCTCTTCGTGCCCCAGCGGTACCTCAAGTCCGTTTTTTACCAGTTCAAATAACATAATTCGAGGTCACAAATTATGAACAGTATAGATCCAAAAGAATTCATGGACGAGCTGTTCTTCTGCCTCAAGCAGGAGGACATTGTCAAGGCCAAGGCCCTGCTGCAATTTGCATCGGACTCGAACGTCGACATCACCATACAGCAGCAAGCCCTGTTAGCCCTTGGCAGCGCACCGGAATCAGTTGCTTTCCCGCTTCTGGAGTATCTCCTGAAGATCGATATCTCCAATCCCGAGCTCAATGAAACCCTCTATGAGCTTATCCTGGATAAGTCCTACGGTAACACAGATCTCGTGCTGAAATATATTCACCAGGACCACAAGAAGAGCCGCTTGATCTACCTCCAGGCAGCAGGCGATCTCATGCTGGCGGAAGCGGCCCCCGAGCTTGCCCGGATCCTTCAGCAGGAGACGGACAAGGAGATTCTCATTGCCACCGTAAAGGCATTGGGAGCGCTGCGGCTTGCTCAATACCTTCCAACCATCGCCTCGGTCATGGCCGACCCGGACATGGAGATCAAACAATCGGCCATTTATGCCATGGCCGAGATGGGTGAAAAAAGTGCCGTGGACCAGCTTTTCAAGGTGATCACCGGACACGATGAATCCGATCTCCTCGCCATAGAGGCCCTGGCAGGCATCCAGGACCAGCACGCCCTGAACGTCCTTTCAACCCTCCTCGAATCGCCCCACACCCACATCAGGGATGCGGCCATCGACCAGCTCATCGAGATCGGTAAAAAAGCGGTACCCACCCTGACAACGGCTACCCGAAATGCCGAGGCCGACTACATGATCCATCTGGTGACCACCCTTGGCTATATCGGCGACCAGTCGGCCCTGCCGACCCTCCTGGACATCATCAACGTAAAACCCAAGGATCCTAACATCCGCCAGGCCCTGTACGAAGCCCTGGAACGGCTGCCGTCGACCAAATCGGCCATCAGCCTTGCAAATGGTCTCCAGGACGGTATCGAAGCGGTGAGGATGAGTGCGGCAAGGGCCGTGGATAAAAACCTATCCAAGGTACTTGTGGCGGGACTAAAGAACATCATAAGGCAGGAGGACGAAGGCGCAAGGGGTGCGGTGGCCGCCCTCATCGATGCCGAGGCAGACAACATCTTCAATTTTCTTATCGTTGAGGAGTCCTTTGTGACCCTTGCCAAGGATCATGTGCTAAAAAAGGCGGATCCGTCCACCCGGGCCCATTTCCTGGAGCTGCTGAGATCTAAGGACCAGGAGGAGCTTGCCCGTTCCATGGAGGAGGCTGTCCCGGTTGCCGAACCCGTACAAAAAAAGCGTCCCCTGGAGATCTTTGTCGTCGACGATTCGAAGATGATGCTCAAGCTATACCAGAACAAACTGATCAAGCTGGGATACCGTCCCCGGGTGTTTGCATCACCGGAAAAAGCGCTCACGGCGGTGTCCATACTCAAGCCGGATCTGGTCATCACCGATCTAAACATGCCCAAGATCAACGGCGTCCAGCTGACCCGGGAGATCAGGCGAAAGTACACCCGCAAACAGCTGCCCATCATCATGATCACCACCCAGAGTGATTTTATCCAGATGGACGAGAACAGCCATCACGAAAGTGTAAATGAAACATACCTGAATCAGTCCGGCATCAACACGGTCCTTCACAAGCCCTTTACGGACGATGAATTGGCAGCGGCCATGGACCGGTTCCTCAAAAACACGACCTAACATCCGGGGTCAGACTTAGCTTATTGGCGTTTTTTTTAAAACGCCAATAAGCTAAGTCTGACCCCTTCATATATTCACGTATAGATGATCTTGAACGGAATGGGGGGATATTTCCAGACGGCGGGTTTGGGTAGAATCTGCTCCTCGGACACGGTGAGCCAGTTGGTGTCCAGTTTCAGCTCCCTGAGCCGTCCGCCCTCGGACGGCAGGGCATGGGGGGTATAGGCATAGACGACGTTGAATATGCACACCAAAAACTTTCCCTCCCGGGCCACAACATAATTCTTGGTAAAGCTGGTCTGGCTGATGTTTGCTGATTTTGAGATCTCCCTCACCTCCTCCCGGGTAAACTTCACCAGGATCGACTTGGAGATGGAATCCTCATCAATCCGGAGCAATGCCCTTGACTCGCTGCTCCCCACGTATACCGTGGTGATGCCGGCAAGCTTCCGGAAGTACTGGGCAGCGACAATGGCAGCGGTTCTCCTGCCACCCGCCATTACCGGCATCCCATAGTACTCAAAAAACTTCTTCTGGAAGTTCTCCGCATACTTGTCCCCCTTCTCATAGAGATCCTTGGAGATGTAGCGAAGATCCCGGGCCAGCTCCTCGGCCGCATCGGCAATAGGCCAGTCGATGCGCACATGAAAGTGGGTCAAAGCATACCTGTCCTGGGTTCCGGCCCGGGCATCCCGCTGGACCAACAATGCATAGTCCACCGGAAGCAGGGTTTTCATAAAGTCAAAGAACCCGTCGGTATCGATGTACTTTAGATTTCTGGGATACTCCTCTGCATCGGGAAAGTGCTTGTGCTTCACAAGATTGGTCTTTGTCGTCTTGTTGGCATCAAAGTAGCGGATGTACTTTTTGTGGCTCTCGTCCACATACTCCTCGCAGAAGAGCACCAGAAAAGAGTTTTGAGCCTCAAACTCGATGGAGGGGATCCTGGCCCTGGGTTTGAGTTCCCGGGTCTCTACAAAGGGATAGGGGGTCTTCTGACGCGTAAAATTGTTGTATGAATCGATGAGGGCGTACCCAAGGACAAACTGATCCATCTCATCCCGAAGCAACTCGTAATACGATCGCCTCAGCTTATCCTTTCGACTCAGTCGGTTTCGTGTGCAGCAGAACATCCCCACTCCTGTTACCTCCCCGTAAGCGCAGTCACCCCTGGCAGTTCGCGTCCCTCCATCAAGTGGAGAAAGGCACCGCCGCCGGTGGAAATATAACTCATTTTATCGGCCACCCCACACACCTTGACTGCAAGGCCTGTATCACCGCCGCCCACCACGGAAAAAGCCTTGGAACCGGCCACGGCATCGGCCACAGCCTTTGTTCCGTGACAGAACCGCTCCATCTCGAACACCCCCATGGGGCCGTTCCAGACGATGGTGCCGGCGTCTTCCAGGGCCCTGGCAAACAGGGTGCCTGTTTCGGGCCCGATATCAAGGCCCATCCATGTGCCGGGAATGGCGTGAACACTCACCTCCCGTGTTTCGGCAGCAGCGTCGAACCGATCGGCCACCACCAGGTCCACGGGAAGGACAAGGTCAACTCCCCGCTCTTTGGCCTCTTCAATGATCAAGGCTGCGGTTCCCACAAGATCCGCTTCAATCATAGAGGCGCCGGTATCCATGCCCTGGGCCTTGAGAAAGGTATTGGCCATGGCGCCGCCGATAATGAGCCTGTCAACATACTTAAGCATATTTTTAAGGGCGCCAAGCTTGCTTGAGACCTTGGCACCACCCACAATGGCCACCAGGGGCCTTGATGGATTTTCAACCGAGTCTCGAAAGCAGTTCATCTCTTTTTCCAACAAAAATCCGGCACAGGCCTGGGGAGTAAACTCCGTGATGGCCACCACCGACGCCTGCTCCCTGTGGCTGACGGAAAAGGCGTTGTTGACAAAGACGTCGCACAGGGAGGCAAGTTTTCTTGCAAACTCCCTGTCGTTGGCGGTCTCTTCGCTGTAAAATCTAAGGTTTTCAAGAAGGAGAATCTCACCGTTACCAAGGGACGCAACCCGCTCTTCTACCCCGGGTCCCACGCAGTCATCAACAAAGCCCACCGGCCGACCCAAAAGCTCGGAGAGCCTTTTTGCAGCAGGCGCAAGGCTTAAGGCCGCTACTCTTTTCCCCTTGGGCCTTCCCATATGGGAGGCAAGGATGATCTTCCCCCCCTTGTCGACAAGATGTTGGATCAGGGGCAAGGTCGCCCTTATCCTGTTATCATCGGCGATGTTCAGGTTCTCGTCCAGGGGCAGGTTGTAGTCCACCCTCACCAGAATCGTCTTGTCGTTAAGCTCAATATCTCTGACCGTTTTCATATGCCTCTCCGGATTATCCCTCCAGGTTTTATCATTATGCCCGGTTTTCCCAAACCCCGGTATTTTCGTATACTACTTCCAACCCGAAACAAAGTAAACACAAGAGTGTTACCCGTTTGAAATCAAAACCGCTTTCTTGCCAGCTGCTTTTTCCGGGACCACCGTTGGAAAAAGTTCAGCATGCCCGCCTGCTCCCCCCGCTCGATGAGCTCCTCCTGAACCGTTATCCCCTTGATCCCGGCCATGGCGGCCCTGAGGCATTCGGTCTTGCAGGGACACTGGTACATACAATCGTCAGGCGTCTCTCGCAAGCCCCGATCACTCATGGGGAACACCTTGTCAAGCACTCCGAAACAGCCAGGCCGTTCGCTTGTATCGTTATCCATGTTGAATGTCAAACTCCCTTCTGAATTCGGCAATAATGCCTTGGTCTGCAAAGCTATAAATACTCTCAGACCCGGTAATTACGTGCTCGTGTACGGTGATCCCCACATGGGCCAGGGCAAAGTAGAGCCGCTTTGTGATGGCAATATCCTCCCCCGAGGGCTGGGTGTCGCCCGACGGATGATTGTGGGCAAAGATCAGGGCCGCCGCCCTGTGGTCCAGGGCCCTGGCAATGACTTCCCTGGGATAGACGGCAGAGGAGGTGAGGCTCCCCTGGAACAGGATTTCGCTTGCCAGTACCCGGTTCTTTGCATCCAGGAAAATTCCAACAAACACCTCCCTGGGCCGATGGCCGATGAACTGGTCAAGAAAGGAACGAAGATCACTGGAGTTCTTCAGGACCATCTTTGATTGGATCCGCTTTTCAAGAAAGCGATCGCTGGCCGCCTTGATAAGCCGGATTCCAAGCACATTGGAGGGGCCGATCCCTTTGACCCGGACCAGCTCCTCCACACTTGCCTCAAACACACCCTGGAGGGTCTTGAATCGCTTTAACAGACCTTTTGCCCTGTCTTTACAATCCTGTCTTGGGGTGTTCAGGGTCAAGATAAGTTCGATCACTTCGTAATCGAGGAACCCCCCAAGACCCCCCTCCAGGAAGCGCTGTCGCAGCCGCTGGCGATGACCTTTACCCTTGTGTTCCTTCGGGTCCTTCTGGGCCTTCGAGTTCTTCGGGTCCTTCGGGTCCTTCGGGTCCTTCGGGTCCTTCTGGGCCTTCGGGTCCTTCGAGTTCTTCGGATCCTTCTTGTCCTTCAGGTTCATGGTCCTCTCCACGGTCACCGGATTCGGCATCGTCAAAGCTCTCTGACTCTTCCTTGTCCTCCTTGTCCTCCTCGGGCAGCCTTGCGGCCCCGATGAGCTTCTCACCGACGCTCAGGTTGATGAGCTTCACCCCCTGGGTGTTACGGCTGATGACCGAAATATCCCTGAGGCCGGTCCGGATCAGCTTGCCCTTGTCCGTGACCAGCATGAGTTCGTCCTCATCCCCCACAAGCAGAAGCGAGACCATCTTTCCGTTCCTCTCGGAGGTGCGGATGGAGAAAACCCCCTTCCCTCCCCTGGTCTGGGTGCGGTACTCCTCAATGTTGCTTCGTTTTCCATAACCGTTTTCGGTGACGGTCAGAAGGGTGTAACCGTGGTTCTGCACCTCCATACCGACCACTTTGGAACCTGGATCAATCCGCATCCCCCTGACGCCCATGGAGCCCCTGGCCGTGGCCCGGACATTGCCCTCATGGAACCGGATCACCTTTCCGCCTTCGCTGCCCAGAAAGATGTCCGTGTCTCCATCGGTGATCCCTGCCGCGATCAACTCGTCTTCCTCGGCAAGCTTGATACCGATGAGACCGCCGGATCGGGGCCTTGAGTAGGCCATGAGGTCGGTTTTCTTGACCCGGCCGAGCTTGGTGGCCATAACCACGTATTTGCCTTCGACAAAATCAGGCACCGTGAGCACCGTGGCAAGCTTCTCCCCCTCGTCAAAGTTGAGCAGGTTGACAATGGCCTTGCCAAGGCTGGTCCTGCCTGCCATGGGAAGCTGGTATACCTTGGACTGGTACACCTTGCCGAAATTGGTAATAAAGAGAAAGGTGTGGTGGGTAGAGGCAACGAACAGATGCTCAACAAAATCCTCATCCTTGGTGCCCATGGCGGTCTTGCCCCGCCCTCCCCTGTGCTGGCTGGCATAAAGGGTGATGGGATTTCGCTTGATATAGCCGCTTCGGGTCACGGTGACCACCATATCCTCTTCGGCGATCAGATCTTCGATGCCGATCTCTCCGGTGGCCTCGACGATCTTTGTCCGCCGGGGATCATTGTATTCATCCGTAAGCTCGTTGAGCTCCTCTTTGATGATTCCCCTGACCACCTCATCGCTCTCAAGGATCTCCTTGTACCAAGCAAGATCCTTCAACAGCTGGGCGTACTCCTCGTTAATCTTGTCCCGCTCAAGACCTGTGAGCCTTTGGAGGCGCATCTCAAGGATGGCCTGGGCCTGTATAATTGTGAAATCAAAGCTCTGCACAAGCCCGGTCTTTGCCTCTTCCGGGGAGCGGGAGGCCCGGATCAGGGCCACGACCTTGTCAAGGTTGTCCAAGGCCTTGATCAGCCCCTCCAGGATATGGGCGCGCTCCTGGGCCTTTCTCTGGTCAAAAATGGTCCGCCGGATGATCACGGAGCGCCGGTGATTGATGAAATGCTCCAGGAGTTCCTTGAGCGTAAAGAGCTCGGGGCGGCTGTTGATAACGGCTAGAAAGATGATACCGAAACTTGAGCGCATGTTGGTGTGCTTGTATAGCTGGTTGATCACCACCTCTGCCATCTGATCCCGCTTGAGGCCGATGGCGATCCGCATGCCGTCGCGGTCGGATTCATCCCTCACAAAGGAGGCGCCCTCGATCACCTTTGCCCGCATGAGCTCGGCAATCTTCTCCACAAGCTTTGCCTTGTTCACCTGGTAGGGCAGCTCGGTCACGACAATGGTCTCCGCCTTTGTCTTGGAGTTCTCCTCCACCTCCACCTTTGCCCGGACCGAAATGATGCCCCGGCCGGTGGTGTAGGCGTCGTGTATCCCCTTTGTTCCGAAGATATGGCCATGGGTGGGAAAATCAGGCCCTGGAATATGCTCCATCAGTTCCGGAATCGTGATGTTGGGGTTGTCCAGAAGGGCGATCAATCCCTGGACAACCTCTCCAATGTTGTGGGGAGGAATGTTGGTGGTCATACCCACGGCAATACCGGAGGAGCCGTTCACCAGAAGGGCTGGAAATTTTGTCGGAAGCACTGAGGGTTCGCCCAGGGTCTCATCGTAGTTGGGCGTCCAGTCAACCGTCTCTTTTTCAAGATCGGCCAGCATCAGGTGGGCGATCTTCTTCATCCGGATTTCGGTATACCTCATGGCGGCCGGAGAGTCGCCGTCCACGGATCCGAAGTTGCCCTGGCCGTCCACAAGGGTGTAGCGAAGGGAAAAACTCTGGGCCATACGGACGATGGTGTCGTACACGGCAGTATCACCATGGGGATGATACTTACCGATGACATCACCGACAATACGGGCGGATTTTTTATAGGGTTTGTTCCAGTCGTTTCTCAGCTCACGCATGGCAAAGAGCACACGCCTGTGAACCGGTTTTAACCCGTCCCTGACATCGGGAAGGGCCCTTCCAATGATTACACTCATGGCATATTCGAGATAGGATTTCTTCATCTCCGTCTCGATGCTGATCGTATTGGTATTGTCTTGATTTAGCATGAACTATCCTTCTTAATATTCTCTTTGACTCTGTCAGGTTCCACAAGAACCTGAAAATTTGCAAAATAGATATCGGCCAGGGTCAGAAAAAGCGTTATTACCAGCGGGCCGTAAATGATTCCCAGGATGCCGTAGAGTTGGAGTCCTCCGATAATGGCAAAAAAAACGATCAAGGGGTGCATCTTTACCCTGTCTCCGACAACCTTGGGCTTGAACATGTATTCAATACCCCAGGAGAGGAGCGCATAGAAAATCATAAGGCCGATCCCGGCCGCCACCCTCTGTTTGAGCATGAGCAAGAGTCCCGCCGGAATCAGCACAACGCCGACACCCAAAATGGGCAGAAAGGCGAGAAACCCCATGATCACTCCCCAGAGAAAAGGCGAGCCAAGGTCTAACATAAAAAAAGCGATCCCGCCCAGCACCCCCTGTATCAATCCGCCAAGGCCGTTTCCGATGAGTACGGCCCCTGCCATCTCCTTGAACTTACAGAAGAGCTTTTCATTGTGCTCGTCTGCCAGGGGGGAGAGATCATAGATGTAATGGACAAACCGTGTGCCATCGATGAACAGGTAAAAGACGACAATGAGCATAAGACAGAAGTAGAAAACGATCTTAAACACATTGGAGGCAATAAAACTTGCCTGCTGAAACAGGTAGAGCCCCACCACTCGTCCAAGTTCGGAGATCGGTTTTACCAGTTCTTCCCAGGAAAAGGAGAGATCGAACCCCATGGTGGAAAGCAACTGGTTGACCCGTTCCAGGGCATGGGTGTTTTCAAGGGCCTGTTTGATCTGGTTGCTCAGCACAGCACTCTTTGCCATTAAATAGAGGTCATAGGCCTCCTTGGAAAGAACCCCCACAAAAAGAAGCACCGGAACCAGGACCACAAAAAAGATAAGGACGCAGGTTATCATGGATGCCAGGGTGGGTTTTAGCCGCTTCAGGAAAAGGGTGTTGACCGAAGCAAAGATACCGGTAACGACCAAGGCCATGACAATGGTGTCAAAAAAGGGGGCAATTAGCTTCCCGGCAAGCACCAGGGAGACGGAAAAGAGAACCAGAAAAAAGAAAAAAACCGCTTTTTCAGAAGGACTCTGTCCCAAAACGTCACCACCGCTGTTATAGGAAGCCCCTTCCCCAAGGAGAACGGTGTACTTCCTGTTTATAAACCTGCCCCAAACCACGCCCGGGATCTATTTCGTGACTTACCACGTCTTCTTTTCGAATCTTCCGGTTTGCTGCAGCCCGCGACCCAAGGGGAGTGTTTAACACCTGAGAATTCAGCGACTCAAAAGATAAGCAACAAGGGCTCGGGCAAATGCGTTGTCCAAGCCCCCTGTGTTCGATTGTCTATTTCCCCAAACACCCTATTGCGGCAAGGAGGAGAAGCGCTTCATATATGATGACCTGTGTAAAGCTGCCAAAAAAGTGGTAAACGATTCCCCCGCCCATAATTGCAGGCACTGCAGTGAAGACCATTATTGCGATTTTTCTGCTGATATCCATAATTAAAACACCTCTCTTTTCCCTTCAGATCCGGTTTGACAAACATTCGAAAAAATCAACCTATTTTTTACCACTTGAACGGCGCCAAGTAAAGGAAAAAACCATCGTCTCCGCTATCGTTCGATGATCATTCCCATGCCCAGTCCGCCGCCGATACACATGGAGATGAGCCCTGTGCCATACCCTTTTCTCTTCATCTGGTTGATGGCCGTGACCATCTGCCTGGCGCCGGTGCATCCGATGGGGTGTCCCAGGGAGATTCCGCTGCCCAGTTCATTGGGTTTTTCAATGTCAAGCCCAAGCTCCCGCATGCAGCCAATGGCCTGGGCGGCAAAGGCTTCGTTCAGCTCCACAAGATCGATATCATCCATGGTCATACCGGTGCGTTTAAACAGTTTTCTCACCGCAGGCACAGGTCCCAGCCCCATATAGGCGGGATCAAGGCCACCGGAAGCAGCCCCCTTAACGGAAGCCAGAATCTCCAACCCCATCTCCTCGGCCTTCTCCCGACTCATGAGAAGAACAGCGGCTGCGCCGTCATTAATCCCCGACGCATTGCCGGCCGTGACGCTGCCGTCCTTTTTAAACGCGGGCCTGAGCTTGCCGAGCTTCTCCAGACTGGTTTCCATGGGACGCTCATCCGTGTCCACCAGGGTCTCTTTCCTTCTGACCATCACCGGCACCGGAACAATCTCGCCTGCAAAGGTGCCGTCCTGAACCGCCCCAAATGCCCGGGAATGACTCAAGGCCGCCAGCTCATCCTGCTCTTGGCGGGTGATGCCGTATTTTGCAACGATATTCTCGGCCGTCAGCCCCATGTGGTAGCCGTAGAAGATCTCGTACAGGCCGTCATAGACCATGAGATCCCGGACCTCCCCCGTACCGGTGAGCTCCATGCGATGGCCCCACCTGGCCTTGGGAAGGGCCATGGGCGCATTACTCATGCTCTCCTGGCCGCCGGCAACAACCACGTCGGCGTCGCCGGCCATGATGGACTGGGCCGCCAGGGAAATGGCCTTGAGGCCGGAGCCACATATTTTGTTCACGGTAAAAGCCGTGGTCTGCCGGGGAATGCCGGCTGCGATCATGGCCTGCCGGGCTGTGTTCTGCCCCTGGCCCGCCTGGAGCACATTCCCCATGATCACCTCGTCGATGACCACGGGTGCAAGACCGTCATCATAGTCATACCCTTGCTTCTCAAGATCTATCATGCCCTGGCCGTCCAGGGAGTCCGGACCAAAATTTTCCCCGGCCACAGGCCTTAGACCCGTGCGTTTCAAAAGATCCTTCATTACGATGGAACCTAGTTCAACAACAGACACACTCTTCAAAGAACCGCCAAAAGAACCCACCGGTGTTCTCACGCCACCTACGATCACAACCTCTCTCATGTCAATGCCTCCTGATTGTTGATTTTATCTTTTTTTTCCACTATATCTTACGCTCAAACCCATACGAAAATGGATAGTTTAACCTACAATCCATAGCAAAAAGAAATTTCAAACACAAGGGATTATATCATGTGCCTGATCCTGATCGCCCACAAGCCCGACCCTTTGAAACGGTTGATTATCGCAGCCAACAGGGATGAATTTTTAGCCCGCCCCACACAGGCCATGCACTTCTGGGAAGACCACCCGGACATACTTGCCGGAAAGGACCTTGTTGGTGGCGGCACCTGGCTCGGCATGAATAAAAACGGCAGATTCGCAGCCCTCACCAACTACAGGGATCCATCCGCCCAAAAGCCGGACCCTCCGTCCAGGGGAACCATCATCACCGACTATCTTGATTCCCGCCTCCCCCCCAAGGCGTTCATCGACGAGCTCAAAAAGGGATCCCACAGGTTCAACGGCTTCAATCTCCTTATCGGGAACCGGGACACCCTCTACTGGTTCTCCAACATGGCCCCGGAAGCAAAACAGCTCCCCCCCGGGATCTACGGCGTGAGCAACCACCTCCTGGACACCCCCTGGCCCAAGGTAAGCAAGGGCAAAAAGGCCCTTGCTACCGTTCTGGCCCAAGAAAAAAAATTCACCATGGCCCCATTATTTTCCATGCTGGCCGACACGAAGACACCATTGGACAACGCGTTGCCGGACACCGGGGTCGGTAAAGAATGGGAACGAATTCTCGGCCCCATTTTCATCAATAGCCCAGCCTACGGCACCCGGGCATCCACAGTGATTGTGATGGATGAAAAAGGAGCGGTTGACGTTTGTGAACGAAGTTTTAACAGGAAAAATAATCGTGAATACAGCGAGGAGGGATTTTCTTTTCAGACACAACCCGGAACCGGGACCGCAAGCGGTGCTTTATAAAATAAGGTGAACAGAAATAGCGCCGAACCTTGGTTCCGGGTTGTCCAAGTTAAGATCTGCGTTTTTTCTTCAGGTCGATCCAGGCCTCAAGCCGCTGTTTGACCATGGCTTCGTACCCCCGGTCCGTGGGAAGATAGAACCGTTCCTCCTGGAGTTCCTCGGGAAGGTAATCCTGGGGAACGTACCCTTCCTTATAGTCGTGGGCGTATTTATAGCCTTTATTATATCCAAGCTCTTTCATCAACCCGGTTGGCGCATTCCGAACATGAAGGGGCACCGGAAGATACCCTGTCTCCTGAATTCGCTGGGTCACCCGCTTGTGGGCCATGTAAACACTGTTGCTCTTTGGGGCAGTGGCAAGGTACACCGCTGCCTGAAACAGGGCATCATCGCCTTCAGGAGAACCAAGAAACCGGAACGACTCCATGGCATTGAGGGCCACGCCCAGGGCACCCGGATCCGCCACCCCCACGTCTTCCGTGGCAAAGCGCACCATTCTGCGGATCACATAAAAGGGATCTTCTCCTGCGGACAGCATCCGGGCAAGCCAGTAGATGGCCGCATCCGGATCACTCCCCCGAAGGCTCTTGTGAAAAGCGGAGATGAGATTAAAATGCTCCTCCCCGGCCTTGTCGTAGCGAAGGGCTTTCTTCTGGACCGCGGTTTCCGCATCCTCAAGGGTGACAACAACCAAGGTGTCCCCGGCCTTGCCCCGGCTCTGGGACGATGCGTAAACTGCCACGGTTTCAAGGCTGGTAAGGGCGACCCTCACATCACCGTCCGCAACCGCCGCAATGTGCGCAACCGCCTCCTTGGAAAAGGTCAACCCCAGGGAGCCAAGCCCATTTTCCGTATCCGCTGCGGCCCGCTCAAGAATGGAGACGATGTCAGAACTGTCCAGACGGTTGAGGGTAACCACCCGGCACCTGGAGACCAGGGCCGGTATCACCTCAAAGGAAGGATTTTCAGTGGTAGCCCCCACAAGGACGATGACGCCGGTTTCCACATGGTGGAGAAAGGCGTCCTGCTGGGCCTTGTTAAACCTGTGGATCTCGTCCACAAAGAGAATGGTCCGTTTTCCGTGGAGGCGCCGCCGCTGCTTTGCCCCCTCAATCACGGCCCGGATGTCCTTAACCCCGGAAAGCACGGCCGATATCTGTACAAAATGGCACAGGGTCTCCCGGGCAATGATGCCGGCAAGGGTTGTCTTGCCACATCCGGGTGGCCCCCACAGGAGGGTTGAAAAGAGTTTGTCGTCGGTGATCGCCCGGTGGAGAAGCTTGCCGGAACCCACCACATGATCCTGGCCCACCACCTGGTCAAGACGCTCCGGACGCATCCGGTCCGCAAGGGGACGAAACATGGGGTCATCCTGATCTATCCCGACGTCAAACAAATCCATCAGCTCTTCTTTCCATCCCTTGAGCGCTTGCGCTGGCTCTGCTCTTTACGCTCCTTTTTCCTGCGGGTGGTCTTTTTTTCCTTCTTCTCAACGATCCTGGCCGACAGGGGATTCTTTTCGGAAAAATCGATCTTTCCTGTCTTGGCCCGGAAGAGAAGACGGATGGGGGTCTGTTCAAGCTCTGCCATCTCCCGTACCTGGTTGATCAAATACCGATGGTAGGAGAAATGAACAGCCTCGGGATAGTTGACAAAGCAGACAATGGTGGGGGGCTTTACCGCCACCTGGGTGGCATAGTAAAACTTGAGTCGTTTCCCCTTGTGCATGGGCGGTTCGGTCCGGTAGACGGCATCATCGATGATCCGATTCAAGAGACCCGTATTTATCCGGTAGGCGTATTCAGCATAAATTTTCTCTACCATGGCGAGGATCTTGTGGGTGCGAAGGCCTGTGAGGGCGGAGATGGTCATGGCTGGGGCAAAGGAGAGAAACTTCGATTTCATGCGAAGATCCTCCATGAACCGCTTCTGGTCTTTTCTATCCTCGTCCAGAAGATCCCACTTATTGATCAGGAACAAAGCGCCGCAGCCCCTGTCCTGGGCATAGCCGGCAATGGTGATATCCTGGTCGGTGACCCCTTCGTCCGCATCAACGAGGATCAGGGCAACATCGCAATCATCCAAACCCTTCAGGGCTTTGAGGATCGAGAATTTTTCGATCTTCTGTTTCACCTTTCCCTTGCGCCGAATCCCTGCGGTGTCGATGAGACGAAACCGCTTTCCATTTCGATCGATGGAGAGCTCCACGGCATCCCGGGTGGTGCCGGCAATTTCGCTGACCACAACCCTGGGCTTGCCGAACAACTTGTTGATCAGGGAAGACTTGCCCACGTTGGGACGGCCTGCCACGGCAATGCAGATCTCGTTCTCCGGCTTCACTTCCGGTTCTTCATCTGGAAAAAGCGCCACCATGTCGTCGAGAAAGCGCTGAACCCCGATGCCGTGCTCCGCACTCATGGGGTAAAACTTTTCCATGCCAAGGGAGTAAAACTCAAGGAGGTCCTCCCGCTGGTTGTGGTTCTCGACCTTATTGACAAGAAAGAAAACAGGCTTGGAAGCCCGGCGCAGAATACCTGCAATATCCCGGTCAAAGGGGGAGAGCCCTGCCCGCCCATCCAGGACAAGGGCGATGATGTCCGCCTCCTGAATGGCCATCTCCACATGCTCCCTGATCTCGGCGGCAAAATAGTCGTCATCGGACATAAGAAACCCGCCCGTGTCGACCAGGGTAAAGTGCCGTTCTTCCCAGACGGCATCGACGTAGTGCCTGTCCCTGGTAACCCCGGGGAAATCATCCACCAGGGCATTTCGCGACCGCGTAATTCTATTGAACAGCGTGGATTTTCCCACGTTGGGACGACCTACAAGGGCAACAACCGGTTTCATTGACAAACCTCCATAACAAAAAAAACAGACCACTCATCCTGAAAACTCTCACGAGCCTGGGAATATGAATGAAGTCTGTTTAATATATGATAAAAACACTTTTTTATAAAGGGGAAGTTCCAGACCCCGAAAAGAACCGGAGCTGAAAAAAAACAGATGGCGTCCCCAAGGGGATTCGAACCCCTGTCGCCGCCGTGAAAGGGCGGTGTCCTGGACCGGGCTAGACGATGGGGACGCAACATCTGTTTTTTGGTGGGCCGTACTGGGCTCGAACCAGTGACTCTCTCCTTAAAAGGGAGATACTCTACCAACTGAGTTAACGGCCCCCGAAAAACAAGACGACTTATATCTGTTAATCAAACCGTTGTCAACGGTTATTTTCATGCCGCCCTATTTTTTCCAGAATTCGGGCACAAAGAGAATGATCACCGTATAGATCTCAAGCCGCCCCAGGAGCATGCACCAGACCAGGAGCCACTTACCCATGACGGGGACATGGGCAAAGTTATCCACCGGCCCCACGGTGCCGAAACCAGGGCCGATGTTGCCGATACAGGCGGCAACGGCACCAAAAGACGAGACCATGTCCATGCCCATTGCGGCCAGACCGAGACTGCACAACACAAAAAGACCGATGTATAAAGCCAAAAACCCCATGATACTCCTCAGCACAGGGTCCGGGATCACAGTAGAGTTGAGCTTCACCTGGGACACGCTTCTCGGATGAACCAGGGTAAAGAGCTCCCTGTAGCAGTACTTGAAGCAGACCATGATCCGGGCACACTTCATGCCGCCACCTGTGGAGCCGGCTGAGGCGCCAATGAACATACACATAAAGAGAAGGGCCTGGCTCAGGCCCGGCCAGGTCTCGTAATCCGCAGTGGCATATCCAGTGGTGGTAACAATGGAAACCACTTGAAAGGAGGCATATTGAAACGACTTGCCAATGCTGTCATAGACCGTACCATGAACGTTAAAGGTGATCACCAGGCTCAAGACAAGACAGAGCCCCAGAAAGAACCTGCACTCGGAATCCCGCCAGAAGATCAGGGTCCTCCCCCTGAGCAGCTGATAGTGGAGGGAGAAGTTGATGCCGGCAATGACCATGAAGACCAGAACCACATAATCCAGGTAGGCGCTGTCGTAATGGGCCATGGAGGTGTTCTTGGTGGAAAAACCGCCCGTGGGCATGGTGGTGAAGGTGTGACAGAGGGCGTCATAGAAGTCCATATTCCCGGCAAGCAAAAAGACCACCTCCACAAGGGAGATCAGGGCGTAGACATACCAAAGGATCTTTGCGGAATCGCTCAGGCGTGGGGTGAGCTTGTCAGGAACGGGACTTGGCACCTCCGCCTTGAACAGCTGCATACCTCCCACCCCGAGAAAGGGGAGTATGGCAAGGCTGAGCACGATGATTCCCATGCCACCGAGCCATTGAATAAAGCTGCGCCAGAAAAGAAGACTCCTGGAGAGTCCTTCAATATTGGTCAGCACCGACGATCCTGTGGTGGTAAACCCGGACACGGATTCAAAAACGGCATCGGTAAATCCCGGCACACCCTGGCCCAGATAAAAGGGGAAGGCCCCAAAGAGACCGATGGCGGTCCAGGCAAGGGCGACGATGGCCATGCCCTCCCTAGGGTTAATATAGTCGATACTGGGCCTTCTCGAGCCGAAAAACAAAAGGGTTCCCGCACCAATGGTCAACCCCATGGATTGGACCAGGGCCACCAGGCTCTGATCCTTATACCAGAGACTGCACAACAGGGGAAACACCATGGAAAGCCCCAGGAACACAAGAAGGATTCCCACCAGATTGGAAACATAGGACCAGCGCATCTAAAAGAACTCCAGCTTAACGGTGAGGAGTTTCTCAAGCTTTTTAACGGCCTGGCGCCGGGCAAAGAGAATGATCCGGTCGTCGGGCTCCACAACACTCTCCCCCGTGGGAATGATGATCTCATCCCCCCGGATAATACAGACAAGGAGGGCGCCCTTGGGAAAGGAGAGCTTCTTGAGGGGGCGACCCGTGATATCCGAAGTCGCCAGGGCAACGGCCTCGATCACCTCTGCATCCTCCCCGAGCACGGAGACCGCAGAGAGGATCTTCCCCTTTCGAATCTCCTGGAGAATGGAACTGATGGCCGAAAGTCTGGGACTGACCATCTTATCGAGCCCGATGGTCGACATGAGCGGAAAATAGCTGAACTTGCTCACCTTGGTGATGGTACTGTGGGCACCGAGTTTTTTGGCCAGAAGGGAGGTCAAAATGTTTGTCTCCTCATCATGGGTGAGGGTAACAACCACATCCGCATCCCTCACATTTTCTTCCATGAGTAACTTCTGGTCCGACCCGTCGCCGTGGAGAACAACGGTTTTGTTCATGGTTTCGGCCAGCACGTTGCAGCGCTCAAAATTGGATTCGATGATCTTTGTCTGAACCGACTCCCGCTCAAGCGCCTCTGCAAGCCGCTGTCCGATACGCCCGCCCCCCACGATGATCACCCGCTTCAAGGGCTTGACGTTTTTATTAAAGAGCTTGACCGTGTCGGCAAGCCGCTTTTTTTCACTGATAAAATAGACAAGGTCTCCGGGTTCCAGGACATTGTCGCCCCTGGGAATAATCAGTTCATCCCCCCGAACCACGGCGGCTATCAAGGGTCTTGCCTGGCCGAACATGGCTGAGAAATCCGACAGCCGCACCCCTGCCATGGGAGACGCCTCGTCAAGGCGAAGCCCCACAAACATAACCCTGCCCTCGGCAAATTCTCCCACATCAACGGCGCCCGGCACCCGCATGAGTCGCTGAATGGTCTTCACCACCTCTATTTCCGGGTTGATGACGGTATCGATATGGGGAGCCGCGTCTTTAAACGTTTGATGATAGTCATCAAACCCCGCGTCCCTGATCCGGGCAAGCTTTTTGGTGGCGGGAGAGAGCATATTTGCAACCAGGCAGGCCACGAGATTCGCCTCGTCGCTGTCTGTCACGGCCAACAGGATCTCGGCCTCCTTGATGCCGGCATCTTCCAGCACCTTGGGAGAACTTCCCGATGCCATAATCACCTGAACGTCCAGGTCGTCCGACACCCTTCGAACAGCCTCGGGATCCTTGTCGATGACCACCACATCCTTATCTTCAGAGGCAAGACGACTGGCAATATGGTAGCCCACCTCCCCTGCCCCCACGATGATAATTCTCACTATTCAACTCCTGTCATAAAGTATAGGGATTGCCAAGGATTTACACCATGGAACCCCCGGTGTCAATCCTTCTATCAAAGGGACTTGCCGATGAATCCAGCGGCATAGACATTGCGATCTTTGTGAACCCAGAATCAAAAGACTTTTTTTTGACATCAAAATCGACCGATTACAAATTGTCCCGGCTTACATAGGTAGCCTGTTTCTCTTAAGCTTGACATCGATCAAAATTGATATATCATATAATCATGAACGGTAGACAGGTTTTGAAGATTTTAAATGAAAATGGTTGGCAGATTCTCCGCATTAACGGAAGCCATCATCGCCTTGGTAAAGGCCACCTAAAAATTTCAGTTCCTGTTCATGGCAAACGTGACCTTGGTGTCGGCTTGATAAAAGCCATTGAAAAACAGACAGGAGTTAAATTAACATGAAAGCTCTTTTCCCAGCTTTAATAGAACGAGATAGAAGCGGTATGTATTTTGTTAAATTCCCCGATTTGGAAGAAGCAATTACTGATGGGGAAACCATCGATGAAGCCTTGTTTAATGCGCGTGAGGTTCTTTCTTTAACCATAGAATCACGCCTTGACGAAGGAATTGAAATTTCTCCTCCAAGCCACATTCAAGGGGATAATGTTTATTTGGTGGCTCCAGCAGCTCGAGTACAGGCTGCTTTGTTAATTCACCAAGCTAGAGGGCAGCGCAGTTTAGCTGATCTGGCAAGGGCTCTTGATACGTCATGGCCAGCAGCTAAGCGTCTGGAAGATCCCCACCATTCCCCTACATTAAAAGTTCTGGATAAAGCTGCTACCACTCTTGGAAAAAATCTTGTTTTGAGTTTTGAGTAACTGGCGTCCCCTGTGTCAATCCTTGGGAGGCTTTTGCCCTTCCGCCCCGACTTCAACAAGTATTGACTTAAACGACTCCGTCGTTAATTTATCAAATTTATAATGGAAAGTTTTATCCTCTGTGCTGTAAAACTCCGTCTGTTCACGGCGGAGATGTAAAGCACTCTCAATTTTAGTATTGAATCTGTTCTTTCCCAGTGGTACTTTTGAACTGTTAAGGCGGTCGGACAGATCGTTACAGTCTACGGGATAGCGATCCGTGTTTACCCTACCGATACGAAAACAGTATGTTTCTTTGGAGTTTTTTCATGATAGAAACGGAGATAAGACGTACAATGGAACTGCACGGTCATGAAATTGTCTTCGGTTATCTGTTTGGTTCACAGGCAAAAGGGCTTGCCAACGAATCCAGCGACATAGACATTGCGATCTTTGTGACCCCCGAATTAAAAGACGATTCTTTTGATATCAAAATCGAGCTTTATATGAATCTTTCCAGAGCATTGAAGCGAAACAATATCGATATTGTAATCCTGAACCAATGCAAAAATCTAATCCTCATGAACGAGATTATCAGCCACGGCCATTTAATATGTGATACGGACAAATCGCTACGGCAGCTTTTTGAACAAAGAACACTCCACAGTGCTATTGACTTTAAGACCCAACGACGCATGACCATGGGGATATAATGGAACGTATTTTACAAAAAATCGGCAGGATCAACGAATGCGTAACCATCATCAACAGCATTAAAGACGAATGCGGGGAACGCTTTGAGACCGACCCAATATATCGAGGAGCCCTTCTTCATTACCTATACCTCATGGCAGACACATCAATCGTGCTTGCAGAGCTGGTTATAAAAAAACTAAACCTGAGAACTCCGCAAACCTATGCTGAAGCCTTTGACATTCTTGGGGACAATGGTGTGCTCAAGCCTGAGTTTGCGTATTCATTTGCAAAGATTGCTGGATTCAGAAACTTTCTTGCCCACGACTACGAAAAGATTGACGCCTCGGTCATATGCGGCAGGGTCATTGGCAGCATTCCAGACATAAACGAGTACATCTCCCAGATACAAACAAAATTTAACATCAATCCCGAATAGAATTCGGCTTAATCATAAATCAGCCACTGTGACTACAAATTAAGTGCGATGCCCCCCGAATATACGATCACTCCATAACCTTGAACACCTGCTTCACCCCGTTTAACTTCCCCCATACAAAAACACTATCAATACTGATACTAATGTCAATATTCATAATAAGTTATGAGAAAAAAAGAACACAGAGTTAGGTAATTTATCCCCCAACACCCCATGGCCATGGTATATAATGGTACATATTTTACCGAAAACCGACAGTTTCAAGGATAAAGGGTAGCGCATTACACCCCCATCCAAACAGGAACTATACCAGCTCTTTTTCAACCGCCTCCCGGCTTTCAATCGGCTCCAATCTTTCAACGGGTTTTCGTTTTTCACCCACACCGCCGGGATCGGTCCCGTTAAGGCCATCCCCATCGCCATTAACTTCAAACTTCTAACGAATCTTCTCAAGGGAGATCAGCCCCCCCCTTTTCTGGCGGAGGGTGTGAGAAATGATTTCAGCTTGCGCTCCAGCATCCCGGGATGGAGATCCCCTGCAATGGCGATCACGCCTTCGGTGATAATCTTCTGGAGCATGAGTTCCTGAACGGTTATCTCCTTGATATTGGCAACAAAGGGCAGGCATAAAAAGTTAAACAGGACAATTCCGTAAAGGGTGGATGTTAGGGCAATGGGAACGGCGGACATGATCACTGCAGAGTCACCGACCCCGCCCAGCATGCCGATCAGCCCCACAACACTTCCCACAAGCCCAAATGCTGGAGCCACATCAGCCATGGTCTGGAGCACCCGGGTGGTCTCATCCCGCCGCATCCTGAAAAAATACATTTCAGCGTTAAGGACCTCCCGTATCTGGGCCTGATTGTAGCCATCCACCATGAACCCGATTGCCTGGCGCAGAAAAACAATCGTGGTCTCCTCCTCATCGCGCTGGAGAGATAAAAGCCCCTTTAGCCTGCGCTTTACAGAGAGATCCACCAGGATTTCGACAATATCATCCGGGGTTTTAAGCTCCTTGCCATAGGACGTTAACAACACCTTGACAAGAATTATCAGACGCTCCATTTTGTAACTGAGCAGTGTTGCACCAAAGGTTCCACCCATAACGATGGTGAAACCGGACAGATTCAAGTAAAGTCCGATATGCCCATGAATAACAAAACCCATACAACATAGCGCCCCCGGTGTCAATCCTTGGGAGGCTTTTGCACGGCACCCCCTTCAGCAGGCATTGAGTTGAACATTTTATTGCGCACAAGCTTTAACGACTTAGACGATAACTTACCAATCTATTGATACTCACACCGGACTCTGCGGCCTGAATAGCAATACTTCGGTGAACTTCAGGCGGAACGCGAACGGTAAATTTACCGCTGTAGTTTTTTACCGCAATGGGTTGTGGGACATCCTCCCCATGTTGTTTCATGTCTGTAACGACTTCAGCGACAATATTACGAACACCTTTCAAAGCAGATTCCGGAGTATCAGAAAGCCAGCTCAAACTATTAAATTCTGCGCAGAGCCCCACATACTCTTTGTCAGCTTCAGACCAAGAGACCCTGTATGTGTAGTGATCATTTTTTAATGGCATTTTCCACCTCCAATCTCTCTATGGCCTTTAGAACCTGCTTCACTTGGTAAGCCTTGGCCTTCCCTTTATGGTTTTGAATGTTAACCCGTGGGTCACCATGCCAAGGCATTTTATAAATCCTATGACTGCTTCCAGACTGCCTCGCTTGACCAAAATAATATTCACAAACCTTACACAGCCCTAAAAAGCAAACATTAGCAGGATTTTGTTTCAGTTGCTTTAGAATTTCTTCTATTTGCCCCATGGGAGATAATACCACTATTGATACCATTGTCAAATAGGAAAGACCGTAAAATTTACCATTTGCCAGTGGTGCAGACGCATCGCTGGAGGTGTTTTATAAGCAAAAAAGGCCACAGGGCTAGGTAATTTATCACCCAACACCCCATGGCCATCGTATCTAATGGTACATATTTTACCGAAAACCGGCAGTTTCAAGGATAAAGGGTTTAGCATACCCCCCCCCATCCAAACAGAGACTATACCAGCTCCCTTTCAACCGTCTCCCGGCTTTCAATCGGCTCCAATCTTTCAACGGGTTTCCGTTTTTCACCCCCACGGCCAGGATCGGTCCCGTTAAGACCATCCCCATCGCCATTAACTTCAAACTTCTGACGAATCTTCTCAAGGGAGATCAGCTCCCCTTTTCTGGCGGAGGGTGTGAGAAATGATTTCAGCTTGCGCTCCAACATCCTGGGATGGAGATCCCCTGCAATGGCGATCACTCCTTCGGTGATAATCTTCTGGAGCATAAGTTCCTGAACAGTTCTCTCCTTGATATTGGCAACAAAGGGCAGGCAAAAAAAGTTAGACAGGACAATTCCGTAGAGGGTAGATGTAAGGGCAATGGGAACGGTAGACATGATCACTGCAGAGTCACCAACCCCGCCCAGCATGCCGATCAGCCCCACAACACTTCCCACAAGCCCAAAGGCGGGAGCCACGTCAGCCATGGTCTGGAGCACCCGGGTGGTCTCATCCCGCCGCATCCTGAAAAAATACATTTCAGCGTTAAGAACCTCCCGTATCTGGGCCTGATTGTAGCCATCCACCATGAACCCGATTGCCTGGCGCAGAAAAACAATCGTGGTCTCCTCCTCATCGCGCTGGAGAGATAAAAGCCCCTTTAGCCTGCGCTTTACAGAGAGATCCACCAGGATTTCGACAATATCATCCGGGGTTTTAAGCTCCTTGCCATAGGACGTTAACAACACCTTGACAAGAATTATCAGACGCTCCATTTTGTAACTGAGCAGTGTTGCACCAAAGGTTCCACCCATAACGATGATGAAACCGGACAGATTCAAGTAAAGTCCGATATGCCCATGAATAACAAAGCCCATACAAAAGAGTGCGACACAGAGCATCAATCCGATGATATTTTTCTTGCCGTGGGCCCAAAAAGACCGTGTTTTAAGATTATCCATTGTTAACCGTCCTGTTTTTTGCTCGGGACCCAACACCGCCAACCGGATCGACATAGGGTCTCTCTTTCATTAAAATAATCTCAACCCTTCGGTTGAGAGAACGATTGTAAGCTGTGTCATTGGGCATCAGAGGCTGAAGCGATGCATGGCCGGACACGAAAAACCGCTCTTCAGGCAAGCCGGCGTCTTTGATCAAATACCGGACAACCCTGCACGCCCTTGCCGTTGAAAGCTCCCAGTTTGAGGAATACAGATCCGAATGGTTGGGCATGCTGTCGGTATGACCGATCACATTGACAATAAATGAATTATCCTGGAGAATCTTCCCGATCTGGCTGAGCCGCCATCTGGCTTCGGGCTTGAGGTCAGCCCTTCCCACATCAAAAAACAGGTCTCCGGCAAGCGAGATCCTGACCGCCCTGTCCTCGACAAGGTCCACCTTGGCACCCTCCACAAACTCATCCAGGATAGCCTGGCGGGTCTGATTGAAAATCTCCGATGGCCTGGCCTGGGTATTCACCTCAACGATATTCCCTGAATCTGATTCAGAAACGGTGCTGGCGCCAGGGCCGGGCCCAAATTCAAGTGTCCTGCTTCCCGCCTGGTACACATAGAGGATCACAAAAAAGATGAACATGGTCATCATGAGATCGGACCAGGACACCGACCAGATATGGTTTCTCCCCTGGTTTGGATAGTATAGAAGGTCTACTGAACAAGGATCAAAGCTCTGTTCAGAAAATGACTGAAAAGCCCCTCCCTCCTGAGAACCGCCTGCTTTCTTTGCTGTACGCCCCATATCTTCCATCTTTTTTCTCCAGCCCCTAATAAAATTGACAAAAACTGCCACGAGTCGGGAATATAGTTTAGATCGACAGCCACAGCCTCCGCCTGTAGCGATTCAAAATATATTGCCCGGAAATAAGCCGTTGCTGTTCATTGGCTTATCATTCCATGGGAACAAGAAAGCAATAACCGTTCCAACCGGCAAAATTAAATCAATCTAAAACAACCTCAAAGTAGGCTCTCTTTCACTGCCAGCACCACACGCTCCTGCTCCTCTTTCTGTAAAAAGGGATGCATGGGAAGACTGACAACCCGTTTTGCCACAGACTCGGTAACCGGAAGCTGCAGGGTATCGGCTTTCAAGGCAGGCTGGTCATAGAGGGGCACAGGATAATGAACCGCCGTTGGCACCCCTTTGGTTTGAAGGTGTTGTCGCAAACCATCCCTGTTGTCGGCAAGCAGGGTGTACTGGGCAAACACCGACGTGCACAAGGGGTGAACAAACGGCGTGACCACATCGGCCCCTGCCAGAAGCGCGGTGTAACGCTCTCCCACCCGCTGTCGTTGTTCAACCTCGTCTTGGAAAAAATCGAGTTTGGCAAGAAGCACGGCTGCTTGTATGGTATCAAGCCTGCCGTTTATCCCAATCCGATCATGGTGATACCGCTCCTTCTGGCCATGGATGCGGATACTTCTCATGGCTGCGGCAAGCGCGTCATCGTCGGTAAAACAAGCGCCTCCGTCACCATAACAGCCAAGGGGTTTTGAGGGAAAAAACGAGGTACACCCAATGGTCGAAAGCGCACAGGAACGCCCCTTATCATAGGTTGCCCCAAAACTCTGGGCACCATCCTCAACCACGGGGATCCCCTGTTTTCCGGCCACCCGGTTGATGGCGTCAAAATCGGCACACTGACCAAACAGGCTCACCGGGATAATCGCCTTTGTGCGCCCGGTGATTGCAGCCTCCACAAGGCCAGGATCCATGTTGTAGGTTTCAGGATCGATATCCACAAACACCGGGGTCGCCCCCAGGAGGACGATGGTTTCACCCGTGGCAAAAAACGAGAATGCAGAGGTGATCACCTCGTCTCCCGCCCCCACACCAAGGGCCATCAAGGCGATAAGGAGGGCATCCGTCCCGCTTGAAACACCGATACAATGCCCCACGCCGACATATTCTGCAAGCCGCTGTTCAAGCTCCTCAACCTCCTTGCCCATGATATATCTGCCGTGGTCAAGAACCGCGTGGATCCGGTTGTCTATCTCACTCTTATACCGTGCATACTGGGTTTTTAAATCGACAAATTCCATTATAACTTGGACCCCTCTGTTATGGAAATAACCCCTTTTTCAAGGGTGTACACCTCGCCGGTGTGGGGACAGGTGCACTGCCCCTCCCCTGACACAGGAAGGTCGAGTTGCTCACCAAACCGACTCATCCACCCCTTGTGCCTGGCCGGGACCCCTGCCACCAGGGAATAGGGCAAAACATCCTGCCGGACCACAGCCCCTGCGGCCACAAAGGCGTATTCACCAATGGTCACCCCGCAGACAATCGTACAGTTTGCCCCAAGTGTCGCATGGTGCCGCACCAGGGTGCTCCGGTACTCCTCCTTTCTTGAAATAGCCGAACGGGGATTATAAACATTAGTGAATGTCATACTGGGGCCGCAGAAAACATAATCTTCCACAGTAACGTTGTCATAGACAGAAACATTATTCTGGATCTTCACACCGTCGCCAATGACGGCCCTGGCTCCCACAAAGACATTCTGGCCAAGGGAGCACCCCTCTCCCACACGGGCACCGGCACACACATGGACCCAGTGCCAAACCCGGGTATCCTTGCCCACAATGGCCCCTTCATCGACAATGGCTGTATCATGAACCTTGTAATCCATGGATCACCCCTTCAAAAAAGGATGCCGACGGTCACCGGTATCGTCCACCGGAGTGGAGTGACGCAGCTGATGCACCAGGGTGATGGAGTCCCGGGCCTTTTCAAGGCCAAACCCGTTTCCGGCAAGGACTTCCTTATAAGAGAGGGTATGAAGGTCGGTAAATCCCCCCGAGAACTCCACCTCGTCCCCATCCACGGCAATGGACCGAAAAGTCGGCCTTGATTCGGCCTTGACCGCATCGGGAAGATCCTCACGGTCCACGGAGAGGAACCACCGGACATTGGCCCGTTCAAGTTCAAGATAGCCTGCCATCTTCCTTCCATCGGATTTGTGTACCTCGCTGTGGCGAACACCGCCAAAAATCCATATAAGCATGTCAAAAAAATGAACACCGATGTTGGTGGCAATGCCCCCTGATTTGCTCAAATCCCCCTTCCAGGAATGAAAATACCATAGCCCCCGGGAGGTAATATAGGTCAGATCGATATCATGTTTTTTATCAACAGGCGACTCATCCATCTTCTTCTTAAGCGCGATGATGGCGGGATGGAGCCGCAACTGGAGAATGTTGTAGATCCGTTTGCCAGACTCTTTTTCCATCTCGGCCAGGGCGTCAAAATTCCACGGGTTCAACACCAACGGTTTTTCACAGATGGCGTCCGCCCCGATGCGCAGGGCAAACCGAATGTGGGAGTCATGCAGATAATTGGGAGAACAGATGCCCACATAGTGGATCCGCTTCTCCTCCCCCTGGCGCTTCAGCTTTTCGGCATGGCGGTCAAACCGCTCAAACTCGGTGAAAAAAGCGACATCATAGGAGTAGGAGTCCAGTACCCCCACTGAATCCGAGTTATCCAATGCTGCAACCAGGCGGTTCCCGGTCTCCTTCACCGCCCTCATATGCCTTGGAGCCACATAGCCTGCAGCGCCGATGATGGCAAAATTCTTCTGACTTTCCATAAGAAACGATCCTTTCTTTCCATTAAAATTTAATTTCAACAATCCCATTTCCGATAATAGTCTTTGCAGAGACCAAGCAGTTGTGAGAGGATCCCCCTATGTTAGAAAAAGAACATCTACACAAAGGGCACATATTTTGCAAGTAGCTTCTGAATTGTCGGACTTAATATGAACGATCGGTAAAAACCGGCAATTCTAAAGACAAGGTACGGAATTTTTTTCCGGGAGATTTTAATAGTATGAACAGGTACTGGACCATATTCCATGGGCAAAAGCAAGAAAAAGAGCCCCGCATCATATAAAACAGCTGATATTTTCGGCCGACATGATGCTAAAAAGAACAGAAGGTTCAAGTACCAGACAGACAGAACTGAAAAAAAAGGAAAACGCATGAATATTCGGGGTAAAAAGTTTCTCGTCATAGGTGGTGCAGGGTTTATCGGATCTCATCTTGTTGATCTACTGACAAAAGAAGACGTTGAAGAGATAAGAATATTTGATAATTTCACCCGGGGAAGTGAAGAAAATATAGCAGAGGCCCTAAAAGATCCGCGGGTCAAAATTTATGAGTTCGGTGGAGAATTGATGCACAGGGATATTCTTCATTCTGCCACGCAGGGTGTAGACGGAATCTTTCACCTGGCCGCCCTATGGCTTCTACATTGTTATGACTTTCCACGGTCAGCTTTTGAGGTAAATATCGGGGGGACATTTAACGTACTCGAAGCAATGGTGAACAATGGGGTAAAACGACTTATTTTTTCATCGTCTGCAAGTGTCTACGGAGATGCAATAGAAGAACCCATGACCGAAAACCACCCACACAACAACACCAATTTTTACGGTGCAACCAAAATCGCCGGCGAGCACATGTGCAGGGCTTTGTATCATCGTTATAGAGATACTGAAAAGTGTTTTGAGTATGCCGGATTGCGCTATATGAATGTTTACGGAGCCAGACAGGATTACCAAGGGACCTATATTGCGGTTATTATGAAGATCCTTGACCGATTGGATAAAGGATTGCCACCGGTCGTCTATGGAGATGGCTCACAGTCCTATGATTTCATTTATGTCACAGATTGTGCCCAGGCCAATATAGATGCCATGAAATCCGATACTGCAGACTCTTTTTACAATGTGGGTACAGGTATCAAGACATCCATAAAAGAATTGGCCGAATTGATCCTTGAAGTTACAAACTCAGATATGGAAATTGAATATAAACCTGGAGGACTCACCTTTGTCAAAAACCGTGTCGGATCTCCGGTAATGGCAGAAAATGAAATTGATTTCAAAGCAAAGATCGAATTAAAAAAAGGTCTCAAGGAATTAATTAAATGGAGGAATTCTCACAAAGACGCTGTTCAAAAAAGACGCTCAAAGGTAAAAGTATGAGAATTCCACTGATAAAGCCCTATATGACTGAAGCCATTAAAGACGAAGTTCTGAAAGTTCTTGACAGCGGATATTTAACGGAAGGCCCTGTTACAAAAAAATTTGAAGAGAGCATTCAAAAATATCTTGGCGTTAAACATGCTTTAGCGGTATGCAACTGCACCGTTGGCCTTGAAATGGCCCTGCGCGCCCTGGAGATCGCCCCAGGGGATGAGGTTATCGTACCGAACTACACCTATCCTGCGACCGCATCCGTGATAAACATCGTCGGGGCAACAGCAGTTATCGTTGATATAGATCCACAAACAATGCTCATTGATATGACCGCTATTGAAAAGGCAATAACCCCCCGTACAAAAGCGATCATGCCGGTCTCAATCTTTGGCAACCCCTTAGATTATGATCGTCTTAATGAAATAAAAGCCAAGTACAATCTCCATATCATTGAAGATGCCGCCTGCTCCCTAGGAGCAGAACTCAATTCAGCCAAAATAGGCAATCAAGCGGACATCAGCGTATTCAGCCTTCACCCCCGCAAATTTATTACCACCGGAGAAGGAGGAGTGGTAACCACAAACAATGCCCACCTGGCAGAATGGATGCAGTCATATAAGCACTTTGGCATGGGCATGCAGGAATCAAGAGCGGCAACGACCTTTGACCGCATCGGAACCAACTATAAGTTAAGCGACATTCAAGCGGCAGTGGGTCTGGGCCAGATGAACCAGGTAGATGTACTTCTTAGAAAGAGAAGAAAACTTGCCGCTCAATATTATGATGCGTTCAAAAGTAGTGATACGATTTCAATTCCGCAGACAGTTACAAATGGAAGGCATTCATTTCAATCCTGCTGTATTTTTGTCAACAAACGAGACCTAATAATTTCAACCCTTGCTGAGAAAGGAATTGAAACCCAGATCGGGACCTATGCACTGCACATGCATAAAGCATTTAATGACAACCCCCAATGCCGCATACAGGGGAATATGTCAGCCAGCGCATATGCCTATAAACACTGCCTGACTCTACCAATGTACCATGATATGACCGAAGACCAACAAGCATTTGTCATAAGAGAAATAAAAAAACTATGTGCGAACTCTGTGGAATAAGAAAAGCCCGCCAGGGGAAATTACCCAAAGCTCATTTAGCGGTTAAAGATCCGTTTTTTTTATGATGGAGTTGTGCATTATACAATGGGGATAACGATGAAAGACAAACTCATGCAAGGTGAGCTACTTTTTTCACAAGGCAGACTTGATGAAGCGTTTAAAATTTTTAAGGAAATCGTACAACTTCAAACTGACAATAAACAAGCATTCAATAATTTAGGGGTTATTTCCTTTAATTTGGATAAAATTGATGTAGCGGTTGGTTTTCTGACTCAAGCTATTGATATAGATCCCACATATAAAGACGCCATAATAAACCTTGCGGACATTTTAAGATCGGCCAACGCTCTCTATGAAATCAGGTCAATATTGGAGAATGCGATTGAAAGACTCCCTGAAGATAGAGAACTGCTTCAACTTTTGGCTGAAGTTCCTATGAATAAATCCTCAAAGAAACTGGCAATCCTCTGTTTGCCGGGACTTGAGAATTTTCTTGGTGATATTGTTGATTATCTGAAGGACAGGTATGAAGTCAGGATATGCTACAGTAACAAGAGCATCGAGATTGATGCCACTGTAAAATGGGCTGATGTCGTATGGATTGAATGGGCAAATGAAATCGCGGTTGCCTTAACCGGGGCACCTGCCCTTATAGGGAACAAACAGATTATATGCCGGCTTCACAGCTATGAAGCGCTTGCTGGTTATGCCGCGAAGATAGACTGGAATCGAATTTCCGATTTGATATTTGTGGCGAAGCATATTAAAAATATTGTTCTTAATCAGGTCCCGGATCTGGAAACAAAGGTGGGCAACACACATATTGTTCCCAATGGAATCAATCTTGACAAATTCCCTTTCAAGACGAGAGAGAAAGGCAAAAATGTGGCTTTTGTCGGTTATCTTAACTACAAAAAAGGACCGATGCTGCTTTTGCATGCGTTTAACGAACTGGTAAAAGCCGATAAAGAATATAAGTTATATGTTGCCGGGCAATTCCAGGATGCCAGGTATCAGTTTTATTTCTCTCAAATGATCCGTGAAAACGGACTTGAAAAAAACATTATCATTGAGGGATGGATAGATGACATCGCAACCTGGCTTGAGGACAAGCAATATATTGTTTGCACAAGCGTTCTGGAGGGGCATCCTGTTGGGCTGATGGAGGCAATGGCCAGGGGCATCAAACCCCTTATTCATAATTTTGTCGGGGCCAGAGGAATTTATCCTAAAAGGTATATCTGGAATTCAATTTCCGAGTTTGTGGCTATGGTTCTGGAAGATCACTATGACTCCGCTGAATACAGGGAGTTTATTGTTCGTAATTTCTCCTTGAAGAGGCAGCTCAAGGCTTTCGACGATATAATAGCTGGAAAAGAACCAGAGGTTTTTCAGCTGCCAGGAGTAGCGCTCGAACGAAACCAAGCAAGAACAGCAGGGGGGGTGGAGTGGGTATTTCCTGAAAATGTGTTTTCCCAAGATCTGGATGTCAGGATTCAGGCCTTAAAAGATGAAGCCGTAAAACAGCTCACAGCACAAAAATTTGATTTGGCTGAGACATCCCTGGATCGGCTGACAAAACTTACGGGTTATTCTGATGATACGGTTATCAGATCCTTGGTCCAGCTCTACCAGAAAAAGGATTACATACCGGGAATACAACAGGCCTGGAAACGTGCCGCTGTTTCAGCCCTTGAGCGGGAGGATTTGGATAAATTTCTTGAGTATTGTTACATCTCCATCTATTCGGAAAACTTTTACGCCAAAAATCCGAATTATAATTATGCGGTTATTAACGAAGATATAAATTCTTATATAGCCTTAGCCGCACGTTCCCATCCACTTTTTTCATGGGTTAAAAAACACAGAAAACCATACCGACCGACCCAAGAGAACTCGAAGATGAGGGTGGGCTTTGTTTTGGAAGGATTCAGTCAATATCAGGCACCGATCAGAGCATATTTTCCGTTTGCAGAACATTATGATTCAAATAAATTTGAACTTTATTTCTATTCCAGGTGGTGTATGGAAGAAGAAATGGCCAAAAAGGAAGGATATCAAATTTCCGCAGAACACTTTCAAAAACATGGATGCCGCGCGATCACACCTGAAAACCGTTTGACGCCCACACAACAAGTTGAATTCCTGACGAAACAGATTGTTAATGACAGAATTGATATTCTTGTTTTTCAAACCACGTACTTTGTACCTGTATATAATTTTATTTCTTGTTTGCATCCTGCTGTTTTTCAGGCGGCAATCAGCCATCAGCAACCTGAATATTCCCATGAATTGGATTTGGAGTATGCGCCAGATAAAGCGATTATGGAATCGCCGTCAAAAGTGGGCACTTGGCCAACAACGTTAACCAAAAAAAATGTCAAAGAGACCAATGACAGGGGAATCTTTCAGATTGAAGAATCGGCTATAGTATTGATCAGTGCAAACAGGGAAGTAAGATATCAAAGCTCCATTTTCTGGAAAGAGATGCTTATCGTATTAAACCGCCATCCAGATGCATATTTTATTCCATTAGGATTATCTGAGGACGGCTTAAAAAAATGTATTCCGCATGAAGCAATACCCAAAAACATTATTACGGTGGGCTTTCGAAACGATGTAATGCATTTTTTGAATATGAGCGATATATATATTGATATTTTCCCTTCAGGGGGAGGTTCTTCTCTTGCGGAAGCGATGACTGCCACATTGCCGATCGTAACTTTTCAACCAGACTATTCAACTTTGTTCTCGATTAATAAAGAGACGGTCCCAACGCTCTGGGGGATACCAAAAACAGACTTGCTAATTCCAGTCGGAGGAATAGAACAATGGCATACAGTTGTTGATAAGTTAATTTTAAATAAAGGATATAGAGAAGAGATGGGAAAAGTAATGGGAGCGGCAGCAGATAAACTAGATCCGAAATCTGTTTCTTTACTATTTATGGACCGTTTAAAGAAAGCTTATTTTGAAAAGCATAAAAACATCTAATAGCGGGAATCATGGTATGATCTCAATAAACAGACTTATTTCAGTAGCGAGTTAACGAGTTATGTGCGGAATCTGCGGTATATTTAATTTAAACGGCAACCCTGCTTCTCCGGTCATTTTGCGTAAAATGACGGATGCTATAGCCCACAGGGGCCCCGACGGTGAAGGCTTTTATACAGACCGTTTTATCGGGCTTGGACACAGACGGCTTGCAATTATTGACCTGTCCCCGGCAGGGCACCAGCCAATGATTTCTCCCGATGGGAATACTATTCTGACCTTTAATGGAGAGATATACAATTTCCAGGAATTGCGTTTAGAACTGGAAGCCCGTGGTCACCAATTTCATTCCCGAACGGACTCTGAGGTGGTGCTCAATTCCTGGATTGAATGGGGTCAGAAATGTATCACCCGCTTCAACGGCATGTTCGCCTTTGCTGTGTGGGACAAACGTCAACAATCCCTATATTTAGTCCGTGACCGTTATGGAATAAAACCCCTTTATTATGCACATTATGGCAATGTTTTTTTGTTTGGGTCCGAACAGAAAGCCATCCTTGCTCATCCAGATGCAAAACATGATATAGACAAAAAGGCCCTTCTGGAATACTTCACTTTCCAGAATATTCTCACAGACCGCACTCTGCTCAAAAAAACCAAACTGCTCCCTCCTGCAAGCGTGGCAAAAATTGTGTTTGGGAAAAATGGAGACCCGCTGATCACACGTTACTGGGATTACTGTTTTTGTGAACCTAAGCATCCTGCTGATCCCCGGGAATACCGCGAGGAACTCGATCGACTCATCCGTCAGGCTGTGAGCCGTCAACTGGTAACGGATGTAGAAATAGGTGCTTATCTATCCGGGGGCATGGACTCCGGGACCTTAACAGCTCTGGCCGCCAGAGAACTTCCATACATCAAAACATTTACCTGTGGTTTTGACCTCAGCTCCGCTTCAGGAATTGAAATGGGGTTTGATGAGAGGGTCAAAGCTGAAGCCATGTCTGCCCTTTTCAAAACAGAACATTATGAAATGGTTCTCAAAGCGGGAGATATGGAGCGCTGTATTTCAAAACTTGCCTACCATATTGAGGAACCGAGGGTCGGACAAAGCTACCCGAACTATTATGTTGCCCAGCTGGCCAGTAAATTTGTGAAAGTTGTCCTTTCCGGGGCCGGAGGGGATGAGCTTTTTGGCGGTTATCCATGGCGTTATTATCGTGCCGTAAACTGTGCTAATTTTGAACATTATATTGATCAGTACTATCGTTACTGGCAACGTCTAGTTGGAAACCGTCATCTAAAAAAAATGTTTTCCCCTGTATGGAAGGATGTCAAGGATGTCTGGACCAGGGATATTTTTCGCAATGTTTTTGATACATATGACCATCAACTCTGCACACCCGAAGATTATATCAATCATTCGCTCTATTTTGAAGCCAAGACTTTTTTGCATGGATTATTCGTAATTGAAGACAAGCTCAGCATGGCCCACAGTCTGGAAACCCGCGTACCATTTATGGATAATGATCTTGTTGATTTCGCCATGAGCTGCCCTGTAAGCCTGAAACTAAATAATCTGGCTGAAGTTGTCCGGATCGATGAAAATGAACCTGGAAATAAACAGACACAATTTTTCAAAAAAACCCGCGACGGCAAACAAATTTTACGGGATGTGATGGGTAAATATATTCCGGAGTATATTGTCAAAGCTGAGAAACAGGGTTTTTCTTCCCCAGACGCCAGCTGGTTCAAGGGAGAAAGTATCAATTTTGTAAAACGCAAATTGATGAACGGTCATGCGCGGATATATGATTTCCTTGATCGGAAGATCGTACAGGACTTGGTAAATGAGCATCTTACCGGAACAAATAATCGACGTTTGCTTATATGGTCCCTGATTAATGTTGAAACTTTTTTAGGGCAAGAGATTAAATGAGAGTTATATTTATAGGCGCAAGCAGGTTTGGGTTAGAATGCTTGAAAATACTGTCCGGGTTGGAAGGATGTGAATTGGTAGGAGTTGTCACAGCTCCACAAAAATTTTCAATATCTTATCGGCCAGAGGGAGTAGTCAACGTTCTTCATGCGGATGTAGAATCTTACTGTATGGCCAAACATATTCCAACCTACAAAATAAATAACGGTATGAAAAGCGATGCCCTTTTCAATCAAGTCCGCACCTGGAATCCGGATATCTTTTTAGTTGCAGGCTGGTATCATATGTTACCTAAAAAGTGGCTTGAGTTGACTCCTGCATATGGACTTCATGCCTCCTTGCTGCCGGATTACAGTGGCGGAGCGCCACTGGTTTGGGCGATGATCAACGGCGAGAAACAAACTGGTATAACCCTGTTCAAATTTAATTCAGGCGTTGATAACGGCCCTATTCTTGGGCAAAAAAGAACCACCATATATGAAACCGATACTATCGCTACGCTCTATGTCCGCATAGAAAAGCTTGGATTGGAATTAATTCAAAAAAACATTCCCGCTCTTACCAATGGCACTGCAATTTTAACCCCCCAGGACGATTCCCAACGAAGGATATTTCCCCAGCGCGGTCCCGAAGATGGAATTATTGATTGGAGTCGGACGGCCATGGAATTGCACAATTTTATCAGAGCCCAAACCAGACCCTATCCCGGTGCTTTCACCACATGGAAGGGAAAACGTTTAACCATCTGGAAAGCCCAGGAATCAACCCATACAGAGACTCAGGAACTCAAACATGGTGAGGTTTCACACGAATCAAAAGCAATGTTGATAAATACAAGAAATAATTTCATCGAAGTACTGGAGGTGACTTATGGGCAGCAAGAAATCACAGGACAAGAACTTAAAAAAATTATTGGGATGGGGGCGGTCCTGGGAACATAGCTCAACGGTTCAACCTTTTACAAAAAGTAAAGAAATACAGAAATGATTCTAAACAGAGATATTAATAAATCCGGTATTCAAATTTGTACGCGTTGTATTTACGATGAGCGAGTATCCGGGATAAGGTTTGACAACGATGGTGTCTGTAATTATTGCAAACAAACAGAAACCTTAAAAGATCAATACGGAACCGGCTCACCTGTAGGAGATGGCAAGTTTTCCACAATTATTGAACAAATAAAAAAGGCAGGAAAAAGAAAAAAGTATGACTGCGCAATAGGGGTAAGCGGAGGGACGGATTCTTCATATCTGGTATATCTTGCAAAGCAATGGGGGCTTAGACCGTTAGCTGTTCATTATGACAATACCTGGAATTCAGCCATCGCCACAGAGAATATTCGTAAAGTTTTAAGCCAATTGGATGTTGATTTGTATACCCATGTTGTTGACAACAAAGAATCCGACGACATATTTAAGTCCTTTTTTTTAGCAGATGTGGCAGAAATTGAAGCCGCTACGGATTTAGCGTTAGCCGAAACGATGTATCGGGCGGCATCTAAATTTGGGATAAAATATGTGTTGGAAGGTCATTCTTTTATTACGGAAGGAATTACACCGGTTGGAAGAAATTATTTTGACGGCCGATATATCCAGACAATTCATGAAAAATTTGGCAGCCGTCCTATGAAATCATATCCATTGATGACGTTTAATAGATTTTTATGGTGGTCATCTGTAGCACGAATAAGAAAGATTCGTCCCTATTGGTATATCGATTATAGCAAGGAAGAGGCTCAAGATTTTTTAAAAAGCAAATTTGGATGGAAGTATTACGGGGGGCACCATCTCGAAAACCGGATGACAGCCTTCACCCATGGAATTTATTTACCCAGGAAATTCAATTCGGATATGCGCAACAATACCCTTTCGGCTTTAGCTAGAATGGGTAAAATAAGTCGCGAGGAAGCATGGGCAAGGTACAATACCCCACCAGAGGTTGAAGAAAACTTGTTACGTTATTTTAAAAAACGTTTAGGCCTTTCGGAGTCTGAGTATGACGAGATTATGAGAAGAAGTCCAAAATCCTGGCATGAATATCCGACCTACAAGAAGCGCTTTGAGCGTTTCCGCCCATTGTTCGCTATTTTAGCCAAAGCCAACCTCGTCCCTATGAGTTTTTACTTAAAATACTGTTTTCCAGCAGAGGCATAAATGATCACCATTATTGATTATGGCATGGGTAATGTCGGGTCCATTAAAAATATGTTAGAACGGATTGGTGAACCTGCTATCATTACAAATGATATTGGCGAAATACGAGAAGCTGTCAAAATAATTCTTCCGGGAGTCGGCGCTTTTGATAATGCCATGACACAAATTAACGATAGCGGCTTACGCTCTATACTTGACCATAAAGCTTTGAACGAAAAGATACCAATCCTGGGAATATGCCTGGGAATGCAGTTGCTAACCCGTGGAAGTGAAGAGGGTAAAGAACTCGGGCTGAACTGGATTGCTGCTTCCTCTATCAAATTTCCTGACAGCAATAGATTTAAAGTACCCCATATGGGATGGAATATTGTTCACAAATCAACTCGAAACGCCTTGACCAAAGGATTTGAAGGTGAAACCCGGTTCTATTTTGTTCATTCTTATTATGTTCAGGTTGATGATGATAAAAATTCGATTTTAAAAACAGAATACGGCCTTCAATTTGATTCAGCCATAGCACAGGACAATATTTATGGTGTTCAGTTTCACCCCGAAAAAAGTCACCGTTTTGGAATGCGTGTGTTAACAAACTTTGCGGAGCTTTGAAAATGTTACGAACTCGAATAATACCCTGTCTGCTTTTAAGAAATGGTTCCCTTGTAAAAACCAAACGCTTTGGAAAGTTCAATTATATTGGTGATCCGGCAAATACATGCCGAATATTTAACGAACTGGAAGTTGATGAATTGACAATTTTGGATATCAGTGCAAGCAAAGAGAAGCGAATTCCAAGCTATAATGTATTGCAAGAGATAACCAATGAATGCTTCATGCCGGTTTCATACGGAGGTGGAATCTCGTCTGTAAAAGCAGCTGAGCGGGTTTTCAAAATGGGCTTTGAAAAGGTTATTCTTAATAGTTCGGCACTTAAAAATCCGCACCTGATAAGAGAACTATCCAAAGCGTTTGGTAGTCAAAGTATAATTGTGGCTATTGATGTGAAAAAAAATTTTATAGGCAAACAACAATGCAGGGGAGTGTCCGGCAAACTTAACAGCAAAAAACTTCCCATGGAATGGGCAAAACAAGTTCAAGACCTGGGGGCGGGAGAAATTTTACTAACCTCCATTGATCGTGAAGGAACCTGGAGCGGTTTTGACCTTGAGTTGGTAAAATCGGTGTCTGATGCAGTCACAATTCCCGTAATTGCCAATGGGGGGGCTGGTTGCATTAACCATATTGGAGAGGCCGTTAAACTCGGTAATGCCTCGGCAGTTGCTTTAGGCAGTATGGTTGTTTATCAGAAAAAGGGCATGGGAGTTCTGGTTAACTTTCCAGATAAAAAACAGTTAAAAAAAGTATTGCAATAAAAAACAGCTTTGCTGGGCCGTTCCCCCGATTTAAAGTAATGGGAATTGGTTCCAAAGTACAAAAGTGACAGATAATTTTTTTCGAACGTGTTTGAAATCATAAAAAGGTGTAAAAAGTATGTCAAATTTCAATTCATATATTGATCCACATAGTAATGAAAAACTTTTGCCATCAAATCAAAATGAACTGATCACCGTCAGTGATTCAAAAAGCTTTCCCATAATTAACAATATTCCTCGATTTGTTTCAAAGGAATTTTATGAACAAGAAAATCAAAATCCGCATTCCCTGAAAGATAAAGAATCCCAAACCGCGAGCTCTTTTGGGAATAAATGGCAAGACAAAACATTTGCAAACGATGGAGTGAATAACGAATTTGCAAGAAACAGGCTTTTAGAACAATTCCTGGCAATGCTTGGTTTGCAATCTGAGTCAGACTTGATCAATTTGCTTGGCCGTTCCACCAAGACACTGAATGGGGGTTGCGGCGTAGCATGGTCTGAATATTTATTCAATCCGAATTTAAATTGCGAAAGGCATTGTATTGATATTTCACTGGCTGTTGAAGCAGCCTATAAGAACACAAAACATTTGCCCAATGTTACAATTTCCCAAGCTTCAATTTTAGAAATTCCATATCCGGAAGAGTTTTTTGACATTGTATATAGTGCAGGTGTCGTTCATCATACTCCGAACCCCAAGAAAGCAACGCAAGAATTAGGAAAACGTGTTAAGAAGGGGGGAATATTAGGTATATATATATACAATAAAAAGCCATTCCTTCGAGAAATGACGGACCATAAACTACGTGACATTACCACCAAAATGAGCTTTGAAGAGTGTTTGGATTTTTCGAACAAAATAAGCTTATTGGGCAAATCTTTGCAAAATTTAACTGACAAGGACTTAATCATCGAAAAAGATATTCCTCTTCTTGATATCAAAGCGGGAACGTATAAAATACAACAATTTTTTTATGATCATTTCATAAAATGTTGGTATAATGAAAATCTTCCGATAGAATATTCAGATCTATGTAATCTTGATTGGTATCACCCTGAATACGCAAGCCATCACGATAAAGATGAAGTAGTTAGTTGGTTTAAAGAGATCGGCTTTAACAACATTCAATGCATCCAACCATCTGGCTGGGAATATAGCGGCTGTTTTATCTCAGGGAAACGCACAGACGTAACCCCAAAAGATTGAACAATCAAGCTGTAGTACCCCCTTAAAATCCAGCTACAATCAGGAGCCATCTATGGGTAAGAACAAAAAAGAGGCAACCCCCTCAAAAGACACTTCAAAAGACCTGTTAAAACAGGGAAAAGCTTATTTCCAACAGGGCCGCTTGGACCTTGCCGAGCAACACTTTCTTCAAGCTGTCCAAAGAGATCCGAACCTGGTAGAAGCCCACAATAACCTTGGTGTTGTTTCCTGGCAAAACAATGACTCCCAAAGGAGTATTGAGCATTTCAAACGGGCGCTATCAATAGATCCGCAAAACCAGGATGCCATAACAAATCTGGAACAAATCATAGAGATACTTAATTCACAAAATTCAAACACGGGCAAGGATAAGGCAAGAGGCCCGGCAAATACGGAACGAATTGAAATTGTAGACAACATTAAAGTGACAGTGCCTTTATCCGATTCACTCATGACTCCATTTGTATTAAAAGAACAACGAGACTGGTTTGAAGACGAAATAACTTTTATACGGAACTTTGTTCAACCAGGTATGACCATAATTGACATTGGTGCCAACTATGGGCTTTATACCTTATCCTGCGCAAAGAGATGCGAAAAGACAGGATCCGTATGGGCTTTTGAACCAACCAGCTCTGTTGCCGAATGCCTCAATGATAGCCTGTTGACAAACGGATTTTCAAACACAACCCTCGTCAATGCAGGTCTTTCAAACAAAAGTGGAGAAGCCAAATTATCCCTTAATCCCAACGCAGAATTAAATTCGCTCAATGCACCAATGCCTGACAATGGAGATTTTGAAATTATCAAGCTTAAAACCCTTGACGAATGTGCTCAGGATTATAACTGGAAAAAAATAGACTTTATCAAACTTGATGCTGAGGGAGAAGAAATTCGTATCATTGAAGGTGGAGCTCAAACCCTTGACAAATTTTCCCCACCTATCATGTATGAACTGAAGCATGGAGATATAATAAACCTTTCCCTGATAAATGCGTTTAAAAGTTATGGCTATGCCCCATACTATCTTATCCCCGGACCACAACTGCTCATACCATTTGATCCCAGCACTGAATTTGATATTTTCTTGCTTAACCTATTTGCAATTAAAGATGAAACGGCCGAGCTACTTAAAAATAAAAACAAACTAATAATAGACCTTGAAGCACTCAGCACTACACCCATTGATGGTTTACCTGAGGATTTATGGAAGTTTGCCCTAAAACAAAAAGCCTTTTCAGAACCGTTCATTAACAACTGGATTGAAATAATCACCTCCAGTGGAGAATCGTATATTACGGATTTAACCCATGCTCTAAATTTTTATTCCTATTATCTCATTGGAAAAGATCCTAATAAAAAACTAAAAGCTCTTTTAAAAAGTGAAGAACTCCTTAATCAAGTGTCAGAGAAAACACCAAACACCGGTGTTCTAATGACCCGGATCAGAGTGCTCATCGAGCTTGGACGCAGAGGAGATGCTGTTCTTCTTCTTGATTCACTTATCAAAAAAGTCATATCAGGAGAAGCTCTATCCTATGATCTTCCATTTTTCCCAGTTTCTGAAAGGTATGATAATCTGCCCACAGGGAGTTCCCCGGACAACTGGTTAATCTCCTCAGTTGTAGAACTGTATGAAAAGAAAAAAGCCTTTTCATCATACTTCGCAGGCAAACAGTCCATTGCAAATCTTGAACACCTTCTGACCCTTGGATATTGTGATGATGAAATAAAACGTCGCCTGGAACTTCTTAAATCCATGCCATAAATGGCTTGATAACGATACACAATGTGCCGCACATCTGAAGGTCCTGTGCTTTTTTTAAAAACGCATTTTTAAAAGCCACAAACAAATAACAATAGACGGAATCATCATCCATGGACAAGACTCAAAAAGATAGTTCCCCATCAGCAAATGTCGACAGCTTTAACAGAGCGTCGCAATTCTATAGCAACCGTGATTTCAGCAATGCCATCAAAGAATGTGAATCCATTCTTGCAAACGATACAAACAATATAAATGTCTTAAATCTGCTTGGCCAGATAAATTTCCAAACCCAAAATCACCAGAAAGCCCTTGATTATTACGGAAAGGTCCTATCCATCGATCCGGCCTACGCCGTAACCCTCAATAATGCAGGAAGAGTATTTGAAGCCCTTGGAAACTATTTAAAAGCTCTTGAGTTTTACCAAAAAGCTGCAGAATTACACCCTGAGATCCCTGAAATATTGGTCAATATTGGAAACACAAATGCCGCATTAAACAATGATCAACAAGCTATTTCATATTACAAGCAGGCATTAAAAATAAGGCCCAATTATGCCGAAGTCCATTCAAACCTCGGGAACCTCTATTTTCAAAAACAAGGAGACATCGGCAACGCGATCAAGCATTGTAAAAAAGCCATTAAAATCAATCCAAAACTGGCTGAGGCCCACAACAATCTTGGCAATGCACTCAAGCACCAAGGGCACCTTGACCAAGCGATTCAATACTACAAAAAGGCAATAAAGCTGAAACCGGATTATTCATGTGCAAACTCAAATCTTCTTTTAGGAATCCATTACAGCGATAGCATCTCTCCCAAAGAGGTTTTTAACGAACATAAAAATTATGCACAAAACCAGTGTGCCAGCGTCTCACCTGACGCCCATACAGATCATGATAGATCGGTAAACAGAATTTTACGAATAGGATATATTTCCCCTGATTTCAGGGCCCACCCCGTTGCATGGTTTATAGAGTCTGTAATTGCAGAACATGACCGGTCTCATTTTAAAGTCTTCTGCTATTCAGACGTGATAACGCCTGACCTCTTGACAGAAAAATTCAATAAAATTTCAGACTGTTTCCAGACCATCAAAGGCTTCTCCCATACCGATGTTGCATCCCTCATAAAAAATGATCAAATAGATATACTTGTGGATCTTGCAGGGCATACGGCCAACAACCGAATACCAATGCTTGCACTGAAACCTGCTCCGATCCAGATCACCTACCTTGGGTATCCTGGCACCACAGGGCTGGACAGCGTGGATTACAGACTGACGGACCACTTCGCAGATCCAAAAGGCATGACGGAACAATATCATACTGAAAAACTCATCCGAATGCCCAGATCCTTTCTTTGCTACACCTCGCCTGAATTTTCCCCAGGGAGCACAGAACCCCTATCCAAACGATCTGGCAAAATAACATTTGGATCATTTAACAACAGATCCAAAATTACGAAGACAGTGATTGCTACCTGGGCTGAAATTTTGAAAAAAGTTCCCGGTTCAACCCTGTTTCTAAAGGCAAAATCCCTTGCAGACCCTGAGACCCAAAGACTAATGATAAAGCTGTTCAAAAAACACAAAATCAGCCATAAACAACTTTATTTTTCAGGTTTTCTTCCCGATGCTGCGGATCATATGCTTTTGTACAACAAGGTGGACATAGCCCTTGACACCTTCCCCTATAATGGTACCACAACCACCTGTGAGGCATTGTGGATGGGGGTTCCGGTCGTCACCGTTCAAGGTAAAACCCATGCTTCCCGTGTGGGAACAAGTATTCTCTCAAATACCGGATTAGAAGAACTGATTGCCAAAGACAGAAACGACTATATAAAAAAAGCCTGCGCCCTTGCCAATGCCCCTCATCAGCTTGCGCAGCTAAAATCCGAGTTAAGAAACCGAGTAAAGGAATCCGGATTCATTGATGCAAGAAGATTCACCCGGGAGCTTGAACAAAACCTCTCCACTGCCTGGCAGAAATGGTGCAACTCCATACAGAAAGTTGGCGACACTAATTATACGCTTGACCATAACGGCCCGGACGAACTTTTAAAACAGGGAGAGGCTTATTTCCAGAATGGTGAGATGGAACTTGCGGAACAACACTTCCAAAAAGCCGTCCTCAAAGATCCGAATCTTGTTGATGCATATAACAATCTTGGCGTCATTTGCTGGCAGAAGAGAAACCTGGAAGAAAGCATTGCACACTTTAAAAAGGCATTGACCCTGGACCCGGTAAATCAGGATGCAATTGCCAACCTGAAACAGATCTCACACACGCTTGAAAATGAACTCCAGGTAAAAAACGGCCAAGAATCGCCCCCACATATCTCCTCTGTACAGCCAGAACAAAAGGCAGCCAGCGTGTCTAAATTACTTGTGAGCTTCGTTAATTCGGTGCCTTCCCTGGAAAAAAGTCAAGGGGGGCTCTACCTTGTGGATCTCAAAACCAATGAGCATAAAAAAGTAATTGACTTGAACGATCTGCACATGGACCTAAAAAAAGGAACTCCAGCCAGGGGAATTTCAGGTATCGCCTCTCACGATGATCAGATATGTCTCGTGGCAGGGGATACCCTCTTCATCTACGATAAACATTTTCAACGGATTGAAACCCACCAAAGCCTATACCTGAAAGACAATCATGGGATATTTGCTTCAGGCAACAGGCTTTTTATCACATCGACCGGGTTTGATGCAATACTTGTGTTTGACTTTTTATCCAGGAAATTTGTTGAAGGTTACCATGTAAAATACAACGAGACCGTCAACAGTATCCACCTGCTGGCATTTGACCCTGAATCTGAAAAAGGTCCGGTTCAAAAAAATACAATTCATCTTAACACCGTGTCCATACATGACAACAAACTCTATTTTTCCTGCCGAAACCTTGACCGGCTTTTTTGTGTACACGAAAATGGTGCCATGGATGCAGTGGCCAATATTCCTTTGGGAACCCAGACTGCAAGGCCCTACAAGAAAGGCTTTTTAATACCCGCAACAAACGGACATACCCTGGAGCACCTTGATTTTAACGGCAAGGTCATTCAATCCTTTAATGTGCACCATCACGGAAAAACGGATTCTATCACAACGCCTGCTTTCAATTATTCCATGGGACTCTGTATCATAGACGATGATTTAATCATAACAGGAGCGTCTTCTTCAACCATCATAGCGTACAGATCAGGAGTCAACGAGCCGGTCATAACAGTTAATCTGCCCATGGCAAGAACAAGTTCCATTAACGCACTTGTAGCATGGACATTCTAAACAAGGCACCATTCTCCCATGACATCAATTTCAAAAATCAATAAGCTTTTTACGAAAGCCCAAAGTTACTGTGTTTCCGGGGATTATCAGAACGCCCGGATCCTTTGTGAAAAAATAATAAACATCAACCCCAAAAATCCCGACGCCTTAAATATGATGGGATGGATTGCCCATGTAACGGGGAATAATGAAGAAGCTGAAAAATTAATAAACAAGGCGATCCGGTTGAACTCGCTTGTACCTGTTTTCCACAACAACCTTGGCAACATTCTTTTTGCCCAGGGAAAAAACAGACCCGCATTTAACGCATTCTTAAAAACCGTCAAGTTGAAACCGGATTATGCTGAAGCACACTATAACTTAGGCCTTACCGCAATGGCCTGCAATAAGCATGACCGGGCTGTCAATAGCTTTAAGCAAGCCATTAAACTTAAAGCGGATTTTGGCGAAGCCTATTTGGGATTGGGCAACGTTCAAATGGCACAAAACCTTTTGCAGGAGGCCATTGTCTCCTATACGAAGGCCATTGAAATAACCCCGGCATATCTGGAGGCCTGCGTCAACTTAAGTATCACCCTTAGATCTGTAGGTGACAATGATCGAGCTAAAAAAGTGCTGCAAAAAGCACTCATTCATTTGCCGGATAATTCTGAAATTTTATTAAATCTTGGTAGTCTATATAAAGATGACGCTGAACCAGACAAAGCTGTTGCGTGTTTCCAATCAGCTCTTAAAACAACCCCCGATGATGCCCGAATTCTCTATAATCTTGGAACGACCTTGATGGATTCCAAGCAGTATTCTAAAGCATTTAAGCACCTTAATAGAGTACTGGAGTTTTCACCCAAAGACCCAAAAACACTAAACAACCTGGGCCTTATTTTTTCCAATTCCGGTGCATTTGCACGGGCTATTGACTATTACAACATGGCCCTTGAAAACCGTCCTGATTATTTCAAAGCGTACAACAACCTAGGAATTGCCTACAAAAGACTTGAACAAAAAGACAAAGCAACGGCTTTTTTCCGGAAAGCCATTGCTCTCTCCCCTGAATTTACCCAAGCCTACCACAACCTTGCCGAAATCCTTTGGGAGGCTGGAGACCTTGAAGGAGCCGCAGAAAACTGCAGAAAAGCCATCGCGCTTAAACCAGACCTAACCCAGGCCCATGCCCACTATGCCTCTGTTCTAAAATATCAATGCAACTGGGATGAATTTGAAAAGGTATCGCGTCGCATTGATGACCTCCTTCAAAACGAACTGGATCAAGGCAAACCAATTGGAGAACCCCCTTTTCTGAACCTTATCAGAACCAACGATCCTGGATATAACCGAATAGTTGCAGATGCCTTTGCCAAAAGAACATCACACTCTGCCAAAGCCCTGGATGTAAGTTTTACATTTGATCCCCCTCCACGGGAAAAACAAAAAATAACCGTTGGCTACATCTCTGCAAATTTTCGCAACCACCCCATGGCCCACCTTCTGGCAAGCCTGTTCAAACTTCACAACAGAAACGACTTTAATATCAACTGCTACTCCCTGGGGCCTGACGATAAAAGCATCTACAGGCAAAGATTCATGGAGGACTCAGACATATTCAGAGATTTACGAGCCCTAAACCACGTAGATGCAGCACGACAGATATATGACGACAAGGTGGACATTCTTGTGGATCTCATGGGGTACACCCAAGGCAACAGAATGGAAATTATGGCCCTGCATCCGGCACCGGTTCAAGTAAGATACATGGGGCTTGCGGGCACAACCGGCGGGGACTTTTTTGATTATATCATAACCGATAAAATCGTCACGCCCAAAGATCAGTCCGTCAATTATGCTGAAAAATTCATCTACATGCCCCACACATATCAAATAAATGACAAGAACAAAATAATTTCCGACAAACCCATATCAAGACAAATGGTTGGCCTTCCTGAAAATAATTTTGTGTTCTGCTCATTCAACCAATCCTATAAAATTGATCCTGTAATCTTTTCATCATGGCTGGAGATATTAGAACGAACAAAAAACAGCGTCCTCTGGCTAATGCCCAAAAACAGGACAGCAAAACAAAATTTATTGGCTGCGGCCAGGAAGCACGGTATCGATGAAAAAAGACTTGTTTTTGCCCAACACCTCCCTCTGGATGAACATATAGCAAGGCTCAAACTTGCTGATCTTGCCCTGGATACACGAACAATTGGCGGCGCGGCAACAACAAGCGATGCCCTCTGGGGTGGCCTGCCAGTGATAACCCTCCTGGGGAAGAATTTTGCGTCACGCATGTCTGCAAGCATCCTTTCCGCAATAGGGCTTGAAGAGCTTGTTACCCATACCATTCAAGAATATACAGAACTTGCCATAGATCTTGCAAATGACAAAACCAAGCGTGTCACATTACGCAACAAGTTAAAAAGCAACATTGGTTCCATGCCCCTATTCGATACATCCGCCTTCACAGTTAACCTTGAACAAGGATTTAAAAAGATATGGGATATATATATGGCGGGAGAATCCCCCCGGATAATTGACGTAAAAAATGAATGCACAGAAATCACCATTGGCACGTCACTGGACACAGAGACCTATGGCTTTCATGTTAAAAACATTTTAATGGGTTAAACAAAATGAACCAAAATGAATTAAACGACACCTTATATAACGCCGTACGGGAAGTATCCCCCTCCCTCTCCTTTACAATTCTTGAAATTGGTGCCCTGCCAATAGAGGGAGAGATCGAACCGTTTCATCGATTAATCGACTTTTTTCCAGAATCGACTTTGATTGCATTTGAAGTCGACAAAGAACTCTGCAAGGAACTAAACGCAAAATCCAAACCCAATATAAATTATTATCCAGTTGCAGTGGCTCAACACGATGAAGAACGCATTTTCTACGACACAGTGAATCCAATGTGCGGCTCTTTATACAGACCCAATGAAAAGTTCCTGGGACTTTATCAAAATCTCGACGTAGCAATGATAAAGTCAATAAGTACTGTCAATACAGTCAGCCTGGATAGCTTCACCCGGGCGAACCATATAAATGATGTTGATTTTATAAAAATTGATATCCAGGGAGCGGAGTTAGATGTTTTTAAGGGGGGGGGTAACACCTTAGGGAATGTACTCAGTATTGTAAGTGAAGTTGAGTTTGTACCCTTGTATGTTGATCAACCCCTGTTTGGAGATGTGTGCAGCCATCTGAACGGGCAAGAGATGATGTTCCATAAATTTCTTGGAATGGCGGGTCGCACACTCAAACCTGTTTTTTTAAACAATAATCCTAATTTTTGTTCCCAGCAAATGTGGGCGGATGCCATGTTCGTAAAAAAGATACACAAATTAAAAGACCTTACTTCAGAAAAATTATTAAAGCTGGGGATTCTATCCTATCTTTATAACAGTCCAGATCTTGCCCATTTCTGTTTTAAACTCCATGATGACAAAAATGGAACAAATCTATCCCCCAAAGCACTGAATCAATAACCGCAAACTAAAAACCATTCATAATTTTCTAAAGTTTAATTCTACCGTGACGATAGCTATCTGTGAATCTAACAAAAAGACCAAGGAGGTGAAGCCGAAAAGAAGTAAGAATCAAATAGAGCACATCGTATAAAAGTTTAAAATAGACTTAAGTAAATCATAACACAATTGAACTTTGTTGGGCAATGAGGCCCGCATAAACAATTCATGGAGGATAATTCACAATGGCACTTAGAATTAACACAAACGTTGCAGCACTCTCGGCCCACTTGAGCATGAAAAAAACTGACAGCGCAATGAGCCAGTCCCTGGGACGACTCTCAACTGGTCTCAGGATCAATAAGGCTGCAGATGATGCTTCAGGCATGGCAATTGCCGACTCCTTACGGTCCCAGGCAAACGGTCTTGGCCAGGCCGTAAAAAATGCCAACGACGGTATATCCATCGTCCAGACAGCAGACGGCGCCCTTGAAGAAGCAACAAACATAGTCAACACCATCAAGACCAAGGCCATCCAGGCAGCCCAGGACGGCCAGACATTTGCATCCAGAAAAATCATCCAGAAGGATATTTCCAAACTGCTGGAAGAGGTTGACCTTCTTGCATCTACCACATCCTTCAATGGTAAAAAGCTCCTTTCCGGCGAATTTACAAACAAGAGTTTCCAGGTGGGCTCATCCTCCCGTGAAACTGTTGGTATCAACATCAAGTCCGCTGAGACCTCAAAAATCGGGCATGTAACAACTGCAGATTTGAAAGTTACCGATACCGGTGACCTTTCCCTCCTGATTCACAGCAACGAACAGGATAAGGATTTTACACTTGAAACAATAAACATGCAGTATAACAACGAAGCGGCAAACGGCATCGGAGCCCTTGCCAATGCTGTAAACAGGTCATCGGATAAGACAGGCATAAGCGCCCAGGCCATTGTTCAATCAAGTTCCAACGGAACGATTAAAGCCGGAACAATCTCAGAGGGAGACGGCTTCTCCATCAACGGAATTGCCATGGGTGCCATTGATGTCGAGGCAAATGACAATAGCGGCACGCTTGTGGCAGCAATCAACCAAAAATCCGACCAGACTGGCGTTTCTGCCGCCATAAACGATGGCGTACTTACCCTGACTTCAGCTGACAACAGGGCCATCAAAGTTGACGGTAAGTTGGGTGCCGTCATGGGTAAAGATTCATCAGCCATGTCAACCTTTGGTGAACTGAAGATCACACAGACAGGTTCAAATACCCTGGCAATAAAAGATGCTGCCAGCGGAACATTGACAGAAACACAACTCGTAACCACTTCAACCCTTAATACTACCTCTGATATGGTTATGGCAAAAGACTCCCTGTTGGATGCAGCCGCAAGTACACTTGCCAAGGGAACCAAGTTGGGATTTAACCTCGCGACCACGGCCGCTACGAAAACAACGGTCGACTCCACCATTACAGCGGGTTCAATCTTGGCTACGACCGCAACCATTGATGAAGGCACCACCCTTGGAGGAAATTTCTCAGCGCTCGCTTTTACCACAACCGACACAGCCGTCCTAGGAAAAGGCACGGTCATAGCGAATCTTTCAACCCTTGGTAAAGGAACCGTACTCTCAACCGACATTACAACAGCGGCCGGTGTGATCTCAGCAGGTTCCACCCTCACCGCAGACACGGCCCTTACAGCGGCGGTTACCCTCCAGGGTGAGATGACGGTACAGAAAGATACGGACTTTGCCGCCAGTACGGTTTTTGCTGCCGGCTCCACAATAAACGACGATTTTATAACCAACGCCGTTGTAACAGTAACCCAGGATATGACCCTTGATGCAGATTCAACCATTAATACGGCATCGACATTGGCGGCCGGGTCGACCCTGGGTGCAAACTTTGTCACTGGTGCTGCTGCAACCATGAGCCAGGATATGGAATTGGCGGCCGGTTCGACCCTGGCCACGGCCCAGACCCTTGCCATCGGATCAACCATTGGCGGTGATTTCACAGCAGCTGCGGTAACGTTGTCGGCCGATACAACCATGGCCGCAGGCTCAACGATTGCGACTGCCTCAACGATTGCCAAGGGAACCTTCCTGACCAATGATATCGTGACTACGATTGGAACCGTGAAAGCAGGTAGCACCCTTGAGCAGAATGTCGAGACACTCGGTGTAAACACCCTGACCAATGAAATGACCCTTGCCAAGGATACTCAGCTTGCAGCTGGCGCCAGTTTTGCCTCTGCCGGAGGTGGATTAGTGTCCGCCGTTTCCATTGAGAACTCGGAGGTAACAAGGCTCCAGGACATTGATGTCACGTCACAGGAAGGGGCGCAGATCGCCATTGCGGTGGCAGATTCGGCACTGGCGGGATACAACGACATCCGGTCGGATCTGGGTTCCACCCAGAACCAGCTGACATCCACCATCGCCAACCTGAATGTTACACAGATCAACGTAAAAGCGTCCGAGTCCGCCATCCGGGACGTTGATTTTGCCGAAGAGTCCGGTAACTTCTCAAAACTGCAGATCCTGGCCCAGTCCGGCTCCTATGCCATGAGCCAGGCAAACTCATCATCCCAGACGGTCATGAGCTTGCTCCAGTAAGCAGACCATTCAGCATGATTTAAGCTGAAGCACCACAGCAACACCTGAACGCCCTGGAGATTTTTTTCCAGGGCGTTTTTTGGTTCAAGTTTGACAGGTTCAATGACGATAGGTATAGGTATCTTTACTTTAGACAATATTTTTTAGGAGGATTGAGGATGGGTTCAGGCAGCGTATCAACACTTGGCGTGGGTTCAGGTCTTGACCTCCAGGGCATTCTTGAAAAGCTCAGGGCAGTGGATCAGAAAGCCATCACCAACCAGGAGACAAAGAAAACAGAACTTGAGGAGAAAATCCAGGAGTATAACAAGATTAATGCGAATCTCCTCTCCATGAAATCAACGGCCCTCAATCTTTCCCTGGGATCAGGTTTCCTGAACAGAAAGATCAGCGCCTCCGGAAGTTCCATAACCGCCACCGCCGTAGCCGGATCCGGTGCAAAGGTGATGTCCCACCAAATGGAGGTGACGGCCCTTGCCGCCCACAGTTCATGGAATTCCGAAGGAATTGCCGCAAAAACGGACTCCGTGGCAACCACAGCCGGTACTTTCTCTTTTAAGCTAGGAGAAACTGGCTCACCCCTCTCCATTGACGTGCCGGCAGGGACAACCCTCCAGGACTTTGCAAACCTCATCAACGAGAACGATTCCAATCCAGGCGTCACAGCAACCATTGCAGACACGGGTTTTGGAGATAAACCCTACAGACTGGTTCTTACCAGCAACGAAACAGGTGAGGATAACAGAATTTTCCTTGAAAGCCAGCTTTCGGGAGTTGGGCTGACCGAATCCGAAGGGGCCTCCCATACACCTCCCACAAGCGACAACGCGACCGCATACTCGACAACCATCACAAGCGACAATGCGGTTGCAGACCCCATCGCCATCGCGGCGGGCACAAACGATGAAATCGTGTTCAGGGAGACACTTGCCGACGGCACCCTGGGCCCGGCACTCACGGCCACCATACCAGCCCTTGCGGCCTACACCCCCGAAGCACTTGCCACGGCCATGGAAACAGCCATGGAAGCGGCATCCCTGACAGGCGGAAACGAAATAGACTACACGGTTTCCTACGAAAGCGTAACGGGTAAATTCTCCATCCAGGAGAACGGTTCCGACCTCCAGAACCTAACCATGGAGTGGGCAAGCAGCTCAGCAGCAGCCGACCTTGGGTTTGATGCAACCACAGACACCTTCGATACCATCGGCATCGCTACGGGCACCAACGACGAAATCGTATTCCGGGAGAGACTTGCCGACGGCTCTCTGGGCGGTGAACTCACAGCAACCATACCGCCCCTTACAGACTATACTCCCTACTCTCTTGCAGATGCCATGGAAACAGCCATGGAAGCCGCTTCCTTGGCAGGCGGAAATGAGATTGACTACACGGTCACCTTTGACGCCGAAAGCAAAAAATACTCCATCGTGGAAAACGGATCCGACCTCTACGAACTGAGCATGGAATGGGGAAAGAGCTCGGCTGCAGCAACCCTTGGATTTAACAATGAGACAGACTCCTACAAGCCCTATGACTCAAACCTGAACGCTCGGTTCACGGTCGATTCGATCTCCTATCAGCGGCAATCCAACACCGAGATAAATGATGTGATCATGGGTGTCAACCTTGACATGACCGCCACCGGAACCACCTCAATCAACGTCGCAAATGACCTGAGCGAGACAAAAACAAACTTACAAAAACTTGTGGAAACCCTGAACAGCCTGAAAACCGAAATTGATTCCAAAAACACCTATGATATCGCCAAGCAGACAAAAGGGTTACTATTTGGTGAAAACTCAATAACCAGAATCACGGATGATCTTTCTGAGTTCATGGGCCGATCCATCATAACAAACAGCTCTGTAAAGAACCTGTTTGATCTTGGATTTGAAATAAACAGGGACGGCTCCTTTGCCCTTAACGAAACAGTGCTGGACAGCATCCTTGCATCAAATCCTGAAGGCGTTCAAGAGTTTTTTATCGGGGACCTTGACGGCGAAAACAAAGGATTTGGAGACCTTTTAAATGAGAAGCTGCGGGACTATACAGGGTCTGACGGCCTTATTACAACCTCAAAGGATGAATCCCAGAAGCGTATTGACCGACTCGCAATCGATATAGTGGACGATACCAAAAGGCTTGACAAACGGTACGAGATTATGGCCAAGCAGTTCGTTGAGCTTGATATTTACATGAGAGAAATGACAGCTCAGTCTGATTTCCTTAAACAGATGTTTGAACCTGTAACAAAAAAATAACTTCGGAGGTTTTTTGTGAATCCAAGTATGGCATATCAAGTGTACAACAAATCCCAGGCCCATGAATGCATGGAACCCCAACAGCTAACCCTGCTTCTTTATAAGGAAGCGATCAGGCGGCTCAATCTGACAAAGAGTGCACTCCTGGAAAACAACATACCCAAAAGGGGAGAAAATCTTGGCCGGGCAATTGCGATCATCTCAGAACTCAATTCCTGCCTGGTACAGGCAGATAATGAAACCGAGGAGATCCTTTTTTTAAGGGGCCTCTACACATCCATTCTTACCGAACTTCCCAAGGTCAATGTAACAAAGAGCGTTGACACGTTGGATACGGTATTGAGATACATGCAGAAACTCAAGGATATCTGGGAAAATGATGTCATGGGAAAAAAAAAGCCTGAAACCAAGTCAGCTTCTGCTAAAACGTTTGAGTATGCCTAACAGGCAAAAGGCTTAGAGATGGACACCCTTGAAAAGATAGAAACAGTATTCGACAGATACAAAACGCTTCAAGAGAAACACATCCAAGCCCTTGGAGAGGATCAGACAGATACAGCGAGACTGCTCTTTGAAAGGAACCGAGCGTTTGAGGATCTCAAAAATTGTTTATCAGCAATCCCCGGAGTATCCATGTCAGATGCATGCAAACGCCGGATGTCTGAGATTCTGGAAAAGGATAAAATTCTGGCGGATACAATAAAAATGCGTCAACATGAGCTTTCAAGGGTAATAACCAATAGTCAAAAAGGTAAAAAAGCGTTAAAAGGATACCAGGGTTTGCCAAACAGGAATCCACGTTTCATGAGAACAACCGGATAGATCACAGCCATCCCCTGGCAGGGTTATTAAATAAGGAATAAAAAGGAAATAAAAGAGATGAATACAAACGGCACAGCCACAAAAGAGCATATCAGTTCTCTCTCTCCGCCATCTTCCCTCTATCTCAACGGCTCCGAACAAGTCAACGTATCTGAAAGAGTTAACGACTCCGAAAAAGTCACCGCTTCAGAAAAAACCGCAGAAATAAAAAAGTCACAGCAGACCGGCAACAAGATTGTATCCAAGGAAGAGGCGGATGAGATTGTCGAGACCCTTTATGAGCTTACCGAAATGCTCCAGACATCCATTACGTTTCAAGTAGACAAAGGGACAGATTCGGTGGTTATAAAGGTCATCGACAAAAAAACCGATGAGTTAATACGTCAGATTCCCAATAAAGAGATCCTGAAACTCCGGGAAAAAATGAAGGAAATGACCGGGCTTCTCTTGAGTGAAAGTGTTTAGTCAGGGGGAAGGCTGTTTTTCCTTATAAGAGGGGATGTTTGTATGGATAGCCACTGTTTTCGAGTATCAGCTGGTAGCTTTCACTTGATGTATTGTTGATGGCAAGGGGCCCCATGAGATTGACTGTCATCTTCTCGGGTCGATGTTCCGGAATAGTGACCACGGCCAGATAGGAGATCTCATCGTCCTTATGCCATGCAGCCGCTTTTATCACCTTTGGCTGGTCAATGAGATAATCCTTTAACACAACAAAAGGATCAATCACAAAAAAAGCCAGATCGGGATTATCCACGGATTGGTACAGCATGAACGGATCCAAGCTCTTATCCTGAATCAACACATACCGCTTCACTTTTTCAAATCCCAGCATCCCGTCCGGCATTGTCAGGATCTTCTCTTCATCAATCGCTATCCTACCGAACTTTTTTGTATCAATCTCCAACATCCTGATCCTTTACACTCCTGTTTGCCCAAAGACCTACAGCCTTTGCCAGATCTGAAACACTTCCCCTTGAAGAGAGGACATTCTCCTGCTGAATCTGTTCGTAAACCTCGTTCCTTAACACGGAAACATCCGGAGGCGCATCAATGCCGACTCGGATCCTGTTTTTACCGATCTCTATGATTTTGACAATAATATCATCTGCGATCCGGATACTCTCTCCGGGCTTCCGTGTTAGAACAAGCATAAACTCTCCACTACATGTAATCCACCAGGCTTATTTTCATGATCTTGGAAGTGGACGAAAGCGCGGCTTCATAGGCCGTTTGAATGGCCTTCAGATCCATGGCAGATTTAACAATATCTGCATCCTCAATGGACGACCGCCTATTGTTAACACTGAGTTCGGCCTCTGCCATCACATTAACCCTGACCTGAAGATTATTCTGCTTCAACCCAGTATTGGTCAAAAAAGACTCCACGTGTGCCATATGGGAATCCAAACGGGTCAAGGTGCGGTTCAGCCCCTCAACATCATTACTGGCAAGGTAGCCCTTAAGATCAAACAAGGTATTAAAGATGCCCCATTCCGGTTCTGTGTCGCTGGTGGGCGGTGTATGGACATCCGTCTCAGGGGCAAATCCAAGATCCTCGCCAAGTGCTTTTGCGGCGCCGCTCCCGTTCCAGTCGATTTGAATCTCTTTCAACTGGGGGCTTCCCTCCTCCTGAATCACAAATACCTTCTTATCATGATCAAACGAAACTTCATAGTCAATTCCGCCGGAAGCGTCCGGATAGTAATCTTCCGAACCCTTTTCCATGGCGGCCTCAATCTCGTTGGCCAGATCGTCATAACTGATCGGAGACAACCCGGTTTCAGAATAGGGTCCACCAGGGGGCAGGGTCGCCGTTATAGGACCCTGGAGTCCGTAGCCATCCCCGCTGTCCTCGTAAAAACGGATCTCGTCGTTCACCCCCCCAGCTATGGTTATGGGAGCTGCGACCTTGCTATCACCCACAATGGCATCCCTGACATCCACTGTGTCAAACCCGATATCAGCGGCAATGCTGGTTCCGACCCCGTGGCTCAAATCTCCATGGAGAGGATAGAAATCATCCTTGTTAAACCCGAGTGCACTTCCTGCCGTATTCAGATTGGGTTCGCTGGTCCAGTTCACCTGAAAACCTTGAATATCACTGCCGCTACCCGTGCGGATAGAAAATTTATTGGTGAGTTCATTGTAGGAGACCTCATACTCACTCGAAGATACCTGATTCATCTCATACTGAACCCTCTGTGCCAACTCCTCACCACTCCCATACTCCCGTGCAGGAATCACAACGGTCAAAGGACTGCCCAGACCTGCCCCAGTATTCTCCCGGAACTGAAAGGTGTTGTTGTCTTCGGTGACGTTAAGATTCGTTACCGCCACGTCGCTCTCTACGGAATCGGTACTCAACCCCGAATGGGTGCCGCTCCCAAAAAGCAGCTCCACATGGGCACCCTTTTTTGAACCATCATCCTGAATAGAAAATTTTCCGGACCCAGCATCAAACTTAACATCGTATGCCAAACCATACCCTTCCTTGGAGGTAGAGGCATGATCCATGGCGATCTCAATGGCCTCGGCCAGTTCATCTTTGGTATAGGTGCCGTCTGCAATCTCAGCGGTCAACTCTTTACTATTCTGGTAATACTCAGGAGAGAACTCCCTGAAGTCAATTTTATTGTTTGAACTGTCAATGGTTATGGACTCTTCCGAAAAGATTTTCTCTCCGTTCCTGCCCACCTCAAGGTCAAAGGATTCGCTTGTTTTTACGGCAAAGGGGTTAGCGTCTCCGTTATAAACGACCTTGGTCGGATTAAGGTCATCATCAAAAGTAAAGGGAACTTCAGAGGTCTTGGTTCCGCTGAAAATATAATTGCCCACAACCTGGGTGTTGCCGTAAGCCATCATCTGCTTGATGACGTTATCCACATGGGCCACCATGGCTGCCCTTTGATCCTTGTTTGCAGCTTCACTGCCCATATACTGGGTCCGGGTCCTGAGATCATCGAGATCTTCGTTGATAGACTTGAGAGCCGCCTCCCCTCCGTCCAGCCAGGTTTTCCCCATTTCGATATTTTTGTTAAACTGTTCAATCCCCTTAAGGTTTGTCCTCATCCCCAGCACCTGGCTCATGCCAATGGGATCATCCGACAAGAAATTGATCCGCTTCTGGGTGGAGACGACCCTGTTGGCGTCCTGTAAGTTACTGGTAAGATTTCCCAGCCGGTAGGTGGCTGTGGTATAGTTTGAAAGATTGGGTGCACGCATAAGAGCCTCCTATTATCTCATTCCCAAGAGCGTGTTAAGCATCTCATCGGAAACAGTGACAAGTTTTGACGCAGCACCAAACGCGTGCTGGTATTTCATCAGATTGATCATCTCTTCGTCCAGTGATACCGCAGATATGGAATTACGCTGCTCGGTCATGTTGTTTACCATAATATCGGCAAACTGTTTGCCGCTCTTGGCGCTCCTGGACTCAATGCCCAGGGACCCCATCATCATCTGATAATAGGAATCAAGGGTGGCCGATGTAAGATTCGAATGGGCATCGGATCCCCGTTTAAAGGACCAGGTCTCCATGCCAACGGTTTTTTGCTGGAGACTGGAAAGCTTTAGGGCATTGCTGTTGTTGCCCTGGCTGATCTCCCCGGTCTTACTGTTGATTGTTGCGGCGGCAAGGTTGTTTGAGTCAGAAAGGTTTTTATTCACCGCCATTGTCATGGCGTTCGTCCCGGAAAAAAAGGTGTTGATACCCGCAGCGGCCATCACCCCGGCAGTGGCACCGGAATCATCGCCAAAGGCATAACTCATCTCGGACGGATCTGTTTTTGCCAGATCGAAATTCAGATAACCATCTCCGGTGATCTTATTTTTAAACTTCACTTCAATATCGGCAATGCCGTCTCCGCTGAAATCCACCCCAAACCCGTCATCATCGCCACCCTCGGGAATAAGCTGGATACTGCCGCCGGTGGGATCGTTTCCCACGGTCCACAGGCTGCCATTCCGCGTAAAATTGAGATCGCTAACCTCAAAATCAAGGTTGGCATAATTTTTAACCGAAACAACGGTATTGGCTTCCACAAAACCAACATTGGATTTATCCGCCTCAAACACGATATTGGTCACGTCATGGTAGCTGTCCGAGGCTTGAAACTTCAGCTGATTGTTCTCGGTTACCAAGGCTTCCACACCTGAAGATTGCCTGTTGACCTGCTCGGCAAAAGAATCAAGGGTCCAGTGCCAGTCGGAAAGCAGCTCTCCCGTGGGCTTACCATCGTCGTTCACAGATTTGGGCGTACCGGTTGCATCGGTTGAAATGGTGAACACATCATCATCAAACAGGGTACCGTCGGAAAAAACCAGGGTCATTCCATCCACGTCCACCTCGACAGGCGCGTCAGGTGTAATGGGAGGATCGGATCCCTCGATCTCAAAACTGCCGGATCCATTGCTGTTCTTCCAGTTAATCACCAGGGGTGGATCCCCAGGCCCCGGCATGTGCCCCACCTTTCCGCCGGATTCAACCGTGAACGTGTAGGTGTCGTTGATGCTGTTGGCATTGTTCCTGATCCTGAAATCAAGGGGATCTATCTTGCCCACCCCATCAGTATTAACAGTAAGGGTGTTGCCGGCCACAAGGGAGCCTGCGCTGATATTGAAAGAGAGGGTCTTGACCCCCTGCTCAATGATCTCCACCCTGCCGTCGTCCGGAACATCAATAAGCCCTTCCTCCCCGGTAAAGAACCCGTCCGCATCAAGCTTTTCCCACTTGATCACCCCGGTTTCATCATACAAAGTAGAGGTGGTACCGTCCCTGAAGGTTTTGCCCGACTCGAGCAAATCATTGACAGGCTGCTTGGTGGTGGTGCCCGTGCCGGTGGAGACCCTCAGGGTTGCATCCCCGCTTCCGGCTTCGGTAAAATTGGTGACCTCAATGGGCTCTTCAAGGGACTTGCTCTTTACAACGGATACGGATCCACCAGTGGCAAACACCGAATAATCACCCGCAACACCGTCCGCCACAAAAGCGTTCGTAATCTCGATCACCATTGCTGCTGCATGGTCCTCATCGGTCATGGCTCCTGCGACCGGAGTGTAAGCAACGGAATGACCATCAACATCAAGGGAGACCTGGTCTCCAATGGTGAAATTACCAAATCCGCCTTTACCGCCCAGGGTGACGATGGAGCTGCCGGAAACCGCATTACCGGAGGCAAAGACTTCTCCGTTGCCGGGTCCCGACACACTGCTGGAAAAGGACATGCCCGGATCATGGAGTATGGTGACCGTGCCCGTGATCACAGCAGCTTCATTTGCAGCACCGGTCTCACCCACAACAGCCCCTTCAAAAGTGATGGTCTCACCGCCACCCGGACCTGCGATCTCAAGGCCCTGCACCCCGATATTTTTTCCGGAACTGCTGGTCACGGTCAAGCCGGATGCGGAAAAATCGTTGTCGGAATTGGTCGTGTTGATGGTCTCGGCAGCGTTGTCCAAGGAATCTTCAAACTGTTTCTGAAAAGAACCCACGGTGGAATCCACGGTAAAGGTCTGCTCTTGCTCAATGCCGTCAACCACCAGAGTATACTTGACCACATCACCATCAGCATAGGGTGCCGGGGCAGGGGGAAGACCGACATCAAGGCCGGCGCCGCCGAAGGTGGCCGACGTCTCAGAGGCATGGGCCTTAACCCCTGAAATCTTGTTCAACGCGTCACTGATGGATGCAGCCGACCTGAAAGCGTCCCCGCCGTTATCCTTCACATTGATCTTCTGGGTACCAACGGGGCTGCCGTAGACGGTCAGGGTCTGATTGGCAATGGAACCACCCAGGGCTGCGGAAACACTTGCTCCTGTCTGAACCGTCCCAAGGCCTGAGCCGTCAAATTCTGCCACTTCCCGGTTCCCCACCGTGGAACCCTCCACAACGGTCATCTTATACCGGGCCTGATTGCTGGCAAGGGCTGTTCCCTCCCAGGCAGAAACCTTGGCTTCCGAGATCCCCATGTCCACTTGCGCGGACCGGTAGGCCGCGGAGGTTCCGGATTGATCCTTGATCCACAGCTTAAAGTCTTTTGTGTAATCGATCCTGTCCCCAAAGGGGAGGCTGGAAAGGAGCCTGCTGGGATCTGATCCATAGGTACCTGTCACAGGCTCTGAGGAATAGTTCAGCCCGGAACCCTGGGAGTGCTGATAGTTCATGGCCCAGATCATATTTTCGGCAAGCACATCAAGGTCCGACTGGTATTTGGGAATCACCTCATCCCTGATATCGAGCCAGCCCCCAAGTTTTCCGCCCTGTATCTTATCTGTGATATCGATTTTGGAACCATAGGACCCCTGCCACATGACCTGGTTTTCTCCCAGGGAGACCTCATAGTTATCCACCCCGTTCACCAGGGAAAATCCATTGGCGACGTTAATAATGATAGCGCCGTTGGATTGTTCAAAGGTTTCAATATCCAAGATGTCGGCAAGCTGATCCACCAAGCCGTTTCGCTGGTCACGCTGATCATTTGCGCTTCTCTGGAGTTCAAGACCGGTGATCTCCCGGTTCATGTCGGCGATCTGCCGGGTGATGGAATTGACCTGGCCCAGGCTGGAGGAGATCTCATTGTTAAGGTCCTTGGTCAGCCGCATGAGATCGCTGTTTACGGAATTGTACCTTTCCGAAAGGTTGCTGGCATTATCAAATACCGCCACCCGCTCGGAAGCGCCAAGGGGATTGATGGAAAGATTTTGCCAGGAGTTCCAGAAATTGGAGGTGAGGCTGTTAATGCTGGTTTCCGACGATTCGTCAAAATAGCTCTCAACAATCTTCAAATAGGCCTCGGCCTCTCCAAACGCGGCCTGGGAGGATTTTGCATCCGTAAGCCGGTTTTCAAGGAGCTGGTCCACCCGCTGCTTGATCTGATCGACACCCACGCCCGTGCCGAACAGAAACCCGGAATAGAGGGCCGGCTTGTTGGCCCTGTGGTCGGCTTCCTGGAGGCTGTAGTTCGGGTTGTTGACATTGGCGATGTTGTGGCCCGTAACATTAAGACTGTACTGCTGGGCGGCAATGGCGCCCTGGGCGATGTTTAAAGTTGAGGATATTCCTGCCATGACTACACCTCGGCCTGTATAAAATGGTTGGGTTGTTTGTTTTCACAGAGCTTACCGGGGATCTCATACTGTTCCTGGCCCGTCAACGTGACAATGGTGGTGATCACATCGTGAATCACATCCAGATACTCACCCACATAACGTTGATTTTCCGAGGCAAGCCGCTGTATCTCATCCTTTTGCCCATCAATGGCAACTCTTGCGGTTTCAACCCCGGCTTTCTCCTTGGCCGATCCTGGAGCCAGGCGGGCGAAGACAGACAGACGAAACGAATTCAGATCCATGCCATGGTCGATGCCATCCTCGTCAAGCAAATTGATCATTCTGCTTCTCAAGGCTTCAACCGCTTTGACGATTTCATTCTTTTTTGCGGTAATCAGCCACAGAGCATTGACATCCATGGCAATGATAACCTCTCGCTCCTTTTTCAAAAGCTCTGTCAATTGCGCATAGCAAGCACCCTTCTCTTGAAGAAGGTCTTCAACCTTGTCGGCAAATTTTTCCATGTCAGCTCCCATATAATTTATTGTATCGGCATCAACGGATTTCACCTGAAGTTTGAATCCAAAACCTTGGTTGACCGGGAATTTTTTTCCTGCCCAATGCCGTTATGTTACAAGACAGCAACATCCGTGCCACCTAAGAAAAAGGGAACGATTTCACAGAAGCGTCCCCCCTCTTTTATTTCTCTGAATCCTTCAGCTGGTTGTAAAAGAAATCAGCGATGCCAACGCCCCTGCCTGAAGCGGCCAGATTATCGGTAAGGTGCTGGTCATACATGGATTTATAGACGTCCAATCCTTGACTCTCTCCAAAGAGGCTGTCCCCGGGCAGGGTCTGCCGCATGGATTTCATCATGGAAGAAAGAAAGATCGCCTCAAACCCTTGGCAGGCTTCCTTCAGCTCCTTTTCATCTTTGTCCCTGGCATGATTTCCCTTTACCTGGTTAACCCTTGCTGACGAAAATGCCTGGTCGATTGCATCCATTTATAGCTCCTTAATCGTTAAAGACCGGGGTCAAAAAACCGGGGTCAGGCTTAGCTTATTGCTGTAATTGCTCATTTCTTTGAGTTTAGTTACAATAAGCTAAGCCTGACCCCTAAGCGTTATATGATCTCCAGCTCGGCCTGGAGGGCCCCCGCCGCCTTAATGCTCTGGAGAATGGTGATCAAATCCCTGGGAGATACGCCAATGGAGTTAAGCCCCTTGACAAGCTCGCCAATGGTCGCACTTCCCGGAAGGGGCATCACCTTGACCTCCTCCTCCTCCAGGGTGACCTCGGTCTGGGGGGTTGCCACGGTCTGTCCTTCGGAAAGCGGTTCAGGTTGGGATACATCACTGGATTTCTTAATGGTGACGGTGAGGTTTCCATGGGCAACGGCCACCGTGGAGATGGTGACGTTCTCACCGATTACGACAGTGCCGGTCTTTTCGTTGACCACGACCTTGGCCCTTGTATCCGGTACAATGGAAAGGGTCTCGATGTCGGCAAGGAATTCAGCCACATCACTGCCTTGCATGGTTACCGGAATGTTGAGACGAAGGGCGCTGGAATCCACGGCTTCGGCCACCCCCTCACCAATGGAGGCGTTGATGGTGTCTGCCACCCGCTTAACCGTTGTAAAATCCGGGTTAAAGAGCGAGAGGATCAGTTCCTTCTTGCCATCGAGCTTCATTGGAATTTCCCGCTCCACGCTGGCACCATTTGCGATCCGTGCCACCTGGAGGTGGTTCTTCTGGGTGCCCCCCCCGGCGGCACCGGCCCCGGCGCCCCCCAAGGTTACGGGTCCCTGGGCCAGGGCGTACACCTTTCCGTCGACCCCCTTCAGGGGGGTCAAAAGCAGGGTTCCCCCGGAAAGGCTCTTGGCATCCCCCACGGAGGAGGCAACAATGTCTATTTTGTTACCAATCCTGGCAAACGGGGGAATATCCGCCGTTACGATAACGGCAGCAATATTCTTAACCTTGAGTTGGTTCTTGTCCACATGGATTCCCATGCGGTCCATCATGTTGGCCAGGGCCTGGGTGGTAAAATCGGCCCCGGACTTGTCTCCGGTTCCGTCCAAACCCACGATGAGGCCGTAGCCCGTGAGCTGGTTGCTGCGGATCCCCTTGATCGCCGCAAGGTCCTTGATCCGAGCCCCCTGGGCCGTATCCCCCACTGGAAACAGGATAAAAACCGCAAAAACGATTCCCAGGACTGCAAACCAGCCCTTTGATTTAATTTTTAAATGCTTCATACGCAACGATCCCTTTGTGACAGTGTTCGTTCTTTCATCTTTTAAAAGGGCCACACATTATCCATGATTCGTGTTCCCCAGCCCGGATTCTGCTTGTCCGCAAGAACCCCCTTGCCGTAATACTCGATCCGGGAGTCGGCAAGATAGGTGGACTTCACCCGGTTATCCCCGGTGATATCCCCGGGTCGCAGGACCCCTGACACGCTGATATACTGAACCTCGCCGTTCACCTTCATGGCCCTTCGTCCAAACAGGCTCAGATTTCCGTTGGGTAGTATTTCCGTAATCCTTGCGGCAATGGATCCCGTGATCCTGCCGCTGCGATCGCTCTTTGCTTCTCCCTTGAAATCGTTGGCGTAGTCCGCCCCCACAAGCTTGCCGGCAGTGGTGGCGCCCAAGCCGTTCACAACACCAAACATGTTGGAAATACCGGCCCCCACGTTGGTCTCCCTGGAGGTCTCTGTATTCACATCCATCTGTGAAGAGGTGTTCTCCACAATATCAACGATCACCGTGTCACCCACCATGGCCGCCTTGGTATCCTCAAAAAACCGGCTCCTTGAATTCGAGGTCCACAATGAGCCCTCGACCGGTGGAAGGGGAGCATACTTTGGCTGAAGAACGGGCTGGTCAGACAACCCCTGGGGCAGTACTGCCATGGCGTCGTTTTTGTCTGTTGTTGCGGCCGTACACCCCGATAGAACCAGGGCGGTGATGAACAGACCGATCACTCTTTGTTTCATAATTCCTCCTAGAAAAAGACATCCACGGTTTGTCGTCCCGAAATCCTGCCGGACACGATCCTGCCGGTGGTGATGTTCTTGACCGTAATCTGATCGCCCAGACCGCCGGCCTGGCCGGCAATTCCGGTTGCTTTGATGCGCATCCCACCCTTGAAGGCGACCAGGGTCACATTGTCTCCCTTTTTCACCAACGGTGGGTTTTCCAGCATGGTCGCCCGAAGATAACCGCCGGATTTGACATTCTGCTTCAGCCGCATGCCCGTGCCACGATCTATCCGGGTCAGGTAGTTGTCTGAGATTTTCGAGACATTGAGCCGCTTAAGGCAGAGATCTCCCGGTTGAAGGATTCCTCCCCGGGAAAGATTCCGTGTTGAGCAGAGTACCGTGTCATAGATATCCACCCGCCCGGAAACCGAGACCCGTCCGTGGGAAACATTGTCCACGAGGACATCCACATGGAGACTCACCCTGCCCTTTGCCTTCCCCTGCCTTGGGGTACGGATAGAAAACGTCATCTCCCCCACAGGATAGAGATCAAGTCCCCTCACCTTGAAATCCTTTATTTCAAACGCCTGATCTCCGAGACGCTCCCGAATGTGGTCGTGGTAGAGGTCCCTGAGGGTCTCCCCGGGCACCTCCTGGCTGTCCCGCTTGATGAACACAGAGTCAGGAAAGCGGATTTCAGCGGTTTCGGGCAGCCAGGAAATCGATCGCAGCTTTGAAGCAAGACGCTCGCCGGCCACCCTTTTCACCTCGCCAATGGCCGGAGAAAACCCCATGGAAAAGGATTCAAGCGCCTCCTTCATCATTCCCGACGCCCGGACTTGGGCAACATCCTTTAACAAATATTCCCTGGCATTGACCCGGGCATTGGAGTTGAATTGAATCGTAACACCATTCTCCACACCGCCGTAAACCAGGCTAGTGACGAACAGCAAAGGCAACACAAGCCCTATTATTTTAGCAAGGATTCTCACTTAACGTTTAAGACCGTTGGCAAGGCCCAGCATGGCGTCGGCAGTCTGGACCGATTTGGAATTTGCTTCATAGGCACGCTGGCCCACGATCATGTTCACCATCTCTTCCACAACACTCACATTGGACATCTCAAGCCAGTTATTGGTCACCGTGCCAAGGGGCTCTTCCCCCGGAATTCCCTCGGTGGCAGCGCCGGATCCTTCCGTGGGCCTGAAAAGATTATCGCCTGCAGCAAACAGGCCGGCAGGGTTTACAAAGGAGGAAATATTAACCTGCTCGGTGGCCAGAATCTGATCTTGGGCACCGTGCACGGTCAGGGTACCGTTGTCCTGGAGAGTGACAAGGGTCGCCTCCACCGGGATGGAGATCTCGGGCTGCAGCCTGTCGCCATTGTTGGTGGTGATAAACCCCTCGCTGTCCAGGGTGAAGTTGCCGGCACGGGTATAGAGTTCCTCGTCACCATGGAGCACCCTGAAGAACCCATCCCCCTGGATCATGAAATCCAGCTCGTTTCCCGTCTGGGTGAAATCCCCCTGGGTAAAGATTTTCTGGACCCCGGAAGGCCTGACGCCCATGCCCACCTGGATGCCCGTTGGCACCTGCCCGCCCCCGGGGGTGGTGGCTCCCGCCACAAGCATGGTTTGGTACATGAGATCCTGGAAATTGGCCCGGCTCTTCTTAAATCCTGCAGTGCTTGAGTTGGCCAGATTATTGGCAACCACATCTGTTTGTATCTGCTGGGCGTTCATGCCGGTGGCAGATGACCATAGTGCTCGTATCATAATGTTCTCCCTTACATTTTTACTGGAGTTTACCCAGGCTGTTTATCGCCTTATCATCGACCTCGTCAAAGGTCATCATCATCTTCTGAAACGTCTCGTACATCCTGTGGTGATCGATCATGTTCACCATCTCCTCAACGGACTTTACACCGGAGAGCTCAAGTGATCCCTGGGCGACGGCCACATTGACCGGAAGGACTTCATCATCTGCCGTGCCCGTGTAAACAAAATTGTTCACACCCTCTTTCTGAAGTTTTTCAAGATCGCCAAAGGTGACGATGTCCAGTTGATCGAGAATGGCCCCATCCCCGCGAATCTCGCCTGCGACATTGATATCAACAGTTCCGGCCGCAATGGTGATGGGCCCGTTCTGACCGAGGACGGCATCACCGTTTTGGTCCACCAGAACCCCCTGGCTATTTAGGGAAAATGTCCCGTTCCGGGTGTATCTGACCCCGGAGGCAGTCTCAACCTTAAAAAACCCCTCATCGGTCAAGGCCAGATCCAGAGGATTTCCCGTATGCTTCACCCCGGCCTGGGTAAAGTCTGTGTTGAGTTTCGCCTTGAACATCTTGTCAAAACTGACAACGTCCTTCTTAAATCCAGCGGTATCCACATTGGCCAGATGATTGGATGTCGCCTCAAGTTTTCTCTCCTGTCTCAGGCCCCCCTGGACAGGCCGTGTCATCTCAAGAATCATGATCGTTTCCTTTCCCTAATCTAACGTTTTTAACTTAACAGTAGCAATAACGGTGCCAGACCTTTGATCAACGCGATAATATCCCACGCCAGACCGGGTCAGGCTTGGCTCATTGGCGCCAAAACACCGGGGTCAGGCTTAACTTATTGGTGTCGCTTCTCATTTCTTTGAGTTTAATCACAATAAGTTAAGCCTGACCCCTAAAGATGTAAAGATGTGACCCTTTAGGATACGATTTTTAAAGAAAAGACGGATTCATGACACAGGAAAGCGGGGTTGTTGACGCGCAAAGGAAAAAACTGCCTAGCGGTTTGGACGGGTCTTGTTGATGGAATAAATAAAGGCAAGGAGCTCTGCCACGGCCAGGTAAACATCCTCGGGGATCTCTTCTTCCATATCCAGGCCCGAGAGCACCTCCACAAGGTCAGCATCCTTATGAACCGGGACATTGTGCTTTTCAGCCATCTCGATGATATTTTCGGCAACAGTCCCTTGACCCTTGGCAATAACCCGGGGGGCACTTGCTATTTCCGCATCATATTTCAGTGCCGCAGCTTTTTTTAGTTTATGACGGTCCATGGGATTCCCTTAAAATTTATACGACCAGGTTCAGATTTTGGGCACCGTTTTTCACCACCCTGTCCACAAGGGAGGCTTCGGAAATCACTTCCGGCGTTCCCTTTTGGCACTCCACCTGAAGCACCTGAAACCCTTGGGTTCGCAACCGCTTTCGAAGGGTCGGTATCATGGTCTTGATAAAGGAGACAACGCTCTCATCTTCGACCTGGAACATGGCTGAAACATCCTTGTTTAGCACGGAGAGGTCAACCCGTAAAGCGCCCAGGTTTGTCATGGCCAAGAAGACCGATACCTTGACCAGACGCTGGCCGTCCGAGCGGGACTCGCTTTTTTTCCCTCCAAGGTCGAAGAAAATCTGCCCAAAGTCGAAGGCGTTGCTGCTGAAGATGGGAAACGGGATCAAATATTTTGCAGAATCCGACGAGTGGCTGTTCAACACCTGGAATTTTTCCATGGCATCAACAAATTCCCGAAGGGGCAGAAGTTGTTCCTTCTCATCGGGTTCGGCCTGGGACAGAAGGGAGAGCAGATACCCCTTGAGATCGTTTTGCCGGACTTTGTGGAAATCCGCCGGAAGGAGGCCCTCCGCCTTGCCGGATGGCGTCGATTCATCCGTAACAAGGCTTGCCAGGCTCTTTTCCCACATAAGCCCGCTCTTTTCCAGAAGACGGGGAACAAACCGGGTGTCTGCGACCTCTGACTTAAGAGAAAGGGAAAGGAGCAGATCCCGTAAATGATTGAGCCGGGCTGGGGTCAACACCCCCTTTGCCGTTAAAATGGATTTTTCGGCCATGGCTGTGTCGGATGCGAAGGCCATGGATTGCTCGGGCGTCGTCTTCGAACCATCAGATAGGAGGATCCCAAGGGCCTTGGCAATCTCGGGCGTCGTCTTCGAACCGTCAGATAGGAGAGCTCCAAGGGCCTTGGCGATCTCGGGCGTCGTCTTCGAACCATCAGATAGGAGGGTCCCAAGGGCCTTGGCGCTCTCGGGCGTCGTCTTCGAACCGTCAGATAGGAGGGTCCCAAGGGCCTTGGCAATCTCGGGCGTCGTCTTCGAACCGCCAGATAGGAAGGCCCCAAGGGCCTTGGCGATCTCGGGCGTCGTCTTCGAACCGTCAGATAGGAGGGTCCCAAGGGCCTTGGCGATCTCGGGCGTCATTTTCGAACCGTCAGATAGGAGGGTCCCAAGGGCCTTGGCAATCTCGGGCGTCATTTTCGAACCTTCAGGTAGGAGGGTCCCAAGGGCCTTGGTAATCTCGGGCGTCACCTTCGAACCTTCAGGTAGGAGGATCCCAAGGGCCTTGGCAATCTCGGGCGTCGTCTTCGAACCGTCGGGAGCAACAATTAATAGCGGAAGGATTAGTTTTGCAAGACCTGCAAAGGGACTCTGCCCGGTGAGGGAACCAAGGGCCGCCAGTACCGGGGCCGGTACCTGGCCGGGCTTGTGCACGGACTGCATGGGCTTCAGGATTTCAAACCCGCCGGCCCGGGTCACCTTAAGCTGAAGGGTGTCGCCCTGGACAAGGGAAAGCGATGTTTCGGCCGTCAACTTTTTACCGGCAACCATCAGTTCCGCCCGTGTGGGAGAATGGACCTTTAGGACGGTTGCATCGACGACCTGATTTTTAACAAACTGGGGCAAACCCGCTTTTCCCCCGCCCTGTTGCTGCTTGACAAGTTCAGGGGAAAAGATATGCACCCCCTGTATCACTCGAGGGTCTCCATTGCCACAAACTTCTTCTTAAGACTAATGACAATGGCAACTTCACCCTTGGGCATGGAGAGTCGGGAGGCGATGGCGTCTGCGTCATAGCCCTGCTCGTAGAGGTCGACGATGCTCTTTTGCTGGTCAAAAACATCCTCCTCAAAGCAAGTGGATACCTGGGGGGGCATGGCGCTGGAACCGCTGGCCGTTGCATTGGAGACATTCGTTGCCCTGGCAAGCATGGACTCGGCCCTGGAGAGCAAAAGGTTGATGCTGATGATCCTGGAGTCAAGGGAGTCGTTCAACCCTCGAATCAGACTCTTCTTGTCACGGATCTGCAAATCGAAACTGGTTGCGGCAGCGTCGGCTTCCTTAACCAGGGGTTCGAGCATATCAATGATCTGGGATGCGGTCCGGGCGGCATCTTCGGCAACCCCTTCCATGTCGACCGGGTTCGGTTTCTCCTTGCCCTGGCTTTTCAAGCGTTTGAACAGAACCATGAAGAGCCCCAGTAATACAAGATCAATAAAGAGCTGCATCCCTAGCCAGAATTCCTGTGAAAACGGTATCGTCATGCTACAGTATTAAGCAGATTCCCTGTGTCATCAGGCCTCTGCTCCCTTTCCATTTTTTTTTTCTTTGCCTTGGTTTTTGTTAACCGTTCCTGGCGCCGTTTCTGTTTTTCCTCGTCGGCCGCCATTTTCTCGGAATCGGTGGGCTCCTGGACCTTTGTCTTTTCAACGGCCACCGTTTCAGCCTGCTGTGCGGCAAACTGTTCCGGATTAGGCCTGTTCGGTTTAAGGTGCTGGGTTGCCTCATGCACAACCCCAGCCTGCTGGATAACGATGTTATGACCTGGTATGGTAGTCATGGTTAACCCTCCCTAGCCGGTACTGAAGGCGGTAAAGGTCACCCGGTCCACGTACTGACCCGGCAACACCCGGTTCAACGCCTCTTTTATATTCCCTAGAAGATCTGCCTCGGTAATCTTGTCCACCTTTCCCGCTCCAAGGGCACTGCCCATGGCATCGAAAACAAGATCTCTGTAAAGGGGTAAATGCTTGTTAATCGTTGTAAGCGCCCTGTGGTCGGAATAATCGATGGAGACACTTGCCGTCACATATGAGAGTCCGGCCTTCTTACCCGGAACCAGCAGAAAGAAATTTTCCATAACAATATTTCCAGGTCCGCCAGTGTTGCTTGGGGTTGTCAGATCGATCTCCACAGTCGCGACCTGGGGGTCTTGAAGCGACGATAGATCTGCCACCGGTTCCAAAGGAACAGGGATCGGCTCTGTGGTTGTAAAAAACTTGAGATACCCCACAGGCAGCACCACTGCCAGTACAAGAATAGCCGTACAGCAGGCCAGGACCTTTTTGGATCGATACCATTTCCCGGCGGCCACAGCCTCCCCACGTTCAGGTTCAGCCACCTGGGCCAACACCTCTTCCGCCTCTTCCAGGATCACCTGGTGCTCTTCCTGGTCAAGCTCGTCCAGCTCCGAGATAAAATCTACGTCCGTATCCAGATCACCGTCCAGATCGCCGAGGATGTCTTCATCCGCCTCTTCAGAGTCAACTAAGAGCTCATCAATGTCGTCCTGGGAGATGAGATCGCTCTCCCCGGAAAGAGATACAGGCTCATCATCCTTGAGAAGATCATCAATATCTTCCTGGGTAACCTGCTGCTCTTCGGCAACAGCCGTTTGAGGAACCGGATCCGGCCCCAGGAGTTCTTCCAAATCGATTTCAGGCGCAGGTTCTGGTTCTGGTTCTGGTTCTGGTTCTGGTTCTGGTTCTGGCTCTGGCTCTGGTTCTGGTTCAGGTGCAGGTGCAGGTGCAGGCTCTTCAGCCAGTAGCCGATCAATGGTCTCCTGGGTGACAAGGCAGTCTTCTACGTCAACAGCCTCGGACTCGTCGATCTGCATTTCCTGGGTACCCGTGGGTTCAAGAACCGTTGAAGCAGGGGTGTCTGCATCGTTGGATACGAGCCGATCGATATCATCCTGGGAAACCAGTTCCTGGTCATCCCCATCCGGTTCTTCGGCTGTGACAGCCTCCGGCTCTTCATCCAGCACACCGCCCATAAGCCGGTCGATATCATCCTGGGAAACCAGTTCCATGTCATCCCCATCCGGTTCTTCGGCTGTGACAAGCTCCGGCGCTTCATCCAGCACACCGCCCATAAGTCGGTCGATATCATCCTGGGAGACCAGTTCCATGTCATCCCCATCCGATTCTTCGGCTGTGACAGCCTCCGGCGCTTCATCCAGCGCCCCGTTCATGAGTCGATCGATATCATCCTGGGAGACCAGTTCCATGTCATCCCCATCAGGTTCTTCGGCTGTGACAGGCGCCGACTCTTGATCCAGCGCCCCGTTCATGAGCCGGTCGATATCATCCTGGGAGACCAGTTCCATGTCATCCCCATCCGATTCTTCGGCTGTAACGGGATCCGGCGCTTCATCCAGCGCCCCGTTCATGAGCCGATCGATATCATCCTGGGAGACCAGCTCCATGTCATCCCCATCCGGTTCTTCGGCTGTGACAGCCTCCGGCGCTTCGCCCAGCGCACCGTTCATCAGTGCATCGATATCATCCTGGGAAACCAGTTCCAGATCATCCATATTTGATTCATCAGGGACGACATCATCCCCGGGAGGATCGACATCCAGGGAGACATTGTTCAACAGGCTGTCGATATCATCCTGGGAAAGCTCCCCCAGCTCATCTTCTGGGGAACTGATGGCAGCTTCCGCTTCATCCAGGGATGAAGAGCTCAACAGTTTGTCAATATCATCCTGGGATATCAGGGTATCGTCATCGGAATTGGATGCAGACATTTAAGACCTCTCAAAGGTTACAGACCAAACGCCGTTAAAACCGAAGTTTTTTTTCCAAAATAGCTCTTAAGCCGTGTTTTTAGTTTGATCAGGATGGCCGTGTGAATTTGGCATATTCTTGATTCAGTCAAGCTCAAGACCTCCCCGATCTCCTTTAACGTAAGCTCTTCATAATAGTAAAGGGAGACAACGAGTTGCTCTTTTTCGGTCAAGGTCCTGATGGACTTGGCAAGCTCAGACTTCATCTCCTCCCTACCAAGGAGATCGGCAGGATTGTCTCCACCTTTAAGACCCGACTCAAATCGTGTCATGGAAGAGGTGTCGTTGTCCCTTGTCCGAATAAAGGCATCAAGACTCAAAATCGCAGCGCCGTGGATATTGGAGAGCATGTCATAGTAGGTGTCGAGCTCGACGCCAAGGGCCTTTGCCACCTCATCGTCCGACGCAGGCCGCCCCTTTTCATCCTCAACACCCTTGACCGCCTTTGAAATGTCCTGAATTTTTTTTCTCATGGACCTGGAGTAGGTATCCATACTCCTGAGTTCGTCCAGGATGGAACCCTTTATCCTGTACTGGGCATATGTCTTGAGGCTGACATGCTTATCCGGATTAAATTTATCCACCGCATCAATGAGTCCCAGGGAACCCGCACTCACAAGCTCGTCAAAAAACACGCTGGAGGGAATCCGCCGGGCAAATCGCGAAGCGATCTGCTTGACTAGAAAAGAGTACTCGACAATCATCTCCTCCCGCCAGGAAGTGCCCTGATTTTTGTTATCCTGATATGGTTGTTTCATTTACTCCAATGCCCTTGTCAACATTTTTTTTTACCTGGCTGCATCAAAAATCCGCTTCATGAAAAACTTTATGTTTCCATCGGATCCCGGCCGGATCTTTGAATCCGCCACTTTCTTAGCTAAAGTGCCAATGCGGATTGCCGACGGAGATTCGGGAGCGTAGTCATAAACCGTGCTGCGCTTGAGCACGGCTTTTTGAAGCTGGGGGTCAAACGGGATATACCCGTAATATTCCAGGACCACATTTCCCAAGAACCTGTCCATGGCGCCACCAAGCGAGGCATAAACTGATTTGGCCTCTTTCTCTGAATTTACCATATTTACCACCAGTTTAAAACACCTGATTCCGTAATCCCTGGCAAGGACCTTCATCAATGCATAGGCATCGGTGATGGAAGTGGGTTCCCTGGTTGCGATAACGATATTCTCGTCCGAGGCCGCATTAAAATAGAGCACGTTAGAGGATATGCCGGCACCGGTATCCACCAAAACAATATCAGCCATATCGGCCAATGTCTCAAACTCGGACAGCAGATTGAGCTTTTCACCGTCGGTCAGCTGGGTCAGGTTGGCAAACCCGCTGCCGCCGGGAATGATCTTCACCCCATGCTTGGTGGTAACCATGACCTCTTTCAGCTCTTTTTCACCGCTGATGATGTGGCCGATATTATACCGGGGACGCAGGTTGAACAAAATATCGATGTTGGCAAGTCCCACATCGGCATCCATTATAACCACCCGTTTTCCAAGCTTCGTCAGGGCAAGGGCAAGACTTCCGACACAATGGCTCTTGCCAACGCCTCCCTTACCGCTTGTCACGGCAATAACCCTTGGAATAGAGTGATCCCCGGATGTTTGCTTCCCATTAACACTCCTTGACAGAGCATTTGATTTTACAATTGTTCTAAGCCCGCTTGCCTGATCCACCTGTTACCTCCTTTTATCCCTGGTCCCGGCCAAGCATCAATCCCAAGAGATCTTGGGGCTTGGGCACGATCAAATCCTCTGGGACTCGTTGCCCATTGGTCACCAGGGAAATCGGCAATCTCAAATCCCCCACCTGATCCAATATCTTCCCACACCGCTTTGTCTCGTCGATCTTCGTAAACACATAGGATTCGGGATTCAACGCAGAAAAGGCCGATGCTGCGGTCTTCATGTCGATGAATCCGGTTGTCATGCTTAACACAAGGTGAACTGACACCTTGAAATCACCGTCAAGCACCTGGGCAACCTCCTCCATCCTGGCAGTATCGGAATGGCTGTGGCCGGCCGTATCAATGAGGACAATATCCATGTGCCGCATTCTCTCAAGGGTCTTGACCAGATCCTCCCGGGAAAAGGCGGGAACACACATGATCCCCATGATGGACGCATAGGACTTCAACTGTTCAAAGGCACCCATCCGGTAGCTGTCAATGGAGACCAGGCCCACGCTCTTCTTGCGCTTGAACTTCAGCTCGGCCGCAAGTTTTGCAATGGTGGTGGTCTTTCCAACCCCGGTGGGTCCGACAAAGGCCGCCGCATGGGGCAGGCCGGATCCGTCGGTTCCCTCGGCAAAGGGATCCACCGTATTGATATCCTTGAGGCACTCTTGAATCACATACTTTTTTAAAATTGCCATGGAGCCCGCCGCTTCGTTGTGGTCGCCGTCCATGGCAGCGCAGGCATTTTTCAGAATCGCCTTCGCCTTTTTCTCTGAAATTCCGGTTCGAATCAGGGAAGCAAAGAGACCGGCAGCCTCTGAATGATCGCTCATCAGGGAGTCCAGACCGCTTTCAAGCCCCACAAGGGAGATAAGATCCTTGATGGAGGCGAGCTCATCCTTCAGGGGAGCCAGATCCTCCGCCGGCTTGGGATTCACCACGTACCCCTTGGGGCTTGCCACCACACTGTCCTTGGGGTCGGCCTTTGGAGACGCTTCAATCTCAAACATATCCTTTGCATAGGGATCCCGGGGACTCTTCGGAACCCGCCGGGTTGAAAGAATCATTGCGTCCGGTCCCAGCTCCTCTTTGATCGATGCCATGGCCTCTTGAATGGTACGGCCCTTAAAAATTTTTACTCTCATTGTTTCAATTTAACCTTTCCGCCTGCCTGCAAATTAATGTCATCCACGATTTCTGCATGGGATACGACAAATACCGACGGCAGGGAATGTTCAATCAACTTCCTGAAATGACGTCTCAACCCAGGGGAGCACATAATAACAGGCTGCACATCCATGGCAAGCTGTTTTTCCACCTCCACCGATGCTGCGGCGAGGAGTTGCTCTGCAATCTTGGGATCAACGGCAAGGTACGACCCATGCTCCGTGTGTTTTATATTCTTTCCAAGCAGTTCCTCGACCTCTCGGTCCAGGGTAATCACCTGGAGGGTCTTGCCCTCCCCCACGAAGGGGGCAAGCATGCCCTTGGAGATTCTCTGCCGTGCATATTCGGTCAATAGATCCGGATCTTTGCCCATGGGCGCATAATCGGCCAGGGTCTCCACGATGGTGAGAAGATTCCGAATGGAGATCCGCTCCCGAAGCAGATTTTGAAGCACCTTCTGCACGATCCCCACGGAAAGAAGATTCGGAACAAGCTCTTCAACCGCCTTTGGACTTGTCTTGGCAAGGTTGTCAAGCAGATGCTGCACCTCCTGCCGGCCAAGGAGATCGTAGGCATTGTTCCGAATGATCTCGGTGAGATGGGTGGCAATGACCGTTGAGTTGTCAACCACGGTATATCCGGCAAACTTGGCCCCATCTTCCTGATCCTGGGGAATCCACAGGGCAGGCAGTTTGAACGCAGGCTCGGTGGTGGGGATCCCCTCGATCTCCTGGGCCGTTCCCCCTGGATCCATTGCCAGAAGATGGTTGACCATGAGCTCGGTACCGGCGGCCTCAACCCCCTTGATCATGACCCGGTACTGGGCCGGATTCAACTTGAGGTTGTCCCTGATGTGAATGGGTGGAATAATGATACCCATCTCACTTGCAAACTGCCTTCGTATGGCACGGATTCTGCCAAGTAAAATACCATCCTGCTGTTTGTCCACCAGGGGAATAAGCCCATACCCCACCTCAAGCTCGATGGTGTCCAGGGTCAGCAGATGATCTACCTCTTCGGGTGCCCCTGATTCTTCTCCTCCTTCGGCCTCGGCCGCAGCCTCAGCCTCCCTCTCTTCAACATCAGCCCCCTCCCTGCCGATGAAGAACCAGCAGCCCCCTCCCAGAAGAAGGGCCAGGGTCATGAACGGAAAGGCGGGAAGGCCCGGCACAAGACCAAAGCAGAAGATGATCACCGATCCCAGGTAAACCGGGGTGGTGCTGGAAAGCAAGTGGGTGACAAACTCTTTTCCCATGCGATTTTCAGACCCTGATCGTGAGACCAGAAGACCGGCCGCAGTCGAAATAAGCAGCGCTGGAACCTGGGAGACGAGGCCGTCGCCCACGGTGAGCAGGGTGTAATTGACCAACGCCTCACCCATGGGCATTCCCTGCTGAAGTACGCCGATGATAAACCCGCCGGCGATATTAATCATGGTGATGATGATGCCTGCAATGGCATCTCCCCTCACAAACTTGCTGGCACCGTCCATGGCACCGTGGAACTCGGACTCCTTAGCAACGCCCTTGCGCCGCTCCCCGGCCTCGACATCATCGATCATACCGGCGTTAAGGTCGGCATCGATGGCCATCTGCTTTCCGGGCATGGCGTCCAGGGTGAACCGTGCCGCAACCTCTGCAATTCGTCCGGCACCCTTAGTGATGACCATGAAGTTGATCAAAACAAGGATGATGAAGATAATCATTCCCACCACATAGTTTCCACCCACTACAAAGCTGCCAAAGCTCATGATGACAGCGCCTGCTGCCATAGGCCCTTCACTTCCGTGGAGAAGAATCAACCGGGTGGAGGCAACGTTCAACGAGAGGCGAAACAGGGTGAGGACGAGCAGCATGGACGGAAATATGAAAAAGTCCAATGGCTTTTTGGTATACATGGTGGTGATGAGCACGATCACGGCAAAGGTGATGTTCAAGGCCAGAAAGAAATCAAGGAGCATGGGCGGCAACGGCAGAATCATGGCCATGAGGATACCGATCAACGCAACGATCATTGCAATGTCAGAGGCTTCACTTCGAAAGCTTGCTAATATTCCTGTCTGTTCAGCTGCCATTCAGTCCTCGTTAAAAAAAATCCGTTGTTTTCATGGGACAGTGACCGTTATTTGACGCGGCTGCCAAAAGGCTGACGCCCACCGTCAAAGGGTCTTCCCCTTTAGTTTGTAAACCTGGGCAAGGAGTTCAGCCACGGCCTGGAACAATTCCGATGGCACCTCCTGTCCGACTTCCATGATCTTATACAAGTTTCGGGCCAACACTTTATTTTCGACCAAAGGCACATCATTTTCCTGGGCGATTCTCCGGATATTGGCGGCCACAGCCCCAGCGCCCATGGCTACCACCGTGGGCGCCTCCATGGTCATGCCGTCATATTTAATGGCAACGGCCAGACGGGTGGGGTTTGTCACCACCACATCCGCATCCGGGACATCGGCCATCATTCTTTTTCGGGCCGCATCGGCCTGGAGCTGACGGATCCTGGATTTCACCTGGGGGTCACCCTCGGTCTGCTTGTGCTCGTCCTTGACCTCCTGCTTGGTCATCTTCTGGTCGTCCAGAAACTTCCACTTCTGGAAGGCATAATCCAGGACTGCCAGAACCACCATCACAAGCACCACCTTGACGAAAATTTCATAGGCGATCTTGAGAATATAGATTAGAATCTCACCCACACTGTGGTCATAGAGCCTGACAATGTTATAAATCTCCGATTTAACCACCAGGTAGGAAACTGCAAAGATGATGATGATCTTCAGGATGCTCTTGATAAACTCCATAAAGGCCCTGGAGCTGAATTTCTGAGCAGCCCCTTTAATAGGGTCAATGCGGGAGAGTTTCGGCGCAATGGCCTTCCAGGAGATGACAAACCCCACCTGGATCACATTCGAGACAAAAGCTGCAACGAAAACAGCGCCCAAAAGGGGCGCCAGAATAATGAACATACTCTGGGTGCTGCGAAGCAGGAGATGAACCGCCTCCACATCACTCAGCAGGGGAACGCTGGCAAATGACAATCCGTCATGCAACACTGCCAGACTCCGCTGGTATATAAAACTGGCAAAGACATATAGCGCAACCACCCCTGCCATCAGAACCACCACCGAAGGGATCTCGGTACTCTTCGTGACCTGTCCCTCTTCCCTGGCCTTGTCGAGCTTCCTGGAGCTCGCGTCCTCGGTTTTCTCTCCGCCGCCTTCAGGATCTTCAGCCATGGTTATCCCCCACCGATCCAGAACATAAGTTGCAAGAGCAGCGCCTTGAATTCGTAGAGATATGCCCGGGTAACGATGGAGATGATCTCAAGACTCAATCCGAACAGCACAAGACCGACAACGATCTTCAGGGGAAAGGCCACGATCATCACGTTCATCTGGGGAGAGAACTTTGCCGTAAGACCAAAGGCGACGCTGGTACAAAGAAGGGCCGCAATCGCGGGCGCCCCGATTTTAATGGAAAGAATCCACATCTGGGCACCGATGAACAGCACCTTGTCCACCATGACCCGCTGGAACACGAACTGACCGGGTTGAATAAGGTCAAAACTGTCCACAAGGGCCAGCAGCATGATGTGGTGGCCGTTGAGAACCAGAAACACGAGCAGGGCCACCCAGTAAGACAGCTGCTCCATGATGGAAACATTGGCCCCGGACTGGGGATCGACCACGTTGATCATGGAAAACCCCATCTGAAACCCGATCACCTGGCCAGCAAGCTGAAATGAACCAAAGAAGAGCCGAACACAGAGACCGAGGGTCAGACCAATCATGGCCTCGGAGATCAGGAGCAGTCCCGTGCCCAGGGGGGTCAGGGGCAAGAGGGCAGGATCGAGGTTGACCACGGAGTACATCAGCATGGAGATGACCATGGCGAGCCCTGCCTTGACCATAACCGGAAACATGGTGGAGCCAAAGATGGGAAGCATGAACAGAACGATGCTGACCCTGGCCAGGACAAGCAGGAACACCTTAAACTCGTCCGGTTGTATGAGGTTGAGGATTTCCATGGTTCAGATCACCGGATATAGAAGGGAATATTCTCGATGATCCGCCGGGTAAACGCCGTGACCTCTTCGAGCATCCACGGCGCAAAAAAGAGAAGTCCCAGAAACACGGCAAGTATCTTGGGAACAAAGGAGAGGGTCATCTCCTGTATGGAGGTGACGGCCTGAAATATGCTGATGATAAGCCCTGCGGCAAGTCCCAGAATGAGCATGGGCGCAGAAAGATAGATGGTCAAAAGGATGGCCTGCTTGGCAAACTCAATGACAAATTCAGGGGTCATGGTCAGACTCCAAAGCTTTTTAACAGGGAACCGGTCAACAGATGCCATCCGTCCACGAGGACAAAGAGCATCAGCTTAAAGGGTAGTGAGATCATCACCGGCGGTAGCATCATCATTCCCATGGCCAGCAGCACCGAGGCGACCACCATGTCGATGACGAGAAAGGGGACATAGAGCACAAACCCGATGATAAACGCAGTCTTGAGCTCACTGATCACATAGGCGGGAATGAGGAGCATCAGGGAGACATCCTCCCGGGCGTTGGGCTTATCAACACCGGCCCCCTTAACAAACAGGGCAATGTCCGCCTCCCGGGTGTTTGTCAGCAAGAATTTGCGGATGGGCACCTGGGCCGTTTCAAAGGCTTCCGTATAATCAATCTCTTCTTCCAGGTAGGGATTCAGGGAGGTGCGGTAGATCTCCTGGCCAATGGGCTTGATGATAAAAAAGGTCAAGAAAAGCGCAAGCCCTACGACCACCTGATTGGGTGGACTGGACTGGGTGCCGATGGCCTGCCTTAAAAAATGAAACACCACAATGATCCGGGTGAACGGGGTCATGAGGATCAAAATGGCCGGTGCCAGGGCAAGGATGGTCACCAGGGCAATGATCTCAAGGACAACGGCAACGTCCGCAGGACCCTGGGCCTGCTCGATACCGATCTTCAAGGAGGGGATGGGAAAGGTAACGGCCTGGGCAATCTCGGGCAGCACCATGGCGCCGAGTAAACAGACAACAAACAGGCCGGAGAGTTTCCAATTAAGGGATCTAAACGCCATGGTCATCCCCCTTGTCACAGGAACGATCCACACTCTCCTGGAGCAGGTCGGAAAAGTCCTTACTGCCTTCTGGTTGAACCCCTGCCACATCTGTCTTACCGTCAAAGGTGGCAAGGGAGGTAATGGTTTGGGAGGTGACCCCCAACAAAATTTTCCGGTCAAGCACATCCACCAACACCAGCTTCTCCTTTGGGGCAAGGTGGTGAACCGCAGCCACCCGTATATCCTCCCTGCCCTTGCCGGCTCCCCTGATGGAAGTAAACCGCCTCACAACATAGAGGAGAAGCACCAGTGCGGCAATGACAACACCGAGCATGACCGCACTTTTTAAAAAGGCACCCCACATTTCCGACGAGGTTTCCATCACTCAGCCAGGCTCTTGACCCGGTCCATGGGCGTGATGATATCGGTGAGCCGCACGCCAAACTTCTCGTTGACGACCACCACCTCGCCCCGGGCGATGAGTTTCCGGTTGATGTAAACCTCCAGGGGCTCGCCCGCAAGTTTGTTCAGCTCGACAATGGAGCCCTGGCCCAACTGGAGCAGGTCGTTCACGAGCATCCGTGTCCTGCCAAGCTCCACCGAGAGTTCCAAGGGGATGTCAAGGATGAAATCAAGGGTTCTCTCCTCCTCCGGCTCCCCCTCCGGTTCGAGGTTCTCGTTTTCAATTTCCGGGTCACTGTTAGCTTCGCTGCTGTTCTCTTCCATAGTCATCTCTCACTTTATAATCGTTTTCTCTTCTACGCAAAAGGCCTGGAATCCGCGCTGGACCCCGGCATACCCCTTAATTTTGGGCAAACCGTCAATATAGCCTGTGAGCATGTCCTTCGCGTCATGGTCCAGCTGTATCACATCCCCGGGCTGCATGTAGATGAGCCGCTCCCCAGTGATCTCGGTGGAGCCAAGCCGCACCCTGAGATCCACGGTGGATTCCAGAATGATCTCTTCAAGCCGGTTTCTCCAGGCGATGTCGATCTCTTCGGTTTCTGCCTGGAATCCGGATGCAAGTTTCGCCCGGATGGGCTCGACCATGGCGTAGGGTATGCATACCACAAGATTCCCTGCCGCCTGTTCAAGCTCGATCTCGAACCGGGTCACGATAACAAGATCCGTGGGCAGTACGATGGCGGCAAACTGGGGGTTCATCTCCGAACGGATCAGGGATGTTGTCACGGGTTCAATGGGTAACCATGCCTTTTCAATGTCCCTGAGGCAGGCCACAACCACTTTCTCGATCATCACCTCTTCGATGGCAGTAAACTCCCTGCCTTCAACCCTTGCCTGCCCAGACCCCTCTCCACCGAAAAAGGTGTCGATGAGATTGTAGACGAGCTGACTCTCGAGCACCACAAGGGCGTGGCCCCTCAGGGGCTCCATTCGAAAGACGTGGAGGCTCGTGGGAACCGGCAAGCTGCGCACGAACTCGGAAAATTTCATGGTATCCAGGGGATTGGCCGTCACATCCACATTGGTCTGGAGCAGGGTCGTCATGCTGGTCCGAATCTCCCGCGCCATCCGCTCATTGATGACATCAAAGGTGGGTAGCCTCGCCCTGATGACCTTGTCCTGGCTGGTAAAATCATAGGTGGCAAGCCCTTCAGGTTCAGCCGCCTCGACCTCGGCTTCGCTCTCCACATCTCCTGAATCAAGCCCTGCCAGCAGGCTGTCAACTTCGTCCTGGGATAGTATCTCGCTCATGGCCTCAATTCTGCATAATTAAATTATTAAAAAAAAGATCTCGGATCTTTGCCCTGGTCAATGTCTGATTGATCACCCGGATCAACTTCAACTTCAGCTGAAGCTTGCCCTCAGGCGTTCTCAGAACAAGCCATGTCATCTCGCCTGTCTCCGCTTCAATGATCTTGCGGATGGAGGACATATTGGCTTCTATCTCCTGCTTCATCCCCGGATCCAAAAGCTCAAACGCAATATCCAAGGTGATGAGCTTCATGTTTCCACTGGGCTTGAGCACGATCCGCTCGAAGGTCTCAAGGACAACCACATCCTCGAACCGGGGCGCTTCATATCCCCCTGGGGTTTCCTGAACCGCTTCAACCTGGGTCGGTTGCACGGTTTCCTGAACCGCTTCAACCTGGGTCGGTTGCACGGGTTCCTGCACCTTGCCATTGTCCGGTCCCTTTAAGAAAAAGAACCAGAGAGCGACAACACCTGCCAGAATGAACAGGAGCGATACAAGGAGGATCACCAGGGTCTTGATTGTCAGCCATTTCTTCAACCGTTCAAGCCCTCCGGGGCCTGGGTGCTCAGCAATTTCTTTTTTCGGTTTTCCATGGATTTCATTCTCCTGGGTCCCGGGGACCCCTCGAAACATTTGGGTTTAAGGTTGTCAAACCTAGGTGCAACAGCATCAATGCCCACATTACAAAGCAATCATCATGCCAAACGACCCTCTTCTCCCGATTTTATCCAAGAACAGCAAAAAGCCTATCACACCAGGGCGTTTATTGACCAGTTTTTTTTGTAAACCTGGGGAGATGCGTCAAGAAAGGGGAGGCGGGGCGTCAAGAATATGACAAAAGAAAGGAGGGGAGTCAAGCGGGGCAAAAAAAACGCCCCGCTTGATTAAACAGGATTTAACGCTTCATCTGGATCACGGTCTCCATCATGCCGTCAACCGTGGTGATGGTCTTGGAGTTTGCCTGGAATCCACGCTGGGTGGTGATCATCTTCACAAACTCCTCGGAGATGTCCACATTGGACATTTCAAGGGAGTTGGGGGCAATGGTGCCCAGGCCGTTCTCCCCTGGCTTGTTGGTGATGGCCCCGCCGCTATCCCGGGTTTCGGAAAAGAGGTTCCCTCCCTCGGTGGAAAGACCGTTATTGTTGAGGAACTTGGCAAGCCCCACCCTGAAGAGCGGGATCAGCTCACCGTTGGAGTAGACGCCGGTCATCACGCCGTCCGAGGCCACGCTCACCCCCTGGAGATCACCGGCAGCATAGCCGTCGGCATCCTGGAACGTGGTGGTGGAGGATCGGGCATACTGGGTGGTGGAAAGACTATCGTTTATGAAATTGGTGCCGTCAAACTTTGAACCGATATCGAACTGAATGTCGTTCTCGGTGGTACCGAACTCCCCCCCGAGAAAATCAGTATTAAAGTTGTAGTACCCCGTGGTTTTGATCTCATCCACGGGATTCTTTGTCCAGGCGGTGGATCCCTTGATATCAAAACTGATCTCGCTTCGATCCGTAATGGAATTGGTGGTGGGTCCGGACTTCAGGGACTCGGTAAACGAAAAGACAATATCTTCCTTGTCATCGTCATTGCCGGAACCGTCAAGATCGATCACGACCCTGTCCTTGTCCCCCTTGAGGGTGGCATTTGCGTATTCCGCAGGCGGTGTCCGCTCGGGCACCACATCAAAAACAAAGGTTGCACCGACGGCTGATGCGGCAGCCATGGCCACGGACATGTCAGCAGACGAATCGCCATTAAAAGAGATGCCCAGATCAGAGCCTGTACCGGCGATGATGCGAGCATCGGGATATTCAACCGGCGGAGAGGGATCAATGTCAAACTTGATGGTGCCCGCTGCGGTCAGAGGCGTTGACAGGGTGTAGGTGGCCTGGGCGCCACTTGCCGTGGTAAATGTTACTTTGGAGGGATCAATTTCGCCAGCAATGGCAACTGCCGCAGCACCCCCAACGGACATTGACCATTGAGGCCCTGCCGGATCAAAACTAAGCTCATAGGATTCCTCATCCTGATTTACGCCCGGACCGGGAACATCGACGGTAAGGCTAGGCGCCGTGGCAATGCCCGTGGTGGACTGATTAATGAAATCAGCCGTCTTCATGGGAAAGTTCCAGTCCCATACAGCCGGAACGGCTGGGGCCGGGGGAGCCGCGGCGATCTCCGCCGTATCAAGGACTACCGCTAAACCGGAAGCGGTCATGGTCATTGCGGAGGAATCCGGGAAGGTAACATCATCGGCCCAAACACCGCCCGTAGCACTGACAACGGTGGTAGCAGCAGTGCCCATACTGGCCTCCGGCACCAGGGAGCCGGCCCTTTCTGCGGCACCCGGGTCACTCCAACTCCAGGATTCCGTTAACGGATTCCATATGATTTTCACGTCCGAGACATCATGGGTCATCACCTCCGGGGCATTGATCTCAAGGGTGGTGTTATCGTTGGCCGTATCCCCCTTATAATTAGTGCCTTCGATGCCCTGGACATGGAGGCCGTCCGGGTTGTTGATATCAAACCCAAAGGAGTCGGTTGCCACGGCCGGCTGTTTGAGCTTGATCTTGATATCCGGTTCCAGATCAATGATATTGTCCAAGGTAATACTGATGGACTGGTCATCGGAATAGACGATCTGGGCATTGGGATATGTTGTTGGCAGTCCCGGCGGGTTTGCAAATGTCCATGATGCGCCATCATACTCAAGATCAAACCCATAGCCGTCCAGGGTCATCCGTTCAGAGTCCTCCACCTGGAACGCGATGTCATCAACGCTGTTAACACCATTTGACTGGACATTTCCGATGCGGCCCGTGAACTCCTCCATGGAAAAATTCAAGATATCCCCGCTGCTCTCGCTGAATTTGATGGTCCCCCTGGCAAGTAGTCCCTTGCTGTCGGTTCCCTGGACAAGATTACGGTTATCCTCGTTGGGATTACAGGTGACAACATACTCCCAGTCGGTGCCGGTTTTCTTGTCATAGTAAACTGTGACGTCATGGGTGCTTCCCAGGGCATCGTACACCTTGACTACCGACTGGTACTCGTAGTTGGTGGGATCCATTAATTTCTCAGAACTGGCATCCCATCGATTGGAAAGCACCGTTGACTTGCTCTCGGCATCGGCATCCAAGTTGGTTATGATAGAAACCTTTGAGCTCTTTTTCGGGGGAGATGTGAAGGCTTTAAGGACGATATCCCTGATGGCGCCCTGATCTTGACCTGTATCCTCGTCAAGCTCCCAGCCCTGGACAATATAGCCTTCCGGATTGACCAACTGGCCACCCTTGTCAAAATGAAAATTACCCGCCCGGGAGTAGAAGTTATTCTCACTGTTGCTCTGGCGAACCACAAAGAACCCGTCCCCGCCGATGGAGAGATCCGTGGCGTTTCCCGTTGACTCAAAGGAGCCTGTGTCAAAGTTCTGATCAACGGCGCCGATGGACATACCCCTTCCCACCTGGGCGGTTCCGGCCCGGGTGGCCACATTCTGGCTCAGGGTGTCGGCAAAGGTGGACCGGCCCTTTTTAAATCCGACCGTGTTTGTATTTGCAATATTATTACCAACCACCTGCATGGCGTTGCCCATGTTGGTCAGACCGCTGGTTCCTGTAAATAATGAACTTGATAAAGACATACTCTTCCCCCTTTTATACTTTACTCAGCCCGGACATGCCCAGCTGACAATTAAATCTCTTTTAGAATGGCAATAATGGACCCGAGCTACTCTCTTTTACATTGGTAATGGAACCCACCGTTGACAGAAAACCGGTATCCCCCAGCGCCAGGAATTGAGTGCCGTTGATCACCTTGATCTCACTCACATTTTCACTCATGGAGACATCCACGGTGCCTGAACCTGAGGTGATGGCATAGGAGTAGAGTCCTTCAGCCACGGTTTTTCCCCTGGAGTCCTTGCCGTCCCAGGTCACCTCGTTCTCTTCCCCGACCTTTACCTCGTCCTTGGGCACTTTGATGCTCTGGATCTGCTGGCCGGATTTGTCAAAAATCCTCAGGATCACTTCTGCCTTTTCCGGCACCTCAAATTTCACCTTGGCCGCCTCTTCGGCGGATCCGTCATAGCTGATCAGAGGATGTGATGTGGTTATCTTTCTGCCAAGATAATCCACGGGAGATTCCGTGGGTTTTTCAACTTCAACAGCATTGCCCACCTGGACCAATGATGCCGGATCCACGAGTATTCCCTGAACCTTGAGATAGGCCTTACCCTCATTGTAAACAATGCTCTCCACCGTGCCGGTAACGGATGTGGGAATGGCAGCAAAACCGGAGCCATCGTTGGCCAGGACCGTATATTTGTAAGAGCCGTCAGTGACCTTCTGCCCGGCGTTATCTTTACCGTCCCATCCTAAATCGTAGGTACCCGGATCCTTCTGACCCGGATAAAGGGTGCGGACTTCTTTGCCGTCCTTATCATAAATCTTGACCATGACATCCGCAGATTTTGTAATGTTGTAGAGTCCGCCAAAGGGAGTTTCATCCACCACCTCAATGGAATCCACTTCTCCGGTCACCATCTTGCCCACATAATCGGTGATATTGGACTGGGAACCACTACCTTCGGCTTTTTTCATGGATTCCATGGTATCGTTAAGGTTCATGAGCTGCTCCAGTTGGGAAAACTGGGCCAGCTGGGCCGAGAAATCCGAGCCTTCCATGGGATTCAGGGGATCCTGATTCTTCAGCTGGGCCACCAGCATGGTCAAAAATGCGTCCCTGCCAAGAACATCCTCTTCCTTTTCCGACTCTTTTGACTTGTAGGAGTTACTCAATGCGTCAAGTGAGCTATTTCCTGCTGCAGTTACTGCCATCTCTCGTCTCCTTTTTTATCACGCCACAAAATGAAGGGCACCGGCATCGTTTGCAACGGCCCTGGTATTGATTGTTCCGTCACCGTCTCCGTTACCCCCTTCAGCGCCTGAACTTGAGCCCCTACCCCGCCTGGAGCCGGACCCGCTGGACTGCTGCCTGGCATCGGCCATGGATTGTCTAAAGTCGCTTCCCACCTCAACGTCAAATCGATCCACGGAAAATCCACTGTTTGCCAGGTGAGCCTTCAACTCGTTGGCATGGGCACTAAGGATATCCCGTGCCGCCTGGTTTTCCGTGATCACGCTGACCTTAATACTGGTGCCCAGATTATCGATGGTCATGAGGAGGCGCCCCAGCTCCGGGGGCTTGAGCTGAAGCTTCAGCTCGGATTCCCCCTGGCTCACCGCCCTTGCCAGGCTCTTCCCCACTTGATTGGTTACATAGGCGGGTAGATTGCCCCGGGAGGGCGCGGCCTTTGCTGCGGCCTGATTCCTGGCATCCATGGCCATCTCTCGGAACTCGCCACCTGCCCCCCCGGAAGCGTCAAGGGGAACCACGGTTCCTTTCTGCTCGCCTGCCATGGTTGCCATCCGTCCCTCTTTTCCAAAATCTTTCAGATCGCCGGGACCGTTCTTAACCTCCTGAGCCACCGCCTCAATGTTCCCCAAAAGCTTTGCAAGCTCCGGCTCAACGCCGCCCTGGGCCAAAGCAGATGCCGTTACGCCAGGCGTCTGCTGGTCGATTTTAAGTCCAAACAGTTTCAGCAGATTGTCCCGTTCAGGCCCCTCCATGGCAGAGGCTTGCCGCTGAAGATCAGCGCCATTGCCCCCGAATTTGTCGGCAGATCGGTTCACGCCTTTCATGACAGTGGAAAGCAGCTCTTCAGGATCGGTACCTACCATGGCAGAGGCAGCCTCCCCCACTTCAGTTAGGCCCAGTTCATCCGCCCCCTTCAGGGTATTCAACGCTTTAAAAGGGTTCGCTGTTTTAAGAGAATCCGATAGCTTAAAGTAATCCGCTCCTTTCAAAAGAGGTTCTCCCCTGAAGCTGTCTGCTCCCCTGGCATCCCCTGATGCCCGGATCTGCTCCAGGGCAGAAACAAAGTCGTCAAGGGTCATGGGCCCCCCGGGGGCACCCTTTTCGCCTAGCCCCAACGCCTGGAGCATCTGGTCGAGACCTTGGGTCTCCGGATTGGCCTGGAACGGGTTGCCGGAAAAAAACGATTGTTTTTGCAGCTCTTTGAGACCGGCAATCAAGCTGTCAAGTTTGATCCCCACCCCCTCCTGCTTGGAATCGGCAATAATACCGGAGGCAATATCTTCCGGTATGCCCAGTGTCGTCAATATGGACGAGATAAAAGGAAGGTCTGAAATGGAAAGCAGGATCTCTTCGTCATCCTCTTGGGCGGACACTTTTGAACTGAGGGATTCAAGCCCCTCCATGAATTCGCCAAGCCCGATAAGATCGGTATCCTCATCCTTAAGATCCGCCATCAGGGCTTTGATCTCAGTTGGTTTAAACCCAGCTTTAATCAAAAGATCGTTAAGGGCGCCAAGGCCCTGTTGATCAATGGTGGCGTTTTCCAGCACAACCCCGGCCATCTCAAGATAGCGTTTGAATTGATCGATAAATTCAAGGGCTGAAGAGTTACTGTTCCCGGCGTCAAGGGCTTTATCGAACTTTCCCGCCTTTTGGGACAACAACGCCGTCAACTTATCGCCAAAGGCCGTTTCGTTCCCAAGATCGACACGGCCCCCACCTGGACCATTCGAGGTGGTCGATGGAATCATATCTCTCAAAGATGTGCTAAAATCGACAAAATTTAAATTCATGGCTGCACCCGTATTTAATCAGTTAGTTTAATTCTCTAACATAAGCAACGACCGTGCCAGAGAACATTTTAAAGCTTTTTAGAAATAAAATCAGCACCTTACAATCGAACCCCAGTAGATACACCCCAAGCGTAGGGTGGATCAAGCAGTTCTTGCCCAATGGGATTCAAGTACCTGGGCAATAATTGCCTGCCCCAAAAACCGTTCAACCAAATTGTTCAAAGAGATCATGGAACGAAATGGAGCCGCCTAGGGTTTTTTAAAGGCGATGCGCTCGCTTATCTTTGCCGCCGTTTCACTGTCCACAAAGGCAAGGATCTGGGCGGCAGCGGTTTCCCGCATGCGGGAAAAGAGCTGTTTTGCGACCTCAATATCCATCTTATCTACGATGGCGGCCGCTTTTTTGGGCTTCATTCCCGAATACATCTTTACTAGGCGGTCCATCTTGGCCTCAAAGGCCGCCTGTTTTTGTATCTCCTGCTCGGTCTTTTTCTGTTCAAGCCGGGCAAAATCGGCATCGATCTGCTCCTTGAGTGCCGTAAGCTTCCCAAGTTTTTCATCGATCTCCTCCTTGAACGTCTCAAGCCGTTTCTTTTCCTGATCCAGGCGCTCCTGGTCCTTGGCAATGGTGGCCCGTTTCTCCTCCAGCCCATCCAGAACAACCTTTGCAGGATCCGGACATTCGGGGCAGGGCGTCTTGTCGGCCTTATCCTCCCCGGATTGCTTTTCCTCCTCCCCATCACCCGTGGCAGTTGCGCCCTCTTCCGGTTTCTCATCCTGGGCAAATGCCAGGCCATCCAGAAAAAACAAGGTATTGTCATGGGAGGTTAACCATGCCGTTTTCCAGGAAATCAATGAAACAACAAACAGCAGGACACACACAGCAACAGTTCTGACGATTTTAGCGGATGGCATCGATTATCTCCCTTGCTTTTTTCAACGAAGTGATCTCGTCGGACGCGTTTTGCTCGCCCCTGAGAAACTCCGCAATATATTCACTCTTTTTTCTGGCTTTCAGTCGTTCAAGCACCTTCTTGTCCACGCTCTTTTGAGTCAAGGCGGCCTGTTTCTCTCCAAGCACGGTTTCAAGCCCTGTTTTTCGGGTTATCTCCCGTACGCGATCATCATCCACACTGTCCAGATAATCGGCATGGCTTTTGAACTCAACGGCGCTGATCCCTTCTGCCGCAGCCTGGTCCAGGACTTCCGAGCCCCGTGCCAGCGCCACTTTAAGATCCCGGATACGCATCTCAGACGCCTGGACATCCTTGTAGGCCTTGGCCATCTCCTGCTGGGCCAGAAGTTCCAGGTACTGCCGGTACTTTAAGAGGGCCCCAAGCCTGAATTTGAACCGTTTCATCTCCTAACCCCGGCATCGGGCTTGGCGTCTTTTACAGCCAAAAGCTGCTTGAGTTCCCCCACCCCCATCTCAAGGGAGATCCCCCGGTGCATGTCCTGCCTCAAAAAACTGTCAAGTCTCGGCATGAGCCGCTTTGCCTCGTCAATCCTCGGATCAGACCCGTCCACATAGGCGCCGATGGAGATCATATCCTCCGCCCCTCTGTACGCTGCAATGATATCCACGGCCCGGCCCCTCACCGCCATGTGCTCGGGGTCAGACACGTCCCGCATCACCCTTGATACGCTTGCCAGGACGTCGATGGCAGGATAATGCCCCTTGTTGGCAAGATCCCTTGATAGAACGATGTGGCCGTCCACGATGGATCGCACCGTATCCCCCACGGGATCGTTCATATCGTCGCCCTCCACCAGAACCGTGTAGATCCCGGTGATGGATCCGCCCCCCTCCACATATCCGGCCCTTTCAAGCAGAATGGGAATCTGTACAAAGAACGAAGGCGTATACCCCCTGGAGGTCGGGGGCTCCCCGGCTGCAAGTCCCACATCCCTGGAAGACATGGCGTACCGGGTGATGGAATCCATGATCAAGAGCACGTTTTTGCCCTGATCCCTGAAGTACTCGGCCATGGTGGTCGCAAGATAGGCACCCCGCATCCTGACAAGGGGAGGCGAATCCGAGGTTGCGGCAACCACAACCGACCGCGCAAGTCCCTCCTTGCCCAGGGTGTCGGAAACAAAATCCTTAACTTCCCTGCCCCGCTCTCCGATAAGGCCGATGATGATGACATCCGCCGTGGTATGCTTTGTCATCATCCCCATGAGAACCGATTTACCGACCCCGGAACCCGCCATGATGGCGACCCGTTGTCCCCGGCCCAGGGGAATCATGGTGTTGATGGCGCAAATGCCGACATCCATGGGCTCTTTAATGGATTTCCGCTCCATGGGGTTGATGGGCTTTCCGTAGAGGGGATACTTCTGGGTGGAAGCAACCGCGCCCTTGCCGTCAATGGGATGTCCCATGCCGTCGATCACCCTACCGAGGAAAGCGTCGCCCACGTGGGCCGCAGGCGTGTCCGCCAGGGGAATGATCCTGGAACCGGGGCTGATCCCCCTGAGTTCCCCGTAGGGCATCAACAACACCTTCTCATCCCTGAAACCGATCACCTCTGCCAGGATCTCACGGTTGTAATCGTTTCTGATGGCACAGAGGCTGCCGATGCCAAGGCCCATGCCGTCTCCCTCGGCAATGAGGCCGATGACCTTTGTGATCCTGCCTTCGGGCCTCATGGTGGTACAGGACTCCACAGCATTGAAGTACTTGTCCCACTCGATCCTGTTTTCTGAATCCATGCTCATCTATCTCCTTGGGCAACAATGGCGTCAAACACGGCCTGAAGCCTTGTTTCCACATCGGTTTCAACCCTGGCTGTGGCACTCTCTATCTTGCAACCGCCCCGGTTTACGCCGGAATTGGCAACAACAGAGATCGAGGTAAGACTCTTTATCCGTTCAAAAAAGTCCTCTTTGATCATCTCAATGTACTCGTAATCTTCTTCAGAGACATGGAGAACGATCTCTTCGGGTTCAGGCAAGACTTCAAGGGCACTGATGATGGACTCCCTGACAACCCCCTTGTCGACCTTGACCTTTGCCTGGACCACCTTTTCGGCGATTCTCGAAACAAGGGAAATCATCTTGCCTTCGTACCGTTTCACCAGGTTTTCCCAAGTACCCTCGGTCTTGACCAGGATCGTCTCCAAAGAGGAGATCAGGACACTTGCCTTTTCGTCCCCAAGGGCTCTGGCCGCCGCTTCTCCTTGTTCGGACCCAGTTTCATACCCTTCCTGCTCGCCCTTTTCCCGGCCCTGCTGTTCCCCTTCCTTGAGTCCCTGGTCAAAGCCCTTGTCATATCCATCCTTTTGGCCCTGATCAAAGCCCTGGTCATACCCTTCCTTTTTTGCCTGTTCGATGATCTGGTCCAGTTCGGCATCCCGGGTATCCGCTTCAAAAGTGTCCTCGATCTTACCCGGTTGGGGTTCGGCCGGGACATGGGGTTCCGGCTCATCCGCTTTACCACTGTCTTCGTACAGCGGAGCAAACTGCTCTTCCGGTGAGAGGGCCTTTTTTTCCGAATCACCATCAAGCTCACACAACCGCTTGAAGATATCTGCTTCGTTCATTCCCGGCGCGTCATACAACACCTTGAAAAGCGAGAAATCGGGTTTGCCTTTCTCGGTTCTTCTGGCCTCATCCTCGCCAACCGTCTCAACCGAGGAGATATCAAGGCGAGCCCACCCACCCGGTTCAGTGGGTTTATCTGTTTTCTTATCAGACAAGGACATCATCCTTTCCTTTGCCGCCAAGTGCTATGGTGCCGTCGGCCTCAAGTTCCTTTGCCGCACGAACGATTGCCTGCTGGGCCTCTTCAACCTCGGCCAGGCGCACGGGCCCCATGGTATCCAGGTCATCCTTGAGCATCTCACCTGCCCGCTGGGAGAGGTTGGAGAAAATCTTGTCCTTCATGTCATCCGTGGCGGTCTTGAGGGCATAGGTGAGCTGCTGGCCCTCGACCTTCTTCAGGATCTCCCGCATGGCACGGTCGTCGATGCTGACCATATCTTCAAAAACAAACATCATATTCCTGATATCGTTGGCCATCTCGGCGCTGTCCTCTTCAACAAACTCCATGACGACATCTTCGGTGGCCTTGTCAACCCCGTTGATAATATCAACCAACACCTGGAGTCCGCCTGCCTTGCCACCGGGACCGACCGCCCCGCTCAGTTCGTTCTTGAGCGCCCTGTCCACATCCCTGACAACGTCCTCGGAGATTTGCCCAAGCCTGGCCACCCGCAATGCAATATCCCCCTTTTTATCGTCCGGAACAAACATGAGAATCTCAGAGGCGATCTCAGCAGGCATGTGGGCAAGCACCATGGCAATGGTCTGGGGATGCTCCCCCTCGATATATCCGGCCAGGGTGGCAATGTTGACATCCCGGCTCCACACAAAGGGCAGGGCCCGTTTTCTGTTCTCCACATCATTGAATATCGCCTCGGCCTTGTCACTGTCCAGATTGCCTGAGATCACATTCTTGAGAAACGAACCGCCCTCAACCACCATCTTGCTCTCTCCCTCGAACCGCTCCACAAAATCGATGGATACGGCCTCGAGCATCTCAGGGGAGATAAAATCGATCTTGGACATCTCAAAAGCGATATCCCGGATCTCGCGATCGTTCATTCTCCCCATGATCTTGCCCGCATACGCCTCACCCATGGCAAGGAGGAACACGGCGGCTTTCTGGGCACCTGTCATTTTCTCCGGATCAATTGGCTCTACCATCAGTCGTCCTCCTCGTCTCTCTCACTTAGCCAGCCCTTGATGATGTTGGTTGTTTTACCCTCATCTCTTTTTGCGTAGTAGGCCGCTTTTTCATTGATCTTCAAGTTGTCAAGGTAGACCTGTCTTTCGGCAGAACTCATCTGATCGATAAACGCGTCCCGATCGGCCTCGCTCATGGCGTCCAGATATTCTTTCTGTTCACCGGCATCCATCTGGATGAAGGAAGGCTCCTCCACCGTGCCACCCTCAAGAAGCGCAAGTTCTTCCGCTGAGGCAAGTGCCTCCTCCTCAATCGTGGTGCGAGCGCCTTGGACCGTCTTGACAATGGGCCTGACCACCAGCAGGAAGAGCAGAAGTATCAGGAATAGATTGGCAATGGTTCTGCCATACTCCTTCTGGACTGCGCGCCATCCCTTGAGTTCCGGTTCTGAAATCCCGATATCGTCAATGGAGGCAAAGGGAAAGCTCTCCATGGAGACCTGGTCCTGCCGGGTCTCGTTAAAGCCCATGGCCTTGATCACGATATCATTGAACTGCTGCATCTCCTCCTGGGACCGGGGCACATAGTTTTTCATCCGGTTGCCGGTCTCATCGGTCTTGTACTCATACTTTCCGTCGATGACGGCAGCCACCGAAAGGCGCTGGAGTACGGCCATGGGTTTCACGGTCTGCTTGGTCCTTCGGCTCAACTCATAGTTGACGGTATCGTTCTTCTTGTCCAGCGTCTCCATGGCCTGGCCGTTGCCATCCCCCGGGGGAACAATGGGATTGACACTTGAAGGGTCCCTTGCATCATCCACCTGTTTTTGAGCCTTTTCCGCCTGGATCTGCTTGCTCCTCACAAAGGTGGTCTCCCGCTCAAACGGGTCATATATCTCTTCGCTGGTGTTACTGGTGGAAAAATCCATCTCAGCCGTCACCCGGACAATGGCCTTGTCCTTGCCCACGATCCTTTCGAGCATGGTCTGGATGCGCTCTGCAAGAGTGGTCTCATACCGCATCTTGTACTTGTACTGGGAGTCGACAAGATTTCTGGCCTCGATCCTTGCTTTTTCCTCTTCGGATTTTCCCTCAAACAGAATTCTGCCGGTGGTATCCACAATGGTCACAAGCTTGGGGGTGAGATCCTCCACAGCACTTGCCACCAGGTGAGCCACGGCCGCAACCTTGTCATCGGAAAGGTCGGATTCAAGCTCCAGGAGAATGGAAGCAGACGGCTTCTTGGTCTCTTCCACGAACACAGAATCCTTGGGAAACACGATCATGACCCGGGCTTCCTTCACCTCGTCAAAGGCCCTGATCGTCCGTGCCAGCTCCCCTTGAATTGCCCGCTTCTTGTTGATTTTCTGGACAAACTCGGTGGTGCCGAAGGCGGTCGTATCAAAGATTTCATAGCCCACCCCAGAGCCCTTGGGAATCCCATCCCTTGCCATGGCAAGCCTGACATCGTAAACCTGGTCCGCTGGGACCATGATGATCGACCCTCCGGACTCAAGCTTATAAGGGATCCGCGTCTCCTTGAGTTTCTCAACGATAACGGCTGCATCCGCCTCGCTAAGCCCTGTGTAGGCGGCCTTGTACTCGGTCTTGTTTGCCCAGATGAACATGGCGGTAAATCCGCCAAGCATCGTGAGAATGACCAACCCGATGAGAATCTTCCTTGCAAGGGGCATCTCTTTGTATATATTAATTGTCTGCTCAACCACGGGATTCATTGTTTACGCACCGCTATATCTGCATGTTGATTATAGTTTTGTAGGCTTCCATCACCTTGCCCCTGACCTGGACCAACAATCGCAATGAGGTATCTGCCTTTCCGATGTCCAGCATTCCCTCATGGATGCCCATCTCTCCCTGGATCACCTTTTCAATGGAGTCATCAGCGATGTTCTGCTTTGAATTGACATCCTTTATCGCAGCAGTAAGCCGCTTTGAAAAGGAGGGATCCGGGTTGCCAAGTTTCAGGGCAAGGGGCTCTGTTATCAGGGAAATCTTATTTGTGCCTGCTATGGGTTTCATGGCTTCCTATCCTATTTGCCCAGTTCAAGGGCTTTTAATATCATGCTCTTGGTGTTGGAAATGGCGGTGATACTCGCCTCGTAAGAGCGCTTAGCAACAATCATGTCCGCCACCTCGGTGAGGTGGTCCACATTGGGCATGGCCACGTAGCCTGTAACCGGATCGGCATCGGGATGGGCCGGGTTGTAAACCAACCGGAAATCTTCCTGGGACTCCACAATCTCCTCCACGTTAACGCCGGTTCCCTTGTCCTCCAGGTCACCCGAGTTGAGCCGGATCGGGGAGAACTCGATGTGAGCCACCTCGTCCGCCTCCCGTTTCTGTTGGAGAACCGACTTGAATTCGCTGATATCCTGCCCCTTGAACACCACCATCTTTCGCCGGTAGGGACCGCCCTCGGCGGTCCTGGTGGTATCCACATTGGCAAGATTTTCTGCAATCACATTCATCTTGGTACGGTGGGCGGAAAGCCCGGTTGCGCTAACCCGCATTGCATTTAAAAGATCCACTATCGTCCTCCTTCCTGGATGGTGTGGCGAAGAATGGCCATCTTCCTCAACAGCATTTCCGTGGTCGTACGATATTTGATGTTGTTCTCCACAAGATTGCCCATCTCCGTATCGATGTTCACCGAATCAAGATGCTGGAGATCAACATCTTCGCTGTTGCTGCCGTTCATGGAAAAGCGGTCTGCCTCCATGGCCGAAAGGTGCCTGGCATTGGTCTGGGACATCTTCCTGGGTGGGGTTTCCCCCATTGCCCGCTTCAACGTTTTTTGAAAGTCAATATCCCTCGGCTTGTAGCCGATGGTGTCCTTGTTTGCGATGTTACCGGTAATCAAATTGTGGCGGCGTGCGGACACATCAAGGGAGTTGGAAAGCACCTCATAGGTTCTGTTAAACATTCTTGAATCGCTCATATCACTCCTTACAAACGCTTGTTTATCTGCATTCAGTCAATCACTCAAGATTCAATAAAGCAACTTATGTGCCAACGCATTATGCCGCAGGTGTTTTTTTATATTCGTTGAGTTTATTTCGCAGGGTCCGTACGCTGATACCGAGGATTTTGGCGGCATGGGTCCTATTTCCATCGGTCTTATCAAGGGTATGGAAAATCATCTTCTCCTCCATCTCCTTTAAGGGCGAAGGCTCCAGACCATAAGGAAACCCAGGACTCTTTTCCCCGGGATCCACCGGACCTTCTCCCTCTTCCACCAGAAGATCCCGGGGCTCTATCATCCCATTGTCGGCAAGGAGGACTGCCCTGTGGATAATATTTTCAAGCTCCCTAACATTTCCTGCAAACCGCTGACGACAAAGCGACTCAAAGGCCGCCCTTGTCATTCCCTTGACATCCCTTGCGTCAAGAATACTGTATTTTTCGATGAAAAATTTGCAGAGAAGGGGAAGATCCCCCAAACGATCGCGCAGGGGAGGGACGGTCAGGGGAATGGTGTTGAGCCGGTAGTATAGATCCTCCCTGAATTCGCCCTTGGATAGGGACGCCTTGACATCCCGGTTGGTTGTTGCAACCACCCGGACATCCACGGGAACCGGCTCAATGCCCCCCACACGGTCAACGGTCTTCTCCTGGAGCACCCGCAGCAACTTTGCCTGGAGATGAAACTGCATCTCGGTGATCTCGTCCAAAAACAGGGTGCCGTTGCTGGCAAGCTCGAACTTCCCAAGCTTTCTTGCCAGAGCACCGGTAAAAGCCCCCTTTTCATGGCCAAACAACTCGCTTTCAAGAAGGGCTTCAGGAAGGGCAGCACAATTGACAGCCACAAAGGGCATATTTTTCCGGTTGCTCTTTTCATGGATGAAACGGGCAAAAAGCTCCTTGCCGGTTCCGCTCTCTCCCTGGATCAGGACCGAGGCGCTGGAATCCGCCACCCGCTCTGCCAGGTTGAGGAGCCTGCCCATGCCAGGATCCCGGGTGATGATCGCCACAGGTTTCTTTTTCTTGACCGATCGCTTCCTGGCCTGGGCCATATCTTTTTTTCTGGAATAGATTCGCTTTGCACAGAGTTTAAGCTGTTCAGGGGTCAGGGGCTTGACAATAAAATCAGCAGCCCCCTCTTTCATGGCCTCCACGGCATCCGCCACATGGGGACTGGCCGAAACAAAGAGCAGTTCTGTGGCGGGACTCTTTGCCTTTACCTGTTGGATAAACCGAATGGGGGAAAAATGGGACGTGTTGAAATCGGCGAGGATCATCTCGAAATTGTCCTTGGAGATGGCGGATTGGGCCGCCGTACCGTCCAGGGCGATGGTCACTTCAAACCCGAGATTTTCGAGAATCTCGGTATACGCCACCCTCTCCCTGGGACTCTCCCCTACGATGAGGATCTGCTGACCTGGCATAACAAACGACCTTTAACAGTTATGAATTCTTAACTTTTTCAGCCAGGTCAAGGGTTGCGAGTCTCTCCTTTGCAAGCCGTGACCATATGGAATCATCAAGGGCAACGATCTTTTCAAACGCCTTCCTGGCCTTTTCCAACACATTTGCCTTTTGGTAGGCGTCCCCCAGCATGAACCCGATATCTGCCCGGGCCCCATCCCCACCGCCAAACTTGAGGGCCAGGACAAAGGCATCGGCAGCCTTCACATAGAGCTTTTGTTCCAGAAAGGACTCGCCAAGCCTTGTGTACGTGGTGGAGAGCACTTCGAAGTTATCCCCCGGCGCCATGCCAAACTCCTTGGTTGCCCGGGCAAGCAGGGTCGAGACCTGGGGCCAGTCGTTCTGGGCCTTGTAAACTTCACTCTTCCGGGCCAGAACCTTCCCCTTTTGGAGACGATCCCTGGCTGCTACATAGGCCCTGTCAAAGCTCTTGGCAGCCCTTGCAAACTTCTTTTTATCGGTCAGGAGAATACCCATGCGGACAGCGGCTGGGGACAGGTTGGCACTCTTTGGATACCGCTTCACAAATCCGGTAAGAATCCGAAGCGCATCGTCCCTGCGGCCTGTTTCATCCATTGCGACCCCAAGGCCAAAGAGAAGGGATTCCGGCCTGGCATTCCGCTTAAAGAGCTTGTACGCCTTGATCAACTGATTGAACGCCTGCTCATGGAGACGGGCTTCCAGATAGGCAAGTCCCACCGTCAAATAGATGCTCCGGCTCTCCATCCTGTCAAGCAGGACATGTTTTTTTTCGAACCGATCCAGCACATCCGGGTAACGTCCCCCACCCAACTGCTTGTCAAATAGGGCTTCATAGGCCCGCTGCATCAGCTTGACCGCCTCATACCGCAACCCCTGGGGATGGGTTGCAAGCAGGCTTTCGATCTCCTCGATGCACTTTGCATACTCCCCTTCCTGGGCGTAGATTTCGGCCAGCCGTATCATGGCGACACTGGCAAGCTTGTGTTCGGAAAAATCCTCCTTGACCATGGAATAGATATTCTTCTTCTCCCCAAGGTCCGTCAACAGTATGGCAAGCCCCATGGAGCTGTTGAGAAAGCCCTCTCCTCCGGGATAGGTGTCGATCACCAGGCGGTAGATGCTCTCCGCCCGTTTGTCATTCTTTTCAATGGCATAGGTTTCGGCGATCCGGGTCATGATCATATCTTTCCCAGGGATATCGGGAAACAGATTCAGAACACGGGTCAGATTTTCACGGGCGGGGACCGTTCTGCCCAGCTCGAAATTGGCTTCCCCGATACTCAGGAGCAGTTCAGGGGAGTCATAGGTTTTTTCAGGATTTGATTTCAACAGATGGGACAGGGTATTCAGGGAATCGATGTAAAACCGCTTCTTGAAAAGCATCTTTCCAACACCGAGGCCGGCATCGACCACATAAACATTTTCCGGCAGTTTCTCATACACCTCTTTATAATAGGCAAGGGCCTGTTCATTATATCCCTTTTCCTCGTAAATCCGGCCAAGATGGTAGAGCACTTGGGCAAGCCCGGGGTAATCCTTGTAATGATCCCTGATAATGGCAAAAAAGCCTTCGGCCGCCGCCGGATTTTTCAGGCGGGTTTGGAGGATGCCCATGCCAGCCAGGGCAAAGGGAAGAAGATCTGAGTCAGGATAGGCCACAAGGGCGTCCTGGAAGAGCCGGATCGCTGTTAAGTTTTTCTGGTAATCATCAACATCCCCCGCCATGAGGCCGGCATAGGCCCGAAGATAATAGGCCGGTTCAAGGCAGCTTGCGCCCCCCTGTCCGATGAGGGTGTCCAGCAGATCGCCGCCTTCCGTCCACAACTCTCGCTTAAGGAGGTTGATCGCCTTTTCCATCTCCCCGGACCTGCACCCTTGAACGTTGGCTTTGAGAAGGATATCGGTTATGTCACCCTGGAAAATCGATGCCGCCCGCTTGACCGGAACATAGTCTCGCTTGGCGGTTTTTTTAACCTTGGAAACAGGAGGGACCGGTTTTACCACAGACGCAACTTTTGCAGGCTTTGGGGCGGGTTTAGCCACGGCCGCCTTTTTTGCCCTTTGGGGTTGCACCTTGTCCGGGACAGGGGGGGTCTTTGGCTTTCCCTTCTCGTTCAATCGAACCACAAGGTTTGACCCGGTTTTATCCCAGGCGGATCCGACACTGTCAAACCGACGGGAGCCGGTAACAACAAGGGCGAAAACGCCGCCGGGAAGCTCCTCAACAGAGACATCCTTGATCACGGAACCGGGCTTTCCCTTCCTGGACACCATTCTGGCGCTGTCGATATTTTTCAAGGCGATGAGCACTTCCCTGCCATCGACCCTGATCACCTTGAACGGAACCTTTTCACTGAGGGAAATCGTTACCGTACCTGGATCGTCACCGATGGTTACGGCCTTGAGGGTTGCTGCCCCTGCCCGGCAAATCCCCAAAAAAACAAAGAGAACAGATACCAACAGAAACCGGGCGATTGTTTGAAAGCTGAAATCAAATTTGATCATGACCTCTACCATCTTCCTATAGCGTTCACTGTAATAACTCTCTTGGACTCCCGCCAACACGACGGCTGTCCGAGTCACCGACAAAACACTGCAATTAGTGTGCCGCAACAGATTTTTTAATATCAGTTAAAGACAGAAAACCAGAGAGGAACAGTGCAAAAAAACGATGGAGGGCATGGCATCACAAAGAATCGCTGACAGCTTTCGACCCATTGCCATGGTCAAACAGATCAAACTGCATTGCCAGGGAGGTCAGGAAAGACTTCACAGACGTCAACAATTTGGCATACAACGTCAAATTACATAGAGAAACAACCCTTCCTGCTCCGGTTCGATACCCAGCTTCTTAATTTTCTCAACAAGGGTAGTCCGATTCATCTTGAGCAGTTCCGCAGCCCTGGCCTTTATCCAATCGGTCTGATTCAGGGCCTGGACAATCAATGAACGCTGGAACTGGTCCACTGCATCATTGAACCCCACTCCCTTTTCAAATACAGCCGTCATCGCGGAAGAGACACTGGTAGGAGCGGTCATTTTGACATGATCGGGGAGATCGGAAAGCACGACCAGGTCATTCTCGACCAGGACAGATATACGCTCCATGAGATTCTCAAGCTCCCGGATATTCCCGGGCCAGCGATAGGCGCCCATTGCGGCCAGCACCTCATCGGAAAACTCTTTTGGCCTGTAGCCGCAGTTTCGCTCCCCAAGCCTTTTCTGGAAATGATCCAGCAGCAGGGGAATATCCGATGCACGCGCCCTCAGGGGGGGAATGTGAAGGGGTATCACATTGAGCCTGTAAAAAAGATCCTCCCGAAAGGTCCCCTCCGCCATGGAGGCGGCAAGATCCTTGTTGGTCGCCGAAAGGATGCGTATATCCACATCAATGGATGTGGTGCCGCCCACACGCTCAATCCGCCGTTCCTGAAGGGCCCTCAACAACTTGACCTGGAGATCCGGACTCATGTCACCGATCTCGTCCAGAAAAATCGTTCCCTTGTCGGCAAGCTCAAACCGGCCGATCCTGGATCGATGGGCACCGGTAAACGCGCCTTTTTCATGGCCGAACAACTCACTCTCAAGCAGTTCTCCAGGAATCGCACCACAGTTGATAATGACGATGGGACCGTCATTCCTAAAGCTGTTTCTGTGTATAGCCCTGGCAATAAGCTCCTTGCCGGTTCCGCTCTCCCCGGTGATGAGCACCGAGGAGTCGGAAACAGAAACTTTCTTTACCACCTTGAGAAGATCTGTTATCGCCTTGCTGGAACCTGCGATATCATCAGCAACAAACCCGTTCCTGTCCGATTCGGTTTCCAGCCCTTCCCCAACAGTCCTCTCCCTGGTGGAAGCCCCGATCATCATTTTAGAATCTTCTCTAATTTTTCCGATATTGCCTCGGCCGTAAACGGCTTGACGACATAGTTTGACACACCCGCCTGAACAGCCTCGATCACGTTCTGTTTCTGGGCTTCGGCCGTAACCATAAGAAACGGTGTCCGTTTGAATTTGTCGCTTGCCCGGACCGATTTCAACAGTTCCAGACCGGTCATTTTTGGCATATTCCAGTCTGAGATTATAAGATCAACACTCTCCCTATCCAAAACTTCAAGTGCTGTGGTGCCGTCATCCGCCTCCAGAAGATTCTTAAAACCGATCTGCTTTAAAATATTCTTCAATATCCTGCGCATGGTTGCAAAGTCGTCCACAATCAGAACCTTTATGGATGTATCCATTGCCTAAAATCTCCTCCTTTATGATTACAGCGTTCCACTATCGTTCAAAGCAGACCTCAATGGTAAAACGGCCCTCCCCCACAAAAAAGGGGATGGCAATCCTAGGGCCATCGGTATAATGGGAAATGCTGTGATTTTTCCCTGTAACAACGGTCGGAATGGCAGCCTTGAAGACCTTCCCCAGCTCTTCAAGCTCTTTTCTTGCCTGGCCTGAAATCATGTTGGTCAACTCTCCAACGGCGTCGGCAATTTCGCTGTTAAGCTCCTCCATCTTCTCACCAAACATGTTTGAAACAATGTCCAGAATACACGTTTCCTGAAACGTAACGGAAATGGTACCGTTGGCAACGCCGGTGAGCCCGATAACGCCGGTCACATCCCCCTTTGCCACATTATCCTTTTTCAGGTAGGGGGCCCCCGCTTCAACCGACACAAAGGCCATGGTTTCCAGGACATTGCTTGTCGCATTGATAAAAGGATTTATCAACTTCACGTCCATTTCAAGCCTTCCCATGTCCAAACGTTGTAGATCCGTAAACCAAGTTCAATCTCCGTTCACACGTTAACTATTGTAAAGCACAATATTCTTTAAATGGGTATAGGTATCCAAATCCATGGCCTCAAAGGAAAGTCCGATTCCCCCATCAACCACCCTGGCGACCCGGGCCTTCATGGCAAGCTCAATATCCCCGATTCCTCCGGAGAGAAAAATCTTCACATTGCATTCCGAGCCTGCCTCAAGCCTCTTATCGGTATTGACAAAGACCCCTGTAAGGCTCAGATCTGTTGAGCTTCCAATTGCCTCAATTTCCGCATCGCTGGTCATCAATACAATTCGGGTTGAGAACTCAACCCTGGTATTCCTGCGCCTATCCTGGTTGTCGGTGATCTCCATGGATGTCCTACCCCATCTTAGTTATTAAACAATAAACACCATGTCGAACACAGGCTACCACACTTTATAGCCCTTCACAAGCCATTAAAGCCCCTTTGAAGCCTATACCCGATCGGCGATTTTCAGGAAAACGTCCACCACCTCAGGATCAAACTGAGTGCCTTTCCCCTCCTTGATGATAGCCAGCACCTTTCCCCTTTCCATTCGTTTTCGATAGGCACGGTCCGAGGCCATGGCATCAAAGGCATCGGCCACGGAGAGAATCCGGGAAAGCTTGGGTATACCATGCCCCATCAACCCGTCAGGATAGCCCGTGCCATCATAATACTCATGGTGATGCCGGATAATCTCCTGCTCCCGGTCCCATAATCCCAGCTTACCCACGATGTCGGCACCGATGGCGGGGTGTTCCTTGATCTTCTCGTACTCCTCACGGGTGAGTCGTCCCGGCTTCAGCAGGATATCATCCCGGATACCGATCTTACCGATGTCGTGGAGGTGGCCTGCAAAGTTGAGAATATCCAGCTCTTCATCCTCGCACATCATCTCCTTACCGATCATGTGACCAATCTCAGCCACCCGGGTGGAGTGTTTTCGAGTGTAGGGATCCCTGGCCTCAAGAACGGCTACAAAGGCATAGAGGGTTGAGAAGAGATTGTCATAGATGTTCTCGTAAAGGGCGATATTCTCAATAGCAGAGGCAGCCTTCTGGGTGATAAAATTCATGTAGTAAACATCTTTATCGCCAAACCGACGTGCCCCGCTTAAAACAGAGGCGGTAACCACCCCAAAGGTCTTCTCCCGGATCTTCAGGGGGACCACCATGAACGAGCGGATATTTTCGGAAATTCCGTTGTTTCCGTTATTCTGGAAAACAAGACAGGGCTTGTCGTCCTTGATCACGCCGTGGAAAAGATCCCTTGTGCCATCGGACAGCTCCTCTCCCCCATGGGGGTTCAAGCCGGAGCGGGCAATGGAAACAAAGGAGTTATCCTGCTCGGTATAGATGTAAAAGACGGCTTCATCAGCCTTGACCACCTCCTGACTCAACTCCACCACCTTGGAAAAGATCCCATGGCTGGAGTCTGAACTGGAAAAATCCTCCATGATCCGGTTAAACGTGTTGACCTCGTCGACCCTGGCAATGAGTTCGTCGTTCAACGCCTTGAGACGCTCCTGGCGTTCAACCTCCTCCCTCAGGATGAGATTCTCGACAAAAAGTCCCCGTTCCCGAACGATCCTGCGGAAAGAGAGTTCCATCTGCTCCAGGTTCACCGGCTTAACAAGAAAATCCACCACACCGTTTTTCAAGGTTCTGATGGTGTTGTCCAGGGATGGGTAACCTGTCATGACAACCACGGGAAGCGTATTGTCGAACTTTCTTATTTGCTCGGCAAGCTCCAGGCCGTCCATTTCAGGCATGTTGATATCGGTAAAGCAGCAGCAGATCTTGACCCGTTTGATGAGATCGATTGCCTCCACACCGTTCCTTGCCGTATACACTGTATATCCCTTGCGCTCAAAGAACTCTTCGGAAATCTCCAGTATTCCCTCTTCATCGTCCACCACAAGGATTGTATGCTTACTGTTATCGACCATTCCTCATCATCCAAAACCCTCAAGATTTGCTGTTTTTGCCCATGTGAGCCCCATACTAAACTATTTCCTTTTCCAATGCAAAATAAATTAACCCCCTTCCGACATATGAAGTCCTCTCCGCCGAATCGAGAATATCGTTTGGCAAACTTCATTCCTAACAGAATTATATTCTTGACTTCAACCTTAACGGCAAATATACTTTACCAAGCATTCGGTAGACACGATTCAATATCAACCAAACCACAGAGGACACCATGGATGCAACCGATTTCAAGATCGTGAAAATCCTTCAGAACAAGGCCCGGATCCCCAATGTCGAAGTTGCCCGGCAGATCGGCATGGCGCCATCGGCGGTTCTGGAACGGATTAAAAAGCTCGAAGCCCGGGGGATTATCGACGGCTACGAGGTTCGCCTCAATCCCGAGCGCTTCAACCGCGCCATGATCGCCTTTGTGGAGATCCGTGTCCGGGAGACCTCCGCCATCCGGGAGACAGGCAGGGAACTGGCAGAACTTGCGGCGGTGCAGGAGGTTCATTTTCTTGCCGGCAATGATTCCCTGCTGGTCAAGCTCAGGGTTTCGGACACCAATGAGCTTGAGGCCCTTTTGATGACAGAGATTTCAGCCATCCAATCGATCCTTTCGACAAAAACCGAAATTGCCCTGGCAACCTTTAAGGAAACCGCCAGAATTCCGTTAACCGACACTGAAGAACAACCCTAGGGAGAACCAAACCATGCCCATGTCAGCAAGTTTCAAACAACGACTCGCGCCTGTATTAGAAAAGGCCAGCGCCCATTTTGGCACCCCGTTTCACATCTACGACGAGGCGGGCATCAGAGAGACGGGAAGACAACTCAACCAGGCGTTTGCCAAGGTCGAGGGATTCCGGGAATACTATGCAGTCAAGGCCCTGCCCAACCCGTCGATCATGGAAATCATGCAGGACCTTGGATTCGGGTTTGACTGCAGCTCAACACCGGAGGTGCTCCTTGCCAGGAGCATCAAAAGCGATGGTGAGGACATTATGCTCACCTCCAACAACACAAGCCCCAATGAGTTTGAGACGGCCGCCATGGACGGCGGGGTGATCCTCAACCTGGATGACGCCTCCCTGGTTTCAAAGGTACCGACCATGCCTGAACTGATCTGCTTCAGGTACAATCCAGGTCCCAGGCGCAAGGGCAACAAGATCATCGGCAACCCGGTGGAGTCAAAATACGGGGTAAGCCACGACCAGATCATTGATGCCTACCGGGCGGCCATGGATCGGGGGGCAAAGCGGTTCGGCCTGCACACCATGCTCGCATCAAACGAACTCAACTACGAATACATGGTCGAGACCACCCGGATGAACCTCGACATGGTTAGCACCATCAGTGACGCCCTGGGCATACAGTTCGAGTTCATCAACATCGGCGGCGGCCTGGGAATCCCCTACCGACCCGAAGACAAATCCATGGACATCGATGCCATGGCCAGGGAGACGCTGGAACTCCTAGAGGCGTTCAAACAATCCCATGGATGGGTCCCGAAATTCTTCATGGAAAGCGGACGCTATGTGACGGGCCCCCATGGCGCCCTTGTCACCAAGGTGATCAACCACAAGGATATTTACCGGAAATACGTTGGCGTGGATGCCTCCATGTCGGCCCTCATGCGCCCCGGCATGTACGATGCCTACCACCATATCCATGTTTTCGGGAAAGAGGATTCGAAGGACAGGGAGACGGTTGACGTGGTGGGCTCATTGTGCGAAAACATAGATAAATTCGCCGTACAGAGAGACATTGCCAAGACGGAAGAGGGAGACCTTTTAATCATCCACGACACCGGGGCCCACGGCCATGCCATGGGGTTCAACTACAACGCCAATCTGCGTCCCAAGGAGCTGTTGTTGCGGGAGGACGGCACGGTGGAACTGATACGCCGGGAGGAGAGGATCGAGGATTACTTTGCCACACTGAAATTCGAACCCGACCTCCTCGATTGTTCCCAAGGGTAATATTCGAACCCGACCTGCTCGATGGTTCCTAAGGGTAATCCCCGTTGCAATGGCCGGCACCTGTTCATCGGGGAAATGCCCCGGAATTATCCTTAACCTTTAGGCTGGAGTGTGGTAAACACATAACCCTTTGACTGACTGAACGACCGCAAGAGGGAGAAAGGAATTTCCATGAAAATAGCCATAGCCCAGACCAATCCGGTGATCGGGGATTTTGATTTCAACAAAAAAAAGATGCTCGAGCGTGTTAACCAGGCCGCGACCCTGGGATGCGACCTGGTGGTCTTCCCAGAACTTGCCATCTCCGGCTACCCCCCCGGAGACCTGCTTGAGAAAGATGACTTCATCGACCGCCAGCTCGCCTGCCTGGATGAATTTGTCGCCGCTGCCGGCAACATCGGCATCCTCTGCGGCGCGGTCCAGCGCACCATCGAAAACGGGGAACGACTCCTTTTTAACTCGGCCATGCTCTTTGAGAACAGGAAACCTGTTTCCAGGACGGACAAGCAGCTCTTGCCCACCTATGATATCTTTGATGAATCAAGATACTTCACCCCCGGCACCCCAAGCACCCTGGTGGCGTACAGGGGACTCAAGCTTGGCATCACCATCTGCGAAGACATCTGGAACGATGAAAAGCGTTTCAGCCAGAAACATTATGACCGGAATCCCGTGGCCGACCTTGCCCACCTGGGAGCGGATCTGCTCATCAACCTGGCAGCCTCCCCCTTCCACGGCGGCAAACAGGATCTCAGGAACACCATGCTCACAACCATGGCAGCAAAATACAACCTTCCCATGGTCTTTGCCAACCAGGTGGGCGGAAACGACACCACCATATTTGACGGGCTCAGCTGCGCCGTAACCGCCAAGGGTGAGTTTGCGGCCCGGGCCGCTGACTTTTCCGAAGATCTTATCTGCTTTGACACAGACACCGGCATGGGCGACCACCACCCGGTCTCCCCATCGGAGAATGAGGCCATCCTCAAGGCCCTGGTCACCGGCACCCGGGACTATGTGACCAAATGCGGTTTTAAAAAAGTCCTGATCGGCTCAAGCGGCGGCATCGATTCAGCCCTGACCGCCGCCATTGCGGTCAAGGCCCTTGGCAGTGAGAACGTCAAGACCATATTCATGCCTTCCATTTACACCTCACAGCAGAACTTTATTGACACAAAACAGTTGGCCGACAACCTGGGGACCTCCTGGCAATCCATCCCCATTGCCCCCATGTACGATGCGTTCCTGACCCTGTCGGACACCTTTGACCCCACCGATCCCGGCATTGCAGAGCAAAACATACAGGCGCGGATCAGGGGCACCATCCTCATGGCCTTTTCCAACAAGGAGGGATCCATGCTCCTGTCAACGGGCAACAAGTCCGAGATGGCCGTTGGCTACGCCACCCTCTACGGAGATATGTGCGGCGGCCTTGCCGTCATCGGAGACCTGCCCAAGAAAAAAGTGTACGATCTCTCAAGGCTGATCAACACCGACAGGGAACTCATCCCGGTCTCCATCATCGACAAGGCCCCCAGCGCCGAGCTTGCCCCGGACCAGACCGACCAGGACGACCTTCCCTCCTATGACGTCATAGATGCCGTGGTCAAGGCCCATGTGGAAGAACACAAGAGCATCGATGGGATGGTGGCCCAGGGACTTGACAGGGATGCCGTGGTGGAAATTGTTGCACGGATCAACCGCAACGAATATAAGCGGTACCAGGCGCCTCCCATCCTCAGGGTCACCACCAAAGCCTTTGGCGCGGGAAGAAGGCACCCCATGGCACAGCGCTACAAACTTTAGCCTGGACAAGCCAAAACCAAAGCGAAGGTCTTAATCCTGGACAAAGAGATCCAGGGCATCAATGAACTTTGGATCCTCGGCCTCCATGGTTTCCAGGATGGCCTTGTGCAGGCGGCGCTTGTGCTCGCCCAAAATGCCCCGCTTCTTTTGAAAGCTTTTGGCAAAGCCCATGGCATGCTCCATCAGCTCCGCCTGATCTGAGCTTGCCTGTTGGATGACATGGTTCTCCATGAGTTCCTGGGCCCCGACCCGCCGGCCGGACAGCTTCAGCTCATTAAACATGTATTCGGGAATAGCCTTTCTGACAAAGGCGATCATCCCCGGAAGAAAGGGGATGCCAAGGTCCACCTCGGGAAAGCAGAAATACCCCCGGTCGGCCTTCATGAACCTGAAATCGCATGCGCAGGAAAGGATGGCACCGTTACCAAAGGCGTGGCCGTTGATGGCGGCAATCACGGGAACCGGCATGGTAAGAAGTCGTTTAAAAACAGAGTTCATCCCAAACATGAATTGTTTGATACTCTCAAAATCCTTGTCGTTAAAACACTGGCCCAGCCACTCCACATCAATGCCCTGGGAGAAATTTTTCTCATCCGACGAGGTAAGGACAATGGAGAAGATCCCCCCATCCTCCAGGATCTCGTCAAAGACCTTATTCATGGTATCTGCAAACACAAGATTCTGCTTGTTGGCCGTGTTGTTCATCTTGATAACCGCAACCGTTTCAATCTTTTCCCACTCAATAACCGCCATCCAATTCTCCTTTTGCGCTCATTTTTTCCAAATAATCCCTTGCCTGTACTACATGGGGTCAGGCTGGCTGCCCCCGCCCATCTTAGTTTCTTTACTAGAGAACAATCAACTTATCAAGTATTAGAAACGAAAGAAGCGCCCATCGCCAATATCACGAAGACGCATTTTTTTGTAGACTGATTTTTCCCGATGTGGTAGCGAGGTAGAGATACACCACCCAAAAAAAGAACAAGGATAAGGATGTTTATCAAGTGCTGGGGCTCCAGGGGATCGATTCCCGTATCTGGAGAACAATACCTGAAGTACGGCGGGGACACCACCTGCATCCAGGTCGTCGCCAGGAGCGGGGAGACTGTTATCATTGATGCGGGAACCGGAATCAGGCGCCTGGGAGCCACCCTGGACGCCGTGGACACCTGCTACCTGCTCCTGACCCATGCCCACTGGGACCATGTGGCAGGGTTCCCTTTTTTCAAACCCTTGTTCAACAGTAACAAGGTCGTGGAGATACAGAACACGACATTCTCCGGGCAGCCTGTGAAGGAGATATTCAACACCCTCATGTCCCCTCCCCTGTTTCCCATCACCCCAAATGACCTCACGGCACAGATCCGGTTCAGGGACGACTTTACAGGACGCTTTACCATCGGAAGCCTGACCATCGACACCATCCCCCTGAGTCATCCCAACGGGGCGTTCGGCTATCGCTTGACCGAGGGGAACAAACGCTTTGTTTTTCTCACGGACAACGAACTGGGTCTTGCCCATCCGGGAGACCAAGGTTTTGACGGTTATCGGGCCTTTGCAAAGGATGCAGACCTCCTGTTCCACGATGCCGAGTTCACCCCGGATGAGTACCCCCAGCGTATTGGGTGGGGGCACTCCATTTACACCGAGGCCCTGGAACTTGCCATGGAGGCCGGAGTTAAACGACTTGGCCTGTTCCACCTGAACCAGGATCGAACGGACAAGGAGATGGACCGCATCCAGGCCGACTGCCGATCCAGGATCAAAGCAAACAACTCAGGGCTCGACTGCTTTGCCGTTGCCTGCGACATGGAGTTCACTCTTTAAGGAAAAAGCCTGCAACAAACCGCGAATCAAGGGATTCGGGTGAAACTGCGCCATACTCATCTTCAAGCCAGTCAAAGATCGCCTTAAACACGCTCCCCAGTTTTGCACCGATATCCTTGAGTTCCATCCCGGTCTCCTGGCCAAGCCACAGCAAAAAGTCCTCCCTTTTGAACCCGTCGATGATGCCCCGCTCTTCCCCGGAAAACAGCGCCGTAAAAAAAGGAGTAAAAACCGATAACTCAATGGGTGCAAGGGAAAAATCAAGATCGAGTCGATTTCTTGCCCACAGGGTGAGAAGAAGACTCTTAAAGGTGAGAACCCCCTTGACAAAACTTGTAATATCGGGATCCAAGCGGCTGATCAGCCGATCCATCTCAATGATCCGGTCGAGGTTATCCTGGCTTTCCCGAATTTCCAGGACCGAGGAAAACGCCCGGTAAAGTACCCCGGTTCGGTAGTTGTCAAAGTAGAGGGGCCTGTCAAGCAGGAGTCCGCCCACAAGGCCGAGCCATTCTTCCTCAAAAAAGCTCAAGGGCAGTTTACTTGCAACAAGCCAGCTATTTTCATGCCATTGCCTGGTCTTGGTCTTCAGGGTCATGCCGGCCCAGGAGCCTGTCCTGAACAGATCTTCCAACCGATACCGGGCGATGATGGCGGCGCCGTCGGCAGGGGTGCAACGGGCCTCCTCCCCGTGGATGATCTCCATGCCCAGGCTAAGGTAAGCACACCCTTTTTGAACCACCAACTCAAGATCCTGCTTTTCCCGCACCACCCGTCGGTCCGCCGAGGTAACTCGGTTCACAAGGGAGGCGAATTCAGCCTGGAGGTTGAGGAGCATGGCAGGGTCCACACTGGCAAGGGACCTTGCAAACAATGTATCGTCCACCAGCATGGTCGAGGGGTAAAGGGGGGGCAGCGGGTATTCGGTGCCAAAAAGCGGTTTTGTCAGGTCATGGCCGTGCCTTGGCACAAGATCGGAGGGCTCCTGGGGCTGGTAGATCCCCATGGCTTCGTGGGGGGGAAGGAATCCCTTTTCAGCCAGACGAACCGCCTTCAGGCGGAACTGCTCCTCCTCGACCTCCGAAGGAATGACCGACTGGGCCTCAAGCAGCACCCCGTGGTACACGGAAAGATCCATGTCCGCCACCGTGTTGAGCATATTCATGATCAGCTCTTCGGCAGCCTCCCTGGCCTTTGCAAGCTCGGCACCGCCCTCTTTTTCAAGCAGGGTTTTGGGAATCTCCGGAAACCGGACATAAAAGAGGGTGTCAATCTCCTGGAAACCGTCTGGGAAATCCGCCGGGTCCTCATCATGCTCCCGGACCCTCAGCTCCAGGTTTTTAAAGAGATAGTGCTCGAAGAATTCGGTTTTCTCCTTGATCATCCAGCGCACAAGTCGCTCGGGATCGGCCTGAAAGAGGAGCTCCAGGGTCTTTGTCACCATGGGAAGATTGACCCTGTCTCCCTCCCAGGTCTCCACATCCAGGAGATACTCCCACTGTTCAAAGGAGGCCATGGCAAGGATGGGCAGAAAATCGGCACCCCCTATTTTGTGCATGAGAAAGTGAAGATCCTGCTCTGGAAAGCTCTGGACAAGGGTGGCGGGCATGGGTGACTCCAGTATGGCATCCAAAGCCTTTTCCGATTGAAGTGCCAGGAGGTCCTGACGAATACCTGCAAGTTGTTTTTCTTTTTTTATCTGGTTGGCTAACTTATACTCATTGGTCATCTTAAAGATCCCTTTTCCATGGAGCGCATTTTAACAAAAGAAGCATACCCGGCAGTGCCGCCAGCGTACAGGCAATAAAAAACCCCTCCCACCCGAGGTATTTAGCAAAAAATCCCGTGGGCGCCGCCGCCATCACCCGGGGGATACCCATGAGGCTCGACAGCAGGGCGTACTGGGTTGCCGTGAACCGTCTATCGGTCATGGATGCCATAAAAGCGACATAGGCAGCTGTTCCCATGCCGGCGGACAGGTTTTCAAAGGTGATCACCCCCGTCAGCAGGGGAAGGCTGTGACCCACAATGGCAAGCCAGGCAAAACCTGCGGTGGACAGGGCCTGGAGCGCCCCAAACACCCACAAGCTCCTGTTGATTCCAATTCTAAGCATCAGGAGCCCGCCTGTAAAGGTCCCGATCAGGGTGGCCCAGAAACCGAACAGCTTGACCACGCTCCCGATCTCGGACATGGAAAACCCCATGTCCAGATAAAACGGAATGGTCATGGCCGAGGCCATGGTGTCCCCGATCTTGTAGAACAGAATGAAGACAAGGATGGTCACGGCCCCGTTCCTGGAGAAATACTCCTTAAGGGGCTCCACAACCGCCTGGGAAAGGGTTGTGGGCTTTCCCGGAACCTCCCGGGGTTCAGGGGTCAAAACCGTGACGACAATCCCCGGCACAAGGGAAAGGGCCATGAGGGCGTACACCATGGAAAAGGGGATGTGGTCGGCCAGGATCAGCCCGCCTCCCGAGGCAAGGAGCATGCCGAGCCTGTATCCGTAGATGTACATGGAGGATCCAAGGCCCAGCTCCGCGTCGGTGAGATCCTCCCGCCGGTAGGCATCCACCACAATATCCTGGGACGCACTGAAAAAGGTGACCACAAAGGCCACAAGGGCCACCAGCCAGGGAAACCTGGCCGGCTGGGTGAACCCGAGAAGCAAGATGGCCAGGACAAGGAAAATCTGGGCCAGGACAAGCCACCCCTTTCGCCGACCGAGAAAAAAAGGGGTGAACCTGTCAAACAGGGGGGCCCACATAAACTTCAGGGTATAGGGCAGTCCCACCAGGGAGAAGAGGCCGATCACGCCGAGATCAACTCCCTCCTGTCTCATCCACGCCTGGAGCACGGAGATGGTCAGCAGCAGGGGCACGCCACAGGAGAACCCCATGGAGAGCGCCACCATCATCTTTCTGCCAAACACCTGGCGAATCATGGAGGGATTTATCGTTGACCGGGGCGGCATTTCCACGGGCCGGATCGGCGTTTCCATTGCCATGGCAGGTTTGTCGTTACACTGCACGGTTGCAGGCCTTGATATAGGGTTCCACTTCTGGCTCCTCTTTAAAGGGTTCAAGAAAACCAAGGGCCTTTTTGAAGCGTCCAAGATTCATGAGACTCACGGCCATGCAGATATTTAAGTCTTTACTGGCGGGAAAATGGGTCACCCCCTTTTCCAGCAAATCAACTGCCCGGTCAAACCGCCGCTGTTTCTGGAACAACATGGCAAGCCCTAAGAAACCGCGATGGTCCGGATGAAAGTCAAGGGCTCGCTGGAACAAGGTCCGGGCCGTTTTTGCCGGATTCCTGACCAGGGGGTTTTGGGCATACTCCCCGTGGCTGAAGGTCATGGCAAGCCGGGAGAGGAAATCGGCATGGAAGGGATAGAGCTCTCGTTCATCCACAAGTTCGATGGTCTCGGCAAACGCCGTAAGGTTTGCGTAAAACCCCTGGCGCAGGGTATCCCCAAACCCCCTGACCCGTTCAAAATCGAGATCCGGATCAATTTCAAACCAGGGAAGATCCTCGATCTTTTGTTGCCAGACCCGGTCGGAAAGCCGGCCCCTCGCCAGGAGATCCTGGTAAAGGGAAGTTCCGGGGAACAGGACCAAAAGATAGAAAATGGCGCCCAAGGGACGTATCTGCATGATAAGATCCAAGCTCTCCTTGATGGTCTGTTCGCTCTCCCCGGGGGAGCCGTAGATGAAATACGCCCGGGGCAATATGCCAAAGGAGGTCGTGAGCCGAAAGGCGTGGACGATCCTGTCCCTGGCCACGGGCTTGCCAAGGGTCTTCCGGATCGATTCCGAGCCGCTCTCAACCCCGAAGCTGATCTGGGTGCATCCGGCACGGCGCATCCACGACAGGATCTCCTTGTCCAGGAAATCGACCCTGGAAATGGCCACCCAGGTGATGGAGAGCCCCCGCTGGATAATGGTTTGACACACCTCGATCACCCGGGCCCTGTCCATGGTAAAGGTATCGTCGGATACAAAAAAGTGGTTGATGCCCCTGTTGACCAACAGTTCCAGGTGATCGACAAACCACTTTGGAGAGTGGAACCGCACCCGGGGGCCGGGCCAGAACCGGGGGGACCCGCAAAAGGTGCATTTTCCCGGACACCCCCTGGACAGGGAGAGGTGTTGAAGATCAAAATAACGCCCGGGCTGGGGCAGGGTGTCAAGGTCTGTAATGGGTTCGCGCTCCCCGGTATGCACCAGCGTCTTTCCATCCCGGAACATCAGCCCTTTGATATTGCGGGGGAGTGTGCTTTTGTCCGTAGCAACATGGCCGGCAAGCTCAAGAAAGGTGAACTCCCCCTCACCTGTGACGATGTAATCCAGATCCGGGCACACGGAAAAGAGGTGGTCTGAAAGGAACGTGGCCCCGGGCCCCCCAAAGATCACGGTGATATGGGGATCGATCCCTTTGGCCATTTTAGCCAGCGCCATGGCGCTGAACCGTGTGGCGTTGAGGAGGGTAAAACCGAGGATGGTGGGTTTGAACTGTTGGATCAAGGCCGATAGATGGGCCCCGGGATCCGACTCAACCGAAAGGTTAACCACCCGTGCATCGATTTGGTTCTCTTTTAAAAGGGCGCCGATGTAAAAGAGGCCCATGGGAACCGATCGGGCATCCTCGTCCAAGATCCTTGCATCCATGCACACAGGATTTATGAGAAATAGTGTCACGGCGGTTCTACCAGGAGTTGACGATGATCTCGTCAAGGGAACGTTTGGGAACATGGTGGATACCGTCTCCGTTTCTGAAGTAACGGATGTCGCCCCCGGGTTCAAGGTCCTCTATAACCGCCGTTTCAAGGGGTTTCCCAAGGGCGATCACCAGAAGAATCTCCCGGGTTTCGTCAATGGCAAGAATCTCCCTGAGGCGTTTCTGATTGATGGCGGCGATCATGCAACCGGCAAGCCCTTTTTCCCTTGCGGCCAAAAGAATGGACTGGGCCGCAATGCCGTGGTCGCACCTGAAGTTCTTTGTGATGGAAAGATCCCCCAGGATCACGATGTACCCGGTGGGACGCTCCGCTTCCAAAGGCCCCTCCCAGTCCTTGAGGTAGGCAGCCCATTTCAGACAGGAGAAGATCTCGTCATTCTTGGCCCGGTCCTGGGAGAGGATGTATTTCAAGGGCTGGAGATTGCCAGCCGAGCCAGAGAGCCTGGCATGCTCCACAAGCTCCCGCAACAGGTCAGGATCAATACTGTGGGAGGCGTCAAACCGACGGCAGCTTCGATTACGCTTCACAAGTTCTAGGACTGTGTTATTTTTCATTTTACGCAGGGCACCTTTTCAATTTCCGGCATGTTGATATCGATCCAGTCAAGCACCTTGTCAAACTCCGCTGCCACTTCCTGGAACGCCTTTCCCCTGTGGCTCACCCGGCCTTTATCCGCCATGGATATCTCAGCAAAGGTTTTGTTAAAGTCGGCATGAAAAAAAAGCGGATCATAGCCAAACCCGTTCTCCCCCCTTGGTTCTTCCAGAATGGTGCCGTGGCACTCTCCCTCGTAGGTCAAGGCAGGACCGGTGGGAATGGCAATGGAGACGACACACTTGAATGCGGCAGCCCTGTTGGTCTTACCCTTCATCTCCCGGAGCAGTTTTTCACTGTTCTCCTTGTCCGTTACGTTCTCTCCTGCAAACCTTGCCGACCGGACCCCGGGCTTGCCCCCAAGGGCCTCAACCTCCAGGCCTGAATCGTCGGCAATGGCAGGGTAGCCAAGCACCCTTGCGGCAAAAGCGGCCTTTTTATAGGCATTGTCGTCAAAGGTCTCCCCATCCTCCTCCACCTCCGGGATGGGCCCGAAATCTTCCAGGTTCTTGATCTCAACCGGAAAGCCTTTTAAAAGCGCCTGGATCTCCCGGGTCTTTCCCTGATTCCTTGTTGCAAGCACGATAATATTCACTGTTCTTCTCCAAACCCGGAAGACCCGACACCCAAGGGTGAAATCTTCCGATTATTATTTTGCTGATCGAATAAATTTAAGTGGGCAAAGTATAAGGCAGGGGGGGTGGTTTGTAAAGCAAATATCAGCTGGACAGAGGCGGATTCACACTTGAAAAATAGTGCAATCCACGGTACTCTTAAAATTCACATCACCCACCATAGCAACAACAAACAAAGGGGGGGGTAACTATGAAAAAGCATCTAATGGGCGTGATCGCAATGGCAATGGCAATTGCGTTGATGATCGTCTCCTGTGCGGGCACGACACAGACCGAAAGAAGAACAAAGGAGGGCGTACTCGTGGGTGCTGGCCTGGGCGCGATCCTGGGCCAGGCCATCGGAGGGGATACCGAAGGAACCCTTATTGGCGCCGGCATCGGGGCCGCCATCGGGGGAATTGCCGGCAGCCAGGTGGGGGCTTACATGGACAGACAGGAACAGGCCCTGAGGAGTGCCGTTGCCGCATCAGATGCAGCCAGCATCCAGCGGTCGCAAAATGTGCTCACGGCCACGTTCAAATCCAACACCTTTTTCGATTACGACTCCGCAACCCTCAAGCCAGGCGCCTATGGCGAGCTTGAGAGGGTGGCCCGGGTGCTCAGGGATTTTCCCCAGACACGGATCCGGGTGGAGGGCCATACCGACACCACGGGTTCAGCCCAGTACAACATGAACCTGTCCGAGCGAAGGGCCCGGACCGTGGGCAACGCCCTGATCCAGCGGGGAGTCGATCCCCTGCGCATGGAAACCATGGGGTTTGGCGAATCCCAGCCGGTCTCCTCAAGCGATGCGGCCAACCGGCGGGTCAACATCGTCATCATCCCCATCCAGAGCTGATCTAAGGGGAACGCTTCCATATTCGGAGGGACGCTTTTTATAAGCGTCCCGATCCCGTCCCCGATTCTTTATGCCCATGGGGCAATTATTCCAATCCAGGGCAAATCCCCCAACCCATCTACCTGGGGGTCATTCTGGTTCGGATCCCATGGGTCAATTATTCCAATCCCGGAAAGATTCCTTCAAAGCCTGCGGTAATGCGCTCCTGCTCATCCAGGATCTCGTTAAGAATATTGATGGTTGTCATGGGGTTCATGATCACCGATCTCAGGACAACCACCCCTTTTTTATCCAATGGGCCGAGATTGAGCCGGGTCCTTGAGACAAAACTCTTGCCCGCCTCCCGCTGGGTTCTCTGGACATGGGTGTTGAGCTGGTCAAGAAAATCATTAATGGCTGCCCGCTTCTCCGGGTCAGCCGTTTCAAGAAGCGCGCCAAGGGCAGGGGGCACCACCCGATAGGTGAGAATGTTGAGTACGGGTCGCGTGATGAGCTGAAACCCTTCTCGGTCTTCGATTTCGGCGGCAAAGCGTTTTGCGGTTTCAATGCCGTGGTCGACCATAAGGGCATACCCCCGGCTTCCCATGATCTTGAGGGAGCTGTCCAGGATAAGGGCGTTGGCCTCCCTTGAGCCCTCAAGGGACTTGATACCAAGATCCACACTCCCCTGGCGATTCACATAGTTGGAATGGTAGGCCACAAGGTCCATGGCCTTTGGATCCTTGAAATAGACCATGCCGCAGGTCATGGGCATGTAGAACTGCTTGTGGCCGTCCATGGTCACCGAATCGGCCCGTTCAATCCCCTTCAACAGGTGGGCATGGCGCTCGCTGAGCAGCACGGGCCCGCCCCAGGCCGCATCCACATGGAAATGGATATCATGGGCCTGGCAGAGGTCGGCCAGATCATCAAGGGGATCCACGGTGCCTGTTTCTGTGGTACCGGCAATGCCGACAAGGGCAATGATCCCTGTCCTGCCATGGGCCTTGAGTGCCTTGATGGTCTCCCCAAGCTTTTCCACGTCCACCCTGTGTTCCGCATCCACATCCATGGGCAACACGTTGCTGTTCCCAATTCCCAGGATGCCGCCGGCCTTTTTCAGGGAAAAATGCCCCCGTTTCGACACCAGGATCACCGCCCGGTCAAGCCCCCGGGCCTGCATGGCCGCCACCATGCCGTACTCCTCGACCCCCTGCTCCTTAGAAATGGCGTCAAAGAACCGGTTCCTTGCAAGCCACATGGCCGTGATGTTGGCCGTGGTACCACCGGTAGTAAAAGCGCCCAGGGAGGTGTCGATACTCTGGACATGGGTCTGGTAAAACGCCTCGCTCTTATTGTAGATCAGCCTGTGGATCTTTGCCAGCACCTGCTTTTCCAGGACCGACAGCACCTTTGACGTCTCAAGTTTGATCACGTTCTGGTTGAGGGCCGCAACAATGGCCTTCAGGTGCACCATAAAAAAGGGGATGGCTGCGGTCATATGCCCGACAAAATAGGGGGAGGCCACGTTCACCGCCCTGGGGGCGATCTGGGTGATGATGTCCGAGATCACGCTCTCCAGCTTTTGTTCCGGATTGGGGCTGATGAGGGTGTCCCGAAACTCCCGGGTCAGCTCCTTGAGACTAATGGGTTCGGTCACGCCCACGTTGGAGTTTAAAAAATCGTGGAGACCGAACAGGATCTGTTCCATGTATTTGACCAGGGTCTGCCTGCACGCTTCATCCTCCGGCCGGATAAAGATCCGCTGAAGAGTCTCCCAGTCCGCTATGAGCCCGGGGCTCTTTTTCCCATTGAGTGTCATCGATTCAACCCTTCTTGCTTTATTGACATTATCACTTTTCGCATATGAAGAAACCCGATTTCTTAGTATATAGGCAATCAGGTATCCATTCGAATGCAACCCTCTCGAACCAGCACACCTTGGCACCTAACCATATTTCTCCTATAAATTCAACGTTTATGACGGGTCGCAAGGTGCGATATTTTTGCATTCATGATGGGGATGTGCTACAAAAAGAGAACACCATCACACCCAAAAACTTAACCTGGACAAGCCAGAATCAAAGCGGTTATCTGATTCTCTTGCCAAAACAACACGAAAACCAAAGCCAAGAACCCAAGGAGAGTCCATGAACCAGACCCTTTCCCAGAAGCGCATCCTCCACCTGAAACAGGACTATGAACGCGGATTTATTCGCCATTGCGGCTTCAAGGCAGACCAGGTCGCCCACGGCAAGTTCAGGGCGTCTCTCGTGCTTAAGGACCACCATCGCCAGCAGGACGGCTTTGTCCACGCTGGCGTGATGGCCACCATGGCCGACCACACGGCAGGCTATGCCGCCTTTACCGTTGTTGACCCCACCTTCCAGATCCTCTCCATTGAATTCAAGATCAACTTTTTCAAACCCGCGTTTGGCAGGGGACTCGAGTGCCGGTCAACGGTAATCCGGGCGGGTAGAAAGGTGATCGTTGCCGAATCCGAGGTGTATGACCTGGGGGAAGAGAACCGGGGGATGACAGCCAAAGCCATGGTCACCCTGATGGCGGTTCCCGGGGAGGCCCTGGTTTAAACGCGCAAAAGCGCGTTGACACCCCATTCAAAATTAGTTACGTTTTCTAATAGACCCGTCACGGAGACGATCATGAGCGCATTATGGAACAGGATCATCTATTATTTTTACCCCCCCTTTTACGACCTGATTGTTCGCCCCCTCAAGCCCCAACGGGAAGAGGCCATGGAGCTGCTAAGACCCACCCCCGGGGAAAAGTGGCTGATCCTAGGATGCGGCACAGGCCTGGACCTTGAAGTCATTCCCAGGGGTGCCAACATCACCGCCGTGGATATCAGCCCTTCCATGGTGATGAAGACCCTCGACAGGGCGAAACAAACCGGCATGGACATCGACGCCAGAATCATGGATGCAGGCGCGATTCTGTTTAAACCCGAATTCTTTGATATCGTCGTCCTCCACCTGGTACTGTCGGTCCTCCCCGATCCCGGGGCCTGCATCCGCGAAGTCGAGCGGGTGCTGAAACCCCACGGCCGGATATCCATCCTGGATAAATTCCCGGTGGGCCGTTTTCCCGCCATCCGAAAGCGGCCATGGCCTTACCGCATCACCGAGACCCTGATTGCCGGCATTAACCACGAACTTGTCCCCCTGCTAAAACAGGCAAACCTGACCGTGGAGCAGGAGCGGATGGACCCCCAGAAAAACCGGTTCAGAAACATCATTGCCGTCAAGGGAAAAAACAACAAGAATCCCCATATCCTCGAACACACGGCCATGGAGTTCTCAGGCGCCGGCCTCGACCATGGCGACTGATGCCGATTATCATGTTTCACTTAAGTTCTGACTTACACGGAATGAAGCAGGTATCAATTGGGGTGCAAACATCTCCAGGCCACGTTTTTATTGAAAACCCGGGACAAACAGGATAAGTTCACGAAACAACACCGGCAGGCCATGGCAACCGTTTTTAACCCGGGTGTCAGGTCTGTTCTAAATTTAAAATAAAGGAGTGTTCAAGCCATGCTTGATCTACACGAGAACGACATATTCACAAAGGTCTCAAGATACAATCTCATCCGGGACGGACGCATGATCTACATCGATGCTCACCAGACAATCCAGGGCAACCTGGCCGCAAGCCATGTGGCCGTTCCCAACCTTGTCAACATCGTTGCAAAACCTGAGCACCAGGGTATTGGAGAAAATGAGCAGGAGGCCGTGGAAGACTGCCTCAAGAAAATAAAGGGACTGAAAGTCGAGGACCTTTTCCCCTCCATCAACGCCGAAAACTTCAATTCTTGACCCGGACAAGCAAAAGCAAAAGCAAAAGCGATCCGGGGGCCCAAAAAAAGCGCCCCCGGAAACCGTTCAAACACGAACTATATCTTATACTGGGATCCCATGACCAGCCCCAGGTCCAAGGCCCTGTTGTTCATATCGATGAAATCCTCAGGCACCCGGGTCTTGATCACTTCCATGACCCAGGCAGGATCGAGCATGTCTGAGATGCCGAGCAAGGCCCCCAGCACGCAAATATTAAAAACAATGGGCTTACCGATCTTCTCTATCACGGTTTCGAAAATAGGTAGCTCTATCTGTTTTGCATCCACCTTTTTAACGGTGGTGACAAACTTGGAATCTGTCAGCAACAGCCCCCCCGGGCGGATGATGGGTGAGAAAGAGGTGTAGGCCTCCTGGGTGAGGCAAACCAGGATGTTTGGCTGGGTCACCCCGGGGAAATAGATCTCGGAATCGGACAGGATCACGTCACTCCGGGTGGCCCCGCCCCTTGCTGCGGCACCGTAGCTCTGGGACTGGGTCGCGTTCATCCCCCCATGGATCACGGCGGCCTCGGCCAGGATGATGGCAGCAGTGATCACCCCCTGCCCTCCGGAACCTGAAAACACAAGTCTGGTTCGTTTTATCATTTCTTTCCCCCCGTTGCCCGCTGAATGATCTTTTCATACTCTTCGCAGTACTCGGGCCTGTTTTCGTCCACAAAGATTCCCCTTGCGAGCAGGGCGGGGTTCTCTTTCAAGGCCTTGGACCCGATCTTTGCCGTGTTGGCCTTGTAGAGCTCCAGCATGTTCACGGCATCCCCCTCCTTGTTTTTCCGGCCAAAATGGGTGGGACACTGGGACAGGATCTCCACAACGGAAAAACCCTTGTGATCGATGGCCCGCTTCAACAGGTCCACGGCTTCCAGGGCATGATAGGTGGTGGTTCTCGCCACAAACGAGGCCCCGGCCGCCCGGGACAGCTCCACAACGTCAAAATCGTTGTCAATGGTTAAGTAGGGCGCCGTGGTGGCCTTTTTTCCGAGCCCGGACAACGGGGAAAACTGACCGCCGGTCATGCCGTAGATTCGGTTGTTCATCACGATGGCCGTCATGTCGATGTTTCTCCTGGCCGCGTGGATAAAATGATTTCCGCCGATGGCCAGGGCATCCCCGTCTCCCATGGGCACCAGGAGCTTGAGCTCGGGTTTGCTGAACTTCACCCCCGTGGCAAAGGTAAGGGCCCTGCCGTGGATGGTATGGAGTGAATGAAAATCCACATAGCCTGAAATCCGTGCCGAGCACCCGATTCCCGAGGTCATCACGATATCGTTCTTGTTGAGGCCAAGGGCCTCCACCGCCCTGAGAAGCGAGTTCAGCACCGTTCCATGGCCACAGCCCGGACACCACATGTGGGGAAAATACCGCTCCCTCAAATAATCCTTAACACTCATACTACACCCCCATTCCCTGGATAACCCGAAGCAACTTCTTGATATCTGTCGGCGTTATCAGTTTTCCGTCGATTCGATTGGCCAGAAACACCCGTTCAGGATCGTCCACTGCGGCTTTCACGTGGCGCATCACCTGGCCCATGTTCATCTCCACCACGACCACCGCCTTTGCGCCGCGACAGCGATCCCGGATAAGGGCCTCGGGAAACGGCCACAGGGACTGGAGCTCGAGCACACCGATTCTCTCCCCCCTTGCCCTGCGGTTCTTGGCAAGGTGGATGGCCGATCGGGCGGAGGAGCCGTAGGAAACAAGCACATACTCGGCGCCATCAAGGAAGTGCTCCTTATACCGGGTGATGGCCTGGATGTTGTTCTCGATCTTGTCCACCAGGTGGTGCAACAAACCGTTAACCACCGTGGGGTTGTTCGAAGGAAAGCCCCACATGTCGTGGAACAGCCCTGTGACGTTATACCGGTGATCCCCGCCAAAATCAGACATGGGAAGCCGTCCGTCCTCCCGGGGAAGATAGGGATGGTAATCCACGCCCTTGCCCACGTCCGTCCTGAGCCGGTCCACCAGGGGAATCGCCCCCTTTTCCGGCACCACCAGCTTCTCCCGCATGTGGCCCACGGCCTCGTCAAGCAGCAGGATAACCGGGGTTCGATAGGTCTCAGCAAGGTTGAACGCATCCACGGTCATGGCAAACACGTCCTGGTGATTGGAGGCGGTCAGGGCGATAATGGAGTGGTCTCCGTGGGTGCCCCACCGGGCCTGGTTCACGTCCCCCTGGCTCACATGGGTGGGATTTCCCGTGGAGGGCCCGCCCCGCTGGACATTGACGACCACACAAGGGATCTCGGCCATGCAGGCGTACCCAAGGGCCTCCTGCTTTAGGGAGAATCCAGGCCCGCTCGTGGCGGTCATCACCTTATGCCCGGTGAGGGAGGCACCGATGATGGCGCACATGGAGGCGATCTCATCCTCCATCTGAATAAATTTTCCGCCTTTTTGGGGAAGCTTTGCAGCCAGGAGTTCAGCCACTTCGGTGGAGGGGGTTATGGGATATCCTGCATAAAAATCAATACCTGCATAGAGCGCCCCCTCAACGCAGGCCTCGTTTCCCTGGACAAACTTGATCATGGGCTTATTCATTTTTCTCATCCTGGTCTGTTAGTACCTCGATGGCAAGATCAGGGCACCTTAATTCACAAAGCTTGCAGCAGATACAATCCTCGGGTCTTGCTGCAACTACCTTTTCCATGGAATCGAGCTCAAGCACCTGTTTGGGACAAAAATGAATGCAGATGCCGCAGCCCTTGCACCACTCCCTGTTTATCGCATGTTCCTTTAATTTCAGCCTAGCCATAAGATCCTCTTCATTAAAAGTGACGAATCACGAATACTTTCGGTACCAATAAGCGATTTATATCCCTGTGTCAAGGCGAAGCGCATGGATTTGCAACTTAACCGTCAACATGGTATGTTCCGGCCATGGAAATAACAAACAACACGCCCCTTGTATCGGCCATCATCCCCACCTTTAACCGGGGCTGGATATTGAAAGAGGCGGTTCAATCGGTCCTGGACCAGAAATACCACCCCCTGGAGATCATCGTGGTGGATGACGGGTCAACGGACGACACCCGGGAAATTCTCCATTCCTTCGGCGATGGAATTACGGTTCTATTTCAGGAAAACAGGGGGGTCAGCGCGGCAAGGAATCTTGGCATCAAACACAGCCATGGAGAGCTGATCGCCTTTCTCGACTCCGACGACCTCTGGACACCGGACAAGATCGCCCGCCAGGTGGATTTTTTCTGCAATAACCCGGATGCCGTCATCTGCCAGACAGAAGAGATCTGGATCCGGAACGGCAAAAGAGTCAATCCAAAGAACAAACACAAAAAGCTTTCAGGAATGATCTTCGAGCCCTCCCTGGAACTCTGCCTTGTGAGCCCTTCGGCCGTGATGATCCAAAGATCTCTGTTTGAGTTGAAGGGTTTTTTTGACGAAGCGCTTCCCGCCTGCGAGGATTACGATCTCTGGCTGAGAATCGCAACCACCCATGCCATCGACCTGATCGACCGGGCCTGCACCGTAAAGAGGGGGGGCCATGACGACCAGCTCTCAAGCCACCATTCCCTGGACAAATACAGGATCCGTTCCATTGAGAACCTGCTGGAGGCCGGTATGCTAACCCGGGAACAGCAAAAGACCGCCCTGAAGGTCTTCCATTCAAAAGCCCGGATATATGGCCAGGGATGCATCAAGCGCGGCAGAAGAGACGAGGGCAACCGTTACCTGGCAAAGGCGGATCAGACCGATTTGGCCTTTGATACAACGCGGTAAATGGGCCAAAGGCCATGTGCACCTGAACTAAAGGCTTGAGAGCACCATCTCATGGAACGAGATCCCGCCATCGCCGTTGTCTTCCCGCTTCACCTCCATAATCCTCATCCTTGAGATGGACTCATTGATCCTTATGACACTGTTGGGACCCTCGATAAGGGTTTCCGGCATGGCGCGCTTGGCAATGATCACCTGGGGCAGGGCCTCTGTTTTTGCGGAGAATTCACGCAATCCGGTTTTTTCAGTGACCAAGGCTTTGTTATTCTCCTCCAGGGTTGAGATTCGCCGCTTTCGCGCCTGGATATCCTTGACAAGAACGTCCTGGCGCTGGAATGCCAGGTCAAGGCTTTCTTCGGCAGCCTTTGCCTCCTTGTGAATCTTTTTCACCGTCTTGGAAAGCTTGCCAAGCTCCAGAAGATCGTTGGACTCCTTGAGCGTTACCATGCGTTTTTCTATGTTTCTCAGCTCCACCTGGAATCGATCCTGGACGTATGCAGACTCGGAGATCTTCACATGGAGCTCCTGGTCTTCGGTTTCAAGGGCCAGAATCTCAGCCTTGAACCCACCGATCTGATCCTTGTTTTTCTTCAACTGCGCGTTGACCTCAGCCACAAGCGCCTTGACATGGTCATCCACCCCCACCCTGAGCCGGGTGGGTGACGAGGTCTCGGTCCCTATGTGAACGGCCTGGACCCCCTTTTTTGCAATAATGGTGGATGCAATGATGTTACCGGTCTGATTGATACACTCTCCACTCAAAAGAATGGTTGAATCCATGATCTCCTTCTGGACGATGAGATCGCCAAAGGCCCGGATCACTGAATTATTCACGTATTTTGCCTGGACGCTGCCCTGCACCCTGATGAGCTTGGCGTCGATGATTCCCGCCTCAACGTTGAGATCCCCGGTGAGCACAATCTCGGCCCCCTCGATCTGGCCTGCGGTCAGGGTGGCCCCCCGGATGCTGAACCCCTCCTTAACCACGCCGGCCACAATGATGTTGCCTTGAAAATTGATGTTTCCGGTCTCAAAGTCCACATCCCCTTCGATCTTAAGCTCTGAAAACACCGAGACATTGCCCATGGCGTCCAGGTGGGGCTGGCCATCGGCATCGGCGAATATCTGAAGTCCGTCATCGGATAACCGGGTGCCGGCACCTGCATAGAACATCACCTCAACGGCTTCGGCCACGGGTATCTCAACCCCTAGGATATCGGTGCCGGAACGGCCCTCCAGGACAGCTGTTTTTTCGGCAAGCAGCACCCCGGCTTTGACAAAGGGGATATCCCCCCGGTCCCTGAAATCGATGCTGCCATCCGCCTGAACCTTTCCCGGATTACGGAAATCGACCTCAAAATGATAATTGACCGTGGCATCAACCGAGTATTTTGGTTCAATGCCCTGGGCGATGACAAAGGGGTCTCCTTGGGGGGTTGCCACTGAAAGCCAAGTTTTTATCAGGGCGTCTTCCTTGATACCGACACAGATTCCCTGCTCATCCAGGAGTTCCTTGATCGCGTCCACCGTCACCAGGTCGGCATCACTCTTTTTTATTCGTGCATATGCCTTCAACTGGTCCTCAGCAACCGTGATCTCAAGATAGTCAGCCAACAGATGATCCTCGGAAGTTTCCTTGGAATCGGGTGGGGCCGGCTTCGCTCCCCGGATCATTGCCGCGGCAAAGACCAGGGAAAACACCTGGTCAATGGGCCCCCGAAATTGGGCGGTTGCCGGGGCTGCCTTGACCTGGTCATAGGCCATGGCCTTAAGCTGAATGTCGTGGTTGCCACAGGCCCGGTTCAAAAGGGTGAGCAAAAGACCGGAAAGGGTTTGGAATTCCTGAACAAAGTGTTCAGGGGTAGCCGGCGCCCCATGGCGTTCCACAACCTTGTCCAGGGTCAACGGCTGATCGGGATCGCCCCCGGCCTTTGACCGGCTCCTGGATTTCGACACCCTGATTTGCTTTGTTTTTGCCTCGATCTGGGCGGTAAAAAGGTCGTCCCGCGTCTTAAAGGTCTTTGCCAGCTTGTACAACTGCCGGGTCTGACGTTCGGTGACCCGGATAAGGTTTGCCCGCTTTCTCTTCTGTACATGGGCTTCCAAACACTGGTCGACTTGGGATAAAAGGTTCTCGTCCGTAAAAGGGATGGAAAGGCAGCCGTGGATTTCGGCTCTGTTGACGGCACCTATGACCGTCTCGATCTCAGAGGGATCGGTGATGATTATCCGCTGGGTAAGGGGGGAGATGAGCTTTGCCTTTTCAAGGATCCGGTCGCCATCCATCTTGGGCATCCTGAAGCTTGAAATCACAAGGGAAAAAGGGGCGGATTCACTGGCTTCAAGAAGAGAGAGGGCATCAAGGGATGAGGTTTCGCACCGCACCTGGTGACCGGCCCGGGTCAACGCCTCCTTGACCATCTTCATGAGGGTTAGATCGTGTTCAATTACAAGTATTTCGTGTTCAGCGCTATCTGCCATACCCCACCATTGTTAAACGTTCCGGACGATCGTCTGCCGCCCCTGATTTATCGTTCTGATCACCGGGTGCTACCCCTCTATTCCATCAACACTCCCGGGCATGGGGAATCCGTTTCTTGCGGCAAGATCCTGAAATTTTTCAAGCAGATCCCCCAGGGCCTCCCCATGGAACGCATCCAGTTTTTCCTGGGCCAAAAGGCCGTTCTCCTTGAGGATGGTTTCCAGCCGATCCCCGGATTTGTTTCCCTGGGTACCTGCCATGGCCTTGCCGGCATCATTCTTGCCACCCAGCGCCGCTATCTCCCGGTCCAGTTGCTCAATGACCTTTTGATCGGCGTCCGTCTTCTCCTTGAGGTCGCAGCTAAGCATATACAGTTTGGCATTCTGGTCCTTTGCAAGGCGGAGCAGTCGCTCGTTTTCCCGGGATACCTCATAGTGGGAAAGCCCTGAACGAACCGTATTGAGAAATTCCTCGCTGTCCCAGTGCTTTGAGATGTAGCGGTGGATCGACCCCCTGTTCACGGCGCCGATAATCGCATCCATGTCAGAATCTCCGGTCACCAGCACCCGAACCGTATCAGGGGTTATCTCCCTTGCCTTTTCCAGAAATTCATACCCTTTCATGCCGGGCATTCGCTGGTTGGAGATGATGAGCGAAAACGGTATGGAAGCATTTTGGATCTTTTCGATCCCCTCGGCTCCGCCGGCGGCACAGGTGATGTCGACACCCATCGTTCCCACGATCTTCTCAATGGCTTTTGCCTCATCATCCACTACGAGAATGGTGTGGTTAAATTTCCCTTTCATTCAATCTCCTGTCTGCCGTGGGTCAACGGCAGGACTGCGTGAAACACGCCCACCCTGCCAAACGCGCTCTTCACCTGAATCCAGCCGCCATCAATCTGATTTGATCGGACAACTTCGCGTATTTCTCAAGTAGTAAATCAAAATTATTGTACACTTCAGGAAATAAATATCAACCTTAAAAACATCGATTGAACCGGCTCATATCATTGCGCGAATGTCAAGACACATGGCGTCCAGCCGTTTGGGAGAAATTTTCACCAGGGTTTTGAGCTCCTGGGCAAAGACCGACACCTTGTACTCTTCGATCATCCAGAATAAATTTTCAACGGCCTCAGCCTTTTCCGGGGAGGAGTCCCTGGAAAGGCTTTCCACCATGTCATTGAGTTTTGTGGTGTATCGATCCACAAGCGCTCCCTTGGCCGCATCCTTGACCGGTTCCACCGCCCCCCGTTCCGCCCGGATCCGGACGGCTGCCACATAGCGTTCGATCTTCTTGATCCTGGAAAAATCATAGAGATCCGGAAACGCCTCCGGCAGCAGGGACCCCAGATCCTGCTGTAGTTTTTTTGCCATGGCAAGCCCTGCCGGCCTGTTGTGGAACTTCAAAATCAGACTCTTCAGAAACGCAGCGGTCCTGTCATGCTCGTCGCAAAGGCTCACCACGGTTTTCATTAGCTCCTCCCCCCGGGTGTAGAGGGAGGGCACCTGCTGTTTTGCCCAGTCCCCAAACGCCTGCTCGCTGCGAAGGTCCTTGGAAAAAAGCTCCCGGATCACACAGTTAACAAGGGATTTCTGCAATCTTTCCCATCCCCCGAATCGAGGGGCCGCTTTTTTAAGGCTGGTCCACCGGTTCACATCCTTTTTAAGGGCCTTGAAATCGCTCTCATAACAGAGGATGTAGAGGTGCTGGATGCCGTTCAGATGGGATTGCCGCGCCTCACTCTCGGATTTAAACAACCTGAGGCTCACCCCGTCCTTTTCAGAGCTTAAGCCGTAAAAGACATTGTAGGAAACCTCCTGATCCCGGCCCAGGAGAACAGGCCCTGAGATATCGCCGAAATCCCAGGAGACAAGCCCGGTTCGTTCGAGACGTTTTCCGGCCTTTTCAAAAAGGTGATCCTGGGCACCGCCATCCGAGGCATACGCCTGGAGCAGGTTGTTTTCCCGGGATGCGGCAAGCTCCTTACCTTTGGAATCGGTGATGGAAATTCGCATCTTCAAATGGTCGTCAAGGTCACTGTCAGACCATGCCGATGCCGGGATATCCGCATTGAACCGTTCCTTTACAAAGCGGCTCAGTTCAGGGAACAGGGACCGGTCCGACCCGGGCATCTCATTTGCGATGATCTCGGCCTTGGCAGATGCAGGCACCAGCTTAACCCGGTGTTTTTTCGGAAGGGACTTGATCAGGGCCGTGACCTTTTCCTTGAAAAGTCCTGGGACCAGCCGCTCCATGGTGCCCACCGCCACCGAGGCCGCAGACACGGCAGGCACCTTGACCGTGACACCGTCGGTTTCCTTACCCGGTTCAAACCCGTACTCAAGCTTAAAGTTTCCGCCGCCCATCTCAAGGCTGTCTGGAAATTTCGAGAGCTCCTCCCGGGCAAGGGACTTCTTTTGAAGGTCCTCAATGGTCATTCTTAAAAAGGAATCCGAGCCCTTGTCCTTGAGAAACTTGGCAAAGGTGGCAAGATTTGAGAAATCCGAATCAAGCCGCTCCTGGTAGAAGAAGAAAATATCATCCTCGGTGGCCACGATGTCCCGCTTCCGGGTTTTCTCTTCCATCTTACGAAGCTCGTCAATGAGGGCCTGGTTGCGTTCCATAAAGGGTAACGGCCTTACCACCTCTTGTTCCACAAGGGCTTGGCGGATGAAGATCTCACCCGCCTCCGTGGGATTGATCCTGCCGTAGGCCACGGTCCGTTCCGGCACGATCACAAGCCCGAACAGGGAGACCTGTTCGGTTGCCACCACTTCCCCCCGGCGCTTCTCCCACCGGGGAGAGGACCAGGTGCGGGTCAAGAGATCCTTGCCGACCTCCTCAAGCCACCCGGGATCGATGGTGGCGACGGTCCGTGCAAAGAGCTTGGTGGTTTCCACATACTCGGCCGCAACAATCCAGGCACCTGCCTTGCCGTAAAGAGCAGACCCCGGAAAGATGACGGCGGTCTGGCCCTTGGCGGCCGTGTAGATATTTTTCTCCTTTTTCCTTGCAATGTTTGCAAGGTATCCGGAGAGAAAACTCTTGTGAAGGGCGGTGTAAACAGGACCGCCCAGTTCAAAGCCCTTGGCTTTGAGTCCCTGGGTTCCGGCCGGTAAAGCCACCGGGTTATTCCCATTGATTTTGTGCTCCTTCAGGACCGAGCGGATCTGACGCTGGATGTCTCCCCACTCCCTCAAGCGCTTGAAGGAGAGGAAATTCTCCTTGCAGAACCGCCGTACCTTGCCCCGGGTTTTGAGGGATCCCTCGGCCGATTGATAGGCCTTCCAGATGTTTAAAAGGGTCACAAAATCCGATGCAGGATCCTTGAAAACCGCATGCATCTGGTCGGCGTGCTGGGCCCTGTCCTGGGGCCGCTGGCGGGGATCTGCAATGGAAAGGGCGGAAACGATGGTGATGGCCTCGTCAAGGCAGCCCTGGCTGTCGGCCTCGATAAGAATCCGGGACAGCTTGGGATCCACAGGGATTCCGGCCATGACCCGGCCCCGGCCGGTGAGGATATATTCGGCTTTTTGTCGTTTATTGTCCTGTTTCCGGGTGATGGCGCCCAGCTCAAGCAGGGTGTCAAATCCGTCCTTGATGCTCTTGGGTGACGGTGGGTCGATGAACGGGAATGAAGCCACATTCCCCAGTTTCAGGGAGATCATCCTCAGGGTCACCTCGGCAAGATTGCTCCTCAGGATCTCAGGCGAGGTGAAAAAAGGCCGGGAGTTGAACTCATCCTCGTCATAGAGACGGATGCATATGCCGTTGGCCACCCTGCCGCACCGGCCCATTCTTTGATTCGCGCTACTCTGGGACACGGGTTTAACCGGAAGGGCCGTGGTCCGTGTTCTGGGGGAGTAGTGAAGAATCCTGGCAAGGCCCGAATCCACCACGTACTTGATGCCGGGAATGGTGAGGGAGGTCTCGGCCACGTTGGTGGATACGATGATCTTCCGTCCCGGCCCCCGGGTGAAAACCCGGGCCTGATCCTTGGCAGAAAGCCGTGCAAACAGCGGCAACGCCAGGACGCCACGATAACCCCGGCCCTGGATCAACTCAATGGTCTCTTCAATGTCCCGCTCCGTGGGCATGAACACCAGGACATCCCCGGTGGGGGACTCCCGTTGGATCTCGTCCACCGCCCGTGCGGCCGCCTCCACATATCCCTGGTCGTCCTGGTCCGACTCCTCCGGGTTTTCAAGGGGGCGGTACCGCAACTCCACGGGAAACATCCGGCCGGACACCTCGATCACCGGGGCGTTGTCAAAGGCCTTGGAGAACTTCTCCGTATCAATGGTGGCCGAGGTGATCACCAGGGTCAGATCCGGTCGCTTCTTGACCAGGGTGCGCAGGATGCCCAGGGTGAAATCAATATTCAGGCTTCGCTCGTGGGCCTCGTCTACGATGATGGTGTCATACTCGGTCAGAAAGGGGTCTCGCTGGGTCTCGGCAAGGAGGATACCGTCCGTCATGATCTTGATGATGGCGTTTTTACTGGATCGATCGTCGAACCGGATCTTGTATCCCACAGCCATCCCGGTCTCCTGGCCCACCCGGGCCGCAACATTGATGGCTGCGATTCGCCTGGGCTGGGTGCAGCCGATCTTTCCGGCGGCGCCCCTGCCGGCAGCCATGCAGAATTTAGGAATCTGGGTCGTCTTTCCCGATCCTGTCTCCCCGGAGATGATCACCACCCGATGGTGTTTCAGGGCGTGGATGATCTCCTCTTTTTTATGGGTGATGGGAAGCTCGGGAATATAGGAGACCACGGGCATGGATGCCTGCCGTTTCTCCCGGGTTTCCCGGGATCGTTCTGCCCGTTTGCCAAGGCCGGCAAGCCGTTTTTCAATCCCCTCGGCCGCCCCCCCCTTTTTGATATCCTGTTTGAGCCCTCGAATCCCCCGGATCAGGGGTCCACGGTCCACGCACATCACGGTCGTCACTAATTTTTCAATCTTTTTAACTCTATTCATGGTCAGTGCATAGTAGTACACAGATACAAAATGTCAATTCCCGGGATCGGGATCGCAAATCGCACCAGATTAAAAAAACGGTCGGCCCCATCCTGCCACGGCCTTTAAACAGCGAGTTTTAGGAATATTTACCCCTAAATACCAGCATCCACCTTGTCCACTTTCTTGTAAAATAGGTTGACATGCACGAAATAATAGGAGAGAAAAACAATGATATTTCAATGATCAGCATAGGTGTTATAGAATGCTCAAAGTGTTTATACGCTTAAGTTTCAAAATAATACGGAGGATAGTACAGCATGGGTGATGCAGCTATTAAAATTGGTGGAAAGAGAAAAAGCGTTTTTAAGGATAAGGTGATGGAGATTCTGCCGGACGGCGGAAATCTCAACGCCTGCCTTACCTGCGGAGCATGTGCTTCGGGGTGTCCTGCAACAGGTCTTGCAGGCATGGATCCGAGGAAGTTCCTGAGAATGGCAGCCCTTGGAATGGATGAGGAGATCTTAAGTTCCGACTGGATCTGGATGTGCACAATGTGCCAGAGATGCGTCTATGTCTGCCCGATGGAGATCAACATCCCTCAGCTGGTCTATAATGCGAGGGCGTCAATCCCCCGGGAGGAGAGACCCAAGGGTATCCTGGGATCCTGTGATGCAGCCCTGGCCAACGAGTCCGGCAGTGCCATGGCGACCCCTGTGGACGATTTCGTGTTTGTGGTCGGCGACGTTCTCGAAGAGTACCAAGAGTCCCAGCCTGAATTTGCCGATATGCAAGCCCCCATCGACAAGCCCGGTACTGAATTTGTCATAAACCAGAACTCAAGGGAGCCTGTTACAGAGCCGGACGAGATGGTACCCCTTTGGAAGATCCTCCACCTGGTGGGTGCCGACTGGACTTACACCAGCAAGGGATGGGCGGCAGAGAACTACTGCCTCTTCCTCTCCGACGACGAAGCCTGGAAACACCTCACCAAACAGACTGCCCAGGCGGCAGAGGAAGTGGGGTGCAAGACGTTCATGAACACCGAGTGAGGGCACATCACATTCTCAGTCCTGGCAGGACTGAAAAAATTCGACATCGATCACAGCTTTCAGGTCAAGAACATCTACGAATACTATGCAAAATGGATCAGGGAAGGAAAACTCAAGGTCAACTCCGACTGGAACAAGGATCTGAAAATCAAGTTTACCGTCCAGGATCCTTGTCAGATCGTGCGTAAAACCTTTGGCGACCCCATTGCCGAAGACATCAGGTTTGTTGTCAGGTCCGTTGTCGGAGAAGAGAATTTCATCGACATGACCCCTAACAAATCCAACAACTTCTGCTGCGGCGGCGGTGGTGGATTCCTCCAGTCCGGCTTCAAGGAAGAGAGACTTGCCTACGGCCAGACCAAGGACAACCAGATCCAGACCACCAAGGCCGACTACTGCATCGCAGCCTGCCATAACTGCCACGCACAGATCCACGAGCTGAGCCATCACTTTGGTGGAAACTACGGCGTTGTCCACCTCTGGACCTTGATCTGTCTCTCTTTAGGTATCCTCGGCCCCAACGAGCGGGAATACCTCAATGACGATCTCAAACAGGTGAACGTGTTCCATCCTGAATCAGAGATGTAAACGCACTTAACCAAGCTCTGATTTTCGCGTTCTTTTGGCAAGGGAATCAGGCTTGGCCAGGTTAAGTTTACCGACAAATAGAAAGCCCTGGAGCGGAATTATTCGCTCCAGGGCTTTTTTTATATAGACCGAGGAAAGGGGGCAGGCTTATTCTTGCTGACCCTTTATTTTTGCATAAAAGAGCACCCCAAGGGTGCTGCCCAAAAGATCGGCAACAGCGTCAAAGACGTCTGCGCATCGTTCAGCAACAAAACCCTGGTGAATCTCGTCGCTGACGCCAAACAGGGTCGAGAACACGATGGCAGCAAGGATAAGGTGCTTCCGGGAAAGGGGCAACGACTCCTGGGCAAGGACCCTGAAAACAAGGACACCCAGGAGGCCATAGCCGCCAAGGTGCATGATCTTGTCTGAGAACGCAAACGTCGGCAGGGATCCAAAAGAGGCCGAGGAGGACTGCCAGAAGATGAAACCGCAATAGGCGATCACGGGCAACCGGTAGATCAGGGTCCTCCGCAGCCGTGACATGGCCTTAAAGGATCTCTCCTTCCAGGGTCCTTGCCTTGATATTCGCGAGCACGGGCGTGATGAAATCGTCCATATTAAGCCCCATTCTCACCTTACCGTCCAGGGTCCGGACGCTCAGGGTTGCGCTCGCCCGCTCCTTCTCCCCGATGGTAATAATCAGGGGAACATAGTTGACCTGGGCCTCCCGGATCTTCTTTTTCAGGCTTTCGGTCCTTGTGTCCACCTCACAGCGGATGCCCTGGGCTTCAAGATCAGCCTTCACGGCTTCGGCATGGTCGGTGAGATCATCGTTGATGGGCAGGATCACGGCCTGGACCGGGGCGAGCCAAAGGGGGAATTTTCCGGCAAAATGCTCCACCAGAATGCCGAAGAACCGCTCGATGGATCCATAGATCACCCGATGGATCATGACCGGCCGGTGCTTTTCGTTGTCCGCTCCCTTGTAGGTCAGGTCAAAGCGCTCGGGCAGTGCCATGTCCAGCTGGATTGTGCCGCACTGCCAGGTTCTTCCCAGGGCGTCCTTGATGTGGATATCGATCTTAGGACCGTAAAACGCGCCGTCGCCCTCGTTGATGACATATTCTTTGCCATACTTGTCCAGGGCGTTTTTCAGGCCGCTGGTGGCCTCTTCCCACCGCTCATCCGATCCGATGGACTTCTTGGGCCGGGTGGACAGTTCCAGATGAAAGCCAAGACCGAACCGGGAATAGACCCGCTCCACCAGCTGGAGCACACCGAGGATCTCCCCTTCGATCTGGTCCGGAGTCATGAAGATATGGGCATCGTCCTGGTGAAAGGCCCTGACCCTGAAGAGCCCGGAAAGGGCGCCGGAAAGCTCATGGCGGTGGACCAGTCCGATCTCTCCTGCCCGCAACGGAAGATCCCGGTAGGAGTGGGACTCTGTCTTGTAGAGGATCATCCCCCCGGGACAGTTCATGGGCTTGATGGCATACTCTTCCTCGTCCACCACCGAGGTGTACATGTTCTCCCGGTAGTTCTCCCAGTGCCCGCTCTTTTCCCACAAATGGCGACTGAGCATCACCGGGGTCTTGGTCTCCACATAGCCTGCGGCCCTGTGCTCGTCCCGCCAGTAGTCCAAGAGTGCGTTCCACATATCCATGCCCTTGGCGTGGAAGAACGGCATGCCGGCAGCCTCCTGGTGGAAGCTGAACAGCCCCATCCGGGTGCCGATCTTTCGATGGTCCCGCTTCTTGGCCTCCTCGATCATATGAATATACTGTTTGAGCTCTTTTTTGTCGAAAAAGGCCGTGCCGTAAAGCCGCTGGAGCTGCTCCCGCTCCTGGTCCGCCCGCCAGTAGGCACCCGAGGTCTTCATAAGCTTGACCCCCTTGATCATCCCGGTCTGGGGAATATGGGGTCCCCGGCAGAGATCCATGAACCCGCCCTGCTTGTAGATGGAGATGGTTTCATCCTTAAGCTCCTTGATCAACTCCACCTTGTAGGGATTGTCCTTGAACAGCTCCAGGGCCTCTTCCTTGGAAACCACGGACCGTTCAAAGGGTTTCTTGGCCTTGATGATCTTTTGCATCTCAGCCTCAATGGCAGGAAAATCATCCTCAGAGATGGGGGTCATGTCGATGTCATAGTAAAAACCGTCTTCCACGACAGGACCGATGGTGAGCTTTGCGTCGCTGTAGAGATTCTGGACCGCCTCGGCCATGACATGGGCACAACTGTGGCGAAGAATCTCCACTGCCTCGGCATCCTTGGTGGTGACGAGGCGAATGTTGCAATCCTCTCGAATCTCTTGATCCAGGTCAAAAAGTTGTCCTTCAATCTCCATGGCCACGCAATTTCTGGCAAGCCCCTCGGAAATACCCCTTGCCACATCCATGCCTTTGGGATACTCTTCAAAAGTCTTTATACTGTTGTCAGGAAATGTTATATTGATCATTTTAGTTATCCATTACTATAATGTTTAAGATTTTACTGATATAAAACAGAAACTCTATGGGAACTGCCCGAAACGGTCAAGAAAAAAATGATTGAATATACGCTGATCAGCGACGACGCCGACCTTAACACCCGATGCAACCTTCTAAAAACGGAAAAAGAACTCGCCTTTGACCTGGAGGCCGACTCCATGCATCATTTCAAGGAGAAGGTGTGCCTGATCCAGGTCGCGGATCCCAAGGACTCCTTTCTTGTGGATCCCCTGGCAATAAATGATCTCTCCGCCCTTAAGCCGGTGTTTGAAGATCCCGCCATCACCAAGGTATTCCACGGGGCTGACTTTGACATCCGAAGCCTTGACAGGGATTTCGACATCCATGTCAACAACCTGTTTGACACGGAGATCGCCTGCAGGTTCCTGGGTATCCAAAAACGAAGCCTTGCCGCCCTGCTTGAAAAACATTTCGACCTCCACGTGGACAAGCGGTTCCAGAAAACCGACTGGTCCATTCGTCCCCTGTCAAAGGAGATGATCTCCTACAGCGTCAATGATGTGGCCTATCTGTTGGAACTCAAGGAGATCCTCAAGAAACGGCTTATCGACATGGGAAGACTTGCCTGGGCTGAAGAGGAGTTTGAGATCCAGACCCAGGTCAGGTACGAGAACAACGGAAACGATCCGTTGTACCTGAAATTCAAAGGCGCGGGCAAAATGGGAAGAAGAAGCCTTGCCGTGCTGGAGAATCTTCTACAGGTTCGGAAACAGTTCGCAAATGAAAAGGACAGGCCGCTGTTCAAGGTGATCAGTGCCGAATCCATCACCCAGATGGCGACCAACAAACCCGAATCCCTGAACCAGCTCAAGCAGACCCGGTCCCTCAGTTCCAGGCAGTTGGACATGTACGGAATTCTCTGCGTCAAAGCGATCGCCCAGGGACTTGCCCTTGCCGAGAGCGAGCTTCCGGTTTATCCCAGGAAGCGGACCCCCGGCGTGGCCATGGAAGTCCCGGAACGCATTCGCTCCCTCAAGGAGATGCGCATCAGCGCCAGCAACAGAACCGGCATCGAGCCCGGGGTGCTCATCAACAACACCCTGATCACTGCCATTGCCGTTGCCGCTCCCAAGAACAACGAGGAACTCAAACAGGTGAACGGCATCCGGAACTGGCAGATGGAAGCCTTGAACGATGATATCTTACGAACCCTCAGGATCTGTGCATAATTAGGAGAATTGATGGAACTTGCCTTTGCCAAGATGGAAGGACTTGGAAACGACTTTGTCATGTTAGACGACAGGGACAGCAGTATCGTTAACAACACCCCCTACCGGGAACTTGCACAACGCCTCTGCTCCCGCCGCTTCGGCATCGGTGCCGACGGCATCATCCTGCTCCTCAATTCGGACACCCAGGATATCGGGTTCCGGATCTTCAACTCCGACGGTTCCGAGCCCCAGATGTGCGGCAATGGCATGCGCTGTTTTGCCAAGCTCGCCTTTGAGCAGGGGATTCTCGCAAAAAAGCGGTTCACCGTGGAGACCCTGGCTGGCACCATTGTGCCGGAACTCACCGTCAACGGTGACAACCGGGTGACATCGGTCTGCGTGGACATGGGAGAGCCTGTACTGGAATCGACCAAGGTCCCGTTTAAAAGCGACAACAGCCTGGCCGTCAACGAGGGTGTCCAGGTGAACGGGAAATCGGTCTATCTCACGGCGGTCTCCATGGGCAACCCCCATGCCGTGATCTTTGTGGACGATGTAGATGCTGTGGACCTTGAAAAACAAGGCCGGGAGATCGAAACCCACGAGCGCTTCCCGGAAAAGACCAATGTGGAGTTTATCCAGCCCATGAACGACCATGAGTTCAAAATGCGGGTGTGGGAGCGGGGAGCCGGCGAGACCCTTGCCTGCGGTACCGGCGCCTGCGCATCCCTTGTGGCCTCCTGCCTGAACGAGCACTCCAGGGAGACCGCCCTGATCCACCTTGCCGGCGGAGACCTGGAGGTAAGATGGGACCGGAAGAGCAACCACATCTTCAAAACGGGCCCTGCAACCCTCTCCTTTACCGGAACAGTCGCCATATAGAATCACCACCACTTGAGAACGGCAAGCCCCACGATCGCGACCAAAAGGGCCAGAGCCAGGCGCTCTTGCCCCTTTGAAATCCCTCGCTTGCCCTGAACCAGTGAGACGCCTGTCCCCAGCACCAGGCCTGAAACAAACCCGAAAAGATGGGCCATGATGTCGGTGTTTTCGCCGCCGCTCAACATCCCCACCAGGGCGGCACCCGCCCCCAGGGGCAGGAAAATTCCGGGGTCGAATCCCTTTGTTTTCATCGTCTTGACCACCTGAAACCCCGTCAGGATCCCCGCCGCCCCCATCACAGCGGTGGAAGCGCCGATGGAGAGATGGGCCGTTCTGTACAGCTGGGCGGTGATAAGGTTGCCCATGCCCCCGGCAACCAGGATCACCAGCAGGCCGGGCCAGGTGCCGACCCAGGTGCATACCGGAATGCCAAAGATGAGCATGCCCAAAACGTTGCCCAAAAGATGTTCAAGATCGGCATGTAAAAAAAGCGCGGTAACGACCCTGTATAGCTCCCCCTGGAGGATGTAGAGGGCGGAGGATCCGTATTCCAGGACCCAGTTTCTCTTCACTCCCCAAGCCTCTCCCCCCCAATGGACAAAGCAGAGAACCAGGGCAACCCCCAGGGGCCCCCATCGTTTTTGGGGCACCCGCTCTTCCCGGGTATCCCTGGCAGAGGGCAGGTTTTCCCCATAAAACAGCTCAAGGCTTTCAAGGGCATCCTGTTCAAGGCCCGACCCAACCACGAGATGATAACCGTTCTCCTCTTTCTCAACAGTAACGGCAATGCCCTGGGAAAAAAGAACAAGGGCGTAGAGATCGGCAGACTTCCGGTCAAGATGGGTAAGTGAAGGCTTCATGGGGGGCATCCTATACCAGATGGGTCAACTCTTGCAATGGTGGTGTTTTTCAGGTGACATTCCAATAAAAAAGCGATATCCATGAAACACGATGATACCTCTTCCCCGAAAAATTGAACCCATTTCGATCAGAAGAGGTAAACCCAGACATCAATTCATGTGCAAACATCTATAACCGTAAACAAAAGGAAGACAACAATGCAGGTGATCAGATTCACGGACACCCAGGGAGCGGTCCACATGGGGTACGATTTTAACGGAACAACAGCTGCCCTCATTTCCGGCGACCTGTTTGACGCGCCCACCATGACAACCAACAGGATCGAAGTAAAACAACTCCTGGCACCCATCAAACCTGCCGCCATCATCTGCATCGGCCTCAACTACAGGCAGCATGCCGAAGAAACCGGCATGGCCCCGTCCAAATATCCCGTTGTTTTCATGAAAAATCCAGGCGCAGTCACCGGTCCGGATTCAGACATCATCATCCCCCGCTGCTGTGCCCATCCCCCGGAGGTGGATTATGAGGCGGAACTTGCCGTGGTCATTGGCAAGACTGCCAAAAACGTTCAACCGGACCAGGCCCTTTCCCATGTGTTCGGCTATTGTTGCGCCAACGACGTCTCAGCAAGAAGGTGGCAAAAGCATGCCGGCGGCAACCAGTTCGTAAGGGGAAAGAGCTTTGACACCTTCTGCCCCCTGGGACCGGCCCTTGTCACCCCGGAGGAGATCAATTCCCCCCAGGCCCTTGGTATTGAGTGCCGGCTGAACAACCAGGTGATGCAGAAGAGTTCCACCGCCGACATGATCTTTACCGTGGCCGAGATCATCTCTTTTCTGTCCGAAGGCACAACCCTTGTACCCGGCACCGTGATCTTGACCGGCACCCCCAGCGGCGTGGGCTTTGCCCGGACCCCGCCGGTGTTTCTGACACCCGGAGATATTCTTGAGACAAGCATACAGGGGCTTGGCGCCCTGACCAACCCCATCAAAGGGGAAGCTGAAGTAAAGACCTGAACGGCTCACCATGTAAACAAGGGCAATCGGCCAGGCCTGGCCCCAGCATGAATTAAGGAAATAACGACAATAAGCTAGGCCTGACCCCAGGTTATTCGACCAGCTTGTATCCGACGCCGTAGTCTGATTTGATGAACGTCCGACCCGGCAGGTGGTGGGCGATCTTTTTACGCAGATTTTTAATATGAAAGTCGATGGTCCGTTCATACCCGTCAAAACTGTATCCCTGGACGGTTTCAATGAGCCGGGCCCGGGTGAAAACCGTTCCGGGACTTGCCAGCATGCAGGCCAGGATATCGAATTCACTCACCGTCAGATTCACCTGATGTCCCTTTACCGTTACTTGGCGGGAGTCCCTGTCCAGGGCCACGGACCCGAAGGAGAGACGGTTTTCCCTGCCGGTGCCAACGGCCCTGCGCAGCACGGCCGCGACCCTGACCACCACCTCCCTTGGGCTGAACGGTTTGCAGACATAATCGTCGGCCCCGAGTTCAAACCCAATGATGCGGTCAATCTCTTCCACCCTTGCCGTAATCATGATCACCGGAACGTCTGAGAAGGTTCTGATTCCTTTCAAGAGGGTCTTGCCGTCCATGCCGGGCAGCATGATGTCCAGGAGGATCAGAGCCGGGGACTGGTTCCTGACAAAGGGGATCACCTCTTGCCCATTTTCCAGGATGGAAACCCGGTACCCCTCTTTCACCAGGTAATCCCTGAGGATCTCAGCGATGTCGGTTTCATCTTCAACGATGAGAATGTGATGGCCGGTCATCTGTCTATTCCCCCTTACCTGGACAAGCCAGAACTAAAGTGATTCTCTTGCCAAAATAACACGAAAATCAGAGCGAAGAAGCTAGGGGTCTCGTGTTAACGGAAAGGTCAACTGTATCATCAATCCGCCCAGATGTGAATGGGAGGCGAGGATGGTCCCCTGGTGGCTTTCCACGATATGTCGGCAGATACTCAGCCCCAGGCCACTGCCGCCCAAGGCCCTGCTCCGGGAGGGGTCCACCCTGAAAAGCCGATCAAAAATCCGCTCCAGGGCCGGGTCGGGCACCCCCGGGGGGCTGTCTTCAAAACAGACCCGCACCAGGGGGGGCTCCACCCAAAGGCGCACCTTCAGCTGCCCCGGGGAATCCGTGTACCGGAACGAATTGGTGAAGAGATTCTCAAACACCCGGCCGATCAACGCCCTGTTCCCCGGGATTCGAATACCTGCCCCAGGGTCAAGGTCTGCCTCAATCTTAATCTGCCCATGGTCACCCCCGGACCGGGCATGGTCCAGGACCTCCTGGAGCAGGTCTGAAACGTCAACCGGGCTGTCGTCCAGCATCAGGGTATCACTCTCTGCCGCAGCCAAGAGCTGAAGATCCCGGATCAGGTGTTCCAGCCGGGAAACGTCCCGGTGCAGGGAATCAATCATCTCCCGTGAGGGCTGGCGAATCCCGTCCTGGAGGGCCTCGACCTTGCTTTTTAAAACAGCCACCGGGGTTCTTAGTTCATGGGAGATATCGGAAACCCAGTTTTTTCGCATCTGTTCGTAAGCTTCCAGGGTTCGGGCCATGCGGCTGAAATCCCGGGCCAGCATGCCCAGTTCATCGTTGGACGCCACATCGATCCTGGCTGTGAAATCAAAGGCCTTGATCTGGTTTGTCCAGGCCGAGAGGGCCTGGATGGGGGCCAGCAGATGCCGGGCCAGAAAATAGGAGACCAGGGCGGCCAGAAGGAGTATCAGGCCGCTGATGAGATAAATGGCCTGGGTCTGTTTTTTTAAGAAGGCAAGCCCCAGAGGACTGTTGACCCTGTTGGGAATTTTAAGCCCCAGAAATCCGATCACCCGGCCTGAAAGTGTGATTTCCCGGTAGGAGAACTTGTCTTCCGATCGAAGGGGGCCGGCAATCCACTGTTGATTACTGTCAAACAGGCAGAGCCGCTCATTAACCCTCAAGGGGTCAAAGGCGGGGCTTGGGCGAACCCTGTGCCGTTTCTCCGGTCCCCGCTGCAATGGCGGGCCGGGAAAAAACCCGTTGGGCCCGGACGGCCTGGGCCGGTTTTCCTTTGCCATGTCCCCACGCCGAAGGCCACGGATAGTATCCGGTCTTGCCATACCCAGGACCTGATGCCATGGGGACGGACTACCAGAAAAGGCCTCCCAGTCCCTGTTTTCCCGGTAATGGGTGGTGAGCACCGACACGATCTTGTCCATCCTGTCAAGGTCGGTGCTGGCCACGAATTCGGCAAAATTTCTGGCAGCAAACCATTGCACAATCGCGCCCAGAAGCAATACCACCAGGAGGGCGGTGGAAAGAAAGCAGATGAAAAATTTATATTGAAGTCGCATGGTTCGTATTACCCCATCACCACCCGGGTTTCAAGGCTCACTGGCAAAACCTCTATTTTTCCTCACAATTCAAACCCGGGTTCCTCACATTCCAATGATAGGTTCATACAAACCGACCATCCAATGGTCAACCCCTTATTCAGGAGAAAAATCATGAACAAAATGATGCAAAAAAATTGGATCATGGCCCTGGCCCTGGTAGCAACCCTCTGGCTCTCAACCGCCCCAGCCCAGGGACGAAACTTTGCCCCAACCGGCCCAACAAGCCCAGGCCCCGGCAGCGAGCGGGGTAATCCCATGGATCGCCTGGACACGGACGGGGACGGCAGCCTGTCCCAGGATGAATTCCCGGGACCGGACGACCACTTCCTCCTGTTTGACACGGACGGGAACGGTTTCCTGGACAGCACTGAACTGCCCAAAGGGCCGCCCCCCCGGAAAAAAATGGGCAACCACCAGGCTCCCCCGGCAGACCCCGCCACCGGGGCCCAGCACCAGGACCCAACAACAGACCAGTCCGGCCGGTACACGGTTGTTGATACGGGAACAGCTGCCTTTTACAATGACATGTATGAAATATCGGAACCGATTCCCGGGGAGACCTTTTACGGCCAGGATGCCTCCTACCAGGGGAATGCCCCAGGTTACACGGACAATGGCGACGGCACTGTCACCGACACGAACACAGACCTCATGTGGCAAAAGAACCCGGGGGAGAAAAAAACCTTGGATGAAGCGGAATCGGAAATTTCCTTGTTTGAGCTGGCAGGCCACCAGGACTGGCGGCTGCCCACCATCAAGGAACTCTATTCTTTAATTCTGTTTTCCGGCATTAATCCCGATGTTGAAGACACGGATACCGAGGGATTAACGCCTTTCATCAACACCCTGTTTTTTGACTTCAGCTACGGAGATCCCCTTGCAGGTGAGCGGATCATCGATTCCCAGTTCATGTCGGCCACACGGTATGTCAGCACCACCATGGGCGGCGACGAAACAGTATTCGGGGTTAATTTTGCCGACGGCCGGATCAAGGGCTATCCCGTCACCATGCACGGCACCGGTAAAGCGTTCTATGTGCGCTACGTCCGTGGCAACACGGAATACGGAAAAAACAATTTTATCGACAACCGGGACGGCACCATTTCAGATCTTGCCACGGGTCTTATGTGGATGAAACATGATTCGGGCCGGTTCAATACCGGTGAAACCGGAACCGGCGCCATGGACTGGGAAGACGCCCTGGCATGGACGGAAACGCTTGAGTATGCCGAATATTCAGACTGGCGCCTCCCGGATGCAAAAGAGCTTCAAACCATCGTGGATTACACCCGGTCCCCAGCCACCACCCGGTCTGCGGCCATTGATCCCGTGTTTACGGTGACGGCCATTATCGATGAAGGCGGCAGCACCAATTACCCCTACTTCTGGTCCACCACCACCCACGAAACCATCCGGGGCGGAAACAGGGCCGTCTACTTCAGTTTTGGCGAAGCCCTGGGGTATATGCAGTCCCCTGACGGCACCTATGAATTGATGGATGTCCACGGGGCAGGCGCCCAGCGCAGCGATCCGAAAACAGGAGATCCATCGGATTATCCCCAGGGCCATGGCCCCCAGGGAGATGTGATCCGGATCTATAATTTTGCCAGGTGTGTCAGAAGCATCAACTGACCTTCGTGTAATACCAAGATGAAACCTACCGGAGCAGCTTTCCGGAGTTGCCGCCCCTGGCGGCGATCCCCTTGGACACGACAAGATCCCGGCCCTTTTCAAGGCCTGAACTGTAGGCCTCGCGGCTGGTACTTGCGTGGACCATGCTGGACCGTTTAACCCTTGGATAGCGCTGGTCAACATAGGCGGAAAGCTGCCCGTCCTTGACCATGACCAGCGCTTTTTCACCGCCCTTTTCCTCACTTGTGCTCCGCTGTTTTTGACCCTGGTCCAGCTTTTGGCGAAATCCAAGGAGCACCCCTGTCATATATCCGGATCTTGCCCGGCAGGAAGGGTTGGCCGCCTTATAATGGTGCCAGCTTTTTAAGGCGTAGTTGAGCACAAAGTCAAACACATAATCCGCGATTCTCACGTTGGTGGGGGTGCCGCTGATCTCAAGGGCCTTTCCCATCTTTTCCCGGTCCGGGAGATACACGGGAATCCACACCGGTTTGACAAAATAGTGGGCGTCGAGGATGCCGGCAGCCAGGCTTTCCGCCTGGGTGCGTTTGAGGGAGGGCGTTGTGATAATGATGCTCTCGAAGTTCCGCTTTTCCTTGGATTTGATGCGCTCCAGGTTGTACCTTGCGATGAGCTCGCCTGCCTTTGCCGCGGCAAGCTCGGCCTCATGGCGATTCTGGGAAGTGGCAAGTCCCATGAGCTTCTTGACCTTGAGCATGATCCTGTCGTTCTCAGACGCCCCTTCTCCCCACACCCGATCTTCCAGACTCTTGTAGGTTCCGGACGCTTTGGGATTGGCGCCGATGGCAATGCAGCAGGCAACAAAACGCTGGCCATGGGGCGTCTCGTCCCGGGAGTCGGCAAAACTGGACGCCAGTTGGTGGGCCATCTCGTGGCGGAGCACCTCACACACGGAATCCCATCGGCCCTGTTGCACAAGCTCTCGTCCAATGGTAATCTCCCCCAGAAAAGCGTCCCATTGGCCCAGGGTACGCTTCATGTCACTGATAAGAATCCCCGGCCGCTTCAACCGCACCGCAAGGGTTGGTTCCCTCAGGCTCAATCCCCAGACCACCTGCTCCCATTCATGGTAAAGCATTGCCAGGATACCCTGTTCAAGTTCCTGGCTGATCTCTCCCCTTGTTGTATCCAATCCACCCTCCGGACATTTTAAGTGTTTTTAAGCCCTCCCTTTACCACAAACCCTCCCCGGGATTCAATCTTTGTCAAAGAATTCAGGGTTGCGTTTCACAATAAGTCCTGCTAACTTTTGAATGACGATCCAGTGTCAACAGCATCAGACGCCATATCAGGAGGAGTGTCCATGCTGATCAAGAACCTTTTCAAATTCTGGACATTTCAGGTATTTTCGCCGGGCACCCTTGTGGGGGGGGACGCATCCCCGGATTGTCTCATTCTGGCAGACCGGGATTCCCCGGGCACCATTCGCTATTTCCATGGAACCCCGGCACCATCGCCCCTTGAAAACCATAAAAACCGTCCCCTTGACCGCCAGGAGATCACAACCCTTGCCCGATGGGGAAAGGCCCTTGAGACCTTTTTCGAATCCCCCCAGGACATGGAATGGGCCATGGGCGCTACCCGGCGCCTGTTCATTCTTCAGTCAAGACCCCTGAACTTCGGCCCCCCCTCCCCGGCTGCTACCCTCCCCGCCACAACCAAAACAATCCTGAATCCCATACTGATCCGGGGGGGAGAGACCGCCTGCCCGGGCAGGGGCAGCGGTCCCGTGTTCCACGCAATCCCCCCCTTTGACTGCCACGATTTTCCCAAGGGAGCCGTGCTGGTATCACGGATCGCCGCCCCAGGCCTTGTGGTTGCCCTGGAAAGGGCAAGCGCCATTGTCACTGATCTTGGCTCCTCGTCCGGACATCTGGCAACGGTTGCAAGGGAGTTCAACACGCCCACCCTTGGCAACACCGGCAATGCCAGCTCAGAACTGATCCAGGGAGACATGGTCACCGTGGATGCCGACAATCGGATTGTCTACCAGGGAGACGAAGACACCGGAAACAGGGTGTCTGGTCCTTTGCTGGGACCGGCTGTGACGGATGGGTTTGAAAGCACGCCCTTCATGGAAACCCTAGGGTATATCATGGCGTTCATCTCCCCCTTGAGTCTTACGGACCCGGCCTCACCCAGGTTCACCCCGGAAGGGTGCCGCTCCATGCACGACATCATCCGGTTCGCCCATGAGACGGCGATCCAGGAGATGTTTACGTTAGGAGCTCGCAAGGGAAGCAGGCGAAAAGGAGCCAGAAGGCTCGTGTCCGGGCTTCCCATACTCTTCTATCTCCTGGATGTGGGAGGCGGCATCAAGGAAACCGTGGCCGGCCCCAAGGAAGTGACCCTGGCAGATATCACAAGCCTTCCGTTGGAGGCGTTGTTCAACGGCCTGAATCACCCCGACATCCGATGGTCCCATGTCACCCATTTTGATTGGGAGAGCCACGATAGAATCGTCATGGCCGGGGGAATCATCAGTCCCGACGCCCCCCGATTTGGCAGCTATGCCGTATTCTCCAGCGACTATCTCAATCTCAACCTGAGGTTCGGCTACCACTTCGTGATCCTTGACACCCTCTGCACAAGCATCGCAACAGACAACTATATCCTGTTCAGGTTCTCGGGCGGCGGCGGGGAAACTCACGGAAGGGCCATGAGGGCCGGCTTTATTGGTGGGGTCCTCAAGCATCTGGGGTTTGCGATCCATACCAATGCAGATCTTGTGGATGCCAGTTTTCAAATGGGAGAGCTGTCGGAAATCATAAAGCGCCTGGAGATGCTTGGCCGACTGCTTGGGGCCACCCGGTTGATGGATCTTTATCTCAACGCACATGCAGATGTGGACGATCTGGTTGACGACTTCATGAACGGAAGGTATGATTTCAGCTCAAGCAAAGACTGAAGGAGGACCCTATGCCTGACTACGACCTCTCCTGGGTGACACCCCAGCTTGCCGTTGGCCGTGCCCCCATGTCCTATGCAGAACTCGATCATGTCCGCGCCCACGGCATCAATGCCATTATCAACCTCTGTGCCGAATTCAGCGATCTCCACGCGTTAGAGGAAGGTTCCGGGTTCGAGGTGTTTTATCTTCCTGTGTGGGACGACGAGGCCCCAGACATGGAAGAGATGAAAGAGATGGAGAACGGGCTTGCCTGGCTGGACGAGGCCATCTATCGCGGCAAAAAGGTACTGGTGCACTGTCGCCACGGCATCGGAAGAAGCGGCACCCCCCTTACCCTCCGGGAACCGCGTCTCGAAAAGCGCAATGCCGTGGATCTTGCCCCCTATGTTGACGAATATGAAACGCTGGTCCGAAAAGTCACCGTCCATGTGGAAGCGGCATCCAAGGCCTGCGGATACCCGTTTGGATGCGGAAAAAAGCACCACAAATGCTGCTTTGAACCCTTTGAAATCCCATTGATCGAAGCGATCTATCTCCACAAAAAAATGCACCAGAACCTGGCAAGGGGTCCCAGGGAAACCGTGATGGCAGGGACCCGGAACCTGGACCTGGAGCTGGACAAGAACCAGACCACCCCCTGTCCCCTCCTTCAAGATAAGGACGGGGTGCTCCATGGGTTCCGACCGGTCCGATGCCGTATTTACGGGGTCCCCCAAGGGCTGATAGACCAGCACACCATCCATGCCCGGCTCAACACCCTCTCAAGCAATGTGTTTTTGGCTCTTTCCGGCCGGTTTCCAGGTAAGGTCCCCCTCACCTTCTCCATTGCAACGGTTGTGTCCGGCGCATTTATCCAGGAGTACTTCCAGGTGATGGCCCGCCTGTCAAACAGGTATAGGCGCTAATCGACAAGAGGTCCGTGTCATAAAGGCAGAAACGCTAATGGGCAAGAGGCCCGTGTCATACAGATATAAACGCTAATCGGCAAGAGGGCCGCCTGGCAAACGTGCCGAGGCACTCATTTGCAAGAGGCCCGCCACTTTGTCCTCCAGCTCATCCATGTCAATGGGCTTGACGCAATACGCTCCGGCACCAAGATCCAGGGCCTCCCTGGCCGTCTCCAAAGAGGGATAGCCCGTGAGCATGAGGACCCGTATCCCGGGATCGATCTTTTTCAGTCTTTCCAGCACCTCAAGCCCGCTGAGCCGCTTGAGTTTGATGTCCAAAATGGCCAGGTCCACAGCATGGGAGGCGGCATAGGCAATGGCCTCTTCCTCCTCGGTAAAAGTGATCACCCCATGCCCTTTCCTCGACAGGATCCGCTTGATCAGGATAACCGCATCCAGTACATCGTCCAACACCAGTATCGTTGCCATGCCTCTCCTTTATCAAACAAACCGTTCCCCGGATTCTTCAGGCCGGGGACACGGCCAACGGTTCTCACTCGAATTGATGGAAACTTTGCCTATTACAATAAAAAATGGGGTCCATTCATATGCCAAGCGTTAGAGGCCATTGCCCACGGGCAGATGCACCATAAAGGCCGTGCCCGGCCCCTGGGCATCGCCCCGATCCCTTTCCGACACAAGGGGACTCTTCACCTCAATGGTTCCACCGTGCTCCTTGATGATGCCAAAGGTAACCGACAGCCCGAGTCCGGTTCCCCTGCCCACCCCCTTGGTGGTAAAAAAGGGATCAAAGATCTTCTTCATGTTGTCTGAACTGATTCCCTGGCCCGTATCCGACACCGAAACCACAAGCCTGCCCTTTTGCATTTGCTTGACATAATAGGTCTTGATGGTGATAACGCCCCCCTGCCCCATGGCATCCAGGGCGTTTTTGAGCAGGTTGACGAACACCTGCTTCAGCTTTTCCTCATCCCCTTTCACCGGCGGCAGACCTGCCCCGTAGCTCCTTTTGATCACCACCTGCTCCAGGTTAAAGCTGTGTTCCACAACGGAAACCACATCCTCAATGGCTTGATTGATGTCGACCACGGAGACGACGCTCTCCACGGGTCTTGAAAATTTCAACAGATCGGCCACGATCTTGCTGGCGATCTTTGTCTGCTTGGCGATTATCCTGAGATCTTCTTTGGACTGAGCTGGATCATCACCCTCTTCCAACATCAGCTGGGCATATCCCAGGATGATGCCAAGGGGGGTATTGATCTCATGGGCAATGCCTGCGGCAAGCTGGCCAAGGGACTCCATCTTCTGGGACTGGGTGAGCTGCTCCTGGACCCTTTTAAGCTCTGTGATGTCCCGGCCGCTGCACAAGAGCCCGGAGATTTGCCCCTTCCCCTCGCACATGGGAATCTTTACCAGGTGGTACCACTTGGTGCGATGGCCCTTAACGACCCTGTTCTCCTTGACCAAAGGCTCTCCTGTCAAAAAGAGATTAAGGTCCTCCTGGTGGTACACCTCGGCCTTTTTTCCGGGAAACACGTCAAAGGTGGTTTTTCCGATGATCTCATCTTCGGTCTTGCCGAGCATTTTGCAGAAAGCCCAGTTCACGGAGATGTACACCCCGTTACGGTCCTGGAGGGAGATGAAATCAGGAACGGTATCCAGGATGGCCCGCAGGAGGTTCTTCTGCTTTTTCAAAGTCTTGTCCGCCTGCTCAAGGCCCGACAAATTGTTTTTCAACGAAAGAATCATGGAATCGAAACTCTCGGCCAGGCTCTGGATCTCGTCGCCGGCGCATTTCTTGTAAACTGTGCAGTTCTGGCAACTGGTGATGGTCCCGGCATAGTCCCCCTCCACACAGGTGGGACAGAGGGTGCCCGCCATATACCAGCAGCGATGGTAGAGGTTGCCGTAGGCGGGGCACTCGGTCTTGCTACAGGCCATGATGTCCCAGCAGTTTTTCTTTAACAAGGGTGCCGTGTGAATATCCAGGTCCCCCCGCAGCGCCCGCTCCGTGGAGTCATGGAGCCGCTTGATGTTCCGGGTGATGGGACGGCCCAGGAAGGTGGCGGCAAACACGGCAATAAGAATCACAAACAGGGTTGAAAGAAAGGCACTCACCATGATGCGGTTAAAGGTCTTCTCGATCCGGGTGGTGAGCAGTCCCAGCCTCACGGTTCCCAGCCGGTCCCTGCCGACAAACACCGGAACGGCATAATCGTAGACAAGGTTATCCCCGGTATCCAACAGCCGCATGGAATAGCGCTGAAAGTTCGAGACAACGTTCACGGGTATCAGCTCAACAGGGAAACCGCCCTTAAAGGTGTGAACCAGGGGCTTTTGATCGTGGTTCATGACAAAGGTGTAGGAGATGTCGTCACTGAGCCGGACGGTCGCGTCCACCAGGGTCTTCATGCGCAGAAAATCCATGGCCAGCATGGGTTCGACCATCCGTGCCGACAGGTTCACGGCAAGGGAGACGCCCCGGTTCTTGTTCTCCTCCAGGAGGGACTCCTTCATGATCCGTGCGACCAGGAAAAAGATCACCAGCCCCAATAGCAGAAGAAGGGAAAACATACCCACGTAAATCTTGGAGCGGAACCCCAGTTTCACCGGCCAGATATTCATGGTCACTCTTCCAGGCTGATGCCCACCCGGCGGGCCAGCTCCCTGATCGAGTCAAACTCCTTGTCGTCCGAGGCGATGACACCTAGGAAATCAGCCGCCGCCAGGATCTCCCGGTGATCCCCCTTGTTGAAATCAAGCTTCAGCAGAGCATTTCTCACCTTTTCCACAATGGAAACAGAGAGCCCGCTGCTTGCGGCATAGACCCAGCCCGGGTAGGAGCGGGTGTTGGCGATCACGCGGATCTCGTTCATGTCGATGCGGTTTGCCACCACGTTCAAAGTGCCTTCCCTGATGGTGCCCACATCGTACTTGCCGGCATGGACAGAGAGAACCACCTTCTCCTGCTTGCCTCCGGGGCCGGGAGCAAAGGCGATCTCCTTGAACGCCTCTTTTTGAATCCCCTGGCTCAAAAAATGCCCCAGGGGAAAAAGATATCCCCCGGCTGAGGTTGCATCCACAGCGATCCAACTCTTGTTCCTGCAGTCGTCAATGGTCTTGATGGCCGGGTTATCCGCCCGGCAGATAATCTGCCCCCTGAACTTGTCCTGGCTTGTGTTCTCCACAATCCGGGCAAAGGCCTTTGCACCGTATCGATGAACGATCTTGGCGTAGATAAACGGGTTGGAAAACGAGATGTCCACCTTGTTCTGACCGACCATCTTCATGTGCTGGTCAAAGGTATCCGGAAATATCTGTTTGATGTTAAGTCCTGTTTCCCGGCAAAGATACTCCACCAGCAGGTGGTGGCGCTGGTAGGAAACCGTATGGGAATACTGGGGAAGGTAGGCATAGGTAATCACATCGCCCTCCTCCCTCAGGTCGATCTGGGACTTGTTGCTCAGGTCTACCTTGATCGGTGGCTCCTGGCGGGTACAGCCGCTAAACACCAGCAACCAGGTCAAAACACCTGCTAACGCTACTTTCCCCATTGAATTTTATCCCTTACCGGATCAACGCCATGCAACCGAACTCCCCTGCTCTTAGATGGGAAAGATTTCGATCTTCTCATTTTTCCTCAAAACAAAGATAACCAAAACATAGCAGACGAAGATGATCAAGTAAAAAAGAACAATTCAGGGGCAAGACCGGAAATGGGGTTCACCCGGTTGGAAAAACGGGCTATAATCCATCAACGGAAAAGAGGTAATCACCGAGCCGTTTCAGGAACATTGATTGAACCGCCTCGTACACGACCCCGATCTCCGCCTGCTTGTTTTGACGCTGGATATTTTTCACCCTGACCCTGGCGGACTGCTCCTCACTGATCCCGGGAAGCTTGATATGGAGGGTAAAAGCGTCATTCAGGTGAAAGCGGATACGCTTGTCGCGGTTCTCTTGGTATTTAAAACGGCACCCCTTTTTATTGATGTCAAACACCACAATGGGGACGTCCCGGGTCCGGGTTGCGGCCTTGGCAGGGATTACACAGGGCGAGCGTTTCGTGTCCCTCAGCTCCTGGTGCTGAATAAGCCTGGGATATTGGATTGCGATGATGCTAATGGGGTCGACGATAAGTTCGATGATCGCGCTTTGAAAAGCATACACCGTACCGTCATATAGGTATTTAACGAGAATGGGGTTGCCCGGGTACATTTTTGATTTAATATTTGCAGACTTTGCAGGCGGCGTGATGATCATGTACTCATTAACCCGCATTCCCACAAAAATGCTGTTTACCGTGAAATCAACACCATCGATGTCAACGAACAGTTTGCTTCCGATTTCGATGGCAATTTTACTGGTCTGATCAATTTCCATGATATCATCCAGTTCCATCATACCCTCCAAATTTTTTTAGCCGGGAATTTTTCCATTGACCTGTTGCACAGGCAACATCCTGTAAAAATTACCATCCACGTTTCAAACTGTCAAGAAAAGAGACGGCCAGGGGCGCCACCCCATATGAGGTCAATCACTCATAATTAAAAGCAAACTTGATAACCCGGGAATAAGAGGTGTTATCGACAAAGAGCTCCGACCATTGCTGGGGATTAAACGGGTAACCGGAACGGTCCTTCTTAAACAGCCTGATTAATCGTCTAATCAGATTCAATTCCATCTCATTGTGATCCATAATGCTGCGCTGGATCCTAGGGTTGTAGTTATCGTCACTTCTTATGGCCAGGAATCCTTCCGCCCGGTATAAGGTATAAAGAATCTTATAGACAGCCGGCTGTTCTTCATTTTTCAAATCAAGTTTTTTGGTAATTTCCTCTGACAACTCTTTCAATGGCATACCACTCGAAGACTCGCCCAGCAATTCATCCATTTTCTGATAGATCTGCGTGCGTTTGCCATGATCCGGAAATTCAGTTTTCAACTTCAGTACATCCTGAATGAATTTTGCATACACTTGCTTCAAGTTGTTTTCTTTTAGGTCATCATTTTTTTTGGACATTAAGATTGATCTGACAATTGACTCATTGCATGAAATATTAATATCACCACCGTGGGGTTCGGTGGAAATCAATCCCTTCTTTTCGGCGGCCTCACATAATCCCTTGAAAGTCAAAAATGAATAATTCTTAAAATCAAGATCCGGTTTTCGTGCCCTCATTGCCGGAGCAATAATGCTCCCCAAGGTTTTCTTTGCATTTGCAGAATTGAATTCCACCGTCTCAAGCAACAGCTGAATCACCTCGGTTTCTTCGTCTGCCGGTTGTCCACTCAGGGCTTTAATCCCTGCTGGCAAGCGTGTTTCACACAACCGCTCATGGTAATAGAACAAATCGCATGCACTCTTATATAACTCACCAATTGAATCTTTCGTGCTGCCAATCCCGATTACGGTCTTACCAATTTCCTTTAATTTAGAAAACAGCGGCATAAAATCCCGATCATTTGCAACCACTGCAAACAAGTTGATATCTGGATACGTATAGGCAACCGACAATGCCTCTATGGCCAATCGAATGTCTGATGTATTTTTATAGTTATTATAATGGGGAATGTCTTCATGGAGCACCAGATTCGCCTGGAGCATTTGCCGTAATTCCTGTTTCTTTTCATAGGGCATCGGCAGCTTCATGATATCGCCAAAAGATCTGCGAATGCTTACCCGTCCATGCTCGGTGAGTTTTTTAATTTCCCCTTTAAGGTCAATAGGCAAATCATCATCAAGACAGGATCCAACAAAATTATCGATATCTATGAATAATGCTATCCGATCGTTTTCTTCCATATCACTTTTCCCTGGGTGTCATTTTATGAATTCATTGGTTTTCAGATAATCGGTAATAACATTCAGCGCTCTGTATTCGTTTAAGACCTTTATTGCTTTTTCCTGCTCCAACCAGGGGTAAGAAAAACGCATTTGCAAATCCAGCAGGGACCTTAATGACCAATCGGACAACGTAAGCATGTCATGGATATAGATGTGGTGATGTTTGATTCTGGTATGTGAACCGGGTGCTGTTCGAAAATGCCATCCATAGGAACCGGAGCCGACGCGTATAAGGTGACTTGTTTTCTCCCGCATGAGTACTAACCACTTTTGCTTCAAGATCGTTCCCTCTGCAAGCAATGGAAATTCCCTGGAAAGGCAATAGGTTTTTACATGGTCATAATTTTTGTTGGAATCAGATGATAACACTTTCGCGATTTCCCTATTGCCGACAATCTCGCCGGGGAAAGAAATGGCGTCCGAATTAATTTCAAACGTTACTTTTGCGCCGGACTCATATATCTCCTCAAGGATCTCAAATCGGTCTTTGTCCTTCCCTCGGATATACTTCTCAAGGATATCTTCAGCATCACTTTGCAGCATTTGTTTCTTCTTATGGCTAAAGGATAAATAAATTCTACGGATCTGTTTATCCCCAAATTACCATGTTACACGGAACAAAAAAAGACCATGGGTGAATTTGCTACCGAAAAGCAAAAGAAGGGGACGCCCATAAAATTATAAGTTTCTAAAAAGAAAGTTACAATACCATGGGTGCCTCCGGGTATTGAAACAAAAGAGGATGCAGGTCTTGCGGAAACCCTGTTGTCAGGGTCAAGAAGGAGGGGGTGTAAAGGCGATCTGAGTCCGGCACACACCTGAATCAGCGAGGGTATAGTAACGCTCTAAAAACGGCCATTATCCTGGAGGCCCATCCTGGGCATCAGAACCTGGAGGAAAGACTCAAAAAAAGCCTCCCAAAAATCAAAATAGCCCTGACCATCGAAAATCGATGATCAGGGCTATATAAAAATAATCCGGCGGCGTCCTACTCTCCCACAGGGCTGCCCCTGCAGTACCATCGGCGCTAGAGAACTTAACT